>NZ_JAAKGC010000027.1 GCF_017591665.1 Aetokthonos hydrillicola CCALA 1050 | reverse complement strand
CTCGACCAAGAAGCGTAAGCATACTGGATCGATGAAGCAACTTGGTAAAATGAAGCGTCAAAACTCTATCAATAAGACGAATGGGGATTTAGAAACCCCATCCGTCTTTACGGTGGGGTAGTTCATAAAAGAGTTTTTTTATCAGCGTTTTGAGGGATAATCTTGGTCGTTCCATATGATTGTCATATTCCCAAAGATCTCGCTTTATTTTGTCGTCTGCCAATAATTCAACATCTGATGGTAATTTTGTTGGTTGCCATAACGACCAATATTCATCATGCAGCGATTCTTTTTCAAATGGTGGTAAGCCCATTTTTTTTGTCCTTATATTTGTGCGATGGGGGGACAGTTCAAGTCAGAGGCGCGGAGACTTTCAGACGTGGTGATGCGGAGATAATTCAGATGGGGGTTGAACCTAGCTACCATCACCTAGAATCCAAATCCCTTACCTGCGTTATTGCTTTATCGAACCTTTTTTATCGGCTGAGTTGTGTTTTGTACGAACAATTAACTAAAACTTAATCTACTACAAAGAATACAAAAAATCAATCGAGATACAGTACTTTTTAAGTATTTACAGGCGTCAAAGTACAATCTATCGCTACACAGTCGAATACAAAGCAAAAATGAATTTGAAAGAGTAAAGGTAAGTATTTTATCCAAAAATCATCTTTTATCAGTAATTATGCTGTTTTTTTATCTCTGATTGTCAAAAATAAACTACTGACATAAAATAACGATAAGCTAATAATTAGATTATCTAAATAATAGGGGTTGCATAAAAACCGTGACCACGATTACAGGACAATTAGGATACTCGGAACAGCACAATAGTGAGGAAGTTCCGATAATTTTGTCAACGCAGGGACTGACGCGCCGTTTTGACAAGTTCGTTGCTGTTGATTCTCTGGATATTTTTGTAAAAAAAGGAGAAGTTTTTGGTTTACTCGGACCGAATGGTGCAGGGAAGAGTACAGTTATAAAGATGCTGACAACCTTGCTACCATTGAGTGCGGGGAAAGCGACACTTACAGGCTATGATGTAACCCATCAATCTGCTGCGGTTAGGAGAGTGTTTGGTTACGTACCGCAAGCTTTATCAGCAGATGGGTATCTTACAGGTTACGAAAATCTTTTAATTTTCGCCAAGTTGTACGATATTCCCCCTAAACGCCGGGAGCGATGTATCCGCGAAGTTCTCGCGTTTATGGGTTTGCAGGATGTGCGCGATCGCCTAGTAAGAAATTACTCTGGTGGAATGATTCGCAAGTTAGAAATCGCCCAATCTATCTTGCACGAACCACAGATTTTGTTTTTGGATGAGCCAACTGTAGGACTTGATCCTATTGCGCGGACTCAGGTTTGGCAATTGGTACAGCAATTGCGTGAAGAGTTTGGCACAACTATATTTTTAACAACACACTTTTTAGAAGAAGCCGATAATTTGTGCGATCGCGTGACAATTATGCAACGCGGAAAGGAAATTATCACTGGTGCACCAAATGAGTTGAAAGCATCTTTAGAGAAACCAGGTGCAACTTTAGACGATGTATTTATTTACTACACAGGCGATCAATTAATAACATCAGGAGTCAGCTACCGTGAAATCTCAAGAACCAGGCGCGACGCTCAACGGTTGGGTTGATGCTCCCCAGAAGCGCCAACCTAATTTTATTTCTCGAATTACTGAAATTTTTAACAAAACCCTTGTTGTTGCTGAGTTGGAAGTGCGTAAACTGCGCCACGATCCTACTGATTTAGTTGTAAGAACTGTACAACCTGCTTTGTGGTTGCTGATTTTTGGGCAAGTCTTTACCAGAACTCGCGCCATCCCAACAGGAAACTTACCCTATTTAGATTTTATGTCGGCGGGGATTCTTGCTCAGAGTGTTCTATTTGTAGCGATTTTTACGGGTGGAATGACACTCATATGGGAACGAGATTTAGGGGTTGTGCATAAATTTTTAGCTAGTCCCACTCCTCGTGTGGCACTGGTTTTGGGTAAAGCGCTGGCTTGTGGTGTGCGGTGTCTATCCCAGGTATTTATTATTTATGGGTTAGCATTTTTGTTAGGTGTTAAAGTCAATCTCAATGCGATCGCCTTTCTCGAAGTATTACTGATTGTGATGCTGGGAGCAGCTTGCTTTTGTATATTTTCGTTAATTATTGGCTGTCTGGTGAGAACACGAGAAAGAATGACCGGGATCGGACAACTAATTACCATGCCATTCTTTTTTGCTAGCAACGCTATCTATCCAATCTCTCTAATGCCTGGATGGTTAAAGTTTCTTTCCCATATAAATCCTTTGACCTATGAAGTTGACGCTTTACGTGGTAAGATGCTTTTAGATGGTACTAGTCTCTACGGGTTTAGTTTAGATTGTACGATTCTCTTGCTAGCATTAGTAGGCTTGACCTTCATCTGTGGCAAACTTTATCCACGGGTGGCTATGTAAACAGGAGAAAATCAGCCTATGAAATCGAATAAACCGTCTCAAGAATGTGCAAATAAAGTAATGGACACTGTTCCATTGGTGATGCGGTTTATTCGAGCGGATATGCGAGAAAATAGCGCAGCATCTTTATCCATACCGCAATTGCGATCGCTAGCATTTCTCAAACGCAATCCAGGAGCTTCATTATCTGACATAGCGGAACATCTCGGTGTGACTTGTGCTACGGCATCTACAACTATAGAGCGACTAGTACAACGTAATTTTGTGCAACGCACAGACAATCCTCAAGAGCGGCGAAAAGTGGTCTTAAACCTCACAGATAGCGGTATACAGCATCTTGAGCAAACCCAAGCAGAAACTCGCACTCATATTGCAGACTTATTAGATGGTCTGATGGAAACGGAAATAGCACAAATTGAAAAAGGGTTAATTCTACTCAAAAATGTCTTCGAGCAATCAGAAGTTAAAAAAGCTCCGTGAGGCTGAGGCGACACAACATGATGCCTTTGCAGCCTTGAGATTTCGAGATTATAGATTATTTACAATTGGACGCACCCTGTTATTTACAGGGGGACAAATGCAAACCGTCGCGCTCGGTTGGGAATTGTATGAGCGCACTCATTCGGCTTTGGTTTTGGGTGGTATTGGATTGGCGCAAGTTTTACCAGTAATTTTACTGACTTTAGTTACTGGACATGTAGCAGATAAATTTTATCGCAAACCCATTATGCTTCTGTCGTTGATGGTGTTAGCGGTTTGTTCGTTGGGTTTAGCAGTCATTTCCTACACTCACCCAGCAAATGCAGTGTTTGTGATTTATACAATTTTGGTATTAACAGGTGTTGCCAAGGCTTTCCTCAAACCTGCTAGTGATGCACTGATGTTTCAGTTAATACCTGTCAATGTGTTTACCAATGCTGCAACTTGGAACAGTACTAGTTTTCAGATTGCGTCGGTAGTAGGACCAGCTTTGGGAGGATTCGCGATCGCACTTTTTAAAGGTGCAACAGGTGTATATTTGCTAGCTGGATTTGCAGGTTTGCTGTGTTTTATATTAATCACCACAATTTCAGAGCCACAATTTACTCCTTCACAAGAACCAATCTCGCTAAAAGCGCTTGGTGCTGGTGCAACATTTGTTTGGAAGAATCAACTAATTTTAGCGGCAATAAGTTTGGATATGTTTGCCGTATTGTTGGGGGGAGCAGTAGCATTATTACCTATCTTTGCTAAGGACATCCTGCGGGTTGGACCATTTGAATTAGGATGTTTAGACGCTGCACCTTCTATTGGCGCGTTCATTATGGCGGTGAGCTTGGCACATTTACCACCATTACGAAAGGCTGGCAAAGCTTTATTGTGGTCGGTGATTGGCTTCGGCGTAGTCACAATTATCTTCGGTTTATCCCGTTGGTATTGGTTATCGTTGCTAATGTTAGCCTTTAGCGGTGCGTTAGATGCAATCAGCGTAGTTATTCGGCATACTTTAGTACAGATTCGTACTCCCGATCATTTACGTGGTCGAGTGTCAGCAATTAATAGTGTGTTTATTAGTACATCAAATGAGTTAGGACGTTTTGAATCTGGTTTAGCTGCGGCTTTTTTTGGCCCCGTAATTGCTGTTGTAGGTGGGGGAATCGGGACAGTTTTAGTAGCAATATTGGCAGCTTACATGTGGCCAGAAATGCGTAGATTAGGGTCTTTAGAAGAGTATAAAAAATAGTCTACATTGTCAGTGAATAGGTATAACTTGACATTCGTAGAACCTTTGTTGTAAGAATTTTCCAAAAATCTAAAATGCTATCGGATAGCCGTAGTATATTAATATGGAACACTTTAATTTAGTTATTGCCGTGGAATTATCTTCGAGATTGGAATATGCCTTTTTAGCTTTAATCGAGCTAGCTGATAACTACAAAACGCAAAATCCCGTCAAGATTAGCGAAATAGCAGAGCGTCATTCGTTACCAGAACGATACTTAGAGCAAATTCTCTCGGCTTTACGAAGGGAGGGAATTATTCAAAGTATGCGAGGTGCTAAAGGTGGTTATGTGCTGGTACGAGAACCTTGGAAGATGACTTTGCAAGAGGCGATCGCAATTGTGGAAGGTGAGGAAAAGTCACGAGAAATTGAGGGATACGACGGTTCAAATGTAGAAAAAAGCGTTATTTATGAAATTTGGGGTCAAGCCAACCAAGCCTCTCAAGGTATTTTCAAACGCTATACTATTCAAGATCTGTGTGAAAAACGGGATACATATCGGCAAGGTAGTACCATGTATTATATTTAAGAGTATGCCTTTTTTAAGTATACTTTTAACATACTAAGTACTGAAAAACGGAACTTAATAAATCAAGGCCTTTGGGTATTGATCACGGTATCAATAATTGGTTAACTTGTGTTTCTAGCGGAAATCCCCGACTCTTTCTTTAGATCGGGGACGCTTGAACTTAGGTGCGTTTGCCTTGGGCTATAGTGTAAAATTATAGTACTCCCAAGTGAATAAATTAAGTTATGTCAGCAAAAGACAAATTTCACGAGGCTGTGAGATTAGCTTTGAAAAAGGATGGGTGGACTATTACAAATGATCCCCTATATATTGATGTTGGTAAAGTTCAGATGCGTATCGATTTGGGGGCAGAGAAGTTACTTGCAGCAGAAAAATCAGGAGAAAAAATTGCTGTTGAAATAAAAAGCTTTCTAAGTCCATCAGCTATCACTGATTTTCATCTTGCTCTGGGACAGTTCCTTAACTACCGCACTGCTCTTAGAGTAAAAGAACCAGAACGTAAGCTATATTTAGCTGTTGATACAGAAACCAATAATGATTTTTTTACACTTCCATTTATACAACTTCAAATTCAAGAATTTCAATTAAAACTAGTAGTTTATGATACTGAAACTGAGGAAATAGTAAGATGGGTAAGTTAGAAAAATATAGAGAATACATTCAGCGATTTTTAACAAAACATGGTAGCTATAAACCTTCATATGGAGATGTAGAAGTAGAGCAAATATTTGATACTATACGCGATCATTACCAACTTGTTCATGTCGGTTGGGAAAATAAAAATCGCGTTTATGGTTGTTCAATGCACATAGATATAAAAAATGAAAAAATTTGGATTCAGTGGAATGGAACAGAGGTAAATATTGCTGAAGAACTAGTTTCTATGGGGGTGAACAAAGAAGATATTGTTATAGGATTTCATTCACCTTATAAAAGGCAATATACAGATTTTGCTGTGGGTTAGCAATTGATAGTGCTTTCTCACGTCTCTGAAAAACAAATAAACCAAGCAATATCTATTTTAGCTAAGGCAGAAGTACCTGTGAGGTACATCTTCGAGAAAATAAATGGCTAAACACGATGGCTTCAGCATAAGGGAAGATTTCTGAATAGGGGACGGAATCAAATGCAACGACGCTTTCAGGTAAGTTCTCAGGTGGTTGATTTTTGCCGATCAGTAATACAGCACGTCGATTCAACAGCTTTATTGTTTCAATGCTTTCTCGATAAAAATCCCCAGAAGAAAAGACTGCAGCAGAGCCAAGTGTAAAAATAATCGGGGGTTCTCCTGCGTCCAATTAGATCAATATAGGTATCGCGCAAATTCGCAAGAAGATAATCCCGGACGACATGCTCCGTTCCCTTGTGGATGTTCATCATCCGCGCAATCATTTCGGGGTCATCCATTGCAATATAATCAGGGCGAAGCTTATAAAATTCAAATCCCAATGACTCAATTAGGGAGCGGTAGTCTTGTATTGTTGCGAAAACAACACTGTGACCCCGCTCGCGTAAACGTAGCCCAATTGCAATTAATGGGTGAAGATCACCTAAAGATCCGATGGTTGTCAAAACAATTCGACCCATAACTTTAACAGTTATCAGTGAACAGTAAACAGTTATCAGTGATCAAAGTATGCTGCTGCTCTTCCTGATAACTGATAACTGAATCCTGTCAAAGCTGATGCTGTTTAAACCATGCTTGAAGTCGTTTCCAACCATCTTTGGCATCAGCTTCGCGGTAGGAGGGGCGATAATCAGCAAAAAATGCATGGGGAGCATCGGGGTAAACAACTATTTCCGATTTGCTGGTGCTAGATTTGAGCTTTTCCCTTACCTGTTCAACTGTGTTAACAGGAATACCTGTATCCTGTCCACCATAGAGTCCGAGAACGGGGACTGTGAGCTTCGAGACAATATCGATGGGGTACTGAGGTTGAAGTGCTGTACGATCGCCAACTAAACGCCCATACCATGCTACCCCGGCTTTTACTTTAGGATTATGTGCTGCATACAGCCAAGTGATCCTACCACCCCAACAAAAGCCTGTAATTCCTACTCTATTAGGATTACCTTTGGCAGACTTTGCAGCCCAATTCACGGTAGAGTCAAGGTCAGATAATACTTGGGCGTCGGGTACTTTAGCAACAATTGGGCGTATTTCGTCAATGCTGCTTAACTTAGAAACATCGCCTTGACGGATAAACAATTCAGGCGCGATCGCTAAATATCCCAACTTGGCAAAGCGACGGGTAATATCTTGAATATGTTCGTGGACACCAAATATTTCCTGAATGACTAGGACAATGGGAAAATTCTCCCCTGTTTCAGGTTGCGCTCTGTAAGCAGGAATTTCACCATCTTTAACCGGGATTTTTACCGCACCTGCAACCAATCCTTTGCTATCAGTTTTGATAACTGTTGCTGACGAAATGGGTTGTACTGCTAAAGTAAAACCAGTTGCGATCGTAGCAGTTGTAATAAATTGTCGGCGTGTCAATTCTTTTATCATTTTACGGTGCTGGCGGATTGATTAAATAACAAATCTCGGGCTTGATCGGGACTAATTTGCTGATTTTTTAATGCTTCGGCTTTCTCGTAAGCTCGGATGGTTGCTGGACGTGCTTTAATTGCCTCAAACCAGCGTTGCAGGTTGGGGAAATCCTCTAATTTTTGTCCTTGGCGTTCGTAGGGTACAATCCAGGGATAGCTTGCGATATCGGCAATTGAATAATCTCCGGCGATAAATTCACGGTCGCTCAATCGTTTATTCAAGACAGCATATAAGCGTCCCGTTTCATTCACATACCGATTGATTGCGTAAGGAATTTTTTCGGGTGCATATTGGCTGAAATGATGGTTTTGTCCTGCCATTGGTCCCAGTCCACCCATTTGCCAAAACAGCCATTGCAGCACTTCAGCGTGCCCTCTAATATCTGATGGAATCAACTTTCCGGTTTTTGAAGCCAAATAAAGGAGAATCGCCCCAGACTCAAAAATAGAAATTGGTTCCCCGCCATCAGCCGGTTCACGATCAACAATTGCAGGAATGCGATTATTAGGAGAAATTTTCAGAAACTCTGGTTGAAATTGTTCTCCTTTGCCGATGTTTATAGGGATGAGGTTGTAGGGTAGACCAACTTCCTCCAGAAATATGGTAATTTTATGTCCGTTGGGGGTTGTCCAGTAATAAAGGTCAATCATCTTTACCTCGTGTATATTTTTATTTCAATACTTAGGTAATAACTAATCAAAAAGTCTCCACCCAAGGACGCAATTCTATTTCCCACGTCCAAGCATTGCGAGGTTGACGGAGAATGTTGAGATAGGTTTGAGCGATCGCATCCGGATCGAGTAAGCTATCTGGTTTGTCTGCTGGTTCCACACGGGTATCTGAACGAATAGCTCCATCAATAACAAAATGCGCCACATGAATATTCTTAGGAGCTAGTTCACGAGCAATGCTTTGAGCCAAACCCCGTAGAGCAAATTTACCCATTGCAAACGGTGCAGACTGTGGATAACCCTTAACACTAGCGGAAGCACCTGTAAAAAAGATGGCTCCACCGCCTAAGGCTAATTGGCGTTTAGCTGCTGCCTGTGCCACCAAAAAACCTCCGTATGCAGTGATTTCTAGCGTTTTAGCAACATCAACGGGGTCAATTTCGATAAACGGTCCCCTGACTCGCCAACTCGGATTATACACAACTACACTTGGCGCACTCAATACTTGTTCGACTTCATTAAAGAGCCGATTGACATCATCAGGTTTTGCCGCATCAGCCGCAAAACTAACGGCTCCTATCTCCTCAGATAATGAACCGAGTTTATCAACTTGTCGTGCTGCCAGAGCAATTTTAAAACCTTCTTTCGCAAATAGACGCGCTATGGATGCACTTAGTCCGGTTCCAGCTCCAACAATGAGTGCGGTGGATGTCATTATGCTAGATTTCTCCTTTTCCCCATCCAGAGGTAAATTGAATTGAACGAAGAAATAACCATATCCATCAGCCAGATATATGCTTAGAAAATCTAATTATTAGATATTCTACATTAATTTGACCGAAAAATGGTCACGGACTCCATAATAAAGTAAAGAGGTTTACGGCTCCTACTACCGTTTCATTGGCAGACTCCCGATGCTTTTGCCCTGAGCCGACAATTGTTTGTATTGTCCCTCACCATTAATTTTAAAATTCAAGCCTTTCGTTGGAGGGAGGTTTTTGCTAATAAAATAGATACCGTTATGGGGGACTCTTTAGATAGTTGTTTCAACAGAGTAATTATTTGCTCATATTAGAAGACACAGAGGAAGGAATTCATCGCGCTGAAACAATACTGCGCAATCAGGGTATTGAATATTGGGGAGTTTATAATTCTCCACGTAGTTAAAACAGCAAAAACGTTTTTCAGAAGTAGCAAGGCGTGGAGTGAGTAACCGCAAAATAACACCAATTAAACAGTTTCGTATATAACGTTAGCTTTAAAAGAGAATTCATGGCAGTATTTTTGCTCAAAAACATTATTTATTTGAGCTAAAGTACTGCCATGTTTCTGTATACAATGCTTGAATATCCCAAATATTATCTAACTATTCATACGCTCAAAAATTGCAGATGCAGATGGAGAGAAGCGGGTTAAATAACTAAAAATCCAAAACTTGATACAGGAGTCCATGATTACAGGGACTGTAGCAATGAATGTTTTGATAGCTGCCTCATTTTCGGGAAGACCGAAGTGATGAGTAAAGTTTTGTAACAACACATCCCATCCTTCAGCCGAGTGGAACCCGACAAACATATCTGTAACCAGAATGAAAAAAAACACCTTTAAGGGATCACTTAAATTTAGAAAAGTCTGGTTAGAAAAATTTCTGATTACAGACAATTTGGCACGATTAAAATAGACCAGTCCAACAAAAACAACCAATGCTACACTATCAGCTAAAAGATTTTGAATACCGTTTCGGGCTTCTTCGCGTGATTCTCGCCAGAGATCAACGGCGACTTCCTTAAACCTTTTTTTTTCTTCAGCCTCAGTCATTGGTGGACGTAGTTCCAGTAGCTGTCTAATTTCTAGTTCTTCTTTGAATTCAGTAAATTCCTTCAAAAAGTGTTCCTTAATTTCTTGAGACAGTTCTACTTTTGTAGGATCCCTCTCGCTATAACTAGTAATTAATGGTTCAAAGATGACATTTTTAGTAATAATCTGGACTACAATAGGAACTATTAGTAATATGAATAGCCACCGAACAGCTATTTTATTCTTCTTACGTCGTAGTCGTAAATTTTTAATGACTTCTTGTTCATGTTCTGAGCTAATTTCTTTACCTACTGCATATAAATTCCTAAAAAAATCAAATCTTAAGCTTTGATTGTTTTGATTTGAATCAGCTTCAATGGTAGCGATATCAATTGTTCTGGCAGTTGCTTGTTCGTTTTTTTGTCGAATAGGGTTAACAATTTGTGTGGGCGTGGTGGCGCTTAGCGGTTGAACTGCTGGGGTTTCTACTTCAGTTTGTGGTGTTTCGCGATACTTATAAATTACTGAATCAATGAAATTTAGCTTTTCTACAATCACATTTTCTAAGTGATCGTTCATCGTTCTAACAGGCTGTTTTTCTTCACTTTCGGTGATAATTAGTGGTTCTCCAAAATCTTTTGAGCTAGTATTCTTTTTTAAGTATCTATTGTGTAAAACATAACTATAAAGTCCAAATTGAGCGAGATTTAACCGTATTTTCCAAAGTTGGCGATCGCGCAAGGTTTGCACATAATCAAAAAATATTTTACTTTGTTGAGATGTATAAGTAATCTTACCTCCATTAAAATATTTATCTTCGAGTGCTTTAATCTCTTGCGCTTCTTTGTATGCTTCGTCTAGTAAATGTATATGCCGTTGAGTCAACCAGTTATCAAGCTTAAGCGTGTATTGCTTGAATTGGTTTAAATTTAGTCTTTTGAAATTTATATTCATGGTTCTTAAGCCATAAAATCTTGATAAAACTACGCGTTAATAAATCTTTCCGTAAACCTTACTGAACATAAAACGGCAGATTCTGAGCCATTTGATTTTGCTGGAGAACCTACTTAGTGATGGCATATCCTACATAAGTAAATATATCCGATGTGAGTTGACAGATGACCCACAGTTGTGGTGCAAATTTATCGTTTATTGGTGCCGGTATTTGCTGTTGTACTTGTAATTTGCCAATTATCCTGAAAATAACAAAGACTTATAGGGCTATAAGACAAGCGGGAAAGAAAGCCAGAAATCGTTCGTTCCCGCGCTGATTGACTCAATTCTCGTTTATGCACTACCATAAGTAAACAAACTTATCATCTATCTATTTACAGTATTATTTAACTCCTTTGTTGGAAAAAGGGTTTTTTCAATACTGCAAAGCCTGTGAAACCCACTGACAATGAATTATCAATCGGTAGTGCAGGTGTGTACAGCTTATTTACAGCAAACTTAAACAAATATAATCCAGGAAACCGATTAAGATGACTGAAAAACTCGCGCAAACACAATATCCGGTTCATGACTTCATTGGTCGTCGTTGGAGTCCTAGAGCATTTAGCGATCGCCCTGTTGAGCAGGATAAATTACTATCCGTGTTAGAAGCTGCTCGTTGGGCACCTTCTTCCTACAATCATCAGCCTTGGAGTTTTATCGTTGCTACTAAAGACGATTCAACGGAATATAGCCGTCTCCTCAATATTCTAGTTGAGTTCAATCAAGGGTGGGCGAAAAACGCTCCAGTACTAATACTGGCAGTTGCGAAAACACATAATGATGATGGGAAGATCAATCGACATGCATTTCATGATGTCGGACTCGCGATTGAGAACCTAGTGATTCAAGCAACTGCTCTTGGATTATCTGTGCATCAAATCGCAGGATTTAGCGTGGATGCGGCTAGGAAAGAATACCGGATTCCAGAGGGTTATGAACCAGCAACTGCAATTGTAGTTGGTTATGCTGGCGATCCACAGAATCTATCTGATGGTCTGCGAGAAAGGGAACTAGCACCCCGGATCCGTAAACCATTAAAAGAATTTGTATTTACTGGACAATGGGGTACAATTTCCACTCTGGTGTTATAAATTTTTTAGCAAATGAATTTGTGTTAAGCAGTACTTGTTTTTTGTTTATAAGTGTGAGATAGTCGATTGTAGACAAAGTACGATAAATCAATAAATTTATCGTACTTAAGTAATGAATGCACTAAAGCACTTTCGTGACTATAGGAATTTGGTTTGATTTTTGAAAAGATCTTGGTGTCTATAGTCTTGGTAGGTTATGCCCGACTTATGTATATGTATTTCAAAAATCAAATACTAGCCTTATAGCTGACCACCTAGTCAAAGCTAGAGAAATAGGACTTACAGATCTGAATCATTGTGCTACACATCCTCACCAACAAAGACTAGTGGCTGAGGATAAAGAAGTTTTTCATACTTAATACCTGATACCCCACAGCTAATCCCCAATATCCAAGTGTAAATTGGTTAGCTAAAAAACTAACTTATTGACCTAACTGAAAATACTTCCTACTCAGCTCCCACAGTATTTGAGGGTGTAGCTGATTCATAACTTATTTCTCAGCACTATTTTTGTAATTTTTGAAGGCAAAAAAATGACTGAGTATAGCAGATTAAAAACTTCGCGATCCGCTGCAATCAAATCCAAACTTGATTACCCAATAATTGACACTGACGTTCATACTAACGATTTTACACCAGCATTTGAGGATTACATCGCTCATTACGGTGGAGCAAAACTTGTAGACGAGTTACGTAAAGCAGAATCTTCTCGTCTCAACTCCAAAAGCAATGGTAAGGACTGGTATCAACAAACCCCAGAAGAACGTCAATACTACCGGACAATTCGCTCTCCTTGGTGGGCAAGAGTTACGCGCAACACCTTGGATCTAGCTACCTACACTTTACCTGAACTATTCTATGAGCGTCAGGCAGAGCAAGGCTCAGATTATTCGGTACTATTTCCTAATAACGTGCTGGCTCCAACAGGAGCTAGTTCCGAATCTCGCCAACTCCTCCAACGGGCGGTGAATCACTATCATGCTGATATTTACCGGAAATATAGCGATCGCCTAACACCAGTGGCTGGTATTCCTATGAATACTCCCCAAGAAGCAATTGAGGAGTTAGAATTTGCCGTAAAAACACTAGGCTTAAAAGTCATTAATATTCCTGGTGGTGTCAAGCGACCGATTAAAGCGATCGCCGATAAATATCCAGCAGATCAATTCCCTGAAATTGCTAAATACGCCTCTTACATCGACTTTTTTGGTTTAGATAGTGAATACGACTACGATCCTTTCTGGGCTAAAGTTGTTGAGCTAGGTGTACCGATTACTACCCATTATGGTAGTCAAGGTTGGACTGGACGCTCCTCTATCAGCAATTACATGAACAACCATATTGGTCACTTTGCTGATGGTTCGCAAGCATTTGCTAAGGCGCTGTTCTTCGGTGGTGTTACCAAACGTTTCCCACAGTTGCGTGTAGGTATGCTTGAAGGTGGCGCAGATTGGGGCGCTCATGTCTACATACATCTAGTAGACCGCTTCTCCAAGCGTAGTATCAAAGGGCTACAAAACTACAATCCAGATCTGACGGATTCTGATCAGCTATATGAGTTGTTTGAACGTTTCGGTGGCGAAATTACTAAGGGATATTCCTTGAGTAAAGAAGAATTGACCAAGACTGTACTTGGTTCTTCTTTCACTCGTCACAGCCGTCAGCCAGTAGGTACTGAACTAGAAGATTTTGCTGCAGCTGGGATCGAATCAATCGAAGACATCCGCGATCGCTGGGTGAACAGCTTCTTCTTTGGTTCTGAGTCTGATGATCGCACCATTGCTGCAGCATTCAACAATAAAGCCAATCCTTTAGGAGTGAAAATCAACGCCATTTACTCCTCGGATGTTGGTCACTGGGATGTACCCGATCTGACAGATCCTCTAGCAGAAAGTTGGGATCTCGTTGTAGAAGGGGTGATTTCGGAAGACGATTTCAAAGCCTATGTATTTGGTAACCCCTATAAGTTCTACACCCAAGCAAACCCCGACTTCTTCAAGGGTACAGCAGTCGAATCTAAAGTAGCTAACATCACCAAGAACTTGGTTGTTAGTTAAAAACAGCTTTGGGTTTGTAGTTTTGGCATTGTCCAATAAAAAGTAGTCAGGAGTCAGGAGCCAGAAGTCAGAATACCCCACCCATAAAGGGATGGTGTTTTATAGATATGTTTCAACCCCTGTCTCGGTAACGAGTCAACGCGTGGTTTTAACCAGTATTTATTCTTCTGACTCCTGAATTGTGGCTCCTGAGTTCTTCTTTATAAAAGGATAATTCTTCTGGGGTAGGCGTTGAATACAAGGGACGGGCATATTGCTCGTCCCACAAGATTATAAGAAAGTCTAGCTGAATCCAATAGTCCCCAAATACATTGAAAATTATGGCGATCGCAACGACATCAGTTGACCAAAATACCATTCGTCGTCGTGGTACAGTTTGGGAGTATACTGATAACCCACCACAAAATTTCTTCAGTTCCTATATATCTGGCGCACAGCGTCTCGCAAATGGTAACACCTTAATCACCGAAGGTGCGTTCGGGCGGATATTTGAGGTGACAGTTACAGGAGAAATAGTTTGGGAATATATCAACCCTTACTTTGCGGTTCGTAAAATTCCTGGAGAGAACTCAGTAGTAGCTCATGGCGAGCAAAATTCAATTTTTCGCGCTTTTCGTTATGCTCGAGAAGAAGTGCCTTGGCTCTAGAACGGTAGTAACCTTGACAGATAACTAATTAGAGATGACAGACATCAAAAAAGTAAGTGAGCAACTTAGTGCATCAGGACAAATCACTCCTGAAGAATTACAACAACTAGCGAAAGAAGGGTTTAAATCTATAGTAAACCTGCGTTCTCCTCACGAAACTGGCTTTCTAGCTGACGAACAGGAACAGGCACGAGCCGCAGGAGTTGATTATATCAACATTCCATTAAATCCTTCCGAAGCAAATCAAGAGTTGGTAGATAAAGCAATTCGAGAAATCGAGGATTTACCCAAACCAATCTTAATTCACTGTGCTGCTGGAGCTAGGGCAAGTGCCATTGCTCTAATTGCTAGTTCAATTCAAGAAGGTTCGACACCAGATGAAATTATTGCCAAAGCTCAAGAAATTAACCTGAAATTAGATCAGCCCCACCTAAAACAATTCTTAGAGGAACAAACTAGCCGCAACAGTTAAAGAACTGTTTGAAAAGCATTTGACCTCTGCTTTGCAGTACTAGCAAATTTTTTGAGCAAGACATCTTGCTTTTTTTAGATTTTTGTGGGAAATTTTATTTTAATGTAAAATACTGTAAATTAATCGTTTTACAGTATTTTGTGATGATTTTAAATTTAGACGCCAGTATCCAGAGTCGAAAGATTCTGAAAAAGCTTTGCCGAAGGCTGTTTCAGTACTGATTTTGTCTTAAAAATTCTCAGTTACAGATTGAGAGTCAGTAGATGTATGTATAGATAGCCTCTAAATCATACTCTCTGACATAACTTGTCAATCACGATGAATAGCTAACGTATCCTCACAGATAAAAACTCGGATACAACCAGCAATTTAACGGTTTTACCTTCACCAAATTTGATGACACTAGAATCCCAGTCTAAACAGAGAAATTTTGTAACTATGAAAATACCTTTTCTAGAATCACGACGCACAGTATTAAAGCGTATTGTCCAATATTCCACACTGGGAATATTCGCCCTATCTGCGTCTTTTGCAGGTAGTTTTATACAAAGAACCCAGGCGCAAAACAGACCAGGAATTAATACAACATCAGTCAACTTAGCTTATCAAACTTCTGGCGATATTGTCAAAATCAAAGGAGCAGTAGAACCACAACTGAAAAAGTTAGGTATTACGGTGAATTGGATTCCTTTTCCTGCAGGACCACAACTGTTAGAAGCGATGAACGCTGGTAGGGTGGATATTGGATCTGTGGGAGAAACACCACCAATCTTTGCTCAAGCCGCAGGGGCGCAACTAGTTTATATTTCTGGACGCAAACCCAGCGAGGGTAGAGGACAAGCACTCATCGTTCAAAAAGATTCTCCTATTAAGAAATTATCGGATCTCAAAGGTAAAAAAGTTGTCTTCCAAAAGGGATCATCTGCGCATTATTTAGTGTTGAGAGCTTTAAAGGAAGCAGGTTTAAAAATTAGTGATATTCAATCGGTCAGTTTAACTCCGGCTGAAGCTCGTGATGCCTTCCTGCAAAAAAAGATAGATGCTTGGGCTGTTTGGGATCCTAATCTGGCTTTCGTACAAAGAGAAGCAGGTGCTAGGGTATTGAGAGATTCGTCAGGAATCTCTACCCAAGGAGGTTTTTATCTAGCAAGGCGTGAGTTTGCCACTAAAAATCCAGAGGTAGTACGAGTTTTTTTAGAAGAGGTGGATAAGCTAGGGGAATGGGCAGAGCAAAACCCAACTGAAGTAGCCAAAATTCTCGCTCCTGAATTGAAATTAGATGTACCTCTTTTAGAACAGGTGACACGCCGCCGCACTTATCGATTGAAAAAACTCACGCCTTCTGTGCTGACTCAACAACAACGAGTTGCGGATGAATACTTTGAAGCCAAACTCCTCCCGCGTAAGATTGATATTAAAGAATTTTTACTAGAATCTCAACAATATCAAGCACTCACACCAAAACGGTTGGAGTAGCAGATATAAAGTTGAAAAAAGTTTTTGAAAAACATCATTTGTGGAGATTGAGCATAGGGCATGGGAAATTTTTTGATGTCTTATGATTCATACTGATGTCGTATTCTTGAGAGCAATCCCCATTTTTTAGCCAACAAATATCCCAGCAATGAAAATACCATTTAGTTACCAACGTCGCACATTTATTAAACGTCTTATCCAATACTCAGTATTAGGATTATTCGCTTTATCAACTCCCTTAGCCGGTAGTTTAATACAAAATACTCAAGCCCAGACAAAACCCAAATTTACGGCCAAAGAAATCAATTTGGCTTATCAAACTTCTGGGGATATTGTTAAGGTAAAAAAAGTTGTCGAGCCACGTTTTAAAGCTTTGGGTGTCAAAGTAAATTGGGTAGGACCGTTCCCAGCTGGACCTCAATTGATAGAAGCTATGAATGCAGGTAAGGTTGATATCGGTACAGTGGGAGAGACACCCCCAATATTTTCCCAAGCCGCCGGTATTACAGAGGTTATCTATATTGCTGGACGTACACCCAGTCAGGGGGAAAATCAAGGTATCGTAGTTAGAGCTGATTCCCCTATTAAAAAATTAGCTGATATTAAAGGTAAAAAAGTTGCTTTTCAAAGAGGGTCAAATGCACACTATTTACTAGCAAAAGCTCTCCAAGAGGTCGGCTTAAAAATTACTGATGTGCAAATCGTGGGTTTAACTCCATCAGAAGCCCGCGACGCTTTTATTCAAAATAAAGTAGAGGTTTGGGTAGCGAGTGATCCCTTTTTAGCATTGGTGGAAAACATTATCCCAATTCGTAATTTGAGAAATGCAGCCAGAATTAATACCTTGGGCGGATTCTATCTCGGCAGACGTGCATTTATCACTCAAAATCCTGAATTGGCGCGAGTGTTTTTAGAAGAAGCAGACAAGGTGGGCGAATGGGCAGAAAAAAACCCCACTGAAGTAGCTAAAGCTTTTGCACCCGAACTCAAACTAGAAGTACCAGTTTTAGAAAAGGTAGCACGCCGACGTACCTTTCGCTTAAGAAAACTGACACCTGCAATCATTGAGGAACAACAAAGGGTAGCTGATTTTTATTTTCAGGAAAAAATTATTCCTCGGAATATAAATATTAAGGATGCACTACTTCCGTCTCAATCATATGAAACAATTACACCAAAGCGTCTGAATTGAAGAAGGCAGCTATTCATTAACAGTTATCAGTCAGCCAGCGATTTAAATCGCTGGCTGATAGTTAAAGTCCTCTCAAGAGGACTGAGAAAGGATTTGAGTCCATTTCAATGGAATGCGCGCTATTAGCCCGGAACTTAAGTTCTGGGCGGGATATCGGGCTAAATTAGAATGGTGCAAGATGTCAGCTAACTGATAACTGATCGTAAGTCCTAAGCCCAGTCCCGTACTACAACAATTTTGAACGTTCTTTCACCAGATAAATCATGGGTTAGAGAGCCATAATGTTGTACAGCCCAATCCCGTAAATCTTGAATAACACGAGCAAAAATGTCATCTGGAAGATGCCAAGTATGGCGAGAAACTTTGTTTTGATGATGTTCGATCAATTTCCCTACAGTCAAATCAGATGGCCATTTAGCTGCTATAACTGTTTCCAAAGTTGCTCCTTGTTCTCGTAAAGCATCTAAAACTTCTTGCTCTATTGCACCATAACGGGGTAGAGGATAACCATACTCAGCCATAATAGCTTGCAATTTTTGCTCAAAATCAGAGCTGTTATTGTCCACATAGCCATGAGTGTAAAGGTAGATACCCCCAGGCTTTAAGACTCGACGAATTTCTGCTAGGGCTTGCTGCCAATTAGAAATTAAGTGAAACACATGAACAGTGAGTGCGACATCGAAAGAGTTATCTGGAAATGGTAGGGACGTAGCATCTGCTTTTACTACTGTGAGTCGGTGCGATATGCCTTCTAATTTTCGTTGCAGTTCAGCCAGCATCTTTTCTGAAATATCTACACCAGTATAAGAATAACCTCTTTGAACGATAGGTATAGCGATTCTGCCAGTACCGATACCAGTTTCAAAGAATTTAGTATCTGGTGTTGCTGAAGCTAGGTTCAGGATAGTATCCGTAACTTGCTCAGCTGTTGTAGCGGGTAGTCCACGTGTCGCATCGTAGATATCAGAAACGCGATCAAATGAAATGGTCATTTTTATTGATTCCTTCTCAAAACTGTTTCGTAAAGTGTATGGGAATTCACAAACTCAGTTCATCTATGCAGCAAGGTTGTTCATCTTGACGATCGCATAACGCACGGGCATATCCAATCCCTTTAATAATCCCCCCAATATAACGACAACCATCAGTACCCGAAAATCTACGAACCCTAAAAAAGTTAGAGTGGTAAGGGGAAAGGAAACAAAAAAGCCTAATACTTGCACTAAGATCAGCAAATTGCGTCGGCTCCAGCGATCAGAAAAAACCCCAGAAAACGGTGCCAGTATTAATGTGGGTAAAAATTGAAGAAATCCGGTTAAACCCAATAACCAAGCAGAATGTGTCAATTCATACATTAACCAGGAAATCGTTACCTGGGTCATGAAAGTGCCTGATAGGGAAAGCGTTTGTCCACTAAAGAAAAGTCGAAAGTTACGCGATTTGAATGCAGGAAAATGCAAATAAATCTTTTTGTCCAGCCAGTAATTCAATGTTTGATGCTCCCTGATCACTGAGTCCTTTACAAAAGGTTACGATTTCGGTTAAAGCCAGGTAACTCCCTATTTATATAAGCCCAAGGTACTGCCGAGTCAGTCCAGATTTGATCTATTGGTTTAACCCACTTCGGGTCATCTAGACTTCCGGCTTTAACCCAGATATACTGAGGTTTTGTAGATGCTTTCGTAAACAAAGGTGAACCGCATTCCGGACAGAATTCGCGAGTAATGGCCTTGCCACTGTCGCCTATCTTCGTGTAACTTTTAACCGAGCCAGCGACAACACGAAGAGCCGTTGACTGAAGACGAACTCCAATATTGAAAGCACTACCTGTTGTTTTTCTACAGTCTTGGCAGTGGCAATAATTTGCTGGACCTATATCACCATCATACTCGTATCGCACTTGACCACAGAGGCATCCTCCACTTACAAGTTCAGTCATGCTTTTTCTCCAGACACTGGTATTTGAGGCTGTTTAAACAATAATTAACTTAAGGTCTTCAGTGCTGCTGTAAACATACTTGTCAAAATACTTCTCACTAATTCGCAAGCAGAAAAAGCCAGGTTTTCTGGCGATTTCATAGATACATTGTGCTGAACTGACTTGGTGAATATTCACAGTAATGGGATAAAAATATACTTTAAATTCTATTTCCGATGTATATCCATTGTTACATATTATCACAAATAATT
The DNA here is from genome assembly GCF_017591665.1 of Aetokthonos hydrillicola CCALA 1050. Classification (GTDB taxonomy): domain Bacteria; phylum Cyanobacteriota; class Cyanobacteriia; order Cyanobacteriales; family Nostocaceae; genus Aetokthonos; species Aetokthonos hydrillicola. The sequence goes on along the minus strand of NZ_JAAKGC010000027.1, from coordinate 72,160 downwards.
TAGAGAAACTAACAATTAGACATACATATTTTTCTGCAACAAAGCTTGTCACGTCAAGCATGAACACAGTGGAATTTTTGTGTAGTGAGATTGGCTCTGCAGATGAAACTTGTAGAGATGTATATAGTTAAGTATATTGCTTTTATGGTAAGATATTATCCTAGCAACTTATATGAAAAAATAAATAAAAGCTAAGACAGTACTTGCTGCCCAATCAAATAAATGGCTTTTTCTCTAGATCTTGGGCTGTTGAAAGGTTAAAGCTGAAGGCTGCTATTACAAGATTATCCAGAACTTATATATAAGAAGGAGGTGGAAAACCAAAATCGGCTATAGAAGAAGATTTCAGAGAAAGTCTGATTCTCCCTTCAACAAATGGTTATTAAGTTGTGCAACTGAAGCTGTTGAAAACCAAGTTTAAAATATATTGGAGTATGTAAGGGTGATGAGTGCCTACCCTAACGCCCAAGAAGAGTATGATACTATTTCTGCCGAGCAGCTCTACGAAAAATGTTGGCTGGAACTCCGAGATCTTTTACGATCACGGTATACTTTAATTTTTTTGCGCTCGTCTGAAGAAAACCGCGCTGTTCGATGTGCCATCCGCTCACATGACACATGCATAGATGGAATAAACATCAAGGAAGGGGATCTGTGTCGATGGGATAGCACAAGTGGTTTCCAAAAACGGTTATTAGGGAAACAAGGCGTTGAAGAAACAAGGTGGGAGCAGTTAGCTAATCCATCACCAGACAATACCAATGCTGTTATTCAAGCCCTCGATATTTTACACAGACAGTTACAGGAGTTTGCAATCAAGAATCCAGATAGACAATATACCTATCTTCTTCCTGATTGGTCAGCTTTAATACGATCTGACGATCACTTAATAGCACGTAGGCTAAAAGAATTACTTCTAGATATTGAAGATAGAATACCCCGTCCACGCATGACATTGATTGTTATCGGTGCAGACTGGTCAATTCCCACAATTCTTCGTAATAACGTTCATATTCTCGATCTAGCTTTACCCACAGGAAAGGAGCTTTACGATAAGGTCTTCAGTGTTGCATCACACAAATACGAACTATTGGAAGCAGAAGCAAAACGGCTAGCGGAACTAGCTCAGGGTATACCACTACAAGCTGCTATTCAAGCAGCAAGGTTAGTCACTACCCGTAATTTGTGGTCCAACCCAGAAGCTACGGGTAAATTGTTGCTAGAAGTCAAGAAGCAGGAAATTAGAAAAACAGGTGTTCTAGAATATTATGCTCCTCAGGGAGAAGGGCTAAAAGGTGTAGGTGGACTAGAAAATGTTAAAGCTTGGATTGAAAATCGTAAAGCTTGGTTTGAGCAGGATTTAGAACCAGAAATGCGCCCACGGGCTATTTTACTAGAAGGTTTTCCTGGGTGTGGTAAGACGTTCATCGCCAGAGCGATCGCTCAAGAATGGTGCGTACCACAAATCAACTTTGAGATTTCCCGTCTCCAATCTAAATTTGTGGGAGAGTCAGAAAGTAATACGTTCCATGCTCTAAGAGCTATTGAAGCCTCTGCGCCTAATATTCTGTTCATGGATGAAATTGAAAAGGCTTTTTCTGGTACAGGTACTGACACTTCTGGAGTTAGTACGCGCCAGTTTGGTACTTTTTTGTCATGGTTGAACGATCATAAATATCCTATATTTTTCATTGCCACCTCCAATGATAGGGAAAAGCTTCCTCCTGAACTTTTTCGTGCTGGTCGTTTCGATGAAATCTTCATCGTTATGCCACCAAATACTCAAGAGCGAAGGGAAATAATTGAGAAGTGTATTCAGACACATAAACTATTACCTCTTGATAACCTTACTGTAGAACAATTAGTGCGCACAACAGCAGGTTTTTCTGGGGCTGAGTTAGATAAATTAGTGAAAGAGACAAAATATCTAGCTGGTTCTAAAGGTACACCAACTGATAGTAATTGGGAGCAAGCTCTATCAAAAATGAATCCTCAATATCGGACTGGAAGTATGCAAAGGTTGCTTCAAAAGTATCTAAAACTTTTGGAAGATGGTGGAGGAATGCCTGCTTCATCAATTGAAGAAGGTTTTTTAAATCAGCTAATTTTATAAATTTTGTATATAGATCTGAAAGGTCATAAAATGAGTGGCACAAAGACATATTCAGTATCAGGTATTACACCACTGGCAGCACAAGCTGTAGCAGCAGGAGTGGCTGTAGCAGGCTTTGTTGTTGCATCCGGCGTTATGGCAACAGGAGCAGCTGTGGTTATGGCTGCTAAATCGGTTCAAGCATATCAGGAAAGACTTCGTAGAGAAAGAGAAAAAGCCATACAGCAAGAAGAAGAAATCCAACGCCAAATTGCTGAGGCTCGACGTTCTTATCCCAGGAATAAGACAATTGTAAAATTACCTGAAACACGTTCTCAGCCAATATTTACGAATGTACCTGTTAACAATGATGCAGAATTCAACTCCAGAGATTTACAAATCAAAATTCGCGAACAGAAATCTCGTTTACCACGAATTCGAGAAGAGTATCAAAGGCTGATAGAGCAAGAGTTGCTAGATGAGTTAACAGTTTTGCAAGCTCTACGAAATGTTGAACAAACACTTGATTCTGGAAATGTCGCAGCAGCAGAAGTACATCTGCAAGCACTGGATGATGCTCGAATAGAAGCATTTGAGCAATTGCGATCGCAACTGCAATCTGAAGCTGAATATGCCCAAGCACGGCTGGATGCTATAGAAGATCACTTACCAAAAGAGCTCTTTCAAGATTTAGAAACTGAGATTGAGCGAATACGTAGAAGCGATCGCCCATTCACTGACCCAGAGTTGCTAGCAATTCATCAGCAAATAACCGCAGCAGAATTGCAGGCAAATAGGGTTTGGGACGCAGCAGAAAATTTAGTGAAAGCATGGCAAAGTCGAGCCGTTGACTACAAATCTCAAATTATAGGCATTGATGATGGTGACGTTATTGTGGAAATTGAAACTCATGAAAATCAAGACACAGGAGAAAAGGTCAACACAGTTATGCGAGTGCAATTTGATGGACAGCAAATTGATTTATTCGGACCTCGTGAAGAGACTACAGACTGCGCGGCTAGAACTGGAAAAGCACTGCAAATCTTTCAAGAGCAAGGATATTACTTGGAGTGGGATAGCTTAGACGAGCAGCCTGTCCCAGAAGAATATAAACAGGTATATTCAGCACAGAATGTAGCCACTTTAAAAGTTGAACCGCCAGTCCAAGAGTCTCCTAAACGTCGGTTAGAAACTGAAAGCTATTAATAATGACAAAAGAGTATCTGTTAAATCTGGCTTCATGGCTACCTCGTTCTTGTGCTAATGGTCCCGGAACGAGGATGGTATTATGGGTGCAGGGTTGTCCATTTCGATGTCCTAGTTGTCAAAATCCAGACTTTCTGGCATTTCGCATAAATCAGATTCTGACTGTAGATACTGTGTGGCAAGTTTTCCAACAACTACCTGACTTAGCGGGTATTTCCTTCTCTGGTGGTGAACCGTTCGCCCAAGCGGTAGCTTTAGCAGAATTAGCTAGTCTTGTTCAATCTGCTGGTAAAACTGTAGTTTGCTGGACAGGATACCGCTTAGAACAATTACACTCAGGTCGGGTAAAAGGTGCTGATGATCTCTTGCAGCACGTCGATTTATTAATCGATGGTCTTTTTCAAAAACAACAATCAGGTGACGATGTGTTGCGGGGTTCACGTAATCAAGAGCTACACTTTTTGTCAGGACGAATTGTGCAAGCCGATCTGAAAGATATTCCGCGTCAGGAGTGGATCGTTAATGATGCACTCCTGACTTATACAGGTTTTCCGATTGAGGGTGAAGAGTAGAGCCAGAAGGTACAATTTTATGAGTGTGATCGTAATTGGTGATAGAGCAGTTGGTAAGAGCAGCATGATCTTGAGCTTGTGCGAACCGTCTCCGCAAGAGCGCTATGTTGTTGTTGACGAGGATGATAGCAGGAGACTTAAAGAGGAACTAAGTCCTGACGGAAAAGTACTTCCCACAGAAAATCCTATCAATTTGCATTCGCTCTCTTTATATTTAAGACTACCAAGACCTAGAGAAATTACAGTTGATCTAATCGATACTCGTGGGGAATTTTGGGGAGATATAAAGGCAACAGAGAGTCCTCAGGATAAATTTCCGAGCGCTTACCAAGACTTTATGCAAAAGATTGGTAAAGCTCGTTACATTATTTTAGTTCTGCACCCGTATCAAGAGTTAGTCAGAGAAGAATATTTAAAAGCTGAACATAATCCTCTTGATAGAGTAAACAAAGAAGAAGATTTATATCCTCGTGATGTATGGGTCAAAAATCTGAGAAGAAATCTAGAAACACTGAAAAAGAATTGCAAATCAGTCAAGCATTTCTTTGTTTGTCTTCACAAAGCTGATCTTTTTTGTAATTACAAAGAGGAGAGTTCAAAATGGCAATATAATCCCTCAGGAAACAATGATTTTGGGACTTATTTAGATCGCATTATAACTCGCTATTTTAGGGTTGCTAAAGATGTTATTCAGGAGTTTAATGCTAACCAAACTGGTGCTTCTAAATTAAGCTTCTTTATCACTACCAAGAAAGATCGTAAATTACTAGAAATTCCTTGGTTGAGTTTGGGAACATATCTTAGTTTAGATGAAGAGATATAAATGATACCTACAAACAAATCTATACCTATAGAAATGTGTATTATGGGACCTAGAGCTTCAGGTAAAACGACTTACCTGGCATCCTTGCTTGCTCTTGGATTAAACGAACAAGATGGAAATGCTATTAGATCCGGGGGATTGAGGATACATAAACTTGAAGATATAATTAGCAACTTTATTCAACAAAAAAAAGCAGTCCCTCCAACAGATCTAAACGAAGAATATGATTATCGATTTGATATTTCTATCAAGAATGCTAAACGCTTTCGTCAAGCTAACAAGATACAACTGAGTGCTAAGGATCTTTCTGGAGAACGTTTTGACCGGATTTTTAATGCCTTTATAAATCGTGGTCTCTCAAAATCTCCAAAAGAAAAGGAAGAGCTTGAGGGCGACGTTCGGGAATTCCTCACTCAATGTTTAAAATTAAACCGTTGGATGTTTATGCTTACAGAATGGCAGACTGGCAAAGACAAAGAGTTTTTTGAAGTTTTTAAATGGTTATGCGATCGCATAGACGAGAAAAGTAATACAAAGTCTATACAAACCCTACGAGTTGCCGTTGTCATGTCTAAATGTGAACGTGGTGAAATTTGGGGTGGTCGTCTTGATCCAGAAGCAGACTTATTCAAAATTCGATTACCCAAGACTTATAACTTACTGAAAAACAGGTTAAAGAAAAAAGTTAACTTTTTTGCTTGTTCAGCCTATGGCATTTTAGGAAAATATGACCCGCGCCCCAATCGGTTTTATACTGAAGATGATGGCACTCATGCAGAGTATCGTGCTCGCTTGCGAGATTTTGATAACTGGAATCCTTACGGTGTAATTGAACCAATTTACTGGCTGGGTACAGCAGAAAAGTTACACAATGAATTTCTTTAATTTTTTCAACATCCTCAGCGCAACTCCTATTAATCTACCAGGTGGTGACATCCGCATGATTGGCACTCGCGACGCGGGTAAAACATCTTACCTTGCAGCGCTATCTATCTGTTTGCAAGCTGAGAACTACCTAGAAGGACGTATCATATCTGTTGATCCCTATGGGTATGGGGCTGAACATCTCCAAGCCAATGCTGAGAATGTCTTAAAAAATGGGCTTGAAATGCCAGCAAGTGAATACGCTGACTCCTGTAGGTTTTCTATCAAGCTGAAGCCAAAATTCTTCATGAATCCAATTGCGACAATCCGAAGAAAACCTCTCAGGTTGAACATATCTATAACCGCACCTACTGGAGAATTGATTGAGAATTTAATTGCAGGGAATTTTACCCAAGATTCCCTTAATGATTGTGCTTCTGTAGTCGGGCTCATGATTATGCTTGATAGCACTACTCCTAAACGAGATAAAGATTATGCAAAGGCAATTGCTAACTTACAAAGAGAACTAGGAAATATTATCGGAGTGCAGAGAAATCGCCGCAGGTTGAGAAGACACAGAATCGCAGTTGTATTTACTAAAGGTGAACAGAATGATGTTTATCGTAATAAACCTAAAGAGTTTGCCGAACTCAAGTTTTCTAACACTTTCTCAAACTTACATAACTGGCGGCAAACTTGGGGTTGTTCAATGAACTTTTTTATGTGTTCTGCATTTGGCTTTATTGGTGATACACTTCAGCCTAATTGTAGGCAAGTTAAGGGTAGTGCGGCATATACTTTAAGGCAACCAGAAGCTTGGCAACCCTTTGGTTTAGTTGCTCCCATATACTGGTTGCAAACAGGTAAAGACGATCATCAATTGCGATAAGCATAGTAGAGGTTGAGTTATGTGTTCCTTAAATGCCTACAGTGGGAAAGTTGAAATATACGAGTTTTCTAGAGGTTTTAGTGAAGTATGTGAAAAGGATCGATGGATATCCGGCGGTTTTGGAAATGCAATTGACCGTTCCAATTATAACAGACAAATACCCGCTCCCATTCAACAATTTATCAACAATAACCAAAATATCTTCGGAATACCCACTGGTTTTGCACCTGCTACGGAGGAAGTAGCACTAATTGCTAGAGTTATAGATGATCGTTATTGTGTTTTAGCAGTTGCTAATTACCAAGGAAAAGATAATACAGGAAGAGATGGGATCGTCGGATATCGCTACTTTTGGTTAGATAAAAATTCTGAAATTAATAAACACTTCAAATTAGATGGTGTAGGAACTTTACTAAATTGGTGGCTGAAGAATCCCAACGTCTTTGATATGAATCCTAAGTCGTTTACAGGAAATAAGTTAGTTTGCGATGAGTATATAGAAGACATTTCTAGTAATGATATTAATTCTAGTTACCAACAAAAATATTCTATTTATCCTTCCATTCTGACCTTAGCTAACTACAAAGGAGATATTCGACGCGAATTGCACACTCAGGCTGTTGAAGCAGCCAAAAAAGCTGGGCTTCCACTTGCATGGGCTTGGAATGTTCGCAAGCTTTATTTTCCAGAAATGTATGTTGCAATTTGGTGTGAAAATGAGGCTGCTAAACAAACCATTGAGCGCGAATTAGCAACAAAAGGTGTCACCAAGGAAGATACTCTAGCAACTCCACAAATAGCAATAGAAAAGAGAATAGATGGAGATTATCTAGCTGAAAATGAAAAGTCAATCGCGAAAATATTAGACGAATTTGTATTTGCTAATAGTGAGTACAATGCTAACACTCGTTCAGAAAAAGCGAGTGCTATTGTCGAAATATTGTCTAATGAAGAAGGTTTAAATTGGAGTAATTTTTTTGTTGCAGAAAATCAACACATCAAACACCTCAAAACAGATACTGATCCTCGAAAAGAATCAGTGAAATATTATGCTCTACTGCCTCTTTTAATTCCTGAAGAAATTGTTAAATGGTTGAAATGGTTACGAGGAACAAGGAATAAAAAACATATTATAATTTCGTTTGAAACACAGAAAAATATAGTCGATTTTATTCAAAATAAATCGCAAAAGATAGTAGTTTATAAGCGTATATACGATGGAATTTCGATTTTATTAAATGAAGTATTATATAATAATACAAGTATTTTTAAACTTTGTAAATGGCTGTTAGTAACACATAAAGATAATATTTGGTCTATCTCTCTGAATAACTATGTTGCAAACATTGTAGAATTTTTGGATAGGGAAAGGGAACCTTCTAATGAGTCAGGTGTTTTTAGTGGACAAGTTACACAAGAATTTTTAATCAAACTGAGGAGTGATTTATTTAATGAGCAAGTAACTACAAATAAGCCAGGGTATAAAAATTTAGCAAAACTTTTATCCCAACGAGTAGAAACTGAAATTAACTATTTTTCTAAACAATACAAAGAACAACTGCTAGATGTTAATTTATTATCAGCAATTTGCTATCAGTATAGTGAAAAAAATATTCCTTATAATGTTTTATCAAAGCTTGAGCATAATCATAAAAACAAGATAAGTATAATTTTGCATGTTTCTCCTAAAGAAAAAAGATATCATTTAAGAATATGGCGAAATCGTCTTATTTTAGGTACTTTAACATTAGGTTTTCTAATTTTTTTGTTTCAGTTTTTCAGCATCTTGCATTTGTCAAATCCTTCAAATATATCTTTAAAAGAAAGTATTGATAAGTGCAAAAATGTAGACAATAATACGAATCAATATTCAGATAAAAAACAGCAACTACAAAGATGTGAGGAAGAAATAGAAAGATTACTGCCAGGCGAAATAGATAAACTTAGTCGGCTTAGTAAAAGCGAAACTCCTGACGAGGAGAAAGATAAATTGAGAGAAAGAGAAACATATCGGTATATTATTAAAAATAATAAATTCATCAATTCAAGCGTTGTTTTAAAGTTACAAAAAAATAAGGAAATTGACCAATATGTTTTAAATATTTTAAAATACTTGCAACAATCTATCGAAAGGAAAGAACCTTTTCAAGAAATATTAAAAAATCTGCAAAATTGTGCGAATAAAAATGAAGTTGAAGAATTTAAAAATTGTGTACAAAATTTTGAAATATATAAAAATAAGAGGTAAAATGTGAGACCAGAAAGACTGACACTATACATCCTATCAGGTATTGTTGCTGCCTTAGTCAGTTGGGATATTTCGCAGATTCTGCTGGAATTAGCACGAAATATCAGTGGTGGAACTTTGCCATTTAGACCCGACTTTATCTTATTGCCTTTTTTAGCATTTTTCTTTGCTATTAGCATGGTAGCTACAGAAATATTTCTCAGCAATCCTACCCGATATAGAAATAATTTTCAGACACTACGCAGCTATTTTTTTAAAACTATATTATGGAGTGCGATCGCTGGTCTATGTGCAGCAATCTTTACTTTTACTCTTTATGAACTGACAAGCTTATCAGCCGGAGACGTCAAGCGTTTTGTCTGGTGCATTGTTGGACTATCTACAGGTATATGTGAAGGGATAAGCTGGCGATCGCGAAGTATGGAAGGCTTAACTGATAAAGGAAATAAACGAATTAAGAATACAGTTTTATTTGGCAGTCTTGCAGGATTTAGCGCTGCTTTAATTGCTGAGAAATTTTCCCAAAACACATCTTTTTCAAAGGAATATAATGAACCATTTGGGTTTTTAGCTTTTGGCTTGATTTTAGGCGCACTTCTCAGCTTTGCAACTTCCCCAACTTACCAAGTAGCGTTGCGAGCAGGTGAAGGGATAGCATCAATTAATCAAAAGATCATAGACGAAGAAATTAGAAGCGGAATGATACGAGATCTCCCTAAATTAAAACCAAGAGGTGCTTTTCAATTTGTTGTTGAACCACCAAACGAAGGAGCCAATGCAAAAGAACCTGATGTAATTGAAGAAGGGTTATCCATTCAGTTACCAAATGGTCAGCCAATCACAATTGGTGGTGGTGATGACGATGACATATATCTTCCGGAAATACCTTCTAAATGTGCAGAAATTAGGGTCAAATTTCCCTATGCGAAAATTATTTGCCATGAAACAAGCGCCGTTGAACTTTTCCCAACCCTAAGGAATGAATCTCAGGATGGGGAATACACTCTTTGGCATAATCAAATCATTACTTTTAAAAACCCAGATGGTAAAGAATTTTATCGGTTTGTTTTCTACGATCGCTTCCTCGATCCGCAATAACAAGCTTAGTTTCTTAGTCTTTTTCTTAACCTGGATACCAGTTCCTACACTAGCTGCTAGTGGTTCTGTAGAAATCCTCAATTACAAAACCGATGGGGATCGCGTGATTTTGAAAGTCAGAGTACTAGACTCCGAAAACCAGCCTGTTTCTAGTCTTAGTCGCGAAAATTTTCAAATTAAGACAGTTGATGAGCAAAACGCGCAAGCCAACTTTCGTGTAGATAAAGTCATTTCACCAGAACTTTCTAAACCAGATCCTGCCAATATTATTATTTTGCTAGATATGAGTGGCAGTATGCAGCAAAGAGATGCTAGTAAGGTCAGGAAACTTAATGGAGCTACCAAAGCCATACAAGAGATCTTACAACAACTCAGAAAGGAGAACTTACCTTATCAAGTTGCCATTGTGCCTTTTGGTTTTTCCGATTCTAGACAAGCGTGTTCTATTGTATATGATGTTAACGAAAACAAAATTAGAAACAGCTTTCGCGAGATCACAAATACTGATCTAGATAGCCAAATTAACGAACTAGCTAGCCAGAATGTATGTGCAGCAACAAATCTCTATCAACCAGTTGGAGAAGCTGTAAAGTTTTTAGGGACTCAAGGAAACACCCTACACACAAAAGAAAACACAGAGCCTCGACTAGCAGTCATTCTATTATCTGATGGCTATCATGTGGTTGACCGCCCTAGTGAACACCAGCAGTTTGAGAGTTTAAGGAAGGTTTTGCAAAAATATAGTACGAAAGTTACAGTTCACACCCTAGGTTATGGAGAGACTTTGCAGGAATTGCGCGATCGCACCAAATGTCCCTTCACAGATACTTCTCAATTAACAGTGAATCAAGTTAGCACCACTTGCAAATTACCCAAGCTGACACCTCAAGAATTTATTTTTGAAGCAATGCAATTAATTAAGGGAACAGATAATCAGTACGCTCCTCCTTCTACTGATATCGATACCTTTATTGTTGACGAGCAAAGACTCAAAGATATTGCTGAAGCAACAGGAGGATTATATAAGTTTTCTACGAATTCTCAGGATGTTGCAAATAGTTTAATTAATTTTTTTAAAACCCTTCGAGAGTATGAAGTAATATATCGACAAAAAGATGCCAAGCAAGCGACACAGTACAGAACTATCGTCACAGTTGTTTCCCAAGAAAGAAATTTTGAGTTTTCTTCTCCAGAAAAGCTGATTCGACTAAATAACATTGGATTCCAAGCCGAACTTTCTTGGCAGAATTATCTGATTGTATTACTAAGTACTTTTGGCTTTGCTATTATATGGTTTTTTATCTTCTGGCGGTGGAGTAGTCAACTGAGATCGGAATCTGAAAGAGTTATTAATAATTAAGTAAAGGGTATGCTTGTCTCAAATAACTGCATCTAATGCTTATACCAATTTAAGAAATGATCGCTACACATGTAGGTTGGGTTGAGAAACGAAACCCAACGCAAAAAACCGATATTTTGTTGGGTTTCACTCCGTTCAACCCAACCTACAGATCTGTGATTAGTTAAGGAGCTACATTATTTATCTTAAAACCTTGAGGCTCACAGTACTTATTAAAAGATGTTAAAAGTTCTTTTTCTTCTAGAACAGATTGTCTTATTTTCTTCAAACTATTATAACCAATTTGAGGATTACTCACTATCTTATTTAGTTTGAGAATATCTGATCCTGCAGAGGTATAATTGTCGTATAAGCTAGAAAACTTTTCTTGGAAGGTGATAAGTGACTTGTCGTTGAATGCTGTTTGACTTGTTATTTCTCGACCAGACTTTTCTGTAATATTTATAAATTGTGAGAGTGCATCTCTATCAAATTTTGAATTCTGCTTAAATGCCTGAGTTTCGTCAACAACAGTTTGCATAACTTGAGTGAATCTTTGGCACTGATCCTTAGTACTCTCGGCTTGATTACAACTAGCTAATACAAAAGCGCTTACTGTAATCACGAAATAGTAAAAATAAGGTTTTTGAATATTAAACACGGTATTACTCTTAACTCATATAATATGTTTCAGTTTACGGTACATTCAATAACACTTTCAAGGTATAATAAATATAATTTTATTAACAAAAAATACAAAAATGACTGAATACACCTTGATCATCCGAGATATAATGTCTGGGAACAAAGAAGTAGAAGTACATTCCATACTGTTGTCAGGAATATATGAGCAGTATCCAAAAGACTTTTTTGAATCTAAAGTAGAAGGATCAGTTAATAGAGAAACCTTACGCAGGAACTTACAAGAAAAGCTTCATCGACCCGAAATTAGCACTGATATTTTAGAGTATATTATTACTCAGTGGTGTCAAGGTATTAAAGAGCATTATAAACGACGTTTTGTTTTACCTCTAGAACTACTCTATACCCAACCACGTGTTGTCCCTCGCTCCCCCACCTACAAAAATGTTAAGCAGCATCCAAGTGTAACTAGCTTACCTACAAATGTTCGTGATGTGAAAACAGCAGACAGTATTCACCCTGTCACTACGAACAAGCAAGAGTTAGATCAGCAAAATGCGAAGTCTGGAACTCCGCCACAGACTGTTCCAGAGCCACAAATCAGATCACGCGCTGCTACAGATGCGTGGAGTGACTAAGCAGCATTAGCAAAGCCCATACACCCCTACCTGAAAATTTGTGTAAGTGTAAATCTTTTTGAATAAGTATGACAATATCCATCAAACTGCTGTAATTCTTAACGAAAGTATGCGTTAACTTAAGAATTTTTAGGGTTACTATCTAAATTACCAGACTTAGAACACTTTCAGCAATCTGTAAGCTGATTTAACTGGATTATACGGAACTGCTATATATGAGCGAGCAAAGTCCAAAGCCCTACTTGTTTTTGATTCAAGAACTCCTGCGGTGTCCTAGTGGTATGGAGAAATCCATCTTAGATGCTACTTCAGATCTAATAGATGATGGCTTAGTCTCTATGATCCAGCAAATGAAGCAAACCTATGGTGAGATGCGTGATCAAGATACAGTGGATGCTTTGAATAGGCTGCTCCAGCTTGTGTCTGAGAGACTTGAAATAACAACGATGACTGAAACTCCCTTAACTAGCTCAGACACTGTTGTATCTAGAAATTATACCGCAACTTCAACATCTACTGATACGGCAACCCCCTCCTCAATTCCAGAGACCGATGAAACTGTTTTTATTCAAGAAATATTGCCATTAATTTTGCAGGGAGATGGTGATCTTGAGAAAACAATGCAGTTAATATTTCAGTCGTCTTTAGGACAATTGGATCCAGCATCAGCCCAGCAATTACTGAGTTCTGTTTTAGGGAGTGGTGGTAATTCTCAACAATTTATCAATCTATTATTACAATCTGGATTTCTAGGGCAGATGGATTCTGCTTCGACTGAAATAATCCAGACTTTAATGAATAATGTCTCGCAGCGAGGTAAAGCCAATTCTCTACAGAAAAATTTGGTTTTGACTATCGAAGAAATGCTTCAATTAGCTGAAAAGAGAGGAAATGCTCAAGGTGCTGAAGCATTAAAATACCCGCTTCAAGAATTAGCTAAATTATGGGGAGTATCATTATCAAACAACGTTGTTGAGTCACAAGTCGTTGAATCACAAAATACACTTATACAGATAATTTTCCTAAAAATTGTTCAAACTAAAGAACAAGGGAAAAGTTACGAGCAGATTTACTCAGAGGTTTCTCCATTATTGGAAGGAAATATCGATAAATTAAATGATGATCTTCCTCATCTGCTCGAAGCTTGGGCAAGGACATTACCCAAAGGAACGCCAGAGCAAGCTAAACAGTTTGCTGCCGTAATCTTTTTAATGGGAGAATCAATTGCTAAATTTCCTTTAGGTAGTGTTGCTACTAATATTGAAATTGCAATCTCCTGTTATGAAGTTGCCTTAAAATTTTTCATCCGTGAAGATGATCCAGAATTATGGGCATCTGTTCAAGGCTCTTTAGGAAATGCTTATTTGGATCGGATTCGAGAAGATAAAGCAGAAAATATAGAAAAAGCAATAACAGCTCATCAAGCTGCCCTACAAAGCTTCTCGCTTGCCAACTCTCGTAAAGAGTGGGTCTCTACTCAAATACACTTAAGTAATGCTTATAGGGTTCGTATCCAAGGAAATAAAGTAACAAATATAGAAGTGGCAGTTACTGCTGCTGAAGCTGCGTTAAAACAGATAAATCGAGGAGAATTTCCTCAAGTGTGGGCAAAGGGAAAGGAAACTCTAGCAAATGCTTATAGCGATCGCATCGAAGGCAATCGTGCGGAAAATGTTGAACTAGCAATTGCTGCTTACGAGGAAGCTTTGGAGGTGTACACACAGGAAAGTAATCCTGAAGGATGGGCAGGAATTCACAACAATCTTGCTTATGCTTATCGAAAGCGTAGTCAAGGAAACCGAGATGAAAATCTCGAACAAGCAATTGAAGCTTGTAAAAAAGCTATATCTGTCCAAAGTCGTAAAAAGAATCCACCAACTTGGGCAACAGTTCAAACGACTTTGGGCACTATTTATCTTGAGCGTATTCAGGGCGACCGAGCAGAAAATTTGAGGTTAGCAATTACAGCATACAGGGCAGCTCTTGAAGTCTACACCCCTGAAGCCTTCCCTGAACAGTGGGCAATGATCCAAAGCAATTTAGCTGTTGTCTATTTTTATTCGGCAGACCGATTTACAAAAAACAGTGAAACCAATTTAGAATCAGCAATTGAAGCTGGCGAAGCGGCTCTACAAGTTTATACCCGCGAAGCATTTCCTGAAAAGTGGGCAATGATTTGCACAACCCTTGCAAATGCTTACAGTCGTCGAATTCAGGGGGATAAGACAGAAAATATTGAACAAGCGATCGCAACTTATAAAAAAGCCTTGGAAGTCAGTACCCGTGAAACTTTGCCTCATAGTTGGGCACTGATTCAGCTATGCTTGGCGATCGCGTACCAAGATCGTATTCAAGGGAACAAAACCAAAAATCTTCAACTGGCGATTGCCGCTTGTCATGCAGCGTTAGAAATCTATACACCCGAAACATTCCCTTCACTTTGGGCAATGACCCAGAACAACCTTGGAACGATCCACCTAGAGCTAGGCGAAATTGAAGCAGCAATTAAATCTTATCAGTTGGCTTTAGAAATTCACACACCTAAAACTAACCCTGTTGATTGTTTTAAGCACGGGCACAATCTTGGTAGAGCAGCTTTACAACTTGGACAATTACAGGAAGCCATTGCAGGATTGAGTACCGCTATTGAAGCTGTAGAACAAAGCCGGGCTTGGACAACATTAGACCTACGTAAACAAGAGCTATTGTCAGATGCAATTAATGTTTATTTTGGCATTGTAGAAGCTTACGTTCAAGATAATCAACCAGACAGAGCCATTGAGTATGTTGAACGAAGCAAAGCTCGGAATTTAGTTGAACTTTTAGCAACCCGCGATCTCTCCCCTAAAGGAGTCCCCGAAAGCGTGAGTGAAAGATTCAAACAATTACGCCAGGAAATGGTGACACAGCGGCGTCGCCTTGAAATTGTTGAGGAGCGCTTGGGGTTTCTTAACATTGGAGATGGCGAGCGAATAGATAATTTGGAAACTAGACCTTCGGAGCGTCAGTATCTTAATCAGTTGGAAGAACAACTCGATGATTTGATGAAAACTATCGATCAAATTGACCCTACCTTTCGAGAAACTCAACAGGTTAAAGCCATCCCATTTAACCAGATTGTCTCTGCAATAGATGCGGGAACCGCCATTGTTGAGTGGTATTTAACTTCTAACAGTTGTTACACTTTTATTATAACTTCTGATTGTCACCAACCTCAAGTTTTGTCATCTGCTGCTATCGACAATAAAATTATTCAAGACTTGAATAATTGGTTTTATGAGTATTTTGAAGACTATCAAAATGATAAAAACCACTGGCGATCACAATTGACCGAACGTCTTCAGCAGCTTAGCCAACTTCTCCATATCGAAGATATTCTCACTTGTGTGCCTACTACTTGCGATCGCATCATCTTGATTCCCCATCGCTTTCTACACCTACTTCCACTTCACGCCTTACCCCTAAACGATGGCACAAGTTTATTCGAGCGCTTTCTTGGTGGGGTGAGCTATGCTCCAAGTTGCCAGATGTTGCAACAGTTGCAAAAGCGACAACGCCCAAATTTTGAATCTATCTTTGCTATCCAGAACCCAACAGAAGACCTCGGCTACACAGATACTGAAGTCGAAATTATTAAAAGCTACTTTAGACAAACCAATATTCTTAAAAAAGCAAACGCTACCAAGTCAGCCATTGAGGGTACAGATCTCAATACTTTCCACTGCGCCCACTTTAGCTGTCACGGCTACTTTAATCTTACCAATCCTCGGAATTCTGCCCTTATGCTGGCAGATCCCTCCGCCAAATCCACATTCACGGAACCTGATTCAGAAAACTCTTCAAGTTTGCAAGATGACGAAGTGCTTGACCTAGAAAAGTACCTCACTTTAGATACAATCTTTACCCTCAACTTAGAACAATGTCGCCTCGTCACAATGTCTGCTTGTGAAACCGGATTGATTGACTTTAATAATACTAGTGATGAATACATTGGCTTACCTAGTGCCTTTTTGTATGCAGGCACACAGTATGTCGTCAGTTCGCTTTGGACTGTGAAAGACCTATCGACAGCATTTTTAATGGCAAAATTCTACGAAAATCTGCAAGGGCAAACATCAGTAGCTGTTGCTCTCAACCAAGCGCAATGCTGGTTGAAAGGCGTTACTAAAGCTCAATTAGTTGCATGGATGACAGAAAATCCATTCCCTCTAAATCCGACTATGCGAACACCGTTACAGAGACTTCTACACAAGCTGCAAGATGACGACCAACCCTTTCAAAATCCATTTCACTGGGCTGCATTTTGTGCGATTGGTAAGTAACGTTTCTTTGTTGTGTGCAATAAAGCCGATCGCTTGCTTTAAAGAATACGTGATCGCGCTTAGACGTAACGTCGTGACGCACCAAACCCTTTCAAAAATCAAATAGTAATCCTATAAAATACTGGTATCAATAATCATATATCTGACTCAGCACGTTTGACTTTTCGTGCCTGAAGCTTTGCCCAAGCTGCTTCCTGACCTGGTTTCGGTGGGATGACAGCAATCTGGGCGATCCGTTCACGATTGTCGTTAGTTCACTTTGGACGATTAGTGATTTGTCTACTGCCTTTTTAATGATTAAGTTTTATCAAAATTTGCAAACGGAAATTTCTGTAGCCCTTGCGCCCAACCAGGCGCAATTCTGGGTTAGAAATATCACTATGACTCAACTTTGGCAATGGATTCAAGAAACGCAGTTACCCCTAAGCCCAACCCAGAAGATGCTTTTTAGAAGAATCCCAGCTAACAGTAAGCTGTTTCAAGACCCCTTCCACTGGACACCATTGTGCGCAATTGATATGTAAAATCTAAAGTAACGTGAGCCATGCGCGAATGGCACAGATTTATCCAAAATATATCTGTAGCAATTGTAAAAATCTCCTCTAAAATGAAAGAAAATGCACCTTTAACCATATAATTTATTACTAGTAATTCATTAGGAGATAAATCAGGAACGGGTTGATGTAGGAGGTCGCGCACCTTGTCAAACACATTTAGCAATTGAGTGAACGAATTGTAAGACAGCTAAACTCTAATTTAGTCAGTGTTGCCAAAACTACAGGAGCAACTGTTATGAGTGGGGAAAAAAGGCGCTATGTTAGCGTTGACGACCAAGAGCTAAGACGATTAAGAGAGCAAGATAGCCGATTGAGATCGGTGCAACAAGATTTACCTGAGCGCTTAAATAAAGTTAGAGAAGAAACAAGACGCGAATTTCAGCAACGATTAGCTCCCTTAGAGCAACGTGCTAGGCAACAGGAACAAGATATGCAACAATTGCGGAGTGGGCTGAGCGATCTAGAAAGAAGTACCCAGAGACGATTGCAGCAACAACGGCAGGAATTTAACAACGCGCTGCGTGAATCGGAGTACCGCCAGCAACAAGCCTTAATCAGAGAAACTAGTCGCTTGGAATCTGCTATGAATCAGGGATTTGCTCAACAGCGCTGTGAGTATTTGCGGATTACATCTGAGCAACGGCAGGAATATTTGCGGTTAAATCAGCAACTCGCTCAAAAGTTCACTCAATTAATTGTAGAAGAACGGCAAGCACGAGAGAAAGGTCAGCGGGTTTTGCAACAGCAGATTGACCGGATTTTTGACAGCATTGAACAGGAAAAGCAATACAAAGCTAAGCTGGCACAAGATTTGCTAGCTGACGTGGAGGTGATTTGGCAGCAAATTGATCGGAATTACCAGCATGAGCGATTCGCACCTGGTAGACTAGCTGACCTGCGGCGGGGTTTGGAGCTAGCACGCAACAATATTCAGGTAGGTGTGAGTGAAGCTGCGATCGCTACTGCACAACAAACCTATCTAGCCCTTAGCGATCTACGACTGGAATTGGAGCAAAAAGAGCAAGAGTGGCTACTGCTTTACAATGCAGCTTTGGAAGATTTACGCAGTTTGATTGCAGAGGTTCAAGCTAACCGTGAATGTGAGGTGGAAGTTGGTCAAGGCGATGAGGCGGATAAGTTTCGGCTAGAGGTAGACTATTGGGTAAGTGGTCGTCTCAGCGAGTACGAGCAAGAACTCAATCATTTAGAAGCACAACTTAAGACGGGTGAATCCACATTAACCACTGAGCAAGTCAAACAAATTGGTGAACAGATTAATAACTTACATCCTCGATTGGGACAGATTGTTGAGCAGGCAAAACTAGAAATATTGGGTTCACAGTTAAGGGTAGAAATCGCAGATAAGGCGGTGGAAGTACTGGAGTCTATGGGATATAGCCTTGTTGACTCAGATACAAATGCCATTTATGAAGGGATGGATCAGCGCAATGCCTATGTAGTAAAAGTGAAGAACATTGCTGGGGATGAAGTGGTGACGATCATTAGTCCTGAAAAAGAGTTTGGCACAAACTCTGTCTCCATTAATACATTTAGCCAGAAGTTGCTGGATGAAAAAGCGACTCAACAAAATGCTAAGGCAATTTTTGATGTTTTAGAGGTGGAGGGAGTGAAGGGAACAAGACCTTTAGAATGTCTTACACGACCAAAACAGGAGTATCAAAATATGCAGCAAGTGAGGCAACGCCGGGGCAAACAAGGCACGTAGACGCATGAAAAACTTTGATTTGTTGCTCTTTCTGTGGATATCGCGAACAGAATATTCAGCTTAAGAGGAAATATGGCTAACTGTCCAGTCTGTAATACTGAGTATACCGAAGGTGATGTTGGAAATTGCTCTATTTGTGGATGGGATTTGAGTCCTTACCCAATAGTATTTGCAGGTCAGATACATGATGCTTTTTTGGAAAAGGAACGAAAAAAACTAGCTTGGGCAAAACAGAGTTGGCTTAAATCCCAGTCGAAAGAAGAACTAGATAGAGCTAATCAAGAAATATCATTATTACTATCTGAATTAGATCTGACTCAACAGGAAAAATATCTATTTGAGGAGGAAGTGGAACAATTGACTAAAGGACAAAAGCAGATACAAAATCAGCTACAACATTTACAGCAAAAGAAAAAGGAACTTGAAGTTGAATTAGCAGAGCAACCTAGTCTAAAAGAAGTCAACGATAAATTTCAGCAACAAATTCGATTATTAGAAGAAGAACGAAAAAAGGAAGTTTCACAAGTAACTTATTCTTTAGATAGAGCGAATCAAAGAATAAAAGAATTACAAATAAAAAATTTAAAATATGAAGAGAATATATTTAATTTAATGACATTATCGAATAATTTTATAGAATTTAAATTTGGAATTCAAATAATATTATTTATTTGCTTAATTGGTACACCAATGGCTAGCGTGCTAATGTTTTTCTCATTATCTAATGAATATTGCATAATAATATTATTACGTTATATAGCTCTAATAATAATATTATTATTTACCGGTGGAACAATAATTTTATCGATAACATTATATGTGGCACAAACATTAGGAAAATTTGGCTACAACAATCAGCTTTTAAGGAGATTTTATCATGAATAAAAATTAGATATTCTAATAAATTAGACAAATAATTTTGAAAAAATTGAAAATAAACCGACTTAGTATGGCTGTTGAAAGAGTAACATCAGGATTCAACTTACAGTCAGGCGATCGCTTCTTAGTTATCTATGGAGCTAATACCAGCGATACCTTTTGTACACCAGATTTACTATTACAAAATATCGAGCAAGTTTTACATCGCTATCTCAAACAGCATGGTTATCAACGTATTTTATTCTATTCGGGGGTGCATAAGCTGTACTTTTGGGATGCAGAATCACGCGATCGCTGCTTACTACAACCCCAATCATCTAGTTCGACTTCGCCAACTACACAGAGAGAAATGCAACTTACGAATGGTCCTTTTAAAAAAAAGAAAGGATTACTAGGTAGAAATGCAACTTCACCCCCAACAGTAACAACCCCTCCACCAGTACAAAACTCCACACAGCCAAGAGTCGTGTTGCAGGATAGCACAGTCATCACAACACTACAAACAGTGATGGAAGACCCTACACAAAAATCCGCTATTGTTTTCTCGAATGCTGAGGATTTAAGACAATTTGATAATCCTCGCGAGCTATTTGGGCGTATGCTGATTTGGTCGCGTATGCCACCTACTAATCGTAACCTTTGTATTCTGATTTTTCACCATGAAAATCGTAATGAACTACAACAGTTTTGTCAACAAATAGGCTTCACTTATCTAGCAAATCTACTGCTAAATCGCGATCAAACAGATAATTATGTATTTAATATCGCTCGTCTTGGTTCACCCAATGCAACAGAAATCTCTGCTTTGAGTCATTATTTTCGTCTCACTGCTCATAAAACTATTGATTGGACAACCAGTGAACAGTTACCAATCTGGTTAGCAGCAGAAAATCAAACTCTAAACTTTTGGTATGACCGTTTTCAAGCTGCAAGAGAAATCTCCCTTGCAGAAGCAAGAAAACAAAACTGGCTATCAGGAAATGTATCAACTCAACCTGCTGTGGAACGTCTAGAACAAATGATTGGGTTACGTTCAGTTAAAGAAACTATCAAGTTAAAAATGCGAAAATTAGAGGTGGAACGAGAGCGCCGACAACAAGGGCTAACTACAGAACCTCCTCGTTTACACATGGTATTCAAAGGTAATCCTGGTACGGGAAAAACTACAGTAGCAAGGCTAATTGGAGAAATTTATCGTGATTTGGGTTTGTTACAGCGTGGTCATATAGTAGAAGTGGGTAGAAAAGACTTAGTAGCAGCTTATGTAGGACAAACGGCGATTCAGACTGATGGAGTAATTGATCGCGCTCTTGATGGTGTTTTGTTTATTGACGAAGCTTATACACTGAGTCAAGGGGAAGATAACGGTTTTGGACAAGAAGCAATTGATACATTATTGAAACGCATGGAAGATGAACGCCATCGTCTGGCGGTTATTGTAGCAGGCTATCCTACCAATATGGAAAACTTCCTTAATTCCAATCCTGGATTAAAGCGTCGTTTTGCTACTGAGATTATTTTTGAGGACTATGCTCCCGATGAGTTAATGACTATCTTGCGTCAAAGGGTATCGCGAGTGGGATGTACGATCGCTCCAGAATTAGAAACTGCCATAATGAATCTATTCACGCAGTTGTATGAGAACCGCGATCAGAACTTTGGAAATGCTGGTCTGGTAGAAAATCTTTTTAACCAAATGGATGAGCGGCGCTCCCAACGGGTCGTGGAGCAAAATTTAGACAGACTCAACGAACCATTTCAATTTGCTGATTTACCACCACAGTATCAAGAACTGAGTAAACAGGGTAGCAAAGATGAAGATAATCTTCAGTTACTTCTGCAAGAACTCAATAGCATGATTGGTCTGCATTCAGTCAAAGCAGCCATTCAGGAAATTGTAAATAGCGAACTGGCGAATCAACGCTTACGCGCTGCAGGTTTATTATATACTACTAACGAAGTGGAAACAAGACATATGCTGTTTACTGGCAATCCTGGTACAGGGAAGACTACTGTAGCAAGATTGGTAGGTAAGATATTTAAAGCATTAGGGTTGTTGAAAAAAGGGCAATTTGTAGAAGTTGAGCGCAGCAAGTTAGTTGCTGGTTATGTTGGTCAAACTGCAATAAAGACTAAAGAAGCAATTGAATCAGCATTTGATGGTGTGTTATTTGTTGATGAAGCTTATGCACTCTCACGGGGAGAGTCAGCAAATGATTTTGGCAGAGAAGCGATTGATACCCTTGTCCCCATAATGGAAAATGAGCGCGATCGCCTTGTGGTCATCCTCGCTGGTTACTCTAGAGAAATGGCAGACTTCATGAATACCAACTCTGGTATTGCTTCTCGCATTGCTTACCAAATTGAGTTTCCTGATTATACAGGTGAGGAAATGCTCCAGATTTTCTTGAGTCTGTGTCAGAAAGCAAGGCGTATTTGCCCTGATAATGTCAAAGAACCTCTACAGCAAGTTTTTAATATTGCTTATCAACAGCGCGAGCGCAATTTTGGTAATGGTCGAGATGTACGTAACTTCTATGAAAGAATGGTGAAATCTCAAAAAAGCCGTATGTTACGTGATAACTTACAAGGAGAGGCAATGGTTACATTTACTATAGAAGATATTCCCAGTTGAAATTGAGGCGTTCACACTTAACTTTTAAGTAAAATGGATAATGGATATTCAATTTGATTTAAAAAAAGCTTTTGATGACGCTACTAATATTGCTGGTCTAATGCTCAACGCGTACAGCATTATGTTTCAGGTAGCCGGTATGGGCTTAAATCCAGCCGATATTTTCCCAACAGCATTTATTGTTGGTCTATTTTTGTCAGCAATGGGCTATGCTATTGCATTTATCAAGGGACAAGGTATCGATTTGAAAGCTTTGGAATGGGATTTCGTTCTTGTATTTCTTGGTGTTGTAGTAGTGGTATTTAGTGCAAGTGAGAAAGAAGGATTACAATTTAAGTTATTCTCAATAATTGTATTTTTGCTTACTGTCAGTACTGCACTTTATCGTTTGGGTGCTGGCAAGGATATTGAGAGTATTTTCTACAGTATTATCAATAGCATTTTCAAATTTATTGCTAATAGTGGAATTTTAGGTTTAATCCTAACTTTTTTTCTACTTTATGTGGCGATTAGGCTTATTTTATCTGGATTTTTTAGACGATAAATTAAAACACAGAAAACATCAAATATAACAATAAGGCAAATTTATTACACTTTTCTTATAAACATTTGATTCAAGCTGAAGATTTATTATACCAATGAGAGCAAAGAGTTAGAAAATTAGAAGTTCTTTAAAAAATATTTAGAGTTCAACTAGAGGCAGACTTTATGGCACAGTGTCCAGTATGTGGAACAGAATACACTGAAGAACAGGTAAACTTTTGTACTACTTGTGGGTGGGATTTAACACCATATCCTATGACACTAGCAGGACAAATACCTGATGCCTTTTTGGAAAAAGAAAAAGCTAAATTGGCTTGGGCAAAACAGTTATGGGTAAAATCTCAGTCTCAGTTGTCTCTCATTCAAGAACAAATAGAAGAAGCCGAGCGGGACTCACTACAATCGCTTGTTGATTACACCCAGGCAATTGATCTCAATCCTAAAGATGCAAAAGCTTACTATAATCGTGGTAATGTTTACAGGCAAATAGAAGACTATGAATCAGCAATTGCTGATTACACCCAGGCAATTGCTATCAATCCTAAATATATAACGGCTTACCATAATCGTGGTGTTGCTTACAGGCAAATAGAAGACTATGAATCAGCAATTGCTGATTACACCCAGGCAATTGCTATCAATCCTAAAAGTGCAACGGCTTACCATAATCGTGGTAATGCTTACTCTAAAATAGAAGACTATCAATCAGCAATTACTGATTACACCCAGGCGATTGCTATCAATCCTAAATATGCAACGGCTTACTGTGATCGGGGTTTTGCTTACTCTAAAATAGAAGACTATCAATCAGCAATTGCTGATTTTACCCAAGCGATTGCTATCAATCCTAAATATGCAACGGCTTACAACAATCGTGGTGTTGCTTACCATGAAATAAAAGAGTATCAATCAGCAATTGCTGATTACACCCAGGCGATTGCTATCAATTCTAAAAATGCAACTTTTTACCACAATTGTGGTAATGCTTACTATGAAATAAAAGAGTATCAATCAGCAATTGCTGATTACACCCAGGCGATTGCTATCAATTCTAAAAATGCAACTTTTTACCACAATTGTGGTAATGCTTACTATGAAATAAAAGAGTATCAATCAGCAATTGCTGATTACACCCAGGCGATTGCTATCAATTCTAAAAATGCAACTTTTTACAACGATCGTGGTGCTGCTTACCGGCAAATAGAAGAATATCAATCAGCAATTGTTGATTACACCCAGGCGATTGCTATCAATCCTAAAAATGCAACTTTTTACAACAAGCGTGGTAATGCTTACTATGAAATAAAAGAGTATCAATCAGCAATTGCTGATTACACTCAGGCGATCGCTATCAATCCTAAAAATGCAACTTTTTTCACCAATCGTGGTAATGCTTACCGGCAAATAGAAGAATATCAATCAGCAATTGTTGATTACACCCAGGCGATCGCTATCAATCCTAAAAATGCAACTTTTTTCACCAATCGTGGTAATGCTTACTATGAAATAAAAGAGTATCAATCAGCAATTGCTGATTACACTCAGGCGATTGCTATCAATCCTAAAGATGCATTTTTTTACCACAATCGTGGTTTTGCTTACCATGAAATAGAAGAATATCAATCAGCAATTGCTGATTACACTCAGGCGATTGCTATCAATCCCAAAGATGCATTTTTTTACCACAATCGTGGTTTTGCTTACCATGAAATAGAAGAATATCAATCAGTAATTGCTGATTACACCCAGGCGATTGCTATCAATCCTAAAAATGCAAATTTTTACAACGCTCGTGGTTTTGCTTACCATGAAATAGAAGAATATCAATCAGCAATTGCTGATTACACCCAGGCGATTGCTATCAATCCTAAAAATGCAAATTTTTACCACAATCGTGGTTTTGCTTACCATGAAATAGAAAAGTATCAATCAGCAATTGCTGATGCAGAACAAGCTGCAAAGTTGTATCAACAACAAGGAAATAAAGAAGATTATCGGGAGATACAAGAGTTCTTGAAAGAGCTACAGTCGAGTCAATAAAACTGTTAGTTTCAAGCGAGAATAGTTTCTGTAAAAATAAAATGAATCATTAATTTAAAAAAAGCACAAAAGCTAACAACTTTCAATCATGCCATCCTACAACATTGGACTCGATTTTGGGACTACCAATTCTATAATATCCTACCTCGAAAACGGTAAACTTGAAGCATTTCAATATGGTGGGGCTGGCGGGGAAAAATATATCCCCTCCTTCATCGCTTATGAAGACGACTTTATTGAAATTGGTAATGCTGCTCGTAACACAGCTGCTCATTGTCCAGACATCGAAAGCTATGGTAACTTCAAAATGCGCTTACCGATTCGAGAGTCAGAATTTGCACATTTCTTCAACAATGGGCGTACTCCTATAAGTGTTACTCAAGACTACCTTTATGAATTGCTACTATCTAAAGAAAGTGAGAGCAATAGCTTTAGCAATCAGCAGGGGGAAATTGCTCAGCTAGTCGTATCTGTGCCTGAAATTTGGCAACGAGATATTTATAACTTAGGTCGGGAGCGCCTACAAAATCTTATTAGAAAACTTAATCTACCACTCATACAGTTAGTTAGTGAACCAGTTGCTGCAGCTGCATATTATGCTTGGGAAGCCCAACGTCAAAGTCAACAAGAGCATTCAGAATCTTTTACTGGTAACTTACTTGTATGTGATATCGGAGGGGGAACTTTCGATGTTAGCCTTTGCCATATCTGTAGCAACAATAAAGTAGAAGTTCTTTATTTTGACGGACAGGGTGACAAGGGACTAGAATCTGCTGGCGTTGCTTTTGATCGCCGTTGTGTCCAAGCAGCTTATAAAAAAAAGCATGGTCACATCATAGATGAAAATGACCCTGAATTTACTCGCTTACTCAAGGAATTTGAAACAACTAAGATTAGTTGCCATTCTAAAACCACCAAAAAACTAATCGACTACCTGGAAAAACCGGAAATATGGTTTGATAAAGATATATATGTTTTTTCTGGTGGATACACTGTTTCATTTGGTGAAGTTCATGCAGCATTCGCTCCCATCGCTCAAGGAATTCAAAGAGTTATGCAAAAAATGCGGAACTGGTTACAGTATAATAACCAACAGTTCGATGTGCTATTTTTAGTTGGAGGATTTTCAAATTTTTATCTAGTACAGAAAGCGATCGCTAATGCTTTAGGAATGAATGATAATGATTCGAAATTTGAACGCGGCTTTAATACGGTCACTAGTACGTATGCTATTTCCTACGGTGCTTGTTTAATTGCCAACGGGTTAGTCGATCCCGTTGAAAAATATATTCACACTCTGGGAATCGTTGTCCACAATGAAGTTAAAATTCCTACAATTAGAGGTATGGAAACTGGATTTGAAGAAGAAGAAATTACCCTTATAAAAGGAGGATTTACTTTGAATGAGCTTAACACACCTCAATTTTATCATAAAACTTTACAAGCAGATCGAAAAAACTTTTCTGTTCCAATATGGGTAGACCCTCAATCTAAAGGCAAGCGTTGTAAGCAGCGTTTGTCTGAAGTAATTCAGCTACCAAATTTCTTTTCCTCAGCCAGATATCGAGTAGGGATGCGTGTCAACCGTTCTCAGGTATCCTACTTAGTGATTGAGGAAGTTTCTAGCAAAGAACGTGTGGAGTACGAGCTGGGAAATCTTCTAGCTAAGATATTTCCTAGTTTTGTCTTGTCTGAAGATTGAGGTTGTTATCAATCAGCAATAAATTTGGTAAGCAATTGCCAGTAAAGTTTAAAAATGTTACTTAATTCTAAATAATACAGCAATGCAATCCTACAAAATTGGACTCGACTTTGGCACTACTAATTCTATAATATCCTATCTCGAAGACGGTAAACTTGAAGCCTTTCAATATGGTGGAGCAAGTGGAAAAAAATATATTCCTTCTTTCATTTCTTATGACGATAACTTTATTGAAATCGGTGATGCTGCTCGTAATAATGCCGCTCATCAGCCAAACATTAAGAGTTATGGTAACTTTAAAATGCGTTTACCAATTCCAGAATCGGAATTGGTAAATTCCTTCCAGGATGGGCGCACTCCCATGAGTGTTACCAAAGACTATCTCAACGAATTGCTACTTTCTAAAGAAAATGAAAGTAGTAGCTTTAGCAACCAACAGGGAAAAATTGCTGGGCTAGTCGTGTCTGTTCCTGAAATCTGGCAACGAGATATTTGTAACTTAGGTCGCGAACGCTTACAACGTTTAATTACAGAAGATTTGGAACTAGGTGATAAGTTAATTCAGTTGGTAAGCGAACCTGTTGCAGCCGCAGCTTACTATGCTTGGGAGGTACAACGTCAAGCTCAACAAAATAAGTCAGAAAAGTTTACAGGTAACCTGCTCGTCTGTGACATGGGTGGTGGTACGTTTGATGTAAGTCTGTGTCGTATCTTTGGCAACAATAAGGTTGAGGTGCTGTATTTTGATGGACAGGGAGATAAAGGTTTAGAGTCTGCGGGTGTTGCTTTCGACTGTCGGTGCGTACAAATTGCTTACATGAAGAAAAATAAAAATAATCATCGCTTAGATAAGGATAAGCTAGACTTCAGTCGCTTAGTCAAAGAGTTTGAGAGTGTGAAAATTGATTCCCATGCCAGAAGTACAAACAAACTGAAGAATTATTTAAAAGATCCGGAAGCGATGTCCGAGCAGAACCTCTACACTTTTTCTGGGGGATACAATGTAACGTTTAAAGAAGTGAGTGAGGCATTTGCACCAGTTGCAGAGGGAATTCAACGAGTGATGCAACGGGTAAAAGACTGGCTACAAGATAATGACCAAAAGTTTGAGCGCCTGTTTTTTGTGGGTGGCTTTTGTCAGTTCTTGCTAGTACAGAAAGCGATCGCTGAAGCTCTGGGTATTGAGGATAATGATCCTCGTTTTGATCGCAGCTTTAATACTATCAACAGTACCTTTGCTATTTCCTATGGTGCTTGCTTGATTGCCAATGGACTCATCGATCCTACTGAGCGATACATTCATACTCTTGGCATTGTTGTTGATAGGATTAATGCTCAAGCTGAAAAGGAACAGCTATTTATTCCTATTATTAATGGCGGTGTTTGCTTAGATGATTTAGCGTCTCCACATTTTGCTGATATTCCACCACTAGTGACATTTCAAAGTGATGCACCTTTGACAATTACTATATGGATTGACCCTAGATCTAAAGGTCGTAAGTTCAAAGAGGTACTGCCTGATATGGTGAAATTACCTAGCTATTCGCCTAGTAATCGATGGCGCGTGGGAATGCGTGTTAACCGTTCTCAGGTGGCTTACCTGGTGATTGAAGAAGTGCATGGCAACCCAAAAGTAGAATATGAGCTGGGTAATATTATTGCTAAGATGTTTCCAGGGTTTTTTCTATTTGAGGACTAATCCTAAAAATTCAGAGTTAAGATTTCCTTTGGTTATTTTAGAAAAAAGAATGCTCGAAATCATCATAATACAGACATTCTAATTGCTCTCTTGAAGTCGTCAGAAAAATTGTGAGGTGGAATCCCAACCATCAAAGCAGCATCATTTCGCATATGAATCTCCACGTCGCGTTTTTGTTGTGTAAATAAACTCGCTTCTAATAAATGACGAGAAGTGAGAAAATGGACAACCTGATTAGAAGAACCTCGCCAGCCCTTATTGTCATTTAGTTCAGGGATATATTGCCCATCAATAAGAACATCAATGTCAGTAAGGATTTGATTAATTGCTGGCTCATTCTTTGCTTGAAGTTGTTCTAATGTAAACCCTGTAAAGCAGATGATGGATAGGTCACGTTGTTGCCTTAGACAGTCAAACAGTTCACTTAGTGCCTTCGCTTGCAACATTGGTTCACCTCCAGAGACAGTTAAACCCTCAGTGTTTGGAACAGACAGAATAGCATCAGCTAATTCTGGAGGTTTGATTGGGGTTGCTTGTGTTTGAGGTATCCAATCGGGAGAGACACAACCACGACAATTAAAACAGCATCCCTGCACCCAAATCACGAAGCGTTGACCAGGTCCAAGGGTACGACTAGCAGGGCAAATTTCTGCAACGTTGAGTAAGGTCATAGTTAGAAGGTCAAGATGGTTTTTTGTTGAGATTGTTCATGTTGTCTACGAGCATTAGCAATTTCTTGATCTAGTTGTGCCAAGTTGTGTTCAATTGTTTGGATAATAGCGTTGACTTTCTGGTAATCTATGGGTAATTGTTGACTTATAGTTTGATTAGCCTGATAATAAGCATAGAGGTGAGTACGAATCTCATCAGTTTCTACTTGATATCTATTAAAGGCTTGAATCCCTGCCTGTAGCTGCTCCCAAAGCTGCTGATATTCCCTGCGCTGTTCTTCCAAGTCAGTTAACGCAGTAGAAAGAGATTCATCTAACTTAGTTCTTCCTGCTTGCGTGAGAGTAATGAGTTCTTTTGTACTCTTTAGCAGACCAGTTTGTTGGCGTCGTTGCTTAAGTTTTTGATACTCAATTTCACCTTCTAATACTGCTTGCTGTTGCTGCAATGCCATGATTTGAGAGTCTATTTCAGCTTTTTGCTGCTGGAGTTGCTTGAGTTCTGTTGCTTTAGGTTCTAAAGTGGCAGACTGGTTGGTAATTTCCTGTCGGAAGCTATCTAAGTCCACAGATTGAAGCTCAGCTTGAATTGTCTTTAACTCTGCATCTTTTTGTCGAAGCTGTGATAGTTCCTCTGTATCAGAGTGCAATTTTTGTTCTTGGTTAAATAGTTCTGTAGCACTTTGAAGAAGTTGGGATTTTTCACTACTAATCTGGTTGATTTCAGCAATGAGATCGCTAATTTTCTGCTTTAAGGTAGGGGTAATTGGCAAAGTCGATAGATGTGGTAACCAGTTATTCAGGACTATGAACTGTCTGTTAAGGGTTTGGCTTAAGGCGATAGCCCAAGCATCCAGAGTATCAGGATCAGCATTGGCTAACTGTCGCAGAACCTCAGGAGAATATATTGCTGTCCAAAAATCTATTCCTGCCTCAACTAGCTTGAAAGGCAACTCAATCGTGTCGAAATCTCGCAAGCCCTGCTCTGTTTGAATCTCGCTTTCAATTCTATGCAAAATCTTATTTATCTTAGTGATCGCATCGGAGCTTGATAACAGGTTTTCTGACATATTAATGTATGATATTGCAGTGCTAAATTGTTTGTCAGTAATATAGAATTTATTGCGGAGCAGCGAATGTGGATAGCCAGCATGGATGTAGTCCATCAAATCATACCGTGTTACCCTTGCGCCTGCGATCACGAGCCCACGTTCTGTACGAATGATCGTCGATTGTCCGTTTGATGTTGAAGTCATGTTCGTGGTTTTAATGGCTCCCATATTACTTTAGCATTACCCGCAGTACCACTAGTACACTGCGGCGTCAGTTTAGATAGGGTTATGTTGCCAAAAGCTTTCCCTTAAAAGTCCATTGGAAAGGACGAACTAACTTTTGGTTATTGAAGAAAACAAGTTACCTTTGAAACCAGCAGTTAAAATATATTTGTGCAGTGGCTTACATAGTTTACCTGATCGCGCTAAGCCCGTTGAGTCACCTTTTCACTGGGCTGGTTTCTGTGCTATTGGTCAATAATGAACAAACAACACCAACAAGCTTATCTAGACCTAATCAGCGCTTTGCTCACTTGTCCTAGTGGGCAAGAAGCGCATATCTTAAGTTCTGCTAAGCCGGACTTGATTGATATGGAGCTAGTTGAGGTCATGGAGGAAGTGGCGGCAGTCTACGTAGAGCAAGGTGACCAAAATACTGCTGATTTTTTAACTAATGTTGCCCATCAAATCGCTGAAGCTTTGAATTCTTTGCTAGCAGATGACCAAACTCAAACAGGACTGATAAATACATCAGTAGATTACTCGTTTTTTTTTGCAGAAATGTTACAGACTGCAATTCAAAGTGACAGTGACCCAGAAATGCTTTACCCTCTGCTTGCTGCTAACTTGGATAAACTAGATGACCATTGTGCCCAACAGTTGCAGGCATGGCCAAACGCTAACCTAACCAACTTTGAGCCACAAGAAGCTCGGAAAACTGTTGCAGCAATTGGCAACATCAGCAATCTGCTGCTTGATTTTCCTCTAGGAAACCGAGCCAGTAATTTGGCGATTGCTCTTGTTGGTTGTGAAGTCGCAGCTAACTTCTTCACTCGTCAAACTTTTCCAACACAATGGGCTGCAATTCAAATCAATTTGGGCAATGTCTATAAAGAGCAACTACGGGGAGAACGAGTAGAGAATCTGGAGCAAGCAATTAGTTGTTATCAAGCTGCTTTAGAAATTTTTACTTGCGAAGCTTTTCCTTATCAGTGGGGATTAGCACAAAACAACCTAGGGAATGTTTATTTGGAAAGAATTTATGGCGATCGCGCTCAGAACTTAGAACTAGCTATTA
Source organism: Aetokthonos hydrillicola CCALA 1050 (assembly GCF_017591665.1). Lineage (GTDB taxonomy): Bacteria > Cyanobacteriota > Cyanobacteriia > Cyanobacteriales > Nostocaceae > Aetokthonos > Aetokthonos hydrillicola. Next base: position 40,629 of record NZ_JAAKGC010000027.1, on the reverse strand, counting down.
ACTCGTACAATTTGGCATTGCAAGCCCGTACCCGTGAAACAATGCCCCAAGACTGGGCACAGACCCAAGCCAATCTCAGTAGTGCCTACCGCAACCGCATTTACGGAGATCGAACCCAGAACCTAGAACTGGCGATCACCGCTTGCCAAGAAGCTCTACAAGTCTTGACCCCGAATGATTTTCCCTCGCAATGGGCTATAACTAAAACCAATTTGGGTAATGCTTACCAAGAGAGAATTTTAGGAAACCACAGCGAAAACATAGAGACAGCCATCGCTGTTTACCAAGACGCTTTACAAGTTCGTACACGTGAAGCTTTTCCTGAAGGTTGGGCAGAAATTCAAGTAAATTTGGGTAATGCCTATCGTACGCGAATTAGTGGCAATCGATCCGAGAACTTGGAAATGGCGATCGCTGCATACGAAGAAGCACTGCAAGTTTATACGTATGAGGCACTGCCCCAAAGATGGGCGCTCACCCAAATAAACTTGGGTAATGCTTTTCAAGAACGGATTCGCAACGACAGAGCAGAAAACTTGGAGATGGCAATTGCCGCTTATGAGTCTGCATTGCAAGTCATTACCCATGAGGAGTTCCCTCAATATTGGGTCAAAATCCAAATAAACCTTGGGGCTGCCCATCAAAACCGAATTCTTGGAAATCGAGCCGAAAATCTGGAGAATGCGATCGCCGCCTACCAAAAGGCGCTTCAAGTTTGCACTCAAGACACATTTCCTCAAAATTGGGCTGAGATCCAGAATAACTTAGCCAATGCTTATAGCGAGCGGATTAAAGGGGAAAAGGCAGAAAATTTGGAAATGGCGATTGTGGCTTACAAAGCTGCGTTACAAGTTTTTACCCGTGAAGCATTTCCGCAAGACTGGGCTTTTATTCAAACTAATCTGGCTGCAATTTATTCTGAACGAATTAGAGAAGACCGAGCCAAAAATTTGGAGACTGCAATTGCCATATGTCAGTTTGCATTACAAGTTTTTACCCGTGAAGCCTTTCCCCTAGATTGGGCGCGAGTGCAATCTAATTTAGCTGCTGCTTACTACGACAAAATGAGTGGCAATCGAGAACAAAATTTGGCAGCAGCGATGGCAGCTTGTCAATCAGTTTTGCAAATTTATAGCCGTGAAGTATTTCCTCAAGACTACACCAGAACTTTATTTACTCTTGGATTAATTTACCAAGAAAGCAGGCAATTACAAAATGCTTACACCACCTTTGCCTCAGCAATTGAATCTGTGGAATTTCAAAGCAGCAGAATTACCTCTGGCGAACCAGCTAAACAAAAGTTAGCTTCGCAATGGGCACGGCATTACTGGAGTATGGTCGAGGTTTGTTTGGAACTCGCACTCAGCCAACCTCACTACTACGCGATAGCAATTGAATATGTAGAGCGTAGCAAAGCCCGTAGTTTAGTAGAACTGATTGCTACCCTCAATGTCTACCCCAAAAGCGATATTTCCGAAAATATTATTGATGAACTTAAACGACTGCGCCGCCAAATCTCTGCTAAACAGCGCGAAATGGACATCATAGTAGAACTTGAACAGTTGGATGAAACTAATCGCATTTATCAACAGCAATTGCGACAAGAATTGCACTCATTACAGCAACAGCTTAAGCAATTGCTAGAGGAGATTGAGAGGGTAGACCCTAACTTCAGCATTACCCAGAAAGTTGAACCTATCCGGTTTGATGAAATTCGACAATTACCAGCAGATAACCAAACCGCTATTATTGAATGGTACATCACTGGCGAAGCCATTTTCACTTTCGTTATTACCCACCAAACCGAGTATCCTAAAGTTTTGCGCTCTTCCACCAAAGAAAAAACAGCTTTGATGGACTGGATAGTCGTATATATCTCAGAATACGCTGAAAATAAAGACCAGTGGCAACAGCAACTCTCTGAACGCTTACACCACCTTGCTCAAATTCTACATATTGATGATGTCCTGAGCAACTTACCCAAAACCTGTAACCAACTAATTTTAATTCCCCATCTTTTTTTACATCTGTTTCCTTTACATGCACTTCCTATAGATGATGATTCTTGTCTTTTAGACCGCTTTCCTAGAGGAGTACGCTATGCTCCTAGTTGCCAATTACTACAACTAAGCCAAAATCAAACGCAATCTGACTTCACCCACCTATTTGCTGTCCAGAATCCAACCGAAGATTTAAGTTATAGCGATATTGAAGTGCAAACTATCCAGCATATGTTTGAAACCCAAGTTCAGGTTTTGGTGAAAACAGCAGCCAAAAAAGAGGTGATTGATAAGCAGCAACTTCGCACTGCCCATTGCCTTCACTTCTCCTGTCATGGCTACTTCAACTCCGATACACCTATGCTATCAGCACTGTTAATGCAAGGTTCTCTGGTTGCGCCTGGTGGCACTAGTCATCTTTCATACAGTCTTTCTTTACCTGATGGCAGCGCGATAGATTTAAGTAATTGTTTGACATTGGTAGAAATTTTTTCACTTAGTCTCAGCCAATGCCGCTTAGTAACTCTCTCCGCCTGCGAAACAGGTTTTATTGATTTCCGTATACTCAGCGATGAGTACATAGGTTTGCCCAGTGGTTTTCTGGTTGCAGGTAGTCCCAATGTGGTTAGCAGTTTGTGGATGGTAAACGATTTATCAACAGCATTTTTAATGATTAAGTTTTATCATAATTTGCAACTGGGGGATGCAGTTGCAGTTGCATTGAATCAGGCACAACTTTGGCTACGGGACGTGACGAAGGTGGAATTGCAAAAATGGCTTGAAGAAAACCAGTTAAATTTGAGTCCTGCGGTTAAGATAAGTCTAAAACGTCGTTTTCAGAATTTGCCAGATAATAACCAACCGTTTCGGAAGCCTTTCCTTTGGGCAGGATTTTGTGCGATCGGTCAGTAATGGAGGAAAAAGTAGTGATGGATGAGCAACGAGAAAATGCTTATCTTAAATTAATCCAATCTCTCTTGAATTGCTCCAGCAATTCAGAAATCAACCAGGTATTGAATGAACACAGCGAATTGCTCGACACAGGCTTGATAACAAAAATGCGTCAGGAAGCCCTGACTTTAGCGCAGCACGGACATGATAATAGCACTACTCTTTTGCAGAGTGTGGCAATGCAACTAGCTCAATTGATTCGGGATAAAACAGGTGTAACGACTCAAGAATATTTACATTTTTTAGTAGAAGTATTAGAGGTAACTTCAAATAGTGGTGGAGATCCGAAAATAATATACCCCTTGCTACGAGCAAATTTAGATAAGTTAGATGATAAATTTGAGAAAATTCTCCGCAGTTGGGCAGCAGATAATTTAGCAACTGGAGAGCGCCAGCTTGTTGTTGCAATTGCACTAGCTATTTTTGATTTAAGTACGTTACTTGCCAATTTCCCACTAGGTAGAAGAGCAATTAATTTAGAAATAGCTATTGCCGGTTATGAGGTAATAGCTACTGTTTTTACCTGCGAAAGCAACGTGGAAACGTGGACAGGAATTCAAAATAATCTCGCCAATGCTTACTTATGCAGAATCAGAGGGGAAAGGGCTGACAATATCGAATTAGCAATTGCAACCTAAACAAACACGCACAGACTTCAGCCATTTTTTTGCCATTCAAAACCCTACAAATGACCTAGCTTATACAAATATAGAGGTTGAAACCATCCGCTCATTTTTTTCCTCTAACCGTGTTTTAGTAAAACAGGAAGCAACCAAAGCAGCTTTGGATGCTAATCTTGACTTATTATCAGCACACTGCAATCATTTTTCTTGTCATGGTGAATTTAACCTAGCATCTCCTCTTGAATCTGCACTTATTTTGGCAAACAATGAACGTCTAAGTTTAGGAGAAATTTTTGAACTCAACCTCAATCAATGTCGCCTTGTGACTCTGTCCGCTTGTGAAACAGGATTAACCGATCCCACTAGCCTGAGCGATGAATATATTGGCTTGCCCAGTGGCTTCATTTATGCAGGTAGCCCTAATGTCGTTAGTTCACTTTGGACGGTTAGTGATTTGTCTACTGCCTTTTTAATGATTAAGTTTTATCAAAACTTGCAAACGGGAATGTCTGTAGCTGTTGCGCTCAACCAGGCGCAATTCTGGGTTAGAAATATCACTGGGACTCAACTTTGGCAATGGATTCAAGAAACGCAGTTACCCCTAAGCCCAACCCAGAAGATACATTTTAGAAGAATCGCAGCTAACATTAAGCTGTTTCAAGATCCCTTCCACTGGGCACCATTTTGCGCAATTGGTGTGTAAAATCTAAAGTAACGTGACACTGTGCAGCTGCTAGATCACAAATCACTGTATGAGCCTGCAAGATATCCTGAAACGTCGCCAGCAAACAGAATTTGTCGGACGCGAAGAACAATTACATATTTTTCGCTATAATTTGGGTTTACCACCCAAAGATTACCGTCGTCGCTTTTTCTTCAATATCTACGGTCAGGGCGGTGTTGGGAAAACCGCCTTAATGCAACAAATTCGTAAGCTTGCAGACGAAGCAAAGGCACTCACTGCCTACACTAACGAAGATGAACCTGATGTACCAACGGTTATAGGGCACATCGCTGAGCAGTTAGAGCAGCAAGGTCATGTTCTCAAAGAATTTAAAGAGCGCTACCGTACTTATCGCCAGTGTCGTCAACAACTGGAAACCGACCCCGAAGCACCTCAAGGCTTCGCTGCTCTTGTGGGTCAAACTGTAGGCAAAATCGGAATGAGCGCCCTTAAACAAAGCCCCGCAGGTTTGATCACCAGCTTTGTAAATGAAGATATGGTTACCAAACAAATGGGGGAATGGACTGCCTTTGTGGCTAAAAAACTTACTAATAAAGATGATGTTCACTTAGTTCAGCAGCCGATCGCAGTCCTCACCCCTTTGTTTTTAAAAGAATTATGCAAGCTCCCAGAAAGTAACCCAATTGCCTTGTTTTTTGATACCTACGAAGTTACTAAGGCATATTTAGATGACTGGTTACGAGACTTGCTAGAAGGTCGCTATGGATCAATGCCAGAGAATATTGTAGTAGCGATCGCCGGACGCTACGCCTTAGAAAGGAACTATTGGGCACCCTACGAGTCCCTGATAATTCGCCTACCTCTAGAACCTTTTACAGAGGCAGAAGCTCGCGATTTCCTCAGTCGCAAAGGCGTCAAAAATGCACAAGTCATTGAGGCAATTTTGCGTTTATCTGGCCAGCTACCGTTGCTGCTTGCTACCCTCGCAGCAGGTACACCTGATGATCCTACCGCTGTCACTGACCCAACAGATACTGCTGTTGAACGTTTTCTTCTGTGGGTTGAGGAACCACAACGACGGCAACTAGCATTAGATGCCGCACTGCCAAGATACTTAAATCAAGATGTCCTAGCAGCCATGGTGGGTTCTGATCAGGCGGAATCACTGTTTGATTGGCTCAAACAAATGCCTTTTGTCACGAAAAAACGTGAACACTGGACTTACCATTCTGTAGTTCGTGACTTAATGCTACGTTACAAGCGCCAACAATCCGCTCAAAGCTGGGCTGCTTTACATGAGAAACTAGAAAATTACTACCAAACTCTGTGTAATAACTTGGGCTTAGACGCAGCAAGCATCCAGCAAGACACAAGTTGGCAAGAATATCAATTAGAGGTAGTTTACCATAACCTGTGCCAGTCTCCACAAAAATCTTTACCCATTACTCTTAATCAATTCCTCAGTGCGTTCAAACACCAACGTCTTACCGTCCAGCGTTGGGCGGAAACTATTTTCCAGGCAGGCGAAGATACGGGAGTGGCAGATGTAAAACTCTGGGGTCAACAGTTAATTGAAGGTATAAAAGCTTACGATGAAGAGCATTACGAAGCAGCGCTCAGCATGTTTACAGCTTTATTGCAGTCCGGTAAGCTAGAAGCTGAATGGCAAAGTTCAGCCTACGACTGGCGCGGGAACCTTTATCGTCGAGCAGGTCAATATTCCCAAGCCTTAGCAGATATAAATGAAGCAATTCAGCTAACTCCAGAAGAAGCGAAGTATTTTACCGACCGAGGGGTAGTTTACTTGCTGATGCAATGCTACCAAGAAGCATTAGCAGACCTGAACCATGCTATTTCCTTAGAACCCGAACATGAAGAAGCTATTGCCAGCCGAGGTGTAACCTATTTGCTGCAGGAGCGCTATGAAGAGGCGTTGGCTGACTTTAACCAAGCACTGGAGATAAAGCCTGAATACCAAGCTGCCTTTGTGAGCCGGGGTGTAGTCTACCGACAAATGGAACGCTACCAAGATGCACTGACAGATTTAAATCAAGGGCTGGGCTTAAATCCAAATGCTTTGTGGGCGGTTATTCAAAGAGGAAAAACATATCAGGAAATGGAGCGCTATGAAGAAGCACTGGCAGATTTTAACCAGGTACTTGCAATCAAACCTAACAATTTTGGAGCGATCGCTAACCGAGGTGTAATTTATCGTCAACTAGGATACCACGAAGAGGCACTGGCAGACTTAAATCAAGCAATTACACAAAATCCAGATGACCAGGAAATTTTAGCCAACCGAGGTGAAACTTACCGACAAATCGGGCGCTATCAAGAGGCGTTAGCTGACCTAAATCGGACAATTGAACTTCAACCGGATGATGGGTGGGCGCTTGCTAGTCGGGCTACAACCTACCGGCAATTGGGGCGCTATGAGGAAGCATTGGTAGATTTTGAAAAGGCGATCACCCTAGAACCTAAGAATGATTGGTGGCTTTACGGTCGGGCGCTAGTTTATCGGCTTTTGGGTGAATTACAGGAAATGCGAGCAGACTTAATGGGGGCGATTCAACTGGCTTTAGGAAAATACGAACAGGAACCACCAAACTGGCGCAAGCGATTGAATTTAGCGCTTTATTACCTAGTTCTAGGAGAAAGCGAACATGCAGAACAAATTTATCAAGCGGCTTTGGGAGTCGCAGTATCAGCCCAAATTAGGGAAGCAATCCGCGACTTAGACGACTTTCTGATTTTGGAACCTAATTCTACCCAAGGTAATTCTATGAGGGAGCTACTGAGGTGTGTTGACTAAACAAGGTTATGCGTGGATTGGTGGAGCTACAATACTACAGCTACTGTGTAACCTGTTCGCAAATACTGATAAACTCTAACAAGATCATACAATTATAGAGAAAACTCTTTCAACTATAATTTTGGAAGGCTGTTAGTGCCTAGTCTCAGTGTGATCGCATTCTTTCCTCTAATTATATGGAACATGAGTAACTTGTCTGAAAAAATATGGACTTAAGTGGTCAGGAACGCAAAAAATTACAAGAAGCTCTTATTGATGCTTTTCTTAGCAGGTCATCATTAGAACAGATGTTATCTTTTGAATTAGAGAAAAATTTAAACACAATTGCTGGAGATAGTAATTTAGAAGAAATCACTTTTAAATTAATAGAAACAGCAAAGTCTGAAGGATGGCTTGAAAAGTTAGTTGTTGCAGCATCTAAAAAAAAGCCTGGTAACCGCAAACTACAAGATTTTGTTAAATATATATCTCGTAATAATTAAAAAAAATCTGCTATACATAAGTTGCTCAAAGAAGATCACAAATATGATGGAAAGTTGGCTGTTATTCAAATAGAGATCTATAAAGATATTTCTCTTAACACAATTTACCTTGAACTTAGTATTTCATTTGGAAGCCTGAATAACCAAGTTAAAAGAATAAATATATGGTCTTTCAAAGAAGAAACTATAAACATTAAATTTGGTATTAAAAGTGGTGAGTTATGTTTGAATTTAACAAATGGAAGTATGCCGTTGTGTGAACGTAAAGAACTTTTAAATCAATATGATAACTGGAGAGGAATACCTGTAGGTAAACCGGAAGCTCCTGTTTGGCAATTTGAATTGCATAATCAGTCGAGTATAAAGGATATATTGAAAGGGTCTTTGCGACAAAAAATTTTAGGAAATTTAAAGATATTAGAAGCAGATACATGCTGTGAGATAGAAGCAGTTTTTAAAATTAGTCTTAATAAAGATGTTTTAGCTATCATAAGTCCAGATATCTCCAAAGTAAGGAAAGAAACTCTAAAAGGAGCTTTAGTGCAACGTTTAAAACCTGAATTAGAAAATTATGTAAGTAAGGTAACTTTAAGATATGAGCCAGCCATTAATTTCTGAAGAACTTACCAAACTTTTTCAGGCAATTGTTGATGAACCTACGGGAAAGCTATCGGAGTTAGCAAAAGTTGCTGGGCTTAATTTGTCTGAGGATTATATTGGTGCAGACTTAAGTGGTGAAGATTTGAGCAGAGATAATTTGAGTCATGCTAATTTAAGTGGTGCCAATCTTCACAATGCTAATTTACGTGAAACTAACTTGAATCGTGCTAACTTGAGCGGTGCTAACTTGAGTGGTGCTAATTTATATAAAACTAATTTCAATCGTGCTAACTTACAAGATGCCGATTTGAGTAATACCGACTTAAGTGTTGCAACCTGGAGTAATACTAAATGGATTGATAAAAATCGTGATACTAATTTAGAGAATAAAGAGGCACTCGATATGTTCAATTTTTCTGAATCTTCTCGAAACAGGTTTAAAATGAATCTTACCCGTCTTATCTTCAGATTGTTTCCAGAGACTAGTGGGTAAGATATTTCCTAATATTCTAAGCCAGTGATATAAAAATATCGTTTATTTAAGGCTTTAGGCTTTAACCGGACCCTATTGAGTCCGCTCCGCTGAGACATTACGTTTTCTCTTCACCTTTGAAACAAACACTGAAAATTTCTCTACTTCCATGTGCTTATTATTGACCAATCGCACAAAATGCCGCCCAGTGGAAAGGCTCTTGAAAAGGTCGTGTCTCTTGACGAAAGCGTCGCTTTATGGATATCTTTAGTGTGCCATTCATTGGTAGTTGCTTCTCTTCCATCCACTGCTCTAGTTCTGCTCCCGTAGCATTCCGAAGCCAGACTTGAGCTTGATTCAGCGCAACAGCTACTGAAGTTTGGCGTTGCAGATTCTCATAAAACTTAATCATCAAAAAGGTCGTAGAAATGTCATTTACGATCCACAGGGAACTGACTACACTGGGACTTCCTGCATAAAGAAAACCATTGGGCAAACCAATATATTCATCACTTGAAGTCGTAGTATCAATTAAGCCTGTTTCGCAGGCAGAAAGGGTGACTAAGCGACATTGGCTCAGGTCAAAAGTAAAGATTTCTGGTAAAGTTAGGCACTTACTCAGATCGATGATTTCGCCTGTTTGCAAGCGAAGTGTATTTTCTGAAGTTGGGGAGTCAGCAAAGTGAGCATTCTGCTGCTCGTCTAATCCTAATGGAGCTGGATCTTGAGCTACAAAAGCATCAGCAAGTAAGAGTGCTGACTGCAGTGGGTTCTCAAAGTTGAAAAAGCCATGACAGGAAAAGTGAATATATTGTGCATTTTGAATCCGCAGAGGATAAATCTCTGTCTTCCGAGCATCCTTCTGTACCAGAATATCATCATTGGGGCTGAAGTTTTGCCGAATGGCTGCAACCTCAAGATCCGAATAGCTTAAATCCTGAGTTGGGTTTTGTACAGCAAACAAATGGCTGCTAAAATTAAGGCGTTCTTGGGACTTTGTAAGCTGCAGTGCCTGACAACTAGGTGAGTAGCGTACTCCCCCAGGGAAACGATCTATAAGATAGGAGCCATTTTTCAACGGCAATGCGTGAAGAGGAAAAATGTGTAGAACGAAGTGAGGAATGAGAATCACCTGATTACACGTTTCAGGAAGCTTTGTAACCACCCGATCCAAGTCTAAGAGTTGAGCAAATCGTTGTAGTTGCTCAGACAGGTTTTCACGCCACTGTTTTCTATTTTGAGAATAATCATAGATGTAGCGCAAATACTCTTCAAGCAGGTTAGGGAAGTTAACTGATGGGTTAGACAGGCTTTGTTCCTTAAGGTAACTAAAGTAATGTATCTGCCTTCCAGGAATCAATGCCTCCATTTCCTCAAGTGGAAAATCACGCCAGTTTATTGGGCATTCATGGATCAGGGGATGCTGGTTTTGAGAAGTTACAATAAATACCTTAATCTGTTCAGATGTGATATACCACTCTAAGATAACAGTATTTTTATCGACCAGAGATTGAATTTGGGCAAAGGAAATAGATTCTACTCGTTGAGTCAGACCAAATTCAGGATTCAGTGGTTGAATTTTATTGGTGATTACATCGTTTAATTGTTGTTGTAACCGAATAAGGTGGCTGTAGTCTCTAGTATAAGCAGGTAACCCGCTACTTTGAGTAAAACTTGTTTCATCGGGAATCGTCTTACGATTGGCTATAGCTCGCTCAGTCATCTCTAAGCGACGTTCTTCAATCAAAATCTCTTGTTGTAAATGCTGTAATTCCTGGCAAAGTGTCTCTGGAATACCTGAAGGTATAATTTTATGAGTCGCTAAAGCTTTAACAAGTACGCGAGCTTTATTATACTCTAGATATTCGAGAGCTTTATCATAATAGTGTGGTTCACTAACAGCTAGTTCAAGGCAGACGTCCACGATTTTTTTGTACAGATCCTTCCACTGGAAAGCCCATTTTTGTCTGGAGAGATCGCTCTTGAGACCTTCATATCGCAGAAATTCCGATGTTTCTAAAGCAGTTGCTAAGTTTTGGTAAGCATGGTGCAATTGTCCCGCAGACTGATAGGCAGAACCTAAATAAAAGAGAGCTTGGATATAACTTCGGAGACTGGTTTCACGGGTATAAACCTGCAAGGCATTTTCTGCTGAGGTGATTGCTGCTTGGACATACTGCACCTGACCACAGGACAACAAGTTAGCATAGGCACCAGCTAAATTACTGTTGACTAGCGCCCACTCCTGGGGATAAATTTTCTGGGTTAATACCTCTAGTGCAGCTTGACCACAGGCAACCCCCTCAATTAAATACCTAATTTTTTCTTGTTTATTAGCACAGTGAACAGAGTTTACCACAAAGGTAGTCAGCACTTCATTTTGAACCCGTGCCCATTGTTGGGGAAAAGCCTCACGGTTGTAGACATCTAAGGCTTTCTCAAAACAGTGAATGGCTTGTTCGTGATTCCCCCAAATTTCGTCTCTATAGATTGTTGCCAGATCAATTTGAGTGTTTGCCCAGAGTTGGGGAGCATTTTCACGGGTTAAAATTTGTAGTGCTTCTTCAAAAGACTCTAATGCTTTGTCAAGATTTGTTTTGCGTTCGGACGATCTGACATAAAAACGATTACTGTAGGCATTGCCTAGCTCACTCTTGAGCTTTGCCCATAATTGCGGAAAAGTTTCAGGAGAACAAACCTGTAACCCCTCCTGACAGCAGGTGATTGCTGCTTCCACGTTTTCAACTGGATCCCCTATAAGCCTAGTTTGGTAAAGACTGCTGAGTAATAACTGGTTTTTTGCCCACGCTTCTGGATAGTATTCGCGGATACTGGGCTGTAAGACTTGCTGACAACAGGCGATCGCTTCCTCTAAATTCTGAACATGATCGCCACGAATCCGAAAGGATAATGCAATTGCTAGATTATGCAACATTTTTGCCCAATCCTTAGGACGGGTTTCATACGAAAGAATTTGCAGCGCATTTTTGTAGCAAGTTATTGCTTGCTCCAAGTTCTCCGGTGGATCACCCAAAAGACGATTTCGATAGATAATTCCCAAGTGTCCTTGGGTTGTTGCCCATTGTTGAGGACGGGATTCACGAGTTCGTACTTCTAACGCGCTTTCACAGCAGGCGATCGCAATCTCCAGATTTTCTCCCCGATCTCCCCGCACACGATAACAGTATGCAACTCCCAGATTATGTTCAACTTCTGCCCAAGGTCCTGGAAATATCTCCCGTTGCTTAACCATTTTAGAGAGATCATATCCAGTAATAGCAATTTCTAAATTAATTGCTTTGTCCCCAAAAGGAAATTCTTGAAGCACAGTGCTAAAGGTAGAAATTGCAGCAGCGATTCGCATTTTCTGGGTGGTAGTAGCAGCAGATAACTTTGCACTCATCCAGGTTGGTAACCACTCTAAAAACCGATCGTTGAGCATATCAATATTCGTTAGGAGAAACGGGTAGACCACTTGTGTGTTTCCCTGGTTCCTCATAATGAGTACCAATGCTTCAACAAGAAAAGCTTCTTCAGGAGTGACTGCTGATTCTGGAGTACCAATGGCAGCGATCAAATCGGCATGGGCTGACTCGATGACAAAATTTTTAAGTGAGTTGACAATACCTTTAAGGAAATTCATCGTCATTTTATGAAATAGAAGATGATTTTTTATTAGTCAATGTGATTAGAGTAGGGGCATTGTAGCGACGTGTATAAAGATGATATTTGACCAATAAGAAAAAGTTGAAGCTATCGCTTATCAGTATGGACTTAGTAACAAGTAAGTGGGCGTAAATAAACATAACTATACTTTTGTCAATGCGTAAGTCCTAGAAGCAATCGCAAGGGTTTCGAGCTTTTTACATTTTGTTACATAGCTAGGTTTATTCGTGCCTAGCTACTTACTTGGTTTTTATTTTTTTGTGTCTCTACTGTATCATAAGGATTGGGAGTGCAATACCAGAAGGTTAGGGAGTAATGACTACGCTCACTCAGTGGGGGATTACAAAAATTGTAACTATAGCAGTTCTAGTTTGGGTGAAATTACTAAGATAAGTTGCAGAAAATTGGTTACCTTTGAAATCATTACGTTACCATAAAGCTACGCTCTCGGTTTCATAAGTTCAAAAATAATACCCAACCTAGCTATTATGGAAATCCGTGTACTGGTCAATATTCTTTGCCACAAGTTAATGAATAATGAACGAACCACGCAAAAAAGATGAGTTGATTCCCTTACAGCAAACCTCTCTGGCACTTTCAGCAGAGTACGCTAATTTTTTAGGTGAAATATTGTTAACCATCTCGAACAGCAACGGAGATCGCCAATCGGTGTACTCACTGCTAGAAGCGAACTTAGATAAGTTACAGGAGGGTATACAGACAAGGCGCGGTGTATCTTTACCTAAAATATTGCGTCGATTAGCAGTGGCAAGATTGCCAGAAATGGAGTCAGAGTCTGCACAATCAATGCAAGAAAGTATTAGAATCTTGGGTGACTGGATTCAGCAGTTTCCCTTAGGAAACAAAGCAGAGAAGTTGGAGATAGCCATTACTTGCTATGAAGCATCTGCTAAATTCTTTAGTCGTGATACATCCCCTCAACAATGGGCTGAACTTCAAAATGCGTTGGGTAGAGTTTATCAAAAGCGAAGTAGTCATAATCGAACAAAGAATATTGAACAAGCTATTTACTATTACCAAGAAGCTTTGGACGTTCTCAGTCGAGAAAAATTTCCCCGAGATTGGGCAACGACTTACAATAATTTAGGTACGGCATATTTTGATAGAATTTTGGGGAGTAGGTTGCAAAATATTGAAGAAGCAATTCGTTGCTATGAGCAGGCACTTTTAGTCCGTACTTTTGAAGAGTTACCAGAAGACTGGGCAACAACCCAACATCATTTGGGCAATGCTTACCGCGATCGCATTTATGGAGAAAGAGCAGACAATTTAGAGAAAGCAATCAGCTATTATCAACAAGCATTAAAAGTTCGTAGTGCTGAGACATTGGCTGAAAACTGGGCTGATACACAAAATAATTTAGGAAATGCTTACCGGGAGCGTATTAGAGGCGATAGAGCACAAAACTTAGAACAAGCAATCATTTGTTACTTAAATTCGCTGCAAATTTTTACCCGTGAAGCATTTCCTGATGCCTGGGCGACAACCCAACATAATTTAGGAAAAGTATATTCCGAAACAATTCTCGAAAATAGAGAGGAGAGTTTGGAACAAGCTATTTTATGCTACAAAGCTGCCCTAGAAGTTCATACCCGTGAAGTTTCTCCTCAAGAATGGGCAGCAACTGAAAATAATTTAGGGACAGCTTATCGCCATCGCATTTTGGGAGATAAGGCAAACAATCTTGAAGAAGCAATAGCTGCTTACAATGCTGCCTTGGAGGTTTTCACTGAAGATGATTTTCCTCAAGATTGGGCAATAACTCAGAATAATTTAGGCACTGTATATCGTGAAAAAGGGTTGATAGCAGAAGCAACAGAATGTTTTTGGTCAGCGCTAGAAATTCACAGCCCCGAAACTAATCCCGTTGAGTGTTTGAAAGCTGGACGCAATTTAGGTGATACATTCTTCAGTGCTGGACTTTGGGCAGACGCTATTGAAGGTTATCTTGTTGCTATTCGATCTGTCGAACAAAGCCGTTTTTGGGCTAGCACTGATAAAAGACGACAAGAAGTCATGCAACAAGGAGTGGATATTTACGCCAACCTAGTACAATCCTGTATTAATCAAGGTAAGCTAAATTTGGCGATTGAGTATGCCGAACGTAGCAAAACCCGTAATCTCGTAGATCTGCTTGCCACTCGCGACCTTTACCCCAAAGGTGACGTTCCTACAGAAATTCTCAATCAGCTTCAAGAATTACGCCGAGAAATAGTTTTAGAGCAGAAACGCATTGATGTTGTAGAGAGTAACCAAGAAATTAGCGAAGATCGAACTCGGTTAAATCAACTGCGGCAGCAGCTAGATAATCTTATTACTCAAAAAATCCAGCCTATAGATGACACGTTTAGCACATTTTATCGTGTTAAACCTATTAAGTTCGTAGATGTTCAAAAATTGCTGCCTAATGACCACACTGCACTAATTGAGTGGTACATTCTTCCCGAAACTTTTGTTGCCTTTATCGTCACACCTCAAGCTCAAGAACCGATTCTTTGGCAATCCTCAAAAGAAGACCTGCAAGCATTAGTAAGCTGGGCGAGAGAATATTTGACGGCAGATTTGGAAGAATTAGGAAGATGGGGGTGGAAAGATGAAGAACAGAAACTTTCGCAAACAAATATATTACAAAACCAAAGGAATGTGCAGATTGCAAATGCAAAAGACTTAGCTACTCTCTTGGCGCAACTAGGCGAAATTTTACATTTAGAACACCTTCTCTCGTTTATACTTCCTAGTTGCAACCACTTAATTTTAATTCCCCATCGCTTCTTGCACCTATTCCCACTTCATGCTCTACCATTTAATAATGGTACTTGCCTGCTTGACTGCTTTCCTGAAGGAGTGCGCTATGCTCCGAGCTCTCAACTGCTGCAACTAACTCAAAATCAGCAACGCACTGAATTTAGTCACTTATTTGCTATTCAAAACCCCACTGGTGACTTACGCTTTAGTGATGTTGAAGTAGAAATTCTTCGACAGAACTTTACCTACCAAGACGTACTGGTGAGAGATGCTGCTCAAAAAACAGCAATTAATAACCAACGCCTCCGCACAGCCCATTGCGTTCACTTTGCTTGCCACAGCACATTTAATATTCAAAGCCCTCTCCGTACACCTATAGTTCTTGCAGGCGCTGTCTCCAAAAAAGCTGTTGAATTAGAAAGAGATATCTTCGTTCGACAAACTATTCAGTTAGAAAAGTGTTTAATTTTGGCAGAAGTTTTTGGGCTGGATCTTAGTCAATGTCGTCTTGTCAATCTCTCAGCTTGCGAAACTGCTTGGACTGACTACACTAGCTTTAGTGATGAGTACATTGGTTTATCCAGTGGCTTTATTTATGCTGGCAGCCCCAGTGTAGTATGTAGCTTGTGGTCAGTGAACGATCTTGCAACAGCCTTTTTAATGATCCAATTCTATAATCTCTTACGAACATCTACCTCGGTTGCAGTTGCTCTTAATCAGGCACAGCTTTGGCTGCGAGATGTGACAATGACAGAGTTAGAAAATTGGATTGAAGAAAACCAGTTACCTTTACGTCCAACTATTAAAATTGTTATCAGTCGTCTTTTTCGTCAGATTCCCGATGACGCACGACTGTTTAAAGAACCCTTTTGGTGGGCGGGATTCTGTGCTATTGGTCAATAGGAGTAAAAAATGTCAGAACTATCACCTTACGAAGAAAACATTTTGGATTTTGTTAAGATCGCCCAAAACCAGCCTAATCTCTTCACAGCAGAAGACCGTGCTGCGTTGGGAAAATTACTTGCAACTTTGCCAGATGATATTGAGCAAATTTCAGATGCACTTGCACTTTGGTACGAAGATCGTCCCCACATTCTCAACACTATCCTTGATCTACCTGTTGAAGAATCAGCCAGCCATCGAGGTCCAGGAGGGCGCAAAACTCGCCTCAGTCCTAAGGATGCTAAGGACATGATAGATAATATTGTTCGCCAAAGTACTCCTTCCCAAAAAACTCAAGTATCCCCACCAAACAATCCACAAAATGATACAATCTCAGGGAATACGCAATCCTAGCCTCACTCTTTATGCCTTCCATCTGCGTACTGACATCAGCCAAGGACCAGAGCAAACAACAGCAGAGGCATCACAGTTGTGGGAGCAATTGGGTTCTCTGGGACAAACTCTCCATATTCATGAGCTGCAAAACCTGCGGCAAAAGTTAATTTGCTATGAAAATGGTCAATATCAACCAACCGCAGAGGATAAACTATATCCCAAGCAGTTAACTTTACTACAACCAGGCTCGGAAGGTATAGATTTTCAGCTTCATAACCAGGGACAACTAGAGCTAAAAGGGTTCCTCTGTCCGTTTCGCCTGCATGATACTTATGCTATCGACCTCACGCTCTTTTATGAAGACACCATTGATCTTGTACAACTACATCAGTTTAATCCACAAGGTATTTTGTTACCCGAAAAATTAGGCGCATCTTTGGGTCAAACTCTGTTACTGTATGCCGAACCGCTCGAATCTTTAGACGATTATCAGGTACTGGCTGATACCTGTATGGCTCAGCTATTCCCACAAATGACTTTACCTGAGTTAGTAGCTACAGGCAGTCTTTTGGGTAATCCTGTTTTCGAGTATGACAACCTGGAAATATTCCCTACGGAACAATACCATATTTTGGTTTGGTTTAAATGCAAAAATGTTGACCAAGACAATATTGATGCAGTTTCTCAGCTATTATTATACCTCTTTTCCTACCGCCACAAAATTCTGTATGCATATCACCAATCTCGCTGGTGCGATCGCCAAGCAAAACAGATTTACAGCACTTTAGAACGGTATGTCAACAACTTTGAAGCAATCTGCAAGACACCTGATCGACTCCAGCAATTTAAAAAGTTACTCAATGAACTACCACAGTTAGCCCTTAAATACGCTCGCTACTTGCGTGATTTGCAAGATCATGAAACCACTATTACTATCAATACTGAAAATTATATATCTCAGCTAGAAAAATTGGGAACACCGCCAGGCAATGATTTAGCATTTTTACAACAGTTTTTAGACCGAGCTAATAATAAATTTAAACGACAAATTCAAGCAGACCGCAGTTATTTAGAACCAGGACGTGAATTTTCAGACCAACTAATTAATACTATTCGGGGTTTTGCAGCGATTGAACAAATTGAAAGCGATCGCCAGTTTCAAAAAGAGTTACAAAATCGTGAAGCGCAGTTTCAAAAAGCGTTGGCGCAGCAACAACGCCAGTGGGAACAAAGTTTAGCTAACGAACACCAACATTTTCAAACATCTTTAGCACAGCAAGAACAAGAAAGACAAGACAAACTGCGTCAACAAGATGAAGATAGTCAAAAGCGTGGGAGTAATCTACAATTAGCAGTTGCATTTTTTGGTGTTGGTTTTGCAGTGAGTGGGATTTCATCTCAAGTTAACTCTAAACCTTTAGAAACAATACTTGGCAAATCTCAATCCGATCAATTGGAACCTAACTCAACCTGGCTCTCTTCAACAATTGCCTTGAATATAGTTGATATTTTTATTCATATCCTTATAGGAATATTTTTTGGTTCAATTGCTTTCATCTTAGTTAAGATATATCAAGTGTGTCAGAACCATACTTCTCGTCACTGATTCACAAGCGGAAAAAGTCTGGTAGGTTAGAGGTTTTATAGATTAAGTTAAGTCGGCGAGAAGAATAGTAATTATGTAAAGTTGTGTGAACCGGGTTGAAAGGCTTGTCATTGCCCTTAGTGCGCTAAAGCGCAACTACGAACCGATGATGGAGTCTTGCCATGTATATATCCAGTATCATATAATATCACAAATAATTTAGATAGCCTAATAATTAGATACACATATTTTTTGTGACAGAGCTTGTTTTTCATGCCACGCTATGCAATAATCACAATTAAAGTACAATAAACCGGCTGAAAAACAGTAGTTTCTTGTCTGTCATAAAATACCAGCTAAGTTAGATCATTTGCCCCTTACAAGTCAAAGGAGTTACTCAGTATGGGGCTTTTATCTGAGATGCCGTTGTTTGATATAGAGCGAATCGCTCCGCTACCGTCAGGAGTGGGAATCGCGAATGTATGCTCGTAATACTTACCAGGTAGTAATTCCATGAGTACAGTACATCTTTACTTCGCTAAAGCTTCTACTTTTTCTCAGCGCACCCGTGTTGTTTTGCTAGAAAAAGGTATTGAATTCACTTCTGTTGAAATAGATTTACAAAATAAACCCGCAGATTTCACACAGACTTCGCGCTATGGCAAAGTCCCTGCAATCAAACATGGGGATCTCGAAATATATGAATCTGCTATAATAAATGAGTACTTAGAAGAAGTTTTTCCACAACCGCCTTTGTTACCCTACTCTCCGGGAGCGAAAGCAGTTGCTCGCATCTGGATCGACTATGCAAATACTCGTCTTGTACCTGCGTTCAACAAATTTCTGCGGGGTAAACATACTGAAGAACAAGAACAGGGAAGAAGAGAGTTTACAGAAGCTCTTTTATACATAGAACAAGAAGGGTTAGGAAAGCTATCCGGTAACGGCCCTTACTTCTTAGGTGATAAGCTAAGTTTAGTTGATATCAGCTTCTATCCTTGGTTTGAACGCTTACCAGTTCTGGAACATTTCCGTCACTTTAACCTGCCCACAGAAACACCTCGCATACAAAGATGGTGGGATACAGTGCGCGATCGCGAGTCGGTGAAGACAGTTGCAAACCCTGTTGAGTTCTACATAGAACGATTTACCAAAGTTCTTGGTGAACCCGTCGCTGTTGGAGCGGCTCAAAAGTAATACAACTGAGGATTTTACATTGCCAAGATTGCTTGGAAACAGATAATTTGCAAGCATTAGGAATATAATAGGATGCGTCAGTATAACGCATCCTTAATGGCGGTTGAATAGATTTTCCTACCATCAAGTATTAATTTACAATCCTGTGGTAAAGGATATCTCATCAACCACAGATCTATTTTGTTTTTATCCGTAATTTAGCTTGGCTAATGGTATGTATGCTTTGTCTTCTAGGCTTTGTTTTAAGACTATAAGCAGAAGACGAAACAAGCTAGAGTCATCATTACAAAGTTAACATATGACCCAACTGAAAACACTTCCCAACTACGACCCAACATTATTCGAGGGTGCGGCGGAGAACTATGCTCAGTATCGGACTAAATATCCACCGGCTGTATTCGATAAACTAACAGAAATCTTTCATCTCAATGGTCTAGGACGACTTCTTGATTTGGGTACTGGACCTGGTTTAATTGCAATTCCCCTACGAACCAAATTCCAGGAAGTCGTTGCTATTGATCCTGATCCAGACATGCTCAAAGAAGCACAACGCCAAGCAGCAGTCGTAGGAGCAAATAATATTACTTGGCTAGAGAGAGGAGCAGAACTGATTGATCCTAGCCTAGGGATATTTAAACTAGCGACCATTGGCAGAGCTTTCCACTGGATGGAACGTGAGCTAGTACTGGAACGCCTTTATGACTTACTGACAGATGATGGTGCGATCGCTCTACTTAACACTGGTGATAACCCTTGGCAAAGTTCTCTACCCTGGAAACAAGCTGCTGTTGGAGTCGTAAAAAAATGGTTAGGTGAAGAGCGACGAACTGGACAGAGAGGACAAGGTACTCGTAAACCAGTTGATCCTCCCCACGAAGTGGTAATTGCTAATTCCCGTTTTGCCCGCCAGGCAACATATGAAGTGCCATTTATAAAGTCTTGGACAGTCTCTAGCTATCTTGGCTATTTATTCACTACAGCTTTCTCCCTGAAAATTTTCTATGGAGATAAAGCCGAAGAATTTGAAGCAGACGTCAAAGAAGCATTACTAAGCGTTGAGCCTTCTGGAAACTTTACAGAAGAACTCACAGCAACAATCCATGTGGTTTGGAAGTATTAGTTTCAATCGTTTCATGTTGGGAGACTGAGATGACAATAACTACTGACCCTGATATCAGTGCTCGCGAGGCACTACGCTTACTCGGTCCCGATCCTGATAACTGGGTACCTGATCGCCCAGGCATTGACCACAACGTCATGATAGTAGGTGGCAGCGGTACAGGTACCACCTTTGCATTTGCACTACGGCGTGCTGGCATTGGTCGCGTGACGGTCATCGATGCTGCCGACGATGAAACTCAAGCTGGCGTGTGGCTTACACGAGCGCGGATGCAAAAGTTACGCACTCCTAAGAACCTCCCTGGTCCTGAGTTGGGTATACCAGCACTGTCGTTTCAGGGCTGGTATGAAGCAAGATATGGGGCTGATAGGTATGCGGCGCTCGACCGTATCCCAAGACTAGCATGGGCTGAGTACCTCAAATGGTATCGAAACTTCCTAAATATACCAGTTCGATATCGGACTCGGCTTGTGCGTATTGAACCAGCTGAAGGCTTCTTTCGCCTGCACCTTGAGGTGAACGGTGTTAACCAGGTGGAAACCACTCGTAAGATCATCTTCGGCAACGGAGTGGTTGGGGCTGGCGGACCATACATACCTTCGGTACTAACAGATGGTCTACCTCGCACACTATATGCACACACTGCTGATCAGATTGATTTTGCTGCATTACGTAATAAGACAGTCGCAGTACTAGGTGCTGCAGCTTCGGCTTTTGACGCCGCTGCAGTAGCACTCGAATCAGGAGCAAAAGCTGTACACTTGTTCGCGAGGCGATCGCAGATCTCGTCACTACCAGTGATTCGTGTGCGTGGATATCCTGGTGCCTACTACAATTATCCCCAATTGCCTGATGCAGCGCGGTGGTTTCAAGCTTGGCGCTATCGTCAAGCAGGTTCCACTCCACCAGTGGATGCAATTGAGCGGGTGCTTACGTTCGAAAACTTCTACCTGCACCTATCTGCTCCTTGGAAAGCAGCTCATGAACAGGACGGTCGTATTATCGCACAGGTGAACGACGATGTTTTTGAATTTGATTTCGCGATCGCTGGCACTGGTTACTTCGTCGATCCTGCGGTACGTCCTGAATTGGCCGATTTTTCACACCACATTGCACGCTGGCGCGATCGCTACGAGCCGCCATCCGATCAACAAGATGACGAACTAGGGGCGCACCCGTACCTAGGTAATGGTCATGAATACCAAGAGAAGGTGCCTGGTACTGCACCTTACTTGAAAGACATTCATGTATACAATCCGTCAGGCTTTGTCAGTTTCGGTCTGCCAATCGGTGACGTGCCAAGCATCAAGCGTGATGTACCAGCAGTAGTATCACGCATCAGTCATGACTTATTCTTTGCCGACTGGCCTTTGCACGAGACACGCATCACGGGCGATATCGCTCCTGACTTTGATGCCTCGCTATATGCACCCGTAGTCTGGAAACAGCCGAGCAAAACAGTTATCAGTTATCAGTAAACAGTTATCAGACGGTTGTTTTGCGCCGTCTGCAATCAGCAAATCAAATGTATCTTTGAGGAATTATAACCATGCCCGTTGAACACCGTTCTTACAACACTAGCAATGGCTCATTGCCTTATCTTTTCTCATCTGCCTCTGCCAATAGCAACAAACCTGCGCCTGTTGTGGTGTTTCTACATGGTGGACGCGATCGCGGCACTGATCTGAATATACTGCTCAAATGGGGTCTCCCTCGTTTCGTCGATTTATCCGCGTCGTTACCTTATTTCTTTGTTGCACCTCAGATTGCTCCTGAACAGACCTGGGTAGAGCGAGAATCAGATGTGCTTGCTTTGCTTGATGAACTAATTGCCTCAGAAGCTATTGATCCGTTGCAGGTAATATTGGCTGGATTCAGCTTAGGGACAGCTGGGGCTTGGCATATTGCTTCTGTAAATCCTGGTCGCTTTGCAGGGCTGGTAGCGGTGTCTGGTCGTGTACCCAAGACATTAGAACCGAACCAGCTAACTGCACTCAAGAATATTCCAATCCAGATATTCCAAGGCGCACAGGATAAAAATCTCTCTTTAGAGGATGCAGAGAATTTTGTCAAGACTTTGCGGGAACAAGGTGCAACAGTAGAGTTTACAGTGCTGCCTGATGGGGATCATTTTATTGCAGATACAGTATACAGCGATCCGACATTGCAACAGTGGCTGGTTTCACCTAATCATCAAGCAAAGGTATTATCAAATTGAGTAAATCTACTGATAGGGAACGTTAAAAGAGTAGCGAAATTTTTTCCATTTTTTGACCTTTATTAGGTGATTGTGTGAAAATCAGATCATTTTTAATTACATTCACGGCTTTTACTCTATCAGCATTGACCATGCAAACAGTTGGGTTGACATCAACCCAACCCGCGCAGGCAGGTATTCCAAGTGGCTCGTTGGCACAATCAGGAACCTTTGCTCATAAACGTAGCCCAATTGTAGGTAGCTGGGATTTTACTGGGCAAGTAACCGCTAGTGGCGCAACCTTTAAAACCGTTTATCAATTTTTTCGAGATGGTAATTTCCTGGGTGTGAGTTCACTCATAGCTCCATCCCTAAGAACGCCCCTACTCGGACAGTGGAGTGTGAGTGGAAACCAAGTCACATTCAAAGCGAAAAGCTTTATTTTTGATGCTTCCAATCAACTCACAGGATCAGCTATCACGGAAGCAACCTTGACTCGTACAGATGACAAACTCGAAGGTGAAGCCACTATTACTGTCTTTGATGTTAACAACAATCCCACTGGTCAGGTAACTCGTGTAACCTTGAGTGGAAAACCATTATAAAAGGTGTTGCAAGGGTTAAACTTTGATATCAGCTGAAACGTTTTGCTGTGTATGCTTTCTCTACCGATGTGGAAATTAGCGTCGGAATACAATCGCTCACATCTAATTCTGAGGCTAAATCCACATCTTGCTCAAATCCTTTTCCAATCAACTCTATACCAGAGCCGCATTGTTTTAGAAGCTCTTTGAGATTCGGTTGAGCATAGCGATAAGCTGTTAGTGCAATTTGCGAGTCTGGTGACAAGCTACCTTGAAGATAGCTGATAATTGCTCCTGCACCAATCAAATCCTCAAACGAAGGACGGAGACTACCATCGTCCCATTTTTCTCCTGCTGGGATTACAGCGATGCTCTGTCCATAGTTCATCGCATCTAAAGCTACAGTTCGGCAATTTCTTAAACATCCAGCCAAAGTAGGGGTTTTTCCAGTTCTTAAACTGAGAGAAGAACCATTTGGTGAAGGAAGAACCAATCGAGTGTTTTTAGGGATCTTGCTGAAGGATGCAGGAGACAGGGAATAACCATTACCACCCCTTCTAGTTGCCAGTTGTGCATTAATGGACTGAGCAAATTCCTGTGCCGACTCGTTGTTCGGCTCATAGGGAAAAACAGACTCATACGGAAAAACAATAGCATCCCTACTATTAGCAATTTCAATACAAGTGGAAAAAGAAAGGATGTCCACAATGATAATAACATCACTAATTGGAGCTAATTGTTCAACTCCTTTTTTTCCCCATTCACAGCGAATGTCAAACTTAGATTGATTGTAGAAACTCATAATTTTATTTTTTACAAAAGAGATTTTTGTGTCCGATTAGGTAAATTATTTCTTTTTTTTCAAAAAAATATACAAATTTTATTTTAGCAAATTTATATACCAAGTCTAAATGATTTATAAACTTGTAAGCTTATGGATAGAATAGCCAATACAGAAGAGCAAAGAGGAGATGTATGTGTACACAATTATACTAATTTTTTCACAAATGATTCACGAATGCTATACTAGCTATATTCAGTATTATTTTTATAATAAAACCAATTTATTAATTTAATAAAAAGAAGTGTTTGCTGTTATAAAAAAAATTGCATACAGTGAAGGTAGAGCTCAGGCTCACTTTCAGATGAGCAGTTTTGTATGCTAAACCACTTAATAAAAATTCGTTATCAACAAGGTTGTCGCGATCGCGATGCTGGTTGTTTGCCAAAAATGGAAGATTCGGTCTATTTAGAAGGTTATCTCAAAGGAAGGCCGGAAGGATTGGACGGGATAGTCCAGTTTTTCCCTTCCCTGGAGGCTTACATGAAATGGAAATTCAAGGATTCAGGAACGGCAAAAACTTGAACCACTACTTACAGCAATTTTGATCGGGTTATTTAAATCAGCGCTTTTAAAACCTCAATATTAAGCTGTAATTTCTCACCCAACCACAAAGAATGCACTGTATGGTCAGCCACAGCATCGCCTGTATTTGGGTGGACGAGAACATCCAGACCCTGACGATTAAGCATTAACCAAGGGACAACCTCAGCAAATTGGTCCGGTAAGAACGCTACTTGATACATCGAGATTGGGTGTGGTCCAACAGGTTCATCACGCCAACGCCCAAGCTGTACCTCAAATCTAGAGCCTAATTCTTCGCGAACACGGGCAGCTATATCGCGAGTGTTAGCATTATAATAAACATGAGCGTGGAAGCTGGCGATCGCAGTGTTTTTTTCTGTCATATATTAATCCTCGAGATGGCTCACGAGAGAAAGTGCTGGTGAAAATGCTTGCAGATACTCAATTTAAGGAAACAAAGCTATAATTATCGCGGATTGCTTAGAAAGCTTTAAAAGGCTGCCCAAAATCCTTATGCTAATTATCCTTGAGAGAAAATATCCTGTCAACATACTATTATAATTTTCCCAGACTTCGGAACGTTCAAAATCCAAGCCCGAAAAGGTTTTCGGAATTACCTCAAGCTCAGGTGACCTTATTCGACAATTATCAGTCATTTTACTGAAGATACTTTCTTGACAGAAATGTTAAAGTTACAGGACGAAGAATAACTAATCTCTTTATTCAACTTTTATACGACATTTCTTAATATTGTATTCTTCTCAGGCTTAGAAAACCCATCGAAATCAAAAAAGGAAGGAGATTTTCAGTAATCACTGAAAATCTTGAATTCGAGGTATCCTTTAACCTAATTTTTCAAGAAACCATAAAAGAACATTTTCGGGAGTATTTCAAATCCGTAATCTCTCTTAAATTTATTTAATATTTTTCTATTAAATCACCAAGAAAAAGATCAGAATTAACACTTAGAAAAGCTTTATAGTGTTGATTATAGTTATGTTATAAGCTCTTCCTCATTATTTTTTTATAAAAAAAAAGATATTTTTTTGTAAGCTCTTTACATTTTCAAAAATGCTATATAGAATTTAGTTGGGCTAAGGTTAAGGCAATCGCCAAGCCAAAAACCCAAAAACAACAATGAATTAAGGGACAAAACCATGGCAGTTGAAAAGACAAATTCTTCCTCTAGTTTGGCTGAAGTTATCGACCGTATTCTTGACAAGGGTATTGTTGTAGATGCATGGGTTCGCGTTTCTTTAGTTGGTATTGAATTGCTAGCTATTGAAGCTCGTATCGTTATCGCTTCTGTTGAAACCTACCTCAAATATGCAGAAGCTGTTGGTCTAACACAATCAGCTGCAGTACCTGCTTAAAAGCTTAGGGAAATCCTTAAATTCCAAGCAATCTGAACATAGCTTTTGCTCTTCTTACTCTAAAGAATTCGTAAATGCAAATTTATATACGAATACAGAAATAGAAAGCTAAAAACTTTATTAAACCCCCATTACTGATCATAAAATCATCAGTAATGGGGGTTTATTGACGTTTTTTAAATTGAAGATTTACTACTATATAAATTATTGAAAATTATTTGTATATTGGCATCAATATCTATCTTTTACAGTCAATAGACAAACAAGGAATAGTGAAGGAGTACTTAGTTTTTAAACATAGTCCAAAGCCTAGGCTATTTTTGATTTTTTTCTTATAAAAATAAAGATATTTTTCTGTAAACCCTTTACATTTTCAAAAATGCTATATACAATTTAGTTGGGCACAAAGGTTAAGGCAATCGCCAAGCCAAAAACCCAAAAACAACAATGAGTTAAAGGACAAAACCATGGCAGTTGAAAAGACAAATTCTTCCTCTAGTTTGGCTGAAGTTATCGACCGTATTCTTGACAAAGGTATTGTTGTAGATGCATGGGTTCGCGTTTCTTTAGTTGGTATTGAATTGCTAGCTATTGAAGCTCGTATCGTTATCGCTTCTGTTGAAACCTACCTCAAATATGCTGAAGCTGTTGGTCTAACACAATCAGCTGCAGTACCTGCTTAAGACTTTAGAAAAAGTCTCCAACATTAAGTAATCTGAACATAGATTTTGCTTTTCTTGCTCTAAAGAATTCGTAAATGCAAATTTATATACGAACGTAGAAATAGAAAATCAAAAACTTTATTAAACCACCTTCTCTGATAAATTTATAATCAGTGAAGGTGATTCATTTTAAGGGTGTTCTAAACATCTCTAGTTAGTTTAAATTTTCTTAATTGCTCGCTCTGCGTGAATAGAAACTTCTCTATCGGGATCATCTAATGCTTGGTTTAAGGCATTGAGAGCTTTAGGACTTCCTAAATTACCAAGTACAATTACTGCTTCTTTCCTCACATCCGAATATTCATCGATCAAAAGCTCAATGACTGACGGTAAGCAATCGACAGTACCTATTTTTTGCAAAACCTGTAAAGCAGATTTTCGCACTTGCCAATGTTCATCTTTAAGCGCGACTATAACAGCCGAAATCGCTTTGGGGTTTGCGTGAATAGCTAGAGATTTAGCGGCATTTCTCCTTACTTGCCAATCACAATCTTTAATTAAAGATTTTTCTAGTAAATCTACTATATCTTCATCTGCCAAATACCCCAAAGTTAAAGCTGCTGCACGACGTACACTATCATTAGAATCCTCCAAGAGAGCTAGAGCAGGAAGACAAGTTTTCACTTGATTTAAATAGCTTACGGTGCTGACAGCGGCTTCTCGAAGTTGGGGATATTGAGAATCAAAAAATCTCAGCACCACAGGTAAGGACTCAGCATCACGTATTTTGCGTAAGAGAATTAAAATGTTAAGTTGTAAGTTGACATCCTGTTGCTGTAAAGCATCCAACAATATTACTAAATGCTCTGATGAAATTAACTCACCCAAGACTGATAATGCTTCGCTGCGAATTTCTGCATCTGGAGAAGCAAGGGATTTCAACAAAGCAGGAACAGTCACAGGATCAGCAATTTCTCCCAGCGCACTTAGAGCAATTTTTTGTACTGCTGTGCTTTCATCTTCTAAGGCAATGACTAAAGCATCAATGGCTTCTTCTTCCCCTAAATATTGCAGATTTTTTACAGCAACTAGTCGGTCATTTAGGTTGGGCGATCGCAACATCTCCAACCATTCATTTAATTCAGAATCGGTATTTATAGACATTTGAAAATTTCTAGCGCAACAAAAAGGGAATCTGCACTGTAATCGCCTTTGTGGGACATTCCTTTTCGCAAGGTAAACAAAACCAACACTCGTCATATTTCATATAAGCTTTTCCCGTCTCTGGATTTTTCGCTAACACATCCAATGGACAAACTTCAATACAAGCGGTACATTTTTCTAAACATTTAGATTCATCTACAATCACAGGAAGATCTACTCTTTGGTTTGTTAAAGCCATAAAACATCCTTAATTATCTAAATTTTTGCTAGCTAGTAAAAAACGGTATCCCATATCAATCTCTGTTAATTTTAAAATTTCTCCATACTTTGCCTCCCATTGACCATTTTTCAAATCTGTAGAGAGTGAATTTATGCTTTGCTCAAGCCAACTTGTATGAGTTAAAGCAAAAGATGAAATCCCTGCCCGTACTTCAGGTTTTAAGTACAAATCAGGTCGCCTCCAAGCTGCTGCTGCAAATAAATCGGATAAATCATATGGCAACAGAAAAGGAAAAATTTCAACATTTCTTTGGGTATTAAACTCAATTAACTCAATTTGTTCCTCCAGTGTTAAAAATCTCGATGCATCTTCCCACAGCCATGGAAAATAATCATAAAGCCATATTTTCTGAGACAATCTAATATCAAATGTCAACAAAAGAATAGCGCCACCGTTGACAACACGATGCATTTCTCGAAAAGATTTTTCTAAGTTAGAAAAATGATGAATTGCTAAAATACTAATTAATGCATCAACAGATTTGTCTGGTAAAGGGAGAGCTTCTGCGTACCCAATAAACCATTCAACCTGGGGATCGGCTATTGCCTGTGTTCGCATCACTGACGATGGTTCTATGGCATAAATCAAAAATCCTTCGTCTGCTAATGCTAAACTATAACCGCCAGTACCAGCGCCAATATCAGCAATAATGCTGCCTTGTGTCAAATTAAGAAGTTTTATTAAGCTTTTGACTATGCGGTGGTCAGGAACCCGAGTAGTTGAATATTTTTTACCAATTGAATCGTAAATATCCATATTAAAACGTAATTTAACGTGTTGCTACATTATAAACTTCCTTTAGTAAATCTACGTCTACAACATAAGGCTCAACAGGACGCTTGAATAGAACCATTTCCTCTCTATCATTCTTTTTCAAATTTACATGACAAAACCACTCCTCATTATTCTTTTCTGGAAAATCAAGAC
This sequence comes from Aetokthonos hydrillicola CCALA 1050, assembly GCF_017591665.1. Taxonomy (GTDB): domain Bacteria; phylum Cyanobacteriota; class Cyanobacteriia; order Cyanobacteriales; family Nostocaceae; genus Aetokthonos; species Aetokthonos hydrillicola. Next base: position 11,839 of record NZ_JAAKGC010000027.1, on the reverse strand, counting down.
GGTAGTGATATAAACCCCAACGACTTTCCTGGCGGTAAAGAGATGCTCGTGCAGCCATTTCCGCACAGTCGCGAATAAAATGGACTTCCATAGAACGCATGAGTTCATGGGGATCACGCGCTCCCATTTGCCCTAAAGTTTCGTGATAGCGAACAAAATGGTTTAGCCCAATCTCCATCTTGTAACTAGATTTCGGTGGTTGCAAATAATCATTTACTAAACGCCGCAACTTATACTCAACTTGATTGTGAGGAATACCATTCGGACGATTTAATGGTTCATATATACGAACTTTTTCCGCCTCTAAAAATTCTACGTCGGGTTCCAAATGCTCTAAATCCTGAATATACTCAATAGCATTGATCCCAGCCAAACGACCAAATACAAACGCCCCAATCATATAATTGTGGGGGACACTTGCCATATCCCCAGCTGCATACAATCCTGATACAGTGGTTTCTGCTTTCTCATTTACCCACACACCAGAAGCACTATGTCCGCTACACAAGCCAATCTCTGATATGCTCATTTCAATACCGTGGGTGCGGTAGTTTTCATCCCTACCCTCGTGAAAACGTCCTCTACTTGGTCGCTCATTTGACCACAAGATAGACTCAATCTCAGAGATTGTATCTTCATCTAGGTGGGTCATTTTTAATTGAATTGGTCCCTTACCAGAGTTTAATTCCTTCCAGATCTCTAACATCATTTGACCGCTCCAATAATCGCAATTTATAAAGCGGTATCCTTCAGCGTTGGCGGTGTATGCACCAAATGGCCCAGCAACATAGGCACAGGCAGGGCCATTATAATCTTTAATGAGCGGATTAATTTGGAAACTTTCAATATTGGTCAGTTCAGCACCCGCATGGTATGCCATTGAATAACCATCCCCGGCATTGGTAGGATTTTCGTAAGTACCATAGAGATAGCCTGATGCAGGTAGTCCCAACCTTCCACAAGCACCTGTACAGAGAACGACTGCTTTTGCTTGAATAACCACAAAATCCCCACCCCGCACATCAAATCCGACTGCACCAATTGCCCTATCATTTTTTACTATCACCCGTGTTGCCATGACACGGTTTGTTACTTGCACTTTGTGGCGCTTTACCTGTCGGGTAAGAATGGTTTTTAAATCTTTACCTTCGGGCATGGGTAGTACATATTTACCTACCCGATGCACTTGCTTAACGTCATAATTTCCTTGGGGATCTTTCTGAAACTTCACACCCCAACTTTCTAATTCTTGAATGGTTTCGTAGCCTAACTTTGCAGTTTGATAGACGGCTTTTTGGTGAAGAATCCCATCATTAGCTATCGTGACTTCGCGAACATACTGTTCTGGGGTGGAGTGTCCAGGAATGACGGCGGTATTTACTCCATCCATTCCCATAGCGATCGCACCACTACGCCGAATATTTGCTTTCTCCAGAATTAAAACTTCTGCATTAGGATTCGCTTGTTTGGCTTTGATCCCTGCCATTGTCCCAGCAGTACCACCGCCAATAATTAACACATCCGTTTTCATCCACTGCGTATTCACCCCGCTAGCCCCCTTAAAAAATTTCGCGGAATTCTCCACCGTCTACAAATGTAGGAAAATGGGGAAAGTTATACGTCCTTACCCCATGATTTTACTGCCCTTGAAAGCTAAAATTTGATCCTTTGCCTATGGTGTAGGAATATCAGGAAAGTACAGGTTCTGCTTGCACCCTCTGAGTGTTGTTCCTCAAAATGCTTGGTGCTTCGGTGCCGAATGCCTCACCTTCTACTATTTGTGAGCGGAAACCATCGACTCCAACAGGAACATCACCTTTGATGGTAGTGCGGTAAAGTACTCGCTCAACTTCTATATGATCCAAGTCTTGAGGAGCCAAATGTGCGGTAGCGCGGTTATCCCAGAAGGCGATGTCACCGTTATTCCAACGGAAACGGGTGGTATAGGCGGGTTTGGTGATTTGGTTAAAGAATAATTCCAGTAGCAAATCACTCTCTTGTCGTGATACATCAAGAATGTGTGAGGTGAAACCAGGATTGACGAATAAAGCACGTTCACCTGTTTCCGGATGAACACGCACTACAGGATGGATTGAAACTAAAGGATTAGCTTCAATTCGCTGTACAAGTTTGCTATTTTTGGGCAAATTTAAACGTGCATTGAAGCGGTGTTCAGCTTTCAACGTGTCTGCTAATGCACGTAAGGGTGCTGACAAACCTTCGTAGGCTGCAACAAGATTTGTCCATTGTGTGTCACCACCAACGCTGGGAACATTAACTGCACGCAAAATCGAACCCGCAGGGGGGTTAACAACAGCTGTCACATCAGTGTGCCAACGACTCTCGTAGCTGGAACGACGCAAACCATTCCGACGTTCGTAGCGACTACGATCAATTGGCAGGATTTCTGAGAATCCTTCAATTGGCTCATCTTCGTGTGGATGTGCGTAAGTAACCTCACCAAAACGAGCAGTAAAGGCAATCTGCGCAGCATGATCAATATTCTGATTCCGGAAGAACACCACCTTCCACTTTAATAGTGCTTGACGAATTTCTTTAACTGCATCATCATGCAGAGGACGAGAAAGGTCTACATTACCAATTTCAGCACCAATGAAACCAGCTACGGGTTTGACTTCAATGTGATTGTAGGTCATATTAATTCTCCAGAGAGTGAAAGTTTAGCTTGTGTACAGGTGTTTTAGCCGCGCATGAATTCTAGCCAGAATGCGCGACTGCTGAAGCTTCTACCTTTCTTTTTTGAGATTCCCAATTTCTGGTGTATGCAGAAGAATCTCCCTTGATTGCCTCACTTTGCTTGCCATCAATACCAACTGGGATATCGCCGACAATTGTGACTCGCTGAACATGACGGGGTTGATTGCCATAGTCGGCGATCGCATAATGTTGAGTTGCTCGGTTATCCCAAAATGCTACATCACCAACTTTCCAGCGCCAGCGTACGGTATTCTCTGGACGGGTGATGTAAGCTTGTAACAGGCGAATAATATCATCAGATTCTGTGCTTGATAGACCGCGCAAGCGACGCACGAAACCGCCAATGAACAGTCCCCGTTCACCAGATTCAGGGTGAACGCGCACAACTGGATGTAATGTTTCGTATACAGTAGATGTAAAAACCTCCCGATAACTTCTTATCTCTTCAGGTACGTCTACTACCGCTGCTGCATAATCAAAGGCATTACTATGTATAGCCCAAAGTTCATCAGCAAGATTACGCAGAGGAGTCGGTAAATCTTCATACGCAGTGACTGAGTTTGCCCAAACTGTGTCGCCACCAGCAGGAGGAATAACAAGTGCCCGTAAAACAGAACCGAGTGGTGGACGGTCTACAAATGTTACATCGGTGTGCCAGTTGTTAGCACGAGCTACAGTTTTCCCATAATTCAAGTCTAAAACTGATGGATTTTCTGGTAATGAAGGCACTGTAGGGTGGGCTGTGGTTACTTCACCGAACCGCCGAGCAAACGCTACTTGTCCCTCAGCGTCGAGTTTTTCTTGCCCACGGAAGAATATTACTTTGTATTTGACTAGGGCTTTACGGATATCACTGATAATTTCGTCGTTTAAGTTGGAACTCAGATCCACACCGATGATTTTTGCGCCGATGCGTCCAGCAATTGGTTTGATGTCAAAGTATTGAGAACCCATATTTTTGTATCTCCAAAAAAGTTTGTAAAAAAAATACAAGAATTCAGGAGTCAGGAGCCAGAATTCAGTATAAATTTTGTCGAACCAGCGAATGAACAAAGAAATTTAAATCTATTAATTTTGATTGCTGTATTCTGACTCCTGTATTCTGACTTCTGACTCCTTGGTTAAGCTGCTAGTTCAGAAACAGTCGCACGTTTTGTAAACTGATTTTCTGGACGTGGTAAACCAAGGTTTTCCCGCAAGGTGCGTCCTTCGTATTCGGTGCGGAACAGCCCTCGACGTTGCAGTTCGGGAATTACCAGATCCACAAACTCATCTAAACCACCAGGTAAATAAGGCGGCATAATATTAAAGCCATCCGCTCCACCGTTAACAAACCATTCTTCTAACTTGTCTGCTATTTGTGACGGTGTACCCCAAATAGTCCAATGTCCCCGCGCGCCTGCAATCCATAAATATAGTTGGCGAATGGTCAAATTTTCTCTGCGAGCAGTTTCGATCAATAATTTCTGGCGGCTTTGGTGGAGTTCAGTGTGAGGTAGATCTGGTAATGGTCCATCTAATGGGTAAGTGGATAGATCAACTTCCCCCAACATCCCTGTTAGCAAACTTAAACCCACTTGAGGATGAATTAATTCCTGTATGCGATCAAATTTTGCTTTGGCTTCCTCCTCGGTTATGCCAATCACAGGAAATACCCCTGGCATAATTTTTAGGTGATCAGGGTTGCGTCCGTACTTCGCTAGTCGTCCCTTCACATCTGAGTAAAAAGCTTGAGCATCTTCAAGGGTTTGTTGTGCGGTAAAAATAACTTCTGCTGTTTGAGCAGCAAGATTTTTACCATCTTCGGAAGAACCAGCTTGGATAATAACTGGATACCCTTGGGGTGGACGAGCAACATTCAAGGGACCACGTACAGAAAAATGCTCGCCTTTGTGGTTGGGAACGTGTAATTTATCTGGATCGAAGTAAACACCAGATTCCTTATCACGCAAAAATGCATCGTCTTCCCAGCTGTCCCAGAGTTTAGTGACAACATCCACAAATTCGCGAGCACGCTCATAACGGAGAGCATGTTCGGGGTGCTGTTCCCGGTTAAAGTTTTGGGCTTCAGCAGTGCTAGCAGAAGTTACAAGATTCCAACCTGCACGACCATTACTTAAATAATCTAAGGACGCAAATTTTCGCGCAAGATGGAAGGGTTCATTATAAGTGGTTGAGACTGTTGCTGCTAAGCCAATATGCTCAGTGACGACCGATAATGCTGATAGCAAAGTCAGAGGTTCAAAGTGAACAAGATGTCCTGTGCGGCTCAACACTTCTCTTCCTTGACCCCGATCTCTTACAGCCACTCCATCAGCAAAGAAAATCATGTCAAATTTGCCGCGTTCAGCTGTCTGAGCAATTTGACGATAATGGTCAAACCTCAAACCCCCATCTGCTCTTGCATCTGGGTATCGCCAAGCCGCCAAATGATGACCCGAACTCATCAAGAATGCACCCAATCTCAATTGCTTTTTACTCTGACTCATATACTTCTATCTATTTTTGACTAATGGAAGGAGGTGTAATTGCTGCATATTGTTCAGGTGTTAGTGTTGCATCCTTAATATTGATGGCTTTAGGAAGCACGCCATTTTTGTGGAAGTAATCTGCTACTAACTGCTGTTCTTGGATCAATTCTGGGGAAATTGGTCTCAATCCGTAGGTGCGACGGCTAACGATCAATTCCATTACATCGTGAGGTAGCTTTTGATAAGGTGCGATTAGCTTGACAGTTTCCTCGGGGTGTGACTCAGCCCAACGCTGAATTTTATCAATCTCCTCGATGACGATCCGTAGCAATCCAGGATTATCAATCGCAAACTGTTTTGCTCCAATATAATATCCCCCTGGGGAATCAAGTCCCTTAGCAGTTCTAAGAATTCGCACCTTACCCAGTTTTTCCGCTCTCGCCAAATGGGGATCACCAGTTACCCAAACGGGTATTTTCCCTTCTAAAAATGCACTACTAACTTCTACATTAGGTATGCTCCGAACTTTGATATCGGTAGGTTTTAAACCAACTTCTTCTAAAGCTCTAAGGATAAAAAAGTGAGATGCAGAAGCTTTTTGGAAAACTACTTCTTGTCCCTTGAGATCCTTAAGGCTCTTAATTGGAGAATTTGGGGGGACAGCGATCGCACTACCGTTACCACTATTTTCGGTACGTTGTGAACCAACAACATAAACAATTTCAGCGCCAGCAGCTTGAGCAAAAATAGGCGGAGTTTCCCCCACAGAACCCAAATCAATCTTACCGACATTCATTGCTTCCATTAGTTGTGGTCCTTGGGCAAATTGAGCCCATTCTACTTTCACACCCAATGGTTCAAGGCGTTTTTCGAGAACTTTTGTTACTCTCACTAAATCGCCAGCTTGTTGATACCCCATACGGAGTACTTTAGTTTTAATTCCAGATGGCTTGGTTTCTGATGCATCATTTCGACTTTCTGCATTACAACAGACCAAGGTCACCGAAGTCGCTAAAGTTAACAATCCTGGTAGTAAAAACAAAGTCAACCGGCGAAAGATTTTTAGTTTGAATGTCGTCTCAGTCATAGTTTTCTGTGGTGAAAATTGTTGGCTTTTTTCTAGGTAGTTACGCCTCTATCTAATACACCACTACAATGTTAGATTTTCTCTAAGTTGTCATGTTTGTCTCCTGGCAACAAGAGCAGTTACTGGCAATTCTTCGGTAAACTCTCCAGAAGGTTCTACAGCCAGTAAAGATGCTCTCAAATCTGTCTCAAATTTTTCGCGGTTTTCGCCAAAGAACGAGGGCAGACCAAATGCAGTTGAATAGATATAGCCTAGATAAGAATCAATCGTCCAAGATTGCTTAGATTTTACTTCATAAGTCTCTAGACGAGAAAAAGGCGATCGCAACAAGATTTCTTCATGGGATACTTCCAAAGATTTCCACGTACCTTCTCCTGCTTGCCCTGTGCGTCGTCGATCCCCTAGCCAACGTTTGACTACCTCTATAACAGTTTTTTTCCAAGGATGTTCGCTTTCCCAGACATTTTCGTTGGTCTTGAGGATAACGATACCACCATCCTCCACTACCAAAGAATCAAGCTTTGATAAGACAAATTCTCGTTGCATCCAGTGGAACGAACGTCCCATGGTCACGAGTTGAAACTTGCCCAAATCCTCAGAAATAGATTCAGCGCGATCGTGAATCCAGCGAATATTGCTGATAAGAGCAATTGTTGCTTGTTCCTCGGCTTCTTTGAGCATATCTGCATCGGGGTCTAGTCCCACCACTTCCGCAAAACGATTAGCAAAAGGAATGGCAACTAATCCCGCACCGCAACCGAGGTCGAGCAATCGTCCTTTACCATCTAGTTTAAAGGTATTGGCTAATAAGTCAAACAGGGCTTGGGGATACTTCGAGCGGTAACGAGCATAGTACCAAGCAGCACCTTGAAATAAAGTTGGGTCGTAGGAAGGAAGTGTGATCGCCATAAATCAAACCCGTAAAATCGTATAGTAATTCACCCAATACGCGATTATCTCGCTGATAAGATTACTCGTCGCAAAAACTGTATTTACACAACTCTGGGAGGGTGTGAATGATATAGTGCTTTTACTACAAAAATTACAATGGGCTCCAAAATACTACTGTTTTTTGACCAAATTACCGTGTTTCTATTTTAGAAGTATTGCATGACCTGTGATCAAAATTCAAGCCCTTTGCAAATAAAATATACGTTAATCTAATTATAAGAATTACTAAATATTAAGTATTGGCCATAAACTGCGTATACGAGAATACATAAAAAATATTCGTTCTCCAAGTCTATTGGAGCTTCAACGTTAAAAATGATAAGTGGAATTTTTGAAAATTGCATTGGCACAATAGATAGTGTAGCAGCCCTAAAATATTCGGCTGAATTGGGTTACCAAGTAATCCAGCAGGGACAGTTAAGCGCAGAACAAGCAGGGCTACTGTATCAGCATACGGCTGAGTTAACTTCTTGGCGACTCCAGAATGGAGATTCGTCATCTCATGGGATGGTACGGTTAATGTTATGGTCACAACCAGGTAATGCTGGTTTAGAAACGACATTGCCAATGGTTATTGGTAGTCGTTGGTTTGCATCCTTGACTCACGATATTTACGCGATCGCAGATGCCTTTAGCGATGATAAGGCTAACGGAGGTGACTGGCTGTTTACTGAACCAGTGCGGGCTATCGAAGGTTTTGGAAATCAGGGGAAAGGTTTATATAGCCGCTTTGTTGGTGTAGCAACAAAACCTATTTTGACACCTTTCTTGAAACCAGCTTTCTCGTAGAACTGGTGTATTGCTTCTCGATTACTGCCACTCAAAAGCATCACCTTGTAACAATCATAGCTCCATGCAGATTGCAACGCATGATCTATCAAACGGCTTCCAACACCTCGGCGACGATAATCAGCGTGAGTAACGACATTTTCAATTAACCCATAGGGACGAGCGCCCCGCGTTAGATTAGGAATAACTACCAAGGTACAAGAGGCAATGAGGTGTCCATTGAAATCTGCCACAAAGCAATTAACCTTGTTATCACCCAATATTTCGTTCCATATTTGTTGAAGGGTTGACTCGTCAGGTAAAGGAGCATCTATTGGGTTTAAATGTTTATATAAGTTTAGGAGTTCTGGCAATTCATGATGTTCAACGTTGCGTATCAAAATCTTCATGAACATTAGATGAATATTATCCTACAATACTAACCCAAAATTACCTTCCAAAATAATTAAATATGGCTGTCTTGAATAAATTCAGCAGAGGTCGGCTTTTTGCTCTATCTTTAATAGGTGTATGCTTTTTAACTGCCTGCTCGTCTGTAAAACCTGAATCTTCTGGGAAAGAATCTACTCTTGGAGCTTCTGGAAGCGGTGGTGATACCTTAAAACTACTTTACTGGCAGGCTCCAACTATTCCCCGAATACAACATACAAATTCGATCTTGTGAAGGCTGCTGCTTTATTAGACGAGGCTGGGTGGAAACTCAGCAATGGTAATCCTATCCGGACTAAAAATGGCGTCGAGTTGAGTGTTCTTTTCCAAACCGGGGTTAATCCACTGCGCCAGAAGACTCAACAAATTGTTAAACAAGCATTAACATCTATCGGCGTGAAGGTGGATCTCAAAAGTATAGATTCAAGTATTTACTTTTCCAGTGATCCTGCTAACCCAGATACAACTAGTCATTTCTATGCTGATGTGCAAATGTTGACTAACGGTAATGAAAATCCAGACCCTGGTGCTTATATGAGGGGGTGGACTTGTACTGAAATTCCGCAGAAAAAAAACAAATGGTCTGGCAGTAACAGTACTCGTTATTGTAATCCTGAATATGACAAGCTCTGGCAACAGTCTACAACAGAGTTAAATCCAGAAAAACGCCGACAGTTGTTTATCCAGATGAATGACTTGCTAATTAATGACGCGATCGTCATTCCCCTGCTTGCTAGAGCCAGAGTCAGTGGTAAGAGTAACAGGCTTGTGGGTGTAGATCTAACCCCATGGGATGCTGATACATGGAATATCAAGGATTGGGGTAGAAGTTCCCGTAGTTAAAAATCATTACCCCAATGCTTCTTGCAGAACTTCTATTTTGCAAAAGATTGTTATCCTAGATATAAAGGCAAAATACGACAAGCCAATAGACAATTAGTATTTAATGACCCTTTTGCCGACTTCGACAAGAGGCTTGAAGGAACATAAGGATACAACCCATGAGCTTAAGTGGTCAAGTTCTAGATAAATCGATTTCTTCACTGCCATTTGTACAGGCTAACCTGAGTTACCTGATTCCAATGGCAGAAAAACCTGTTAACTACACCTACGAACCACCTGCAGGGGTTCCTCGAACCAACGGAACTTTTCAAACATACAAGTTACCAATCTATAATGCTCGTTCTATCACAGAGAATATCTCTTTGGATAGAGAAGGTTTCGCGTTGATTCGACATGATAGCAAAGTCCGCGACTTTTACAACGAAGACGAAATACTCCAAGTCTACTATCCCGAAGCTGAGCAATTTTTAAAAGATGTGACGGGTGGAAGTAAAGTGGTCATATTTGATCATACGCTCCGCAATCGACAACGTTTTCAACAAGGTGAGAAATCCATTAGGGAGCCAGCTAAGCGGGTACATAATGATTTCACTGCCAAATCTGGCTATACTCGTGCGCGTTGGGAGTTAGCAGCAAGAGGAATAGATGAAATTGAAATTGAGGCATTGCTGCAAAAACGTTTTGCTATCATCAACGTTTGGCGTGCGATCGCATCCCCAATTCAAGAGTCACCATTGACGGTGTGCGACGCGCGGAGTATTGCACCAGAAGACCTTGTGGCGGGTGATCTGGTGTACCGCGATCGCATTGGTGAAACCTACGCGGTCACTTACAATCCGACCCATCAATGGTACTACTTTCCACAAATGCAACGCGATGAGGCGCTCCTGATTAAGTGTTTCGACTCCACCGAAGACGGAATAGCAAGATTTGCCGCCCACACTGCGTTTGATGACCCGACAAGCCCACCCAACGCCCCACCCCGCGAGAGCATCGAGCTACGAACTTTCGTTTTTTATCCTGATTGAGCACAACTCAGGCAGAGCTAGCTAGAAAATCCAAATCCGAACAGGTATAGCAATTAGATGCTCGTTGCTTTTCGCTCTAGAAATTTTCGCCTGTACTACCTAGGTCAGGCGATTTCTCTAATTGGCACTTCCATGACTCAGGTGGCTACTAGCTGGCTAGTATATCACCTGACTAACTCTGCCTGGATGCTGGGGGTAGTGGGGTTTGCCAGTCTAATTCCCAGTTTAGTTTTGATTCCCGTGAGTGGAATCTTCGCTGATCGTTGGAATCGTCACCGCTTGCTAGTCGTTAGTCAGATTTTGGGGATGCTTCAGTCTTTAGCTGTGACTTGGCTAGCTCTGAGCGGTACGATCAATATCTGGCAAATCACACTTCTTTCTTTGTTCCAAGGAATAATTAACGCCTTCGACAATCCGGCAAGACAAGCATTTTTACCGGAAACGGTCGAAAAGAACAGTCTCAGCAATGTGCTTGCTTTGTATTCTTCCCTCGTCAGCGTTTCTGTTATGCTTGGACCTGCGTTTGCAGGCATGTAGTAGAGTGCTGGGCTTGGAAAGAGTTCTAGCATTTGGGATAGCCCTCATGGGGATCAACCTTATGATCTTCGCACTGTCTCACTTGTTATGGCTTTCGCTCGTCTCACTGGCGATCGCCGGTTTTGGCTTTATTATGCAGATCACTTCTGGTCGCACAGTAGTGCAATTGTTGGTGACTGATGAAAATCGCGGGCAGATTACCAGTCTTTATGTAATGACCACTACAGGTGCAGTACCGATAGGTAACTTGGTTGCTGGCGCACTAGCAAGCAATATTGGTGCTGTCAATACTGTTATTTTTGGCGCAAGCATATGCATTGTTGGTTCACTCATCTTTATGCAGCAGTTATCAGCCTTCCATGACCTAGTGCGTTTGAATCTGGACGCGCGCGGGTTTAAGCTTAAATAAGCTTGGGTCAATTACTGGAGTTTGGACTAAAAGCTCAGGCTTAGAAAAAAGTACTTAGAGAACTAGAGATAAAAAACAGACAATACTACTGAATCGAAGAGTAAAGGGTGATAAAGAAAAGCAATCAGTAGTGACACTGACTGCTGTAGAGTCAATGAATGTAATGTATAAATCATTGACGTGATGATCCTGACACAATTAGAAGAATTCCGGCAAGCAATTTACGATTGCTTGGGTAAAGCGAAAGATGCCGTATTTGAGTTGATGGACGCAGTATTGACTAGCCCAAGCATTCCATCATTTGTGAGCTTGTCCCAAAGTCCAGTATTTCGACGGCAATGGCCGAGTATATATGCAGCACTGCATGATAGTCGTCCACACAGAAGAAAACTGATGAATTTACTGGTAGGGAAGGTAAAAACAGCTATCTCAACCATTTTTAGCAGGAGATCATAGCTTTTGGCCAAGACCAGAGGCCAAGACACTTAAGGAAAGAACTTTTCATGGGGAGAAAGGATCTCGTGCAGGTATTGGACAAAGTTACAGTACGTTGGCCTGGATACCAGAGGCAGATGGG
>NZ_JAAKGC010000163.1:6574-8247 GCF_017591665.1 Aetokthonos hydrillicola CCALA 1050 | reverse complement strand
GACTCCACCAAAAATACTCCTAATGGATATGTAATTGTGTCTGCCTCCATATTAGTAGATGGGAGAGAAATGCGTTGGCTAGTTGTGGGAAAAAAGGAAATCACCCATTTTTACACGTTGACTACAGGGACTCGTAGCCGCTAGCCAGATCTAGAGACAAAAAAGCCAACGACAGCATAACTCCAGTAATTCATCAACATCTCTTCAGCTACCGGGTGTAAGGGTGCTTTACTCGAAAAGATGGGTCGTGAGTAAAACTGTGGAGTTTCTGCGCCATGTTTCTAGAAATTTGATTAAATACTTTAATAAATGTCTGAAAAAGTCATATTGGAGTGTAGCTGCGCCTAGTTGCTTAGGTGCAATTAAGCTTGCTATCAAAGCGGATTTTTTTGTACTTAGTAAAAAATATGCGTTATATCACAATCATTACTACTGAATGTCCTGTTTCACCATTAACTCTTCCCTGTATTACACGGTTGCGATTCATTTCTGGGTAAAAACATAACCTAGAGAGGGGGATTTAGGATTGCTGCACATACAAATTTTGAGCATCCATTTTTTCCCATAAAACAACTTCAGTCATTACAACTATACTCTGTGACAGTTTAAGGTGCAGAATGTAGTTTATAAGTTAATCATCATCTTTTTGCTTCCAGCCTTTTAGTCGCATTTCTCTTTTTATAAATTTTCTTTTATCTGTCTTGCGCTTTTTTTCGTACGGTAATTGACTGTAGCTAAACCCTGCGTCCTGAAGATCACTATAAAAGCGTAAGATTGGAATAAAATTTCTAACAAGAAAACTTGGAAGGAGAAAAAATGGAGTTAGCAAATAAATTTGCAGGGTAACGACGATAGTTTGTGTCAATAAACTGCTAGTGCCAAACAAAGCAAAAAATACGACAATTATGACCGATAATAAATAGCCCGCGACATAACAATCCAATAACTTAGTATATTTTTCATTCGAGGTTCTAATAAACGCATAAGCTAAGGCGCTTAAGGTGGTTAGAGACCCAATAAAAGGAAAAAAGAATTTCACATTTTCTAGAACTTGAGATAGAGTAATATGACCAAGACCGAGTAGCGCTGGTACTCCGACAATAAATAGATTCATTAACAAATATACATAAATCCACTCTCTAACAAAATAGAAAAAGAATGTCGTCATGATGGTATCCCTGTTTGAAATCAACTTACTGATACCAATTTTCTGTGAAGCTGCACATTATTTACCCCTCCTAACATCCCCTTAGAAAGGCGATGTTAGGAGGCGATGGGGCTCTTTCTATGCGTCTTCGCATAACAATGGTATGAATAGCTGTAAATGTAATAGTTGTCATATTCAAAACTTCGTGTAGTTTATCATGCCTAGAATATAGAGTAAATTTCATTGAAAAATTTCTTTATAGTTTGTATAAAATTTGTAACTATTAAGGTCTGAATTTGAGTAATTAAAGATGGCTCTTGGATATTTGGATTAACAGAAAAACTTAGGACTCAGGAGCCAGAATTCAGAATTGAATTTTGTACGACTGGTGAGTAGCAGCACTGCAGGAGGAGCCACTGCGCCCTTGCGGCAATGCCGCTACATTAATCCTCTCCAAAAACGGACAACAGAGCGATCTGCACGCACTCATCTAAGCTCCTAAAATTACCCGGACATTTCCAGACAG
>NZ_JAAKGC010000163.1:0-6564 GCF_017591665.1 Aetokthonos hydrillicola CCALA 1050 | reverse complement strand
GCTCTCCCGATCTACCCTCTCCTAGAAGTCTAAATCCCAAACTAGGACTCTTGTTGTCCGTTTTTGTCAGTCTTTCATCCCAACCCTCCTTGAAGCAAGTGGCGTTGGTTTCCCTCCGTAGGTGACTGCTGTTAGCGCTAGCGAAGCGGTAGCTTTTCCGTAAGTGCATAAGCTTATGGGCTCTGACATCTATAAAGGAGATGGTACCTACACCTGTAGACAAGGGAAATACTGAAGTATCAATGTATTCGTTGCTCGACAGCCAGGACGGGCTTCGTCTGTACTCAGGAAGCCCTGACTTTGTACTGTTAAATTTCAATGAATAAGTAAAAAAAGTATGAAAAAGTCCGATAAAGTCATATTTATATATAAACTTTATAAATTTTGTTACAAATGAATGTTGACGAAGCATTAGCTATTATAGATAGATTTTCAGACCAAGGCTTAAATAACGTTCAGGAGTTAGTATTTCGCAAGTCTTGGGAGGGACAAACCTATCCGGAGATAGCACAAAGCTGTGACTATGACGCTAACTATATTAAGGATGTTGGATCTAAGCTGTGGAAGTTACTTTCCCAAGCTTTTGGGGAAGAAGTCACAAAAAGTAATTTTAGGTCAGTTTTGAGACGAAAAGCGGAAAATAGTAGTCTTTTGCAAAAAGAAGCACAGAATGTACCAGGTTTGGGGAGAAACTACCAGCAACCAGGCACTGGCAAGGGGCAAGTTGGTAATCTGTATGAAGATCTCCCAAAAACGACAACCAACGTAACCGGCACGAATGAGGACTTCTTAGAAATTCCTAGTGGTTCAGCGGTACCGCTCGAGTCGTTGTTTTATATTGAGCGTCCCCCAATTGAAGAAAGAGCTTACACGGAGATTTGTAAACCAGGTAGCCTGATTCGGATCAAAGCCCCCAAGCAGATGGGGAAAACGTCTCTAATGCACAGGATTCTTGCTTATGCTAGACGCTCTGGGGAGTTACGCACTGTAGTAATTAGCTTGCAGAGGGCAGATACCCAAAATTTCACAAGCTTGGATAGATTCTTAAGGTGGTTGTGTGCCAATGTTACTCGACAGTTGAATCTAGAATTAAAGCTGGATAATTATTGGGATGAGGATATTGGCAGCAAAGTAAGTTGCACATTGTATTTTCAGGAGTACTTGCTCCAAGAAATTGACTCTCCAGTAGTCTTAGCCTTGGATGAGGTAAACCGGATTTTTGAATATCCGGAAATCTGTCGCGATTTTTTACCATTGCTACGTTCTTGGTATGAAGATGGTTCAGAGCTAAATATTTGGCAAAAACTGCGACTCATAGTTGTTCATGCTACTGAAGCTTATATTCCTTTAGATCTCAACCAATCACCTTTCAACGTTGGGCTATCGATCAAGTTACCAGAATTTACGTTAGAGCAAGTACAGGATTTAGCTATACGTCATAGGATTGATTGGGCTGAAGGTGAAGCAGGAGCACAAAAACTGGCTTCTTTACTAGCCATGATTGGTGGACATCCCTATCTAGTGCGTCTTGCGCTCTATCACATCGCACGCAAAGAAGTATCCCTAGAGCAGTTATTGCAAGATGCTCCCACAATTGCCGGAATTTATAGCAACTACCTACGGCATCATCTAGCAAATATCCAAGAAGATTCGGAATTAGCCAAAGCAATGCAAAGGGTGCTTACATCTCCTGAAAGTGTTCAATTAGAAGCAATTACAGCTTATAAGTTAGAAAGCATGGGTTTAGTAAAGCTTGAAGGTAATCAGGCTATACCGAGTTGTGAGTTGTATCGACTCTATTTCCGTGAGCAATTGGGTTGACACTTAGCCATGAATAAGTACGAATATCAAGTTGGTGGAAGTCTTAAAGTAAATGCTCTCACTTATGTAGAGCGTCAAGCTGATATAGACCTTTACAATGCCTTGATTCAAAATGAGTTTTGTTACGTGTTTAGCTCCCGGCAAATGGGTAAGTCTAGCTTACGGTTAAGGACAAGGCATCGATTGCAACAAGCTGGATTTGTCTGTGCTTCTATTGACATGACTAGAATTGGTAGTGCAAATATTACCCCTTCTCAGTGGTATAAAGGCGTAGTCGTTGACTTATTAAGGGGGTTCAACCTGTTTGGAAAAGTTAATTTAAAAGCGTGGTGGGAAGAACGAGAAGATTTATCTGCTCTACAGAGATTAAGTCAGTTTGTTGAAGACATTTTGTTGGTTGAACTTAAGAACGAAAAAATATTTATTTTTGTTGATGAAATTGATAGTATTTTGAGTTTAAAGTTTTCAATCAACGATTTTTTTGCTTTGATTCGGTCTTGCTACAACCAACGTGCAGAAAATCCAGAATATAATCGCCTTACTTGGGCTCTTTTCGGAGTCGCAACCCCTTCAGATTTAATTGATGACGAAAATTGTACACCTTTTAATATTGGTAAATCTATTGATATACAAGGATTTCAATTATCAGAAATTCAACCATTAGCAGCAGGGCTAGAAGGTAAAGTTGCCAACCCAATAGCAGTTGTCAAAGAAATACTATCTTGGACAAATGGTCAACCTTTTCTCACACAAAAGCTATGCGAAATAGTGATGAGTGAAAGAAACAGTGGTAGTGAAGGTGTACAGGATGTTAGAAGCTTAGAAACTGAAGATCATTATCAATTAGATTATCATTTGCCAATTGTTAATTATCATCTTATTAGTATTTATTATCAATTTCCATCTTTTATCTTAGAAAAGCTAGTACAGACGCATGTAATCGAGAATTGGGAAGCAAATGATGAGCCAGAGCATTTAAAGACGATTCGCGATCGCCTACTAGGAAATGAGCAACGGGCTAGTGGTTTGCTAGGTTTGTATCAGCAAATTTTACAAGGAGTAGAAGTCGCTTTAGAGGACTCTCAAGAGCAAATCGAACTCCTGTTATCAGGGTTAGTAGTAAAGTATCAAGGTAAACTGAAGGTAAAAAACCGCATTTATCAAGAAGTTTTTAACCAAGCGTGGCTAGAAAAGCAGTTAGTCAAACTGCGACCATACTCTCAAACTTTAAAAGCGTGGGTAGCATCAGACTACCAAGACTCCTCACGGCTACTACGTGGACAAGCTTTACTTGAAGCACAAGCGTGGTCAGTTGGTAAAAGTTTAAGTGATTTAGATTATCAGTTTTTAGCAGCAAGCTTTGAATTTGATCGACGAGAAGTTGAAACCAGGCTAGAAGCCGAACGTAGTAAGGAAGTTGAAGCTCGACTGATTGAAGAGCAAAAAGTCGCTAGGCTCCAAAGATTATTTCTATGTGTGGTCAGTTTGTTATTAATTATTACTTTAGGATTGGCAGTCGTGACTTTCTTCAGTACAAGACAGTGCTTAAACCTATAGCAATAAAAAACGAGTTTAAACGTTCAGTTTTTCAGGGATGCTAGGTAATGGCAAAACAATTCAGCGATTAAATGTAACCGAAAAATTCATATGTCAATCAAAAAAGAAAAAAATCAAATTACTGAAGGAGTAAACAATTCCAAAAAACTCCAGAAAAATTATAAATTAGTCTTAAATAGAAGCAAGATTATCAAAATATCGCGGGTTCATTATGCCCTGATAGCACTGATACTCAGCGTAATTATTATTGCCTGCACTAATACATCTAAATTAAATTCACGTACAATTAGTGAGTTACCAACACAAAGCAAAGTCTTAAAGATTTGGTGGGATAAAGGCTTTAATTTAGAAGAAGATGAAGCACTCCAGCAACTCGTTAAAAACTGGGAAAAAAAGAGTGGTAACAAAATTAAGCTTTCTTTCTATACTAACGATGAGCTACCGAAAAAGACTCAAAGAGCAATTAAGGCTGGCAAAGTTCCTGATATCGTCATGAGTAGTAGTGCTCAGAGAGAGATAACTCCGCGTCTTGCCTGGGAAGGAAAACTAGTCGATGTTTCAGATATTATTGAGCCGATAAAGAGTATTTATTCTAACGGTGCATTGGAAGACGTTACTTTTTATAACAATGTTGAAAAAAAACGAGCTTATTATGCTCTCCCAATCAATCAATTAACGATTCATATTTTTTACTGGCGAGACTTACTCAAACAAGCTGGTTTCAGAGAAAGCGATATCCCTAAAGATTGGAATGGATTTTGGGAATTTTGGAAACAAATGCAGGATAAGCTAAGAACACAGCAAAAGCAGGATATTTACGGGCTAGGTTTTCCACAATCTCTTGGAGCGGCAGATACTTACTATCTTTTTGAACAAATTTTAGAAGCAAACGATGTTGAACTTGTAAACTCCAATGGTCAACTTCTCCTAGATAATCCCCAAGTGCGTCAAGGCATTGTAAACAGCCTAGAGTGGTATACAAAATTTTACAAGCAAGGTTATGTGCCACGAAATGCAGTGAACTGGTTAAATCCTGACAATAATCGCAGTTTGCTCAATCGGGCAGTGCTTATGACGCCAAATACAACACTTTCAATTCCTGGGGCTGTGCGCCAAGATCCTGACACCTACCGGAACAAGCTAGGTACTATAGAATTTCCAAACAAACCTAGTGGCAAACCGATGCGCCATTTAGTGACATATAATGCCGCCGTGTTGTTTGCTGACTCTCCTAATCAGAAGATAGCCAAAGACTTTCTCGGATATTTAGCTCAGCCTAAGACAATAGCAAGCTATCTTAAAGCTTCTGGAACTCGTTATTTACCAGTGATGACGCCAGTTTGGCAAGATCCGTTTTGGACAGATCCAGCTGATCCACACCGTTCAACTGCTGCTAAAACATTAATTCACGGTCAAACGCGCCCATTTTCTATAGTGCAAAATCCTGCTTATAGCTTAGTTTTGGAACAGAATGTTTGGGGCAAAGCTATCAATCGTATAGCCGTAAATGGTATTACCCCAAAACAAGCTGCCGATGAAGCAATTGAGCAGATTAAACAAATTTTCGCTCAATGGCAATGAGATTAATGAAGTTCTGGAATCAGCACCTAACTACTAAAGTTGCAGCTTCCTTTATATTCCTCTCCCTAGTGGCTGTTGCTGTAGTGGGAGGAGTAGGCTTTTTTAAAGCGAGGGAAGCACTAAAGCAGGCTGCTTTCAATCGACTTAGTGTTGCTGCTACCCTTAAAGAAGAAGAAATTATTCGTTGGTTTGAAAACGAGCAGCGAGATTTTCTGCTTATAAATCGGTTTCCAGACATCCAAAAAAATCTCGACATACTTTTTAGTTCCAAACCTTCAGATGCAAATTATTTAGCCGCTCACAAAATTCTTAGACAACATCTGATAAGTATCGTGCGAGTCAAACCTGATTGGAGGGAGATTTTTATTCTTGATCGCAGTAATAGGATCATCCTATCGACTAGTAAGAGTAGTGAAGGCCATTACGAAACTTTAGCAGACTTTACCTATTTTGAACACGTTGATCCAGGAGATGCTTTTGCCCCGATTTTCTACGTTTCACCTTCCACAGGGAAACCATCGGTAACCTTTGCAACACCTTTTCGCTCTCAAGGAGGAGTACGCCAAGGTATTATCTTAGCTCACTTAAACTTAGACCGGATTGATAATATTATCCGAGAACATACCGGTTTGGGTGAGAGCGGTGAAACTTACTTGGTTAGCTCTTTAAAAACTAAAAACACTTTTATTTCTAAACCACAAGCCAGCACTCAGCAGTTCCCAGAAGGAGTTCGGAGCGAAGGTATCGATATCGCTATGAGTGGAGAGAGTGGCTTGGGACTTTATAAGAACTATGCCAAAGTTCCGGTTATTGGAGTTTATCACTGGCTTAATGATCAAAATCTTGCCTTACTGGTTGAGATGCATCAAGAAGAAGCTTTTGCACCTGCTCGCCAACTAGCAGGAACGATTGTCGTAGTAGGGCTAGTATCCGTGAGTGGTTTGTTAATAGGGGTTTATTGGCTGACGCAACAGTTGAAAATCTCTCGTGAGCAATTAGAGAATTACAGCCATATGTTGGAGATCAAAGCACAAGAAGCTGAGGCGGCTAATCGTGCAAAAAGCGAATTTTTGGCTAATATGAGCCATGAACTTCGTACTCCTCTCAATGCTATTCTTGGTTTCACTCAGTTAATGATCCGTGATCCTTCTATTTATTCTTCTCAGCTAGAACATCTGGAAATTATAAGTCGCAGTGGCGAGCATTTGCTGACTTTGATCAACGACGTGTTATCAATGGCAAAAATTGAAGCTGGTGGCACAACATTGAATGAAAATAGCTTTGATTTGTATTGTCTACTGGACTCGCTCAAAGAGATGTTACAGCTAAAAGCAGAATCTAAGGGCTTAGCGCTGATTTTTGATTGTAGTCCTGAAGTTCCGAAATATATACAAACAGACGAGAGTAAATTGCGCCAAGTCTTGATTAACATTCTTGGTAACGCCCTTAAATTTACGCAAGCTGGTAGTGTGACGCTTCGCGTGAGAAAAGAGGACAAAGAGAATTCTTCTCACTTTTTACGTTTTGAAATTGAAGATACTGGTTCTGGCATTGCACCAGATGAAATTAAGAAGTTGTTTAAACCTTTTGTGCAAACTGAAGCCG
>NZ_JAAKGC010000162.1 GCF_017591665.1 Aetokthonos hydrillicola CCALA 1050 | reverse complement strand
TATTACTCTCGCCAGAATAAATTTGAAACCCTAGTTTTAGGGTAGTCACCCAAGCAGACTTTGTTTGTGTAGCCACGATTTCCAGTCACCTTGATTATTCTCTCGCCAGAGTCATAGAAGAGCGTTATTCCGGATAGCACACTGGGGGTAGAGAGATCGACTCTGACACCGAATGTACAAGTTAATGGGGCATTAGGCGATCGCGTCGAAGGTGGTGCTAAACGAGGGAGCAACCTGTTTCACAGTTTTGGCCAGTTCAATATTAACAATGGGCAAAGAGTGTATTTTGCCAATCCCACAGGGTTTGAAACTGTAACTTAATCCTTCGACAAAGTTACCCATACTTAGCCAATTATGGGTAACTTGTTCGGTTTGTATACGGTTTTCATCACTTAGAGTGCTGGGAAAAAGCAGGTAATCTTTAGGTATTGAATTTAAGAAGTTTATGAGACATAGAGACAAATGGCTAAATGTCCAATTAACCGAAGACGAAATGAAGAAATTAACAGATTATGCCTCAAAAGAAGGTTGGACAAAATCTCAAGCCGTTAGAGAATGGATTAAAAATTTACCATGCTACTAGGTTTTAAGACTGAATTGAAATTAAACAATACTCTACGTACAGAGCTGATAAAGCATTGTGGAGTCGCCAGACATGCTTGGAATTGGGGATTGTCACTGACTAAACAAATCCTCGACCATAACAAAGCTAATCCACTGGATAAAATCAAGTTTCCTACTGCTATTGACTTACATAAATGGTTGGTAGCTTTGGTAAAGTCTGAGAATCCTTGGTATTACGAGAGTTCTAAATCTGCTCCACAAAACGCATTAATAGCTTTGCGGGAAGCTTGGAAACGTTGCTTTGATAAAATTTCTGGAGTTCCTAACTTCAAGAAAAAAGGTAAACATGATTCTTTTACGTTAGAAGGTATAGTCAAAATTTTAGGGAATAATAAAATTCAAGTACCTAGAATTGGTGTACTCAAGACTTATGAGAGACTTCCTCAAGTTCAACCTAAATCGGTTACTATTAGCCGTCAAGCCGATAAATGGTTTATTAGCTTTAGGTTTGACCAACAATCGTTAACCGAGGATACTTGGTTTTATTTTTTCTCTACCGTAGGCGTTGATTTAGGAGTTAAAAACCTAGCTACGCTTAGCACCGGTGAAGTCATAGAGGGAGCTAAGTCATATCGAAAGTACGAGGCAAAACTATCTAGGCTACAATGGTTACACAGACATAAAATCATCGGTTCTGCTAACTGGAAAAAAGCACAATTGCAAATAGCTAGACTACACCGAAAGATAGCCAACATCCGGAAAGATACATTACACAAATTGACAACACTATTAGCCCACAACCACAGCACAGTAGTGATTGAAGATTTAAACGTGTCAGGGATGATGGCTAACCGTAAGCTGGCAAAAGCTATATCTGACATGGGCTTTTATGAGTTCCGTCGTCAACTTACCTATAAATGCGAGTTATACGGTTCCCAGCTTGTTGTAGTTGATAGATGGTTTCCTTCTAGTAAAACTTGCTCTAATTGTGGAACCAAAAAAGAAACACTCTCATTGAGTGAAAGAGTGTTCGATTGTGAGCATTGCAACTTCAATATTGACCGTGATTTGAATGCTGCAATTAATTTGAAAAACTATTCGTACAACACCGCTAGTTAAGCAGGGGTGAGCCTGTGGACTGGATAACGCCGACGTTGCCAGAATGAAGCAGGAAGTAAGCGCCAAAGTTCAGTTAGACGAGGACGATATGTCTAGCTCTGGGTAACTTTGGGTAAGTCCTATATAACGGATACAGAATATTCTCACGCGAGTGACAGGCAAGGAAAGCTCAAATATTCTCGGGACATTGGGTGTTGAAGGTGGTGCAAATTTATTCCTTCTCAATCCCAATGGTATTTTATTTGGTCAAAATGCCCGTTTGGATTTACGAGGTTCATTTGTGGCAACAACAGCAAATAGTTTTGTCTTTCCAAATGGATTATTATTTAGTGCCACAAATCCCCAAGCACCGCCATTGTTAACTATCACTGCGCCCATTGGCTTACAGTTTGGTTTACAACCTGGAGGTATTACAAGCCAAGCAGTCAGCCGAGATTCGCAAGGTAATCTGGTGAATGGGTTGGGTATTGCTTCTGCTAGCACCTTAGCGCTGATTGGTGGTGAAATAACCTTGGATAGCAGTTTTGTATTTGCAGAGAATAGTCCTGATTTAGCTACGGGAAATAGTGGCGATATTACTATTAATGCAAGGGCGATCGCTGGAGATGGAACAGTAAGCAGGTGGTAGCAACTTCGTTATAACGGGACGCGGCGGTTTAGCACCCAGCCCTTATGAACCCCTAACTTCTGACGCAATCTGGACAGATACTCGTCTCCCACTTACTACAGCACAGAAAAATCAACCCACGACTCACGCTGCTCAAACTCAACCCAAACCAATAGCAATTGTCCCTGCCACTGGCTGGGTGTTCAATGGTAAAGGGGAAGTCACCCTCATTTCTTCTCTATCCAACACTACATCCAACAGCACTCCAACCAGTTGTCCTGCAAGGTAAAACATCTGCCCGAAATTTATCCCCATGCCCCATGCCCCATGCCCATTGCCCCATACCCCATTCCAAAACTGTAGTATTTCCCCCACTCAACTAGTACATAATTCCGGGAGGATTATGTACCTATTTGGTGATAATATTATTTTTATTCCAGCTAAGAAACAAATAGACACAAGAAGTTATGATTTCAGCTGCTACGCCATTTACTGCCGAAACTGCCCAGTTAAACTTAGAGCAACTCAATAGGGAATTTGAAAATGCTCATCCAAGAGATATTCTTGCGTGGTCAGCCAAAAACATCCCGACTGGACTGGTACAAACCAGTGCTTTCAACGTTGATGATCTGGTAATCACCCATATACTCTACACCGAACTCAAACAGCAAACCCCTGTAATATTTCTCGACACACTGTATCACTTCCGCGAAACCTTGGAACTTGTTGCGAAAGCCAAGGAAATTTACAACCTAGATTTAAAAGTTTACAAAACCCCAGATGTAGACAGTCGGGAAGCTTTTGCTGCTAAACACGGTGTAGCTCTTTGGAATTCAGATATTGCTAAGTTCCACCATATAACCAAAATTGAACCTCTCCAAAGAGGTCTAGCTGAACTTAACACCGTTGCTTGGATTACTGGACGTCGCCGCGATCAAGCAGTAACCCGCGCCGACATGCCTATATTTGAACTAGATAGCAATAATCGTCTGAAAGTTAATCCTTTAGCAAA
The DNA here is from genome assembly GCF_017591665.1 of Aetokthonos hydrillicola CCALA 1050. Classification (GTDB taxonomy): domain Bacteria; phylum Cyanobacteriota; class Cyanobacteriia; order Cyanobacteriales; family Nostocaceae; genus Aetokthonos; species Aetokthonos hydrillicola. The sequence continues at coordinate 4,997 of NZ_JAAKGC010000162.1, read as the reverse complement.
CTGGACACGTAAAGACAGCTGGGTTTACGTAGCTGAGTATGGCGTGATCTATAACCCCTTACATGACCAAGGTTATCCTAGCATTGGCGATGAACCCATCACCACCCGGGTAGGTGAAGGTGAAGACGAGCGCGCTGGACGCTGGCGCGGTACTGGAAAAACAGAATGTGGAATTCATATTTAGTTATTTGCTATTTGTTAGTGGTTAGTGGTTATTCGTATTTTTTGTACAAATAACCACTAATAGCTCACAAATTAGGAACAAGGACAAATATGATTAAAATCCTCCACCTTTCGGATGTCCATATGGGAAGCGGCTTTTCCCACGGAAGAATTAATCCTGAGACTGGGTTAAATACACGATTGGAGGATTTTGTCAATACTTTATCACGATGTATTGACAAAGCTCTAGCTGAACCTGTTGATATGGTACTCTTTGGAGGCGATGCTTTTCCCAACGCCACACCGCCGCCTTATGTACAAGAAGCTTTTGCTGGTCAGTTTCGGCGCTTAGTGGATGCTGATATACCCACTGTGTTGCTGGTAGGAAACCATGACCAACATTCCCAAGGACAAGGAGGAGCAAGCCTCTGTATTTACCGTACTTTAGGAGTACCTGGGTTTGTGGTGGGAGATAAGTTAGCCACTCACCAGATTGAAACTCGTAACGGAAGAGTACAAGTTCTCACGCTCCCGTGGCTAACCCGTTCCGCATTGATGACGCGTCAAGAAACTGAAGGTCAATCAATGGACGAAGTTAACCAATTATTAATAGAACGTTTGGAAGTTGTTTTAGAAGGAGAAATTCGCCGTCTTGACCCGAATGTCCCAACAGTTCTTTTAGGTCATATGATGGCAGATAATGCTAACTTTGGAGCCGAGCGCTTTCTAGCGGTGGGGAGAGGCTTTACAATTCCTTTATCTTTATTGACGCGTTCGTACTTTGACTATGTGGCGCTGGGACACGTTCACCGTCACCAAAACCTGAATAAATCTAATAACCCTCCAGTGATTTATCCAGGAAGTATTGAACGAGTGGATTTTAGTGAAGAGAAGGAAGACAAAGGCTATGTGATGATAGAACTAGAGAGGGGTCATGTTCACTGGGAATTTTGCCCCTTACCAGTTCGGGCTTTTCGCACAATTGAGGTGGATGTATCTAAGGTAGAAGATCCACAAGCAGCAATCATGAAGGCGATCGCCAAGCACGATATTCAAAATGCAGTGGTCAGGTTAATTTACAAACTTTGTTCCGAGCAATTAGACCTTATTGACAGTTCTCTACTTCATCAAGCCTTAAGTGTAGCGCACACATATACTATTCAACCAGAATTAGTAAGCCAGTTGGCCAGACCTCGCATTCCTGAACTGAGTCCGAGTAACAGCATTGATCCAATCGCAGCTTTAAAAAGCTACTTAAACAACCGTGAAGATCTTAAAGATATCGCAGGCTCGATGATGGAAGCTGCACACAAATTGCTAGCAGATGAAGAAGAAATTAGCATCTTCGCAGCAGGTGATGAACAGAAGTTTGAAAATCAGCTATTGGTGGGTGGTGTAGATACTCAGAGAAGTTTATTCTAAATTGGAAATTCTTAAATTGTAGCGTAACTGGTTAAGAATCTGCCAAAATTGCTATATTCCTTGCTTAGTGGATAAGGATTTATTCACCAAGCAAGGAAACAAAAACACTTGCCCTACGGACGTTGTATGTCCTTCTACCCTCAAATCAAGCAATTTTTACTTGGTCGAACACTACCAACAAGTGCTCACGCTGAAGAACGATTAAGTAATGCTGCCGCCTTGGCTGTTCTTTCTTCAGATGCCTTGTCATCTGTTGCGTATGCTACAGAAGAGATTCTACTGGTTTTAGTAGCAGCAGGAAGTAGCGCTCTAGCTCTATCTTTACCCATTGCTGTAGCGATTATCATCCTGCTGGTGATAGTAGTATTTTCTTATCGCCAAACAATTCGAGCCTATCCACAAGGAGGAGGTTCCTACATTGTAGCCAGAGAAAACCTCGGTATTTATCCAGGGCTGGTGGCTGGGGGTTCCTTAATGATTGACTATATATTGACAGTCACCGTCAGTATATCTGCGGGGACAGCAGCCCTGACTTCAGCATTGCCAGCACTGCGCCCTTTTACCGTAAGTCTGTGCTTGATTTTCATTTTTCTGTTGATGCTGGCAAATCTTAGAGGCGTAAAGGAATCAGGCAGGATATTTATGATTCCTACTTACGCTTTTATTGCCAGTATTTTCGTGTTGATTGCCCTTGGTTTGTTTCAACAAGCCACTGGACACATTCCGCTAGCATCTCCCAATCTTCCCGTTACAGAAGGGCTCAGTTTATTTTTTATTTTGAGAGCCTTCTCTGCTGGGTGTACCGCACTGACAGGAGTAGAAGCAATTTCTGATGGTGTTTTAGCTTTTAAGCAACCAGAGTGGAAAAATGCTCGACTGACATTGCTTTACCTAGGGTCAATTCTAGGGGTCATGTTTGTAGGAATCACTTACCTGTCCCACATTTATCACATTATTCCTCAAGAAGGACAAACAGTGGTTTCTCAGTTGGGTAGGATAATTCTCGGCAATGGACCATTTTACTTATTTGTCCAAGTTGTCACGCTGTTAATCTTACTGTTAGCTGCCAACACCAGCTATGCTGACTTTCCCAGACTTTGTTACTTTTTAGCGCGCGACGGATTTTTGCCACGACAGTTATCACTGTTGGGCGATCGCTTAGTCTACTCGAACGGGATTATTCTCCTCAGCATTTGTGCGGCGGTTTTGGTAATTATCTTCAAAGGGCAAGTGAATGCAGTCATTCCCCTTTACGCAGTCGGTGTATTTACTTCCTTCACCCTGTCTCAAGCAGGAATGGTACGCCGATGGTTCACAGAGAAAACACCTGGTTGGCTTTCTAGCGCTTTTATGAACGGGTTAGGAGCCATTGCCACAGCAGTGGTTCTAGGGGTCATCATATCAACCAAATTCCTGTTAGGAGCTTGGTTAGTAGTGGTGGCGATTCCTTTGGTTGTCTGCCTATTTTTAGTCATTCGCCGTCACTATCAATACGTAGCAGAACGTCTCAGTCTTCAGGGACTCCCGCCTAGAAATTATCTTCCTCGACCTAAACCAATAGTTGTTACTCACCCAGCAGTTGTTGTTATTGGACAACTGAACCGAGGTGCGGTAGAAGCTTTGGACTATGCACGTACCATTGCTGATGAAATTGTTGCAGTTCATGTAGATATTGGTTCTTCAGATCGTGAAAAACTACAAGAAAAATGGAAACAATTAGAGGCGGATATTCCTTTAGAAATTATCGAATCACCGTATCGCTCCGTTATTGAGCCAATTCTCGATTTCGTAAGTCGTTTTGAAGAACGTCATTCTGGCGTTTTTACAACCGTTATTATTCCCGCTTTTGTACCACGTAATTGGTGGGAAGGTCTATTGCATAACCAAACAACTTTGTTTTTGAAGACAGCTTTACGTGCGCACAAAAGTCGAGTGGTTACCACTGTTAGGTATTATTTGTAATAGACAGATAATACTGACTTAACTTTAAAGTTGCTTAAGAATCTGCCAAAATTGATTTACTTATATACTCTCAGTGATGCTGTTGTGTTTACTTATTAAGCACGATTAGCCCTGAGAGCTTTTTTTACTTAACTGCCAATTTTTAAAACATCCTCTAAGAGATAATTTATAAAGTAAACATTAAGACTCTGTAGGTTGGGTTAAACGGAGTGAAACCCAACAAAATCCTAAAAATGTTGGGTTTCGTTCCTCAACCCAACCTACGCAAATTAAAGGTTTTTGGTGCTAACGATGCTTAAGATTTACTTTATAAATAGCCTCTAAGGGCAAACGCCGTTTGCCCCTACACCATATCTGTTATTTTGTTTTAGAGAATTCGTATTATTTATTTTAAATTTAAATAGCAATATTTCGGTTTTTATAGATATCCTTAAAAAGGATTAACGTTTTGTCAACACATATAAGTAGATATATGTCTACAAAAAATAAGTGTTGTTCAATACTTTTTAGCTGAGCGTAGTCTCGTTAGTTATAAATGCGTATGCTATATCCTGACAAAAAGTTCATCAATGAAATAGGATTGCTATATTATGACTACAACCTATCAAGAGGAACGCAAAGAAACAGCTCTAATTACTGGAGCGTGTAGTGGAATTGGGTACGAATTAGCTAAACTATTTGCATACAAAGGTTACAATCTTGTTGTCGTAGATAAAAAAGGAGAAAAGCTTAATGAAATTGCAAACGAATTTGAAAAACAGTATCAGGTATTTGTAAAAATAATTGTTATTGATTTATCTGTTCCAACATCACCAGAAGAAATTTTTACGATTCTACAACAAGAACGGATTAAAGTAGATTTGCTAGTCAACAATGCTGGATTTGGTAGTTATGGTTTCTTTCACGAAACTGATCTACCCACAGAATTGCAAATGCTACAAGTAAATGTGGTTTGCATCACCCATCTAACAAAGTTGTTTCTCAGAGACATGGTAAAGCAAGGCTATGGCAAAATATTAAACGTCGCCTCAACAGCTGCCTTTCAATCTGGACCTTTAATGGCAGTTTATTTTGCAACTAAGGCCTATATCTTATCATTTTCAGAAGCGATCGCCAACGAATTAGAGGGTACAGGTGTCACTATAACTGCTCTGTGTCCAGGACCAACATCATCTGGATTTCAACAAACACCCGGCATGGAAAAATCAAAGCCTGCTAGTTCTTTGAGGCTAATGGATTCAGCAACCGTTGCTAAGATTGGCTATGATGGCCTAATGGCAAACAAAACTATTGTCATCCCAGGTTTGAAAAATAAGATCATGGCTACTGTCGTAAGATTTGTAAGTAGAAAACTCGTCACAAAAAGTAACAAAGTCTGGGAAAGTCAGCATAGCTGGTGTTGGCAGCTAACAGTAAGATTAACAGCGTGACAACTTGGACAAATAAGTAAA
>NZ_JAAKGC010000004.1 GCF_017591665.1 Aetokthonos hydrillicola CCALA 1050 | reverse complement strand
ATGTTCGGTGACTAGTTCAAAAATAATTTCTTGGAGTCTAGCAGCCACTTGATTGACAAGTACTGCTTTTCGACGTTTAGGACAGAACACAAAGTGATAATTCAAAGATGTTACAGAACCTTCAGCGTGTCGGTACTCATAATCTTTAGACGAAAGTTTAGACATTTTCTGGAACTTTTTAGTTATAATATGTATCTAATACTATAGCTAAATAAAATGGAGGTGATGACCAGTTGTACAAAACACAACAAATTAGATTAACTGATGCAATTAACAACGAGACTTACAACTTCCTGATTTTGCTTTGTGAACAAGCGTCAAAGCTTTCAAATCAAGTTGTTTACTCAATCAGACAGAAACATTTTGAGACTTGTGAACGGGTTGAGTTTTTTGACAAGGACGAGTTTTACCGCTCTGGGTTCAAAACCAAGAAAATCAGCGTTGATAGTTATGCTTCACTATGTAAAGAATTTACCAGCAGTGAACACTATCAAATCATGGGAGGACAGCAAGCACAGCAAACGATTAAGTCAGTTATCGAAAGTTTTCGCTCTTACAATGAATTACTGCCATTGTTTTTTAGTGGTGAGTTAAAAGGTTTTCCGCGTATTCCTGGTTATCGCAAAGACGGGTTAAGCGTCGTCACATTTCCCGCTCAAGCCGTAAAGCTAGACATAGAAACAGGGATGTGTCGTTTAGCAATCTCACGGGAATTATCCAAGGACATTTTAAATGATGTTTGGATTCCAGGGGGATACGGGTTTAAGCCTCATCAATTGGTTGAGGTTCGGATACTTCCTCGTAACCGCGAGCTATATGCTGAGTACGTTTACAAATCTGGGAATGAGGCAGTAAGCTGCTTGCTGGGACTAGATCATTCTCAAGCTTTGGGCATCGACCCTGGTACGAACAATTGGTTAACTTGCGTTTCCACACTAGGTAAATCTTTCATCATTGATGGTAGGCAACTCAAGTCCCTTAACACTAACTACAACCGCAAGGTTAAGAAAATTAAAACAGGAAAACCACAAGGTTTTTGGAATGATGAGTTAGCTGATTTAACAGAACTGCGTAACCGACAGATGAGGGACGCTATCAATAAAACAGCTAGATTCATTGTCAACTACTGCCTTAACCATAAGATTGGTAACGTGGTGTTTGGCTGGGGTCAGGGCGTTAAGGACAAGATAACTCTAGGAAAGCGCAACAACCAAAACTTTGTGCAGATCCCGACGTCTAAGCTTAAAGAGCGCATCCTTACACTGTGTGAGGAAATTGGTATCCAGTTTACTGAAACCGAAGAATCATACACCAGTAAGACAAGCTTTTTGGATGGTGATTTCTTACCTAAATTTAACGGTGAAAAACCCGAACAGTGGAAACCATCAGGTAGGCGTGTTAAGCGCGGAATGTATAAGACCAAAAACAATCTAGTTGTCAATGCTGATTGTAATGGTGCAGCAAACATCCTGGTTAAAGTAAAAACACAGCTAGGCTTATGTCTAGCCAAGGTAATAAGGGAAGTTTTGACCCTTCCCAAGCGGTATGACGTATTTAGTTCGCTAAAGAAAATATATCGCAAACGTAGCGAAGTGCGGATTTTATCCGCACTTCGCTACATCAGTTTAGAATCCTCTTGGCTTTAGCCAGAGGAGAGGTCAAAAACCTCCAAAACAACAGCTTAGTAGGGGTAAACGGCGTTTGCCCCTACTTTCTATTATGGTTAACAGTATTAATTGTCAATAGGTTGCTTTTATTATTGGCTTCAGTTACACTCGATGCAGACTCCCAAATCAAGCCCGATGTAATTTACATCTATGTCGTATGAACGTGAACAGACGATTAATACATTAGGAGGCAAACTATATCGAAGGAATTTACAAAGGAATTTACAAAGTCTACTCACTGCGAGCAAAATACCGCTTGAAACAGAGCAAAAATATATATAAGCGTTAGATAAAAATATTGCTATTCAGTTATACTCAGATTCAGATAATGGGTATATGACTAAGGAATAATTGCAAATTTTTAGCATCTAAGCTAGAAATAAAGGAGAACCAAAGCATAAACTGTTACTCTTAACCCTACTTGTACCTAGTTACTGACAATCTTTTGCAGTATGCGCTATTTTAGGAATATATTAAATATCTTAGAAGAATTCTTAACAAAGAATTCGACGAGCAAAGCAGTATTTATACTTGCTAAAGAGCCAGATAAATTTGCTCTTTTGATTCCTTTCAAAAAACACACATCAAGGAATACTTGTCTCTGCTATAGAGAAATATTTTCCCATAAAAACTGTGACTTTTTGTCTCGCTTAGTAGTCGAAGGCTTACTTTGCCTTAGGCAGCAACAAAGCTACCACCTAAAATTTGCTATTCAACTCAACCAACTAGTACATGAGCAATGAACACTTTCTTTTGTGCAGACCATTCACGACAAGTAGGAGAAGATATTATTGGTAGTGCTACCAATTACCAAACTTATATCCTTGTTGAGTGTCCTCAACCTTGGCTATCAGATCCATTTAATTCTAAATGGGTTCCTGAGAATTTGCGTGTTTTAGAAAAAGAGGTGAAGCAAAATAAACTGCCAATAAAATTTCTGTTAATTTCTAATAATAGATCGCATAAAGTAGACAGTACAACCCTCATAATTTATGACAAAAAAGAGGGGTTTGATAATGGCTACCAAAAACATGAGTTTCAACTATCCAATATTGAGCAAGTTGCACCGGTAGTGAGAAAATGGTTACGGAATGGAATTCTTAATCATGAGTCACAAACAACTGTAACAAGAGATATTTTAGTGTGTACCCATGGTAGTCATGACGTCTGCTGTGCTAGGTATGGTAATCCCTTCTACCACCAAGCTACAAACACTATTTCTGATTTAGGCTTTGATAATATCCGTGTTTGGAAATCTAGCCACTTTGGTGGACATCGGTTTGCACCAACAGCTATAGACTTACCAGAAGGAAGATACTACGGTATGCTCGATGTTGAGTCATTCAAGTCAATTTTGACTCGTACCGGTGATATCAATTGCTTAGATAAAGTTTACCGTGGTTGGGGAATTCTGCCAACAGCCATTCAGGTTTTAGAAAGAGAACTAATGCGTGAGGTAGGATGGGATTGGTTTAATTATAAAGTTCAAGGTAGAATCATTGAGCCTAGTGCAGAGAAGAATATGATTCAAGCAGAGCTAACTGTTGAAAAACCGGATTCTTCTTCGCTAACTTATCAAGCCCATCTTGTAAACTATAGTACAAAAAACTTAAACTTAAAGGGTTCTTGTTATACCAAGAAAGAGATAGTATGTAATAAATATGTTGTAGCTAACCTCTCACTTGTCGAGAAGAAGCTTGTAACTTGTACGACATAAAAATGTGAGGAATACCCAAATAATCAAAGAATTCCCCCTCTGCTACAAATCCTAGTCTCTCATAAAAGTTAATAGCATTGATTCGGGATTTTAATCTCAAAATTTGGAGATTTTTTTCAATACCTATTTTTATCAACTGTTCCATCAGCTTTGTGCCAATACCTTGATTGCGGAATTCTGGTAGCACAGCAACAAAAGCGATGCTACCTAAATCTTCAGAAAGCAATCTTAATCTTGCTGAGCCAATAATTTGACTATCCGAAACAGCAACTAGATGACAAGCACCCTCTTCATGTCCATCTGTTTCTGTTCCTTGAGCCATTCCCAACGGTGCTCTTAGCACTAGCCATCGTTGATAGAGCAAATCGTTCAGTTCTTCCTGATTTTTTACAAGGCGTACTTCTGCCATTACTGAATTATATATCCTCATACCATTTTTATATAAAGACGCATAAGAGCCCCACCGCCTTCTTTCCTCCCCTTGCCAAGGGGAGGTTAGGAGGGGTAAAAATAATGTGCAGCTTCACAGAAAATTGGTATCACAGCCTACATAGTAAACTTTGGAGGTTGTAATAGGAGAACCATCCTTTGACTGGCATTGTTGGGAGATTCCTAAACCATTAACCTTCACCCTAACCATCCCCAACAGGGAGAAGGGCAAGAATTTCGCTTTCTTCTCCTTATTGGGAGATAGGGTTAGGTATGACGGTAATTTGTATCTGTATGCAACAACGCCTTTTGATTAGTGCCCGTCAGAGCAAGTTAAGCTCTACTCAGCACTTCTCCCTGTTACAGCAGCTCCAGATTCTAGAATCTACTACTCCACTTTAGATGTTGTTGGCTTGAGGAATATCCAAGCGACAAAGAATGTCGCAGCCGTAAATAGTTGCATTAAATCTAAAGCTGATAGATAACCATCTGAAAACGAAGCGATGCTGCGATCGGTGATTCCAAATAGCCAAGATGAAATACCAAATAGCCAAATGCCGTTTTTGAGATTACCCAGAAATTCCAAAGAGTCTGATGGTTCCTGATTATTCATGATTCTTCTGCTTTGTTGGTGAACAACCTGATGATTATGAGGAATTTACCAGCAGCGGCTGAGGCTACAGGCACAATTCCGGCTAGATATGGATTACACTCGTTAACTTTTATCGCTCCTAAGATCGAACATATTTATTATATTAAATAATATTGAATGTACTTGACATAACTACCAAAAGGTACATTAAAAATTCTTGATTTAATAGTGTTATTGTATTTTTTTATACATAAATAATGTTTTTAGGAGATCAGTTAGGCGATTTGTTTGTGTGTTTGCCTGTTGGTGTCAATATGACCAAATAATTTATTTAAGAAAGGGTCAGACAATGCTGACCCTTTCTCCGTCGCTCAGTGTGAGGATAATCATCATTCTCGCACTGCTTATTTTCGATTTCCTGAAAGTCCCTTATTAGCTCTCAATTTCATTCATCAGTATTAGGGTACTTCTAAGATTCGGACAAATATCGCTTCAACACGTCGATGTTCAGATCCAAACAGACGTATCAATCAGCAGCATGACGAGTTTCGCGCAAAGCTTTGTGATCAAAATCCTCAGTAAATTGAATTTGTCCCGCAAGATCCAGCAGGTTTTTCTTACGACGGGAACGCACAAGTTCTTGCAGAGCCAGTTTCAGCAATTCTTCCTGGCTAGTAAGGTTGGTAAGTTGAAAGGCTTCGTTGAGAAGGGATTCGTCGAGGTTCAGGGTGATTCTCATCTGGTGTCTGTCCGATCATTGACGAATTACTGATGTATCTTGCAACCAGTATAACTTACCTTCAATCTCGAGATAGATGAACGAAAAAAGGCCAATATGAAGCAGACCGAGAGAGACTTTGAAGGATATAGCAGCCTTCTTGAAAAATCCTCAGGAAAGCAGAAAAACAGCAAAAGTCTAATTGTTACAATATATGTATTATATAAACACCAGACTCAGGCAAAGCCAGTCTGGATAAGTTCATTATTTCAGCAGTGCAGCAATCCAACTTAATCTCAACAATTGACTCAAAATTATCGAATGCAAAGCAGTTGCAAAAAAGTGCTTTACCGCACTTAGGACTGGTTTGCATTACTGTTTCTAAGGAAGTGCGTTTCCGTACCATCACACTTAAGCGCTACTCTCAGATGTCTTTAGAACAACGTGAAGCGACGCTCAGAGAACTTTATCAGGATAACTTGCAGCGCTTGCATAAAGCATTATCTTTTTGCGAGGAAAACAATCTTCAGCTTTATCGCATGACTTCTGCTTTATTTCCTCTGAGTGATCTCGAAGATCGAATTGGGGAAAATATATTAGAGGAAATGAGCCCGGATTTAAGAAAAATTGGGCAACGAGCGGTAGAATTGAACATAAGAATGGTGCTACATCCGGATCAGTTCGTGGTTCTTAGTTCTGATAACCCGCAAGTGGTGGAAACAAGTATCAAAATTTTAGAACGACACGCTCGTACACTCGATTTACTCGGTTTACCACGTTCATCTTGGTCATTGATGAACATTCATGGTGGTAAATCTCAGCGGGTAGATCAACTTGTGCAAGTTATTTCAAAACTGCCAGAGTCTATTAAAAGTCGCTTAACTTTAGAAAATGACGAAAACGCTTATAGTGCAAGCGAAATTTTAGAAGTTTGTAAGCGTGCCAATATACCCCTGGTATTTGATGCTCATCATCAAATTTGTCACGAAAAGTTAGACAGTTATGACGATCCTAGTGTAGCGGAAATGTTTTACGCAGCGCGGGAAACTTGGGCGAACCCTGATTGGCAGTTAGTCCATATTTCTAATGGGGAAGAGGCTTTCAACGACAGAAAACACAGCGAGTTGATCACTGATATGCCGAGTGTATACCGCGAAGCACCTTGGATAGAAATCGAAGCTAAACGTAAAGAAGAGGCGATCGCCTATTTACGTTCTTGGTGGCTTCTGGAGAATTGATACTACAGCTATTTGGCGATATCATCTCGAAATGGGCGATTTTTCAAATTGAAATAACATGGCAATCGCAATCGATTTTGGTACAAGCAACACAGTTATTGCTCGTTGGAACCCCGTAACTCAACAGCCAGAAACACTTAACATACCGAGTTTATCAATACAACAAAATTTAAACCCTCCATTAATCCCTAGCTTGCTTTATGTAGAAGATGCAGCCAAAGAACAAGTTATAGTAGGACAACAAGTGCGCGATCGCGGTTTGGATTTGAAAAATGATCCGCGATTTTTCCGGAGTTTCAAACGCGGTATCGGTACCCCAATCCAAGGTTTCTTACCGGAACTCGACGAGCAAACAGTTACTTTTGAGCAAGTAGGACAATGGTTCCTTACCAAAGTAATTCAGCAATTAACATCATCACAAGGTGATTTAGAGTCTTTAGTATTAACAGTACCTGTAGATAGCTTTGAAGCTTATCGCCATTGGTTAGGAAAAGTTTGTCAAGCTCTCCCCATAGAACAAGTGCGGATGCTGGATGAACCTACAGCCGCAGCTTTGGGGTATGGTATGGTAGAGCAAGAAGTTCTCCTAGTCATTGATTTTGGCGGCGGAACCTTGGATTTATCCCTGGTGCAGTTGGATAAAAGCACACAAGGAGCCCAAAAGCCTTTAGGATTTCTTCTCAAATGGGGTGATAAGTCGTTAACTGATTCTAAGCAAAAGGTAAAAACTGCTCGTGTACTCGCGAAAGTTGGTCAAAATTTGGGCGGTACTGATATTGATAATTGGGTAGTTGATCACTTTACCAAAACTCAAGGGCTGGTGGCGAGCCCTTTAACAATCAGGTTAGCAGAACGATTGAAAATTCAGCTATCTACCCAAACTCAGGCTAGTGAAGTTTATTTTAATGATGAGACGTTTGAAAGTTACGAACTAGAAATTAACCGCGACACGTTAGAGACTATTTTACAAGAACACTCATTTTTTGAGTTACTAGATGAGTCGATGACAAGTCTGTTACAGCAAGCACGACGCCAAGGAATTGAAACCTCAGATATTAACGCAGTTTTACTAGTCGGGGGAACAGTGCAACTCCCAGCAGTACAAAAATGGGTACAGCAGTATTTTGATCAAGCAAAAATCCGTTGCGAGCGTCCCTTTGAAGCGATCGCTCAAGGTGCTTTACAATTGGCTCAAGGTGTAGAACTTAAAGATTTTCTCTACCACAGCTACGGTATTCGGTACTGGGATCGTCGTCGTAATCAACACAATTGGCATCCGATTATTAGAGCTGGACAACCTTACCCCATGACTCAATCTATAGAATTACTCTTGGGTGCTTCTGTGGAAAGTCAACCCAGTATTGAATTGATTATGGGAGAATTGGGAGCAGATACAGGTAGTACTGAAGTTTATTTTGATGGCGATCGCTTAATTACTCGTCGCCTTGACGACGGTACAACAAGTGTGAAACCGCTGAACGACAAAGATGGTGCAAGAAACATAGCTCAACTGACGCCGCCTGGTTATCCTGGGAGCGATCGCATTAAAATCTTCTTTAGAGTTGATGAGCAACGCTTTTTGCGAATCACAGTTGAGGATTTGTTAACGAATGAAACGCTGTTAGAAAATCAACTTGTAGCACAGTTATCCTAGGGGCATGCCCTATGCCCTATGCCCCATGCCCTATGCCCTATGCCCCATTCCCCATGCCCCATGCCCTATGCCCCATGCCCATTACCATTTTTGACCAAAACGTTGACTTTGACTAAAACGTTATCATCAACTACAACTTTAACCCTGACTAAAACCCTGAGTGTGTCTTCAACTTTGACGAGAACGTTGACTTTGAACACAATCTTAAATCTCACGTAGGGATGAAGGGGTAGGGATATTCCATAGCATGAAAGAAGAAGGCATCCTTGCTCCAATACCCTATTCCCTTCTCAAGACCTACAATAGTGTTGTCTTAATCAAAGTACTTGCCAATTTGGCAAAAACTATTTGCTCACAACGACTGGAGTTCCTAAAGACGCCCATTGGTATAACCATTTAGCATGATCTGGTGCGACATTAATACAACCGTGGGTAATTGGTTTGCCAAATTGTCGATGCCAATAAGCTCCGTGAATAGCATAGCCAGCGTCGTAATACATTGCATAAGGAACGTTAGGAACATCATAGTCTTCACCTTTCATTCGGGCAAGCTTCTGCTTGGATTGAATCTTAAAAACCCCAATGAGTGTAGGAGTAGATTTTTTCCCAGAGGAAATAACAACTGCATAGACAGGTTTTGCTCCTTCCCAAGCAGTTAAGCGTTGTGTCGTCAGGTTAATCTCTATCCAGCGTTGATCAGATTGTTGTAGCGTAACTTTTTCTTCTTGAATGATCTGTTTGGTTGAATTCGCCCACACCTCACTTAAAAGGACACCAACAACAGTACAGTTCAGCGCTACACTTATCAGAAATAACTTCAAAAGACGCACCCAATGAGGAGATATGAGACTTTTCATAAGAAGTCCACTCAATTCTTGTGCTTCTATAATTCCCACTCTATGGCTGCGCTATAGAGATAGGCTGTGAATTCTCATGCTAAATTAACTGTTGACATAAATTGGTTGCGAGTTTAGCGATCGCCTCCCAATCTTCGAGTTCCACAAGCTTTTTGGGAAACAGTTCTCCACCCAAACCTACTGCAATCGCTCCCGCATTTAAAAATTCCTTAGCATTTTCTAAAGTTACACCCCCTGTTGGGATTAAGGGAATATGCCCTATTGGTCCTTGTAGACTTTTTATATAATTAGCACCTCCTACGGCTTGTGCTGGAAACACCTTCACACAAGTTGCTCCACTTGCCCAAGCTGTGACGATTTCTGTAGGCGAGAGCGCTCCTGGTATAATTGGTAAATCTAGACTTGCTGCTGCTTGAATCAAAGCTTGGTCAACATGAGGTGTAAAGATAAATTGCGCGCCAGCTTTTATTGCTTCTTGCATTTGTTGCATGTTGAATATAGTACCAGTGCCAATGATGCAGGTGGGTAATTCTGTGCGGAGTTGCGAGATTAATTCGGCAGCGCGATCGCTACTCCATGTAATTTCAATTAACCGCATTCCTCCAAATGCTACAGCGAAAGCCATCTTGCGTCCCAATGATATTTCTGTAGTGCGGATCACTGCGATCGCTCGATTTTGTTCTAACTGTGATAACCAAGCCTGACGAGACATTTCTCTACTTACCTATTAACGAAAATAGTTATTGAAGAAAACAAGAAAGTTTACGGTGCTTACCTTTCCGCTTTCACGTGCAAAACCGAGGGATAAAGTTGCTAGCTACATTTGTTGAAATTGCTTAATAAATTTTATTTTTAAATTTATCTAACAATTCTAATTGATGAGTAAAAGTTGAAAGCTTGAGAAACTGTCCCTCTCCTCACTACCAGATATTATAAGAGTTCTATTCAATCTTTCGGAATATATATTTGGAGTTAGCCATAAATCCAGTGGCTAAGATTTAGCTATAAAAATACTAACCTTAAACAATTAAAATAAGCCGCCAGCAAGATGCAAATAACTCGATAAGTTTTTATAGTTAATTTAAATATTTCTTGGTAAAAATTCTATGCCTCTTTACAAACTAGCAGACTTTGATCCAGATTATAAAGAAACTTTTGGTGGTGATGATATCAAATCTTTAAGTCTCTACACAGAGGGAGGCGAGAGGATCGGTTCAGTCTCCGACGCATTAGTAGATCCAGAAGGCCGTTTTCGCTATTTAGTCATAGACTCTGATTTCAATTCTACCGGTAAAAAAATCTTACTACCCATTGGTCTTTCCCACATTGATTATAATGCTCACCGAGTATATGTAGATGGATTGAGTAGGCACCAAGTAGAACAGTTGCCTGAATACAAAGAAAGCATGACCGTTGATTACGATTATGAGGAACAGGTACGCAGAGCGTATCGCCCGACATCTGACAATCTCACTCACAGTCGGGACAGCTACGATTACCAACATGATCCATCTCTGTATAATTTGAATGAGCAGAAGCATCAAACATTTAAACTGTATGAGGAAAGATTAATTGCTAACAAAAATCGCGTCAAAACAGGGGAAGTGGCAGTAGGTAAGCATATTGAAACAGAAACAGCAAGGGTTGCAATTCCCCTTGAAAAAGAGAGAGTCATCATCGAGCGAGTTACACCAACAGAAACGGTAGTAGATCCAAGCACATTGAAGTTTCAAGAGGGCGAAGTAGCACGCGTAGAAGTTTATGAAGAAACGCCTGATATCCGTAAAGAGGCGTTCGTTCGTGAAGAAGTCAGAGTCAGGAAAGTTGTAGAACAAGAAACTGTTGAAAGACAAGAAACAATTCGCAGAGAAGAGTTAGACGTTCAGACTCAAGGCGATTTGCCAATAGATAGCGTCTAACAATTAATTTATAAAGTAGTCAGGATTCAGAATAATTATTGGTTAAAACTTCGTTCTTTATTTACGAGACAGAGGTTAAAACTTTTTGTTTAAAACACCGTACCTTTATAGGTCGTGTATTCTGAATCCTGAATCCTCTTTTATAACTTCGATAAACTTTAAAATCATAACTAATTATTGAATTAAATTCATTCGATGGGAAGATGATTTTTAAAGCAGATTTTTTTAGATTAGTTACAACAGTAAAAACAATTCGAGGATAAAAAAATATGGCACTTTACAAAATATCAGATTACGATCCAAACTACCGCGATACCTTTCAAGGTAATGATATTAAAGGAATGGCCATCTACGCAGATGGAACTGACGAAAAAATTGGTACTATTAGCGATGTATTAGTCGACGATGAAGGACATTTCCGCTATTTGGTAGTTGACCTAGGATTCTGGATCTTTGGGAAAAAAGTATTGTTACCAGTAGGTCGCTCTCGAATCGACTATAATACTAGTCGTGCTTATGCTGTTGGGATGACAAGAGAACAAGCAGACAATCTACCTGAGTTTAACGAGCACGATACTTTAGATTACGACTACGAAGAACGTGTACGCGGTGTATACCGTAATCCCGCAGAATATAATCAAGGCGTAGCTACACCTTTAGATACATCTGCTCCAGTTGAAAGCTCAGCTGCTGTAAATAACCCTATTGATGCTACACGAGTTCAACAGCCAACAGTCCCTTCAGCATACAACCGTGATACCTACTCTTATGAAAGAGAGCCTTCCTTATACGGATTAGATGACAAAGATCAAACACTAAGATTGTACGAAGAGCGCTTAATAGCAAGTAAGACGCGTCAGAAAGCAGGGGAAGTAACAATTGGTAAACACGTTGAAACTGAGACAGCACGAGTTGCAATTCCTTTAGAAAAAGATCGAGTTGTTGTTGAGCGAGTTACTCCATCCGATGCAGGTAGAGCAGTTGCCCCTGGTGAGGCAAACTTTAGAGAAGGGGAAGTCGCTCGTGTGGAACTTTACGAAGAAACACCAGATATTCGTAAAGAAGCTGTTGTTAGAGAAGAAGTCAGAGTACGAAAAGTAGTAGATCAAGAAACTGTAGAGGCGCAAGAACAGATTCGTCGCGAAGAACTGGATGTGAATTCTGGAAATCTTCCAATTGAAGAAAGATAAATCAAATTTAATGTTGATTTAATCAGTCATTGATTATTAGTGAATAACTAATAATCAATGATTTATTTGATATCAATTAGTCACATCATGCCAGCATGATTTCATCAAGCTTAAATAAAAATGATTTCTCTAAAAAGATCTAGTTTAGAACAGCAAACCAGAATTGATACTTCACTTAAAAATTTACGTGAGAGAGTCAAAAAATTTGCCGTTGTAGATAGCCAGGGAAACATAATAGGCGAAGTTACAGACTTGATGGTTGACTCTGAACGTCAACTCAATTTTGTTGTTTATAGTGATACAGAAAACAAAATCTATTTTAACCTCAACAGTAGCCTAGTTAAAAAAATTGATTCGAGGCTTAAATGTGTTTTCATAAAAATAGATTTGGGAAAATTACACACGAATTTTGAAAATATAAAAAAAGAAAGTACTATCATGTCTATAGAAAAAGATGATATCTACCATGAAATAAACAGTAAGAATATAAAAAATATGGAAGTAATAAATAACAATAATAATTCAGTTGTTTCCGAAAATGTCGAGGTTCCAGAAGAAGAAATCATTCGGTTACTAGGAGAAAAAATAATTGTTGACCGTAGCAAGCGGAAAGTTGGAGAAGTTATTGTTCGCAAAGAAATCGAAACTCGAATAATACAAGTACCAGTACGACGAGAAAAGCTGATTGTCGAACAAGTTAGCCCAGAACACAAGCAGCTTGCAGAAATTGATTTAGGAGAAGAAGAAATCTCGCGAATTGGGTTGATAGAATCAGAAAAAGTCCAGCCAGCGAGTCTTGACAGTGGGATGAGTGTCAGTGGTGAATTCAGCTCGCCTAAAATCGCTAGTTTACTTTTAAATGCGATCGCCCTTGAAAGAAATCATGGATGCAAAACGGTGAGAGTCACGGTTACTGTAGAGAATGAGGAATACCAGAAAAAATACCAAGAATGGTTTGCCCACACCTCTACTAGTCAATAAATACAGGAGTAGAATTTAAGCTGGGAACAAGTAATTTGGTAGTATGGTGAGCAATAGTGCTTACCATACATAGTTTTTTGATCTACTCCTAATGAACGTTCGACTAAAAAGATTCTTAAAAAACCGGCAGCAACGGATCCATATTAAAGTGGATAATGGTCACTTCCATATCTCAGGTATGAATGCTTGGTATTCCTACTTACGTGATCCTTATCATCTGCTGCTGACAATTTCTTGGACTAGCTTTCTAATATTTATTTCTATTTTTTACATAGCACACAATGTTGTGTTTGCTCTACTTTACATGCTAGGAGGTGATTCTATTGCAAACGCTCGACCAGGCTCTTTTTTAGATGACTTCTTTTTTAGTGTTCAAACTTTAGCAACTATCGGCTATGGTGCGCTATATCCCAAAACTGTTTACGCCAATATCATTGTCACTATTGAAGCTATGACAGGCACGATAGGAGTTGCTGTTTTAACAGGACTAGCTTTTGCCCGGTTCTCAAAACCCACAGCGCGCGTCATGTTTAGTAGCGTTGCCGTGATCACTCCTCACGAAGGAGTCCCCACGTTAATATTTCGCACCGCTAACCAGCGCCGTAACCAGATAATAGAGGCGCAAATGTCAGTGTACTTAATGCGTGATGACGTGACTCTTGAAGGGGAATATATACGTCGTATTTACGATCTTAAAATGCTAAGACACAGATCACCTAGTTTCTCATTAAGCTGGTCAGGAATGCATCCAATCACTGAATCTAGTCCACTTTATGGTATAACACAAGAATCCTTGATTCAAACAAATACTTTAATTATTGTCTCCCTTAGTGGAATTGATGAAACAGTTGCACAGGTTGTTCATGCCCGTTACACTTATACTCCTTATGATATCCTGTGGAACAATAATTTTGTGGATATCATTCATACAACACCTGACGGGAACCGTTACATAGACTACAAGTGCTTTCACAATGTTGTACCTTTAGATTCTTGATCACCAGAAGTTTTACGCAAACACGAAGGGGGGTAGAAATTTTTCCTTGCCCCTTCCTTTGCTGCAGCAGTTAAACAAGTCAATCTTCCTGTGAGCTTTGTTTAGCTGGTGATTGCAATTGTTTGATCACAACTCGCCCATTTTCAACCACAGTAGCAGTCTTAACTGGCTTCTCTCTCTCGTTGAGAGTGGCTTGCTCACACTGATGTTGGTGATAGTTATTTTGCTCTTCTTGTTGATTGAGGACAACAACGCAACAGGAGCAAGAAGTAAATGACATATTAAGATAATTTGAGCATGTATTTTTATTATCGCTCAATTATGGAATTGGCGCTAGTTCAAAGGGGGTAGGGTGTGGGGTGTAGGGTGTAGGGGCAGGGGAGGTAAGCAGTACTAATTCCTTGCAGCTAGCAATTGACCTATATAATAGAGTACCTCTGCCCCTCTGCTACCTGCTCTATCTTCTTACCAGTTACCTCAGCAAAGGAAACCTTCTCACGCTGCTTGCTTCGCTGCTCTGTGATCCCTGTCCCCTACACCCTACACCCCACAACCGTTAAGTTAAAGGTAGTAAGATCTCAAACTCCGTTCCGACGCTAAGTTTTGAATGAAAATTTAATCGACCGCCGTGTCTGGCGGTTATTATTCTATAGCTGACTGCTAAGCTGGTTTCTTTATCAGTTTGTTTCCCTAAAGAGAAAGAATCAATTATTTTCTGCTGTAACTTTCGAGACAATCCTGGACCATTATCCGTAATCCGAATAGAAACCCAGCGAGAGAAGAGTCCTGGTGTTGTTGCCTCTTGTGAAATAATTGCTGTAGTAATCTTAATTAAGGGTTTGCGATCGCCATCCGGATTGAACTGCTGTCTTACTGCTTCATTAAGCAAAGTATCGACTGCTTGACTTAAAATGTTCATAAATACCTGGCTTAATTCGCCAATAAAGCAATACACTGGGGGAAGACGGCCATATTCTTTGACGATTTCAATTTCTCCCTTAATGCGGCTATTTATTAGCAAAACAATATTATCTATACAATTATGTAAATCAGCTGGCTTTGGATAAATTCCGTCAATATGACAAAAGTTTTGTAACCCCATAACCAATTTTTTTAACCTTTCTGCACCTGTCCGAATACTAGCAAGAGATTTTTTTAAATCTTCTTCTAAAAAATCATATTCAATCTCTTGCTTGAGATGCTCTATTTCTACAGAAGTATTGGATGAGTTTTGACTATAAGCTGCTACTAGCTTAATCAAGTCTTGGCTATAGTTAGCAACGTGAGTTAAGTTACCCCAAATAAAATTTACCGGATCTAGAATCTCGTGTGCCACTCCGTCAACCAAACGCCCTAGGCTCGCCATCTTATCATTTTGAATCATTTGGGCTTGGCTGCGTTCGTTCCTCACCTGAGTTTCGATTCCCCGAATTTGCCAAGAAACTATATTTAGTTCTTGTACGTCTAGTAATCGGTATATGTCAGGAGCTGTTTGCACTACCACCGGTTCCGCGAAAAATTCTGGCGATCGCCTAAATATTTGCTGCATCGCTGTTAAAATCGGCGTAGTATCCGGAAGCTGCACAATTGCAGTGCGAATATAGCTGTATACAACACCTAGCGGCTGTTGAAAAAACAAATCTTGTCCACAAGGACGGATTAACAATTCCAACAGTCGTCGCCGAGAAATCATCCCCATGTACTTCCCCTTTTCTACCAAAATCGCTCCTGGGAGCAAGGGGTATTGATCAAAAAAATTAGCAACTTCTGCCGCACAACAGCTAATTTCTACCGAAAAATTGTAAAGTGGTAATTCTTGGAGTGTTGATTGTGAGCCTAAAGGGCAGTTACGCCCTTGGCACAAAACTGGTGGTGAGATTTCAGAACTATATTCTTGCACTTAGAGCCTTAAACTGTATCAATATAGACAGGATTCCTAATCAATAAATTAGCATCTCAAACTGAGCAATGGGCAATGGGCATGGGGCATGGGGCATTGGGTATGGGAGAAAAACCCAAGGAAAGCATCATAGAACACTGAGATTCAATCAGCTATAGGGGTCAACAGAACAGAAAAATCTCTCTTTTACATTGCACCTCTAGATTTAGGTAAGTAAAACTAACCCTAAGTATCTAAGTCAGACTAGAATCCTTTCTTCCCATGCCCCATTCCCCATGCCCCATGCCCCATCCCCCATGCCCTTCTTCATTAAAAACTATGAACCATTGATGAAAATTTGTCTAAGATAACATAATATCAACGCAAGTTACGGTAAGTATAAAACTACGTCGGTAAAATATTGAATATATTGGGTAGATGCTTATGGTTGTGAATCTGAACTATTTCGTAGCTTTAACACTCTAGGGGCACAATTTATAGTTTGTAGAGACAACAACGTTAGTTATAACTGTTTAGGACACTCAGGCGCAACAACAAACAGACAATCTGCTGACTACTTGTATACCAATATCATCTTCCTTCTCTATTGCTTTTCTCCCACTTCGACAAAATGACTTGGCATAACTTCACAATACAACACCGCTTTAATCAGCGACACCCATGAATCAATTGAACAATGGCTTCACCCTATTTCTCAGTCTGCTAGTTGAGGCGATGCCTTTTTTGTTACTGGGAGTTTTATTCTCCAGTTTATTGATGTTTTTTGTTGATGAGCGCAAACTGGTGGAAAAAATGCCTAGAAATCCACTGTTAGGTGCCTTATTCGGTAGCTTAGTAGGCTTTTTATTTCCTGTTTGTCAGTGCGGTAACGTGCCAGTAGCACGACGGCTACTCATGCAGGGAGTACCAACACCAGTGGCGATTGGTTTTTTGTTAGCAGCACCGACAATCAATCCTATCGTTATTTGGGCAACTTGGGCGGCTTTTCGCGATCAGCCGGAAATAGTGGTATTAAGAATCGTGTTTTCTCTATTGATCGCAACTATTGTGGCTGTTGTCTTCAGTTTTCAAAAGGATTTGACTCCAATATTACAACCTGCGATCGCGCGTTATCTGAAGTACAGTTCTCCACATTCACCCGAAACTAAAACAGACCGCCAGCAAGCAAATACACCCACTTTATTGCAACCAGGAACTTATTTGCTAGGAGGAAGAGCTAGTCAAACCTTGCGGATGGATCTAAATTCTGTACAATCACGCGATAAAAAGCCAACAGCTCCTCAAAAACAATTATCAGATAAACTACGGCTTCTAGTTGAGAATAGTGTACAAGAATTGCGCGAGCTGGGGTCAGTATTGGTGATAGGGAGTGCGATCGCTGCTGCTATTCAAGTACTTGTACCCCGTGAAGTGATCTTTAGTCTGGGTGCTGGTCCTGTGAGTTCAGTCGTTGCTATGTTAATTTTATCAGTACTAGTATCGATTTGTTCGACCGTTGATTCGTTTTTTGCTTTGTCCTTTGCTTCTGCTTTTACCAGTGGCTCCCTGTTAGCTTTTCTGGTACTAGGACCAATGATTGACTTTAAAGGCGTTGGTTTAATGTTATCAATTTTTAAACCTAGGGCTGTTATCTATTTATTTGCTATGGCAGCACAATTAACATTTTTATTGACCCTTTTCTTGAATTTACAAGTTATTTAGAGGATAGCGTTTATTAATCAGGGCTTAAGATAAACCCTGATTAATAACTATTAATAACTATCCAATAACCAAACACCACCAACAAATAACTACTCACTACTCCTCCTTGAAACATGAGCTCAGCCCAAAATATCAAATCTAAAAAGAGAATTAGATTAACCCCTTGGCTGGATGTCTTAGCAATCAGTGCTTGGGGCATTTTAATCCTAAAATATTGGGCGACCGGTAAGCTAAACTTATTAATTCATCCGGATTACTTTTGGTTAGCAATTTTAGGTGCGTTTGGCTTGTTAATTATCGCCTTACTTAAAGCAGTACAAGTTGTTCAGCAACGACCGAATGATGTAACTCCTGCACCTGCGCATATCACTTTATTTCCTCCTAGTTGGGGCAGTTCCTTATTATTGATATCAGCAATTCTAGGATTAATTATTACGCCCCAAGTTTTTGCTAGTCAAACAGCCCTAGAACGGGGTGTGATGGATCTGGCAGGATCAACACGCCCTCAACCCCAAGCATTTCGTGTTTCTGTTCGTCCAGAAGAACGAACACTTATAGATTGGGTACGGACACTCAATGTCTATCCAGAACCAGATGGATACACGGGACAAAAAGCAAAAGTACAGGGATTTGTCATTCATCCACCAGAATTGCCAAAAGATTATTTATTTCTGGCACGATTTGTTATAACTTGTTGTGCCGCAGATGCTTATCCTGCAGGATTGCCTGTTAAACTTAAAGACACCCGCGATCAATATCAACCCGATACTTGGCTTGAAGTTGAAGGAAAAATGGTAACAGAAACTCTCTCAGGTAAACGTCAACTTACGATTGCTGCTACTTCTTTGAAACAAATTCCCCAACCCAAGAATCCTTATAGTTATTAGGGATTGGGGATTGGGGATTGGGGATTGGGGATTGGGAAGAGTCCATAATATTTAAGATTTAATATTTAGCAATGACTATAAATAAGGGATTTTTTCAACCTCTAGATCGTGTTGTCATCGCACTGACGCTCATTCTGAGTTTGTTAATAGGGTTACTGATGTTGCAAGGTGATGTAGTAAAGCCTAGTATTAGACAATTTAGTTGGCAGAACAAGCAAATTGCAGGAGATGATTTATCTTTTACCCTAACTTTTAGTCGTCCAATGAATGTGAAAAGTGTAGAGGATAACTTGAAAATCGAGCCGCCCTTAGCAGGTAAAGTTAGTTGGGCTGGAAGACGTATGGCTTATACACTTTTAACACCAGCACCCTATGGAACAAATTATCAATTAAAGTTGCAGAATGCTCAAGATAAGTTTTCACAAAAAAAAGGAAAGCCTAGAGTTATACAACCCTTTACAGGCAACTTCCGAACACGCGATCGCGTCATCCTTTATATAGGAACTGATAAAGAAGATCAAGGTCGTTTAGTACTTTACAACTTAACCCAAGAGCAAAAAAAAGTACTTACACCAAGCGACTTGGTTGTTGTTGATTTTAAGCCATTTCCAAATGGAGAAAAAATTTTATTTTCTGCTCACACAAAACAAGATGTTGACGTATTGTCTGCTCAAATATATACAGTAACAACAGGTATTCCCTCACAATCGGAAAAACAACCAGACGCACCAAATAAAATTGACTTAATTTTAGATAATAAAGAATATCAAAATTTAAAATTTGATTTATCGCCTGATGGAAAAACTATTGTAGTTCAGCGAGGGAACAAAGCTAATCCTGGTGACTTTGGTTTGTGGTTTATGCCCGCAAACCCCAGCAGTTCTGGCGAAAAAATCGTTCCTAAACGGCTACAAAGCCAACCAGGGGGAGATTTTATGATTACTCCAGATAGTAAAGCTGTAGCAGTAGCTCAAGGACAAGGAGCAGCAATTTTACCGCTACAAACCGATGCTAATAAACCCTTGGATTTTTTGCCGCAGTTTGGTTTAGTACAAACTTTCTCAAAAGACGGCTCGCAAGCAGCAATGGTAAAATTTAATACAAATTATACACGAGATTTGTTTTTGGTGACTAACCAAGGCTTACAGAAACAACTGTTACGTACAACAGGCTCAATTCTCAACTGCCAATTTGATACTGCGTCACCTAACCTTTACTGCTTGCTAACACAGCTATTACCTGGACAACAATATCAGGAACAGCCATATGTAGTAGCTATTGATTTAAAAACGTGGCAACAGAAGCCACTGATAGTACTACCTGCCGCGCAACGAAATGTACGCATGAGTTTAGCACCCGATGGCTTAGGCTTATTATTTGACCAAGTAGTACCACAGACAAATGCAGCAACATCATCAGCTAGTCCTTTAACAACAGATGATGGACAACCGATCGCTACTAGTAGCTTGTGGTTACTACCTGTATTACCCGTTACTGATCCAGCAACAGCAGCACAAATTAAACCAGAACAACTTCCCCTATCTGGTTTTAATCCCCATTGGTTACCATAATTGGGCATGGGGCATGGGGCATGGGGCATGCCCAATGCCCTTTTGTAAATAACTTACACTTGTGGCACCCTTGCCATCTAGAATAGATTTTGATAAGACAGCATGTATGGATTTGCACTTCTGGCGTAATTTTTGCTGTTTAGTTTAAAGCTGGTGGGTGACGAGTAATGAATGAAGCTGACACCCCAAAAAATGGGGCTAGTTTTAAACCCATTGAATCTGTGAATTCGCCACAATCAGAGCAGGCGAGTTCTCCCCCATTCTTTGTATCACCTGATGGAAATGTAGCAATTGGGAAATTGCCACTACTTGCGCCTGGAAAAAATCCAGAGAGCAATACGGAACTTTCTCAGGAAAATCCACCACAACAAGATTGGGTTGCAGAACCTGACAAAGAACAACAAGCAATTATTGACTCTGAATTTAATAAGCTGCTGGAATTGAATGAAGAATTACGCTCTGCTAACAGTAATTTGTACAGTCGAGTAGAAGAGCTAACAGCAGCGCTAAGTGAATCAGAGGCGGCTTTGCAGCTCCACAAAAAGCGCTCAAGTGTTACAGAGTCAATGCTTAACCAACAGACTCAGGAACTATCTGCTGCTCAGGAACTGATCCAGTCTTTATACAAACAGTTAGAAACTGCTGTGCAAACTGTTCAACACCAAGAAATGTCCATAGAGAGTTACAAGGCGCAGCTAGAACTCAATCAACAACGCCTTGCTCAGTTAGAAAGGGATTGCGCCCTCGTTCAATTTAACTATCAGGAACAGTCCCACCAGCTACTGCAATCAGAAAACGCTTGTCGTGAGTTACGCACTAGGTTAATGCGACAACAACGCCAGACTTTACAGTTTAAAGCAGCTTTAGAAAAATGCTTAGAAACACCGTTCCCTAATTCTGTGGATAGTAGTGCGTCAAATAAGACAAACAAGACACCAAAATACTCTAGCCACAATAACTCTTTGTTTCCTAATGCCCAACCAATTCAACCTTGGTCAGCAGAGTCTGATACCATAGCAAATGATTTAGAGCAGTTCAAGGGAGAATCTTTAGCATCTCCTTTGTATGAACAAGATGATGAGCGAGCAACTACGAAATCATTTAGCTCAGAACCTTTAGACCAAGCAGATTTACCAAAACCAGCACAACTAGATCAAGAAGATTTATCAAAACCAACACAACCTGAAAAAACTTTAGAAATTATTAATGATTGCCCGAGTACATTAGAAGCAGTCTTACCTTCAGAGTCTCAAAACCTAGACGAACAATTGGATAGTGTTCTCGAATTGTTTTTTAACTCTAATCCTGCACCTACATCTCGACAACCTTCGCCACAAAATATCGAGAGTGATAGCGAATCCCTACAGCCAAAGGTAGAGGATCCTGAAACTGACTCAGTGCTACCCACAAGGCGAGATCTCCCAAAGGACACCCACGAATCTATATGGGAACCTTGTCCAGGGACAATCCCAAATGATGAAGAAGCAAAAAATGTCACAATCACCCTCGTTGACCAAAAACATGAACCTATAGAAGATTTCTGGCTAGAAGCAACACAAGCACTACCCTTAGAATTGCCACAGTCTACTTTACTTCAGCAACCTTTTAACGACAACCCCGACGACGCTAACTCTCCCTCACCAGTGATTTATCCGCAGCGCCCACCCAAGGGGCGTAAGTCTCTAGCATCTGTTGAATTGCCAAATTTTCGTAGGAAAGGGCATAGGGTGTAGGGCGTCCCTGCGGGGAAGTCAAAAGTCAAAAGTCAAAAGTCAAAACTGGGTAAGATTTGTCTTTTTTCTCCCCCTGCTAAGAGCTCCCTCTTCTTTCCAGTTACCTCAGCAGAGGAAACCTGCGCACGCTGCTGGCTTCCCTGCTCTCTGCTCCCTGCCCTCTGCTCCCTCCTTTAGGTGGTTGACCGGCGGTTAATGCATAGCTAGTACTTAACAACCGTAACCATAATGCAGGAAAACGGGGTTCGAGCCAAGGCTGTATCTGGGGAAGAGCGCGTGCAAAGGATCTACTTAGGAGAATAGTAACAAGGGTATGGCGGGTAAAATCAAAATAGTTCCATAACCATCGTAGTAAATCCTTCGAGCCTGCAAGTTCCCAGATCCACAGCAGTAATGATGGGTTTTTGCGTGCTGCTTTCACGGCTAGGCGATTAAAGGTGAACCAATCAAATCGATCTTTGATAAAGTTATCTGCCACTATAGGCGGTTCATCTGCCAATAACCCAAAAAAGTTATTCAGCATGGAATTAATTCGTTCCGGCGGTATAAACTTCCCAGTAGGAACCATCATGCCTTTAGAAAACATCCAAGTAGCGGCAATATTACTTTGAAAAGCGCGAATTCGGTTTAGGTGCTTGAAGCTCAGCAAATCGTGTTTAAGGGCGGTATCTAAAAGATTTGTTAGGCGTTCTAAGTTACGGACAAGGGAACCAAAGCCGGTAAATACTAAAGGAGATTGGAGTGATGCCGCATCACCGATCGCAATTAGACGATCAAAAGCAACCGTGCGATCTTTACTCCCCACACTGAAATGCCCAGGAATATAGCCAAACGTTGGCTTTTTCCACACCAGTTTGTCCATATCGCACCGTCGATACTCGGGCAAAATGGTAAAAAAGTCTTCGTACATCTCCAGCAAGGAGCCTGGGTTTTTGGGATTGACTTGGTGATAATGAAATAAATAAATTGCTAGCTCTTCATTTGTCCCTGGAAACAGTTCCCAAATTAACTGTCGCCCCCGTGATATATCCCCGTGACTGTTAAGAACGTCTCCATATTGAGAATCCCATACTCCAGGCTCAAATCCACGTTCAACGACGGCTCCTACTGTTGGGCAAATACTATCAAAAGCACGACCCCCATTCAACTGCCATGCTATGGGTGAGGCGCTTCCCATGGCATCTACTAGCAGTCGTCCACTAATTTGTTTTTCTGTTTGGCTTGGTAAATGATTGACAGTGATACTGATTTGTGTATTATAAATATCAGTTCTTATAAACTCTGTTTCATCCCAAATTTGGCCACCTGCACTGCGCAGCTTTTGCCCGCACAGTTGTAGTAGCTTTTCAGAATCTAGAGCCACATTCAGTACGGTAGGAGTGTGCAAAATTGGTGCTTTTAAGTGTTTGGGAACATTAGCATCAAAAAATTTGTTAAAACCGTCCTTGTACTCCCGCGCAATGACTGACTCGACTTCAGCACTCGTAAGCAAACCCAAGTTAATCAAGCTTTGGATTTCATCGCGGGAAATATTCCACTCCCGATTCATTCTGCCAAAGGGCAATCTATCTAATAACAGGACTCGATACCCTCTTTTTGCCATCACGGCTGCATGAATCACACCAAGTGCACCACCAACGTAGATCAAATCGAACTGGGGAACACCAGTGGGAGATGTTTCTCTTTTGTGAGAGAACACTACCTGATTAGGTTTATGGGGATTGCGAACACCTTCACGCCATCTTTTTTCCCACCAGTAGACTCGGGTGAGATCATATTCGCCGTCAGGCATTTTCTGAAAATATTTGACTGTAAGGGGGTAATCGCGAGCAAGTGCCTCAAAAATTGATTCCTTAGAAAAATCAATGATTGGTGGTTCAGGATAATGATGAGGGAAGTAGCAACGAATTCCAGTAGTGAGGCGTTTGAGAATTTGTTGCTCGTTATCTAAGGGTTTGTCAGCCCAACGAAATGCTTTTAAATAAGTAGTTCGTTGCACTGACCAAACAAATACAGAAATTTCGTTTGGTAATTTTTCCGAAATACTGACTTCATGAGTTGTATTGTTTTGATGCATTCTCAGACGTAAGCCAGAGGAAGTAGGAAATTTTTCGCCAAATCCTGGTTCAAAATCTGTGTGCAACCAGTTGCATACAGAGGTTGTGTCAGGTGTTGGGATTTCTAGATAAAGGATTTCTTTCATTTTTTTTCAGTTTTATAATGAATCTACTCATTCAGACAGATTTAGGAAAGGCATCAAGTAAGGTAAACTCCGCCCTAACACTCATAAGATTTTTTTCAGTAAAAAACTTGAAGTCTTGGTCTAACTTATTGTTCATTCTGTGTTTCACTAGATGCACGCCATGAATTATCACATCCCAGATAGCCCCCAAGAAATCTTTGCTCTAAGACAAAAGCCTGTTGATGAAGAACTGGTTGCTGCTGCGATCGCAGGAGTCATTAAAATCGTTCGCGCTCAGGGTCAGTCTTTAGAGGAGTTGACAGCTCAGGTGCTAGCAGATGACAGTTTGCTAGATAAGCAGCAAAGACGCTGGCTCAGCCAAGTGGTTGCTCAAGCTTGGGAAAGCTTTTCTTAAAACAGTTAGTTATTAAGGGTTAGTTGTGATTAAAATAACCAACAACTAACATGCATTCAGGTTGATATACAAATTACCAATCCCTTTTGTGGTGTGAGAGTGTCAATAATTGTTTGAGATTGGTAATTTGCCGTTAGATTTAACTACATCGCCCTTCAGCTAGAAGTACTTACCGTGGCGAAGGCTTGGGAATGCAAAAATAAGCCATATTCCAAACCTTCGACGACAGCTTGGTAAGAAGCTTCCAAAATATTGTTTGAAACCCCCACCGTCGTCCAGCGTTGATGCCCATTCCGCCATTCTACCAAAACACGGGTTTTTGCTGATGTACCTGTGTGCCCATTAAGAATCCTAACTTTGTAGTCTGTTAACTCAAACAAAGCGACTTGGGGATAAAAATTGACTAAAGACTTGCGTAAGGCTGCATCCAAAGCTGCTACTGGTCCATTACCTTCTGCTGCTTCTATTATATCCTTCCCGTTAACAGCTACTTTCACTGTCGCAAGAGCGTTAGTTGTTTGTTTACCTTCAGCCAGATCACAGTGGACTTGAAAACCTTTGACTTCAAAGAACTCTTGACGACTGTCTAAGGCTTTCCTCATTAACAACTCGAAACTTGCTTCTGCTGCCTCAAATTGATATCCTTCGTTCTCCAAATCTTTGATATGTTTTAGAATTTGGGTTGTTTTTGGGTTCTGCTTATCTAGCTCAATACCAAAAGAGTGGGCTTTAGCCAAAACGTTACTAACCCCTGACTGTTCAGAAATCACGATACGACGACTGTTACCGACTTTTTCCGGCTGGATGTGTTCGTAAGTCAAGGGATTGCGCTCCACTGCCGATACATGAAGACCACCTTTGTGGGCAAAAGCTGAACGTCCTACAAAGGGGGCGTGTTCATCAGGAGCAAGATTGACAACCTCGCTTACAAAGCGGCTAGTATCTGCGAGTTCAGATAGTTGGTTATCCTCGATACATTGATAACCCAACTTTAACTGCAAATTCGGAATTAGTGTACAAAGATTGGCATTGCCGCAGCGTTCACCATAACCATTAATCGTGCCTTGAACCATTCTAACCCCAGCCATGACAGCAGCAAGGGCGTTGGCAACCGCTGTACCGGAATCGTCGTGAGTGTGAATCCCGATTTGAGGAATAGTATTGTGTTTAGTCAAAAAATGACTATTGACTGATTGGATAACTTGTGTTATGTGGTCGGGTAAGCTTCCACCATTTGTATCGCAAAGCACAAGCCATTCTGCACCAGCCGCGATCGCTGTCTCTAAAGTTTGTAAAGCATAATCTGGATTGTGTTTGTAGCCATCAAACCAGTGTTCTGCATCGTATATAACCCGCCGTCCTTGACTACGAAGATACTCAATAGTATCTTGGATCATTGCTAAGTTTTCTGCTAAGCTGGTATTGAGACCTTCTCTCACATGCAAATCCCAAGATTTACCAACAATCGTCACCCAACGAGTACCAGCAGCAAGAATTGCTTGCAACATTGGATCTGTTGCTGCGATCTTATTAGGGCGTCGGGTAAAGCAAAAGGCAACAATTTCGGCTTGCGTGAGTTTTTCTGTTTGCATTTGCCAGAAAAACTGAACATCTTTGGGATTTGCGCCAGGCCAACCACCTTCAATAAAGGGAATTCCTAATCGATCAAGTCGGTGAGCAATACGCAATTTATCTTCAATCGATACCGATAACCCTTCACGCTGGGTGCCGTCCCTAAGTGTAGTGTCATAAAGCCAAAGTTGGGAAGGTGTGTTTGCGGTCATAATATGGAGAGTGAAAGACGACTTTTGGAGAAATGAGTAAAGTTTTTAACACGCCCGTGTTCAATTCGCCAGCAGTACAAGTAAGCTTTAATTATAGATTTTTCTTCATTAGAAATAAATTGTTACAATAAAATTAAAAGCTTTTGTATTTATCTTAAATGCCTAAAGTACTAGACGTAGGAAAAGACAAGACAGGCGCACTGGAAAAGCCAATGGGCAAATGTTGCAGCAGAACAGTCTTGACCTCTACAATAACGGTGCTAAGGTATTAAACTATTGGAGAATTTAGTGGCTGTGATACATGCTCAGTTCATATAGAGGACGAAATGCCAATTTGGCCCAAGAGGATAACACTCATAAGGTAGAGTATCCCTAACTTATTGGTGACCTCCTTATTCTCCCACTTTTATGAACAAATCAAAATTAAGGTTTTGTGGCAATGTGAAAGTTATCGAGGGTTCCAATTTTTGGAAGGTTATCAAATAGTTTAGAAAAGGAAAAGGAGAAAATAACATGGGTAGATGGACACCACTAATTCTAATGGCTGGGGGTTTAGCTATTTTACTGGGTACCTTGCTAGGTATTAGCTTCCCAATGGGCGGAGGGCAAAACACAGCGCAGCTTCCCGCTCCAAAAGTTAGCAACAAAACCTCAAAAGTCCTCCCAGCTAATATTAATGTTAATAGTACTGCAAGTGATAGTGCTCCAAGCGATATCAACAGCAAAACAACTGTAGCCCAGAATAACAATACCAGCCCCACTAATGATGCTAATGACTCCTCAACAACCACTGGTAATAGCAGCAACCAAGATACAAACACAGCAAATGAACAAACTCAGACTAGCAACAAGCCAATCCAAGCTTTGTGGTAACACTTCTGAGTTAAGCGTGATAAGTTATTGAGGAAGAATTCAGGAGTCAGAATACAGAATTCAGAATTGAATTCTGTATTACCAGTAGACTAATCATAGTCTAAAGCTCCCCGATTTTAATAGTGAGGACAAAGAAGAATTTTTCTATGCTTGAACCTTGATCTTAGGGATGAGGTATTCTGACTCCTGTATTCTGACTTCTGACTCCTCTTCAATAAGAACCAATGACTAACGATGTTTTAATTATTGGTGGCGGTGTTATTGGTTTGGCGATCGCCGTTGAACTAAAATTGCGCAAAGCAAGTGTCACTGTACTCAGTCGCAGCTTCAGCGCAGCCGCCACCCACGCCGCTGCTGGAATGTTAGCACCTGGTGCTGAAAGAATTCCACAAGGTGCAATGAACGATTTATGTCGGCGATCTTTATTTTTATATCAAGACTGGACTCAAAAATTAGAAGAATTCACAGGCTTAAACACGGGTTTTTGGCCATGTGGTACTTTAACACCAGTTTATAAAGAAAATGGGGAAAGAGATTCTTCTTTTCCCCCTTCCTCTTCTGTAGCCTACTGGTTAGATCAAGAAGGTATTCACCAGCATCAGCCAGGATTAGCCCCAGATGTGGCAGGCGGTTGGTGGTATCCTGAAGACGCACAAGTAGACAATCGTGCGCTCGCTCAAGCACTGTTGACAGCGGCTGGGTGTCTTGGTGTTGAAATAAAAGAAGACATTACAGTAGAAGGAATTGTACAGCAGCAGCAACAAGTTGTTGGTGTAAAAACAAACGCTGGAGAAATTCGCGCTGAACATTACGTCTTAGCTACAGGTGCTTGGTCAAATGAGCTTTTACCAATACCTGTCCGCCCGGTAAAAGGACAACTGCTGAGTGTACGAGTGCCAGAATTGCTACCTGAATTGCCTTTATCGCGGATTTTGTACGGAGATGGTATTTACATCGTACCAAGACGCGATCGCCAAATTATCATTGGAGCCACTAGCGAAAATGTTGGCTTCACACCCCACAACACGCCATTTGGCATTCAAAGCTTACTACAGCAAGCTATTGCCCTTTATCCTCAACTACAGCATTATCCTATTGAAGAATTCTGGTGGGGATTTCGTCCTAGTACACCTGATGAACTACCCATTCTGGGTACTAGCCCCTGTAAAAACTTAACCTTTGCCACTGGTCATTATCGTAATGGTATTCTCTTAGCACCTATTACGGCGCAATTGATTGCCGAATTGATCTGGGAGCAAAAGTCTGACCCTTTATTAACTGCATTTAACTATTCGCGCTTCCAAGCCAAGCCATCTACCACTTCTATGTTGCCAGTCTCTCAACTCCCTTCCCCTAAACAGTCCCCTCAAGTTGACAAACAAATAACCTCCGCTCCAAAACCCCTCATTGAGGACAAACCTCTAGTCATTGCAGGGAAAACCTTTACGAGTCGTTTAATGACAGGAACTGGGAAATATCGCAGCATCGAGGAAATGCAGCAAAGTGTCATTGCTAGCGGTTGTGAAATTGTAACTGTGGCGGTGCGAAGGGTACAAGCCAATGTTCCTGGACACGAAGGCTTAACTGAGGCGCTGGATTGGAAAAAAATATGGATGTTGCCTAACACAGCAGGTTGTCAAACCGCAGAAGAAGCGATTCGTGTAGCGCGATTAGGACGGGAAATGGCAAGCCTTGTAGGACAGGAAAATAACAATTTCGTCAAATTAGAAGTTATTCCAGACCCCAAGTATCTTTTACCAGACCCCATCGGCACTTTACAAGCAGCAGAACAGTTGGTGAAAGAAGGTTTTGCGGTATTGCCGTATATTAATGCTGATCCAATGTTGGCGAAACGCTTGGAAGAAGTAGGCTGCGCAACAGTTATGCCTTTAGCTTCCCCTATTGGTTCTGGGCAAGGATTGAAAACAACAGCTAATATTCAGATTATCATTGAAAATGCCAATGTTCCGGTAGTGGTAGACGCCGGGATTGGATCGCCATCGGAAGCAGCCCAAGCAATGGAAATGGGGGCAGATGCTTTGTTGATTAATAGCGCGATCGCATTAGCAAATAACGCTCCTGCAATGGCTCAAGCCATGAATTTAGCAGCAATAGCAGGTCGTTTAGCCTATCTTGCTGGGAGAATGCCTATTAAAACTTATGCAAGCGCTAGTTCACCCTTGACTGGTAAAATCACAAATTGATACGAATAAACAATTAATGTAACATAAGGTAAATGACCAGAATGAGGAATTGAATTCATGCCTTACACAACAGAAGATGGCGGTCGTCTGAATAATTTCGCGCAAGAACCAAAAGTTTACCGAGCAGAACCCCCTGATGCAGGGCAAAAGCGAAATTATATTATTCTGGCAGTCGTCGCAGCTATTTTGGTAGGGAGTTTGATATTCGTTGCTTTCTCAGTTTCCTAATCTTAATTGATCCTAATTGATCTTAAACTGTTTTAAGAGGGACAAATTTTTGTCTTCTTGCAGGTTCCAGACTTGATAGGAGCCTGGTTTTTTTTGCTGCTCAAAATTTACGAGTCTTTGAGTATGAAATTATACCCGAAAATCTTTAGTTGTTCAAGTCTGGATTTTGTCCTGAGCAAAGCGACAACCATTTGAAAATCAATTGAAGAAGAATTCAGGAGACAGGAGTCAGGAGTCAGGAGGAGCCACTTCTGCAGCCGGGTTTACCGGCGTAGGAATGCGGCGTTCAGAATTAGTCCTGTGTATCTAGTAGATAAATTAGATCCCTATTATCTACACGAAGTCTTCTATTTTTGCATCAAAACCCGATCTCATTACTCCTGAATTCTGACTCCTGAATTCTGACTCCTGACTCCTGAATTCTGACTCCTGAATTCTGACTCCTGACTCCTGATTCCTGTAAACTACATTTTGGCTCTTTAGCCACCATGAGCGTGAATGATACTGCACACTCCCACAATTTTGCTTGGAATCGCCAAGTATATCACCGTTTAAAACTTGCTCTAAGCCTTGGTTTGCGTCGGCAAATCTTCTTGGCGGTATGTGACGATTTAAATTTAAGAAATCAAGTAGCAGCGCGTTTGCATTCCACTTTAGCTTTTCCTGTTGGGCAAATATTGTATCAGCCAGATACACAGGAAGAGGCTAGCACACCAGCCTATCCGCGATTAGTGACCTTACGCTTAAATTTAAGTGATCCTAATCCAATAGCGCAGATAAATCAATGGTTGGCGAATTATCCGCCACCAATTGTTGGCGCATCCCAAGAAACCCCAGGAAGACCCCTACCAATACCGGTGTTTCAAATTGTGGGTGTTGAGCAGTTAACTAAGCAGCCCGTTACTGTACAGCGTTTATTTTTACAGTATCTGCGTTCAACCGAGCAAACTCTAGCAAATACTGAATCTAATCGCTTTTTAGAATCAAGCCTGTTATTATGGCTACCACGCCCTTGGTTGTATGCTATTCAGCAATCAGCATTACAGTTTTGGCGCTACCGCACTGGCGTTTTTGTATTTGCAGGAGAACCCACTCCTACAACTAATAGAAAAAACTCACCAGAACGCTTTCCTGGTTCAAGAACCTTAGATTTAGGGAATGTTGAGCAATCTATTTTCGAAGAATCACCTATTAAGGAGGATTTTAATTTCCAGCCACCAGACACACAAGTAAACCGTCCTAACAAACCACCAGAAAGTCCTTCATCAAAAGCCGAATTAATTCCAGTCAGACCCCATCAAGACAATTCGGCCATCAGACAAAATCATAAAAATAACGTATTACCAAACAGCTTGTCACACATCAGTAGGGAGTTAACAGAGTTAGTACTGGCAACAATCAATACTACGATTGTTGAAGACCGAGAGCAGAACTTACAAGTTCAGCAAATTTTACGTGAAATTGAGGAATTACACGCAAACAAAAACCTAGGGGAAAAACTAGCAGCCGCTTATCACAGCTTGGGGAACTTATATCGCTCCCGCGTAGAACAAGGACAGTCAACGCTAGAAAACCTAATGGTAGCAATTCTTGCTTATCAGGAAGCTATCACTTATAATGACGCCTCACCCCAAGTGCCGGACATTTTAAATGACTTAGGTACACTCTACTGGATGCTGTCTCGCACACCACCGAACTCTGAAGAGGGACAAGCTTACATAGAGCAAGGAATTGAATTTTATCAGCTAGCTTTAAAACTAATTTCACCAGAAACACATTCAGAAACTTATGTCCGTGTGCAAAATAATCTCGGAACAGCCTATGGTGATTTAGCTCGTTTCTCTAATGCAGGGGAAAATTGGCAACAAGCAGTTTTAGCTTATAGCGAAGCACTCCGTATCCGTACCGTCGAAATGGATCCAATGAAGTACGCTGCTTGTCAAAACAATTTAGGTACTGCTTACTGGCACTTAGCGCAATTTAATCAACCAGTCGAGCATCTCAAACACGCCATCACAGCCTATAAGTTAGCACTGGCTCACTACAAAGCCGAAGAAGAGCCTTTTAAGTATGGCATGATTCAAAACAACATTGGTACTGCTTACTGGAATATTGCTCAATACGAACAGCCAGAGGAAAATTTCTGCTTAGCAATTGATGCTTATAATGAAGCATTAAAGTATCGCACTCCAGCTAATGCTCCGGCTGCTTGCGCTGCCACGGAAAATAACCTTGGTACGGCTTATTGGCATTTATCAAACGTACCAAAAATAAATAAAGATGAGAGATTGAAGTTATTAGAAATGTGCATCGCTGCCTATGATGAAGCACTTGCCCTTGCTCACTCATTGAATGGCGTTACTATGAGTTT
Organism: Aetokthonos hydrillicola CCALA 1050; assembly: GCF_017591665.1. Taxonomy (GTDB): domain Bacteria; phylum Cyanobacteriota; class Cyanobacteriia; order Cyanobacteriales; family Nostocaceae; genus Aetokthonos; species Aetokthonos hydrillicola. The sequence goes on along the minus strand of NZ_JAAKGC010000004.1, from coordinate 172,392 downwards.
TGATATAGCAGCAACTCACAATAACTTAGGATTAGCTCATTATCAACTTGTAACAGATGCTTATTTTAATGGTGATAAAACAGCTCGTTCTCATCATTTAGAAGCAGTATTAGATAATCACTTGCTAGCTTTGAGTGGATTGAATAAGCAAACTGAGGCTTATCAAACAACTGTTAATTATATAGTTAAAGCAATTCGCTCTTTCCACAACGAATTAGGAATACAAGGACAAAATCTTGCTTTATCTAAATTACCAAGCCACTTGTTACCGGAAATATTGCCTAGATTGTAAGTCAATGGATGGAGGTTCAATTTTTATATTGAACGCGGGCAAGATGCCCGCACTACAATAATTTTACGTTTTTGTCTTATCCAAGAGATCTGCACACCAGCTACCACCAGCTTATATCACGCTTTCTATACACTCTCATTGATTTTCTGGACAAGATGCGTGTAAGAACGCATAATTCCTGTAAACTTTATCATCATGTATGAAAAAGGTTGTCCAAGATGAATTTGTATCAAAAAGCACTTTTTGTTGTCGCGACTTCTGTGATAAGTGTCACAACTATTCAGGCAAATCGTGTCTTTGCAGCCAGTTTTGACTTTGATTTTATATTGAAGCCTTTTTTGGGTCCACCTGCAAACACAATTGCAGGACAAGGAAACTTAACTTTTGATGACGATAGCTTAGTAGGTGTTGGTCAAGAGATAAAACCTCTGTCATCACTGAAAGGAGCCACTTTCAATTTTGACTTTCAGCCAGATGCTGTCAGACCAAACTTCCAGAACGCAGGAACTATTACAGAAACAAATATTACAGAACCAGCGGAATTTATCTTTGAAAATGGAAGATTAACAAATATCAGCTTTATGGCCAGAAAAACAATATTCGTAGATGCAAATCAAATATCAAGTCGGCTTCAAACAGGAAGATTCGTTCCAATAGTTAGTATTAACGATCAACTAATTTCATTAGATTTTACTAGTTTTACTGTAATTATGGATGAAAATAACCCTAACTCTGTTAATATTTTAGGCGAAGCTATTGGTGATTTTGCGATCAGAAAAGTAGATACAAATGTAAGATCAGTCAATGAACCTAATAGCATTGTTGGTTATTGTATGGCATTAGGACTAAGCGTTTTATTTTTCAAAAAAAATAATTTCGGAAATAAGCTGGCATTCTTGTCAAGAAATAAATTACGATAGCTGTCGTTTGCTCATACATAAATGACTTGTGATAACACTAGCTTCCTGATTCTTGGCTTCAAACCATTTTGCGTTACGACATCAACCTTGATACCGATCGCGCTACTGAGATAGTCACGTAGCTCCACCAGCTTAAATAAAGTAGGTGCTTGATCGTAGTCAATGAGTAGATCAACATCACTTTCCTCAGTTTGTTCACCACGAGCGTAAGAACCAAAGATACCCAACTTAGTGATCCGATATTGTTGCTCCAACAACGGTTTATTCTGTCTCAGAATTTGCTTAATTTCCTCTAACGTTTTCATATCTTCAATTGAAGGTGTAACTTGAATTCCGGCGTTGCGTTGGGCTGTGCGACAACACACCTACCCTGACTTTGATCAATCAAGCTTGGCGCGATCGCCCCTGATAGCCGAGCCTACAATATATAAATACTTATAATTAAACTGAGGATAAAATTATGCAAGAAGTTGCGAATTATATCCAAGAACTCACCAACCGTATCTCACCCATTGTGGAGAATTTATTTAAAGGTAGTAGCTTGTACATGGTGAGATTAAAAAAACAGGAAAGGATTGAACACTTAGTGAATCTTTTTGGTGAGTTTTCGCCTGAAGAATTTAGAGCTATCCGTGATGATGAATTGATACGTAGAATTGATAAACTTTTAGTTTTAGAAGCCGTTTCCGGAACTCTCAACGATTTGACTCCACAACAAATCAAAATTTTTGATGAGGCAGTGGAAGGAAGATAAATAGAGATTTTAAAGCTTGCTAGTGGTTAATATCAAGTTTAGCGCGATCGCCCTTCTCAGTAAGCATAAATACTTGTACAAAACTTCGTCAATCTTTACTAGCCAAGCGATCGCTTGACTTTTAAGCGTGAGTGATTAGCCCGAGATGAAATAAAAAGTTTTGATGAAGTTTTGTAAAAGAAATGACAGATAGCACAAAACACTCTATTGACTAACACTGGAATCATGGTTTACTCAAGACTGATTCTGCGTTAGGAAGATTTTTAGGAAGAGTGGAATGTTGCAAATCCAGACCAGTTGCCGTCGTGGGCGTAAGTTATTGGGAATTATTTTTGGTAGTGCTTGCGTATTGACCGCCCATTGTGCCGTAGCTCAGATTACACCAGATACAACTTTACCAAATAATTCTAGTGTCACAATCAATGGCAGCACCTTTAATATTACTGGCGGAACACAAGCCGGACGCAACTTATTCCACAGTTTCCAAACATTTTCTGTCCAGACTGGCGGTACGGCTTATTTTAACAATGGCTTGGATATTCAAAATATTATTAGCCGGGTAACAGGAGGAACCGTCTCAAATATTGACGGGATAATTCGTGCTAATGGTGTTGCGAATTTGTTTTTTCTCAATCCTAGCGGGATTGTGTTTGGGCGTAATGCTCAGTTAAATGTGGGTGGTTCGTTTGTTGGTTCTACAGCTAACGCCATTCAATTTGGCAACCTGGGAATTTTTAGCGCCTCCACCCCTAATACACCAACACCGCTATTGACAATCAACCCTTCAGCATTGTTATTCACTCAAACTAATCCAGGGGTGATTACCAATCAATCAATTGCACCCGCACAGCAGGATCTTACAAATCAAAATGTCACAGGGTTGAGAGTTCCTGATGGGAAAAGTTTACTGTTAGTTGGTGGAAATATCAACATTGATGGCGGTGGACTGCGAGCTTATGGTGGCAACATTGAACTTACTGGATTAGCCGCACCAGGAAATGTGGGATTAAATATTGTCGGGAATAGCCTCACTTCGGTTGTTCCTAATGGTGTAGAACGTGCAGATGTATCTCTCAACAATGGAGCAGAACTCAACGTTCGTGGTGCGAATGGTGGGGATATCAAAATTCAAGCGCGAAACTTGAACTTGGCAGGACAAAGTAAACTGCGAGCGGGAATTGAGAGCGGGTTGGGTACGGCAGATAGCCGAGGCGGAAATGTTGAAATTAACGCAACAGGCACCACAAATTTGACTGAACAAAGTTTTATTAGCAATTCTTTGTTAGAACAGTCCTCTGGAAAAACTGGTGATATTAGCATCACAACGGAGTCGCTACGCTTAAGTAATGGTGCTGCACTGAGTTCTACCACTTTTGGGCAGGGAAATGCAGGGAGTATATCTATCCAAGCAAACTCCGTTACCTTTGCTAACGGTGATATCTTTAGCAATGTAGAAAGTGGGGGTATTGGCCGTGGTGGGGATATTAATATCAAAGCTGGATCACTTACCCTGACTGAAGGCGCTCAATTACAAACTTCTGTAAAAAAAGCTGATGGAACTCTTCAGGCTGGACGTGGTGATGCGGGGAATGTCAATCTTGATGTTTCAGGTAAAGTCTCTATTACTGGGGTAAATAATGGACTCTCTAGTGCCATTTTTAGCGATGTGGGAACGGATGCAACTGGTAACGCGGGCAACATCAATGTTAAAGCTGGCTCCTTTGAACTCAGTAATGGTGCTCAACTAAGCTCTAGCACTTTTGGGCAGGGAAATGCAGGGAATGTCTCCATACAAGCATCTAATGCTGTTTCCCTTGCTGGGAAAAACACAGGCATCCTCAGCAATGTAGAAAGTGGGGGTATTGGTCATGGTGGTGATATTAATATCAAAGCTGGATCACTCACCCTGACTGAAGGTGCTCAATTGCAAACCTCTGTAAACAAAGCTGATGGAAATCTTCGAGCCGGACGTGGAGATGCAGGGAATGTCAATCTTGATGTTTCAGGTAAAGTTACTATTACAGGGGTGAATAATGAACTTCCTAGTGCAATTTTTAGCCGCGTGGAGACGGATGCAATCGGTAATGGGGGTAACATTAACATTAAAGCTGGCTCTTTTGAACTGAGTGATGGTGCTCGACTAAGCTCTAGCACTTTTGGGCAGGGGAATGCAGGGAGTGTCTCTATACAAGCATCTAATGCTGTTTCCCTTGCAGGAAAAAACACAACCATCTTCAGCAATGTAGATAGTGGGGGTATTGGTCGTGGTGGTGATATTAATATCAAAGCTGGATCACTAACCCTGACTGAAGGTGCTCAATTGCAAACCTCTGTAAACAAAGCTGATGGAAATCTTCAGGCTGGACGCGGTGATGCAGGGAATCTCAACCTTGATGTTTCAGGTAAAGTTACTATTACTGGGCTTCCTAGTGCAATTTTTAGCAATGTAGGGACGGGTGCAACTGGTAGTGCGGGTAACATCAATGTTAAATCAGGATCTTTAGAACTAAGTAATGGTGCTCAACTCGATTCCAGCACTTCTGGGCAGGGCAATGCAGGGAATGTGAATCTTGAGGTTTTAGGTAAAGTTACTATTACTGGGGTAAATAATGGATTTCCAACTGCAATTTTTAGCAATGTAGGGACGGGTGCAACTGGTAGTGCGGGTAACATCAATGTTAAATCAGGCTCCTTTGAACTGAGTAATGGTGCTCAACTCGATTCCAGCACTTCTGGGCAGGGCAATGCAGGGAGAATATCTATACAAACATCTAATGCTGTTTCCCTTGCTAACGGTGATATTTTCAGCACTGTGCAAAGTGGAGGTGTTGGTCATGGTGGTGATATTAATATCAAAGCCGGGTCACTCTCCCTGACTGAAGGTGCTCAATTACAAACTTCTGTAAACAAAGCTGATGGAAATTTTCAGGCTGGACGCGGTGATGCAGGGAATGTCAATCTTGATGTTTCAGGTAAGTTGACTATTACTGGGGTAAATAGTCAACTATCTAGTGCAATTTTTAGCAATGTGGAGATGGGTGCAACTGGTAATGGGGGCAACATCAATGTTAAAGCTGGCTCTTTTGAACTGAGTAATGCTGCTCGACTAAACTCCAGCACTTTTGGCCAGGGGAATGCAGGGAGCATATCTATACAAGCATCTAATGGTGTTTCTCTAGCAAGTAGTTACATTTTGAGTAATGTGGCAAAAGGAGCGGTGGGCAATGCTGGAAATATTAATATTCAAGCTGGTTCCTTTTCTTTAACCGATGAGTCTCAAGTTACTGCTAATAACCTTGGTGGGAAAGGTTCTGCTGGCAATATATTAATCAATACAGCGAATGATGTTTCTATCCGCAAGGGTGCTTTTGTAAGTGGTTTCTCGCAAGGTGAAGGAAATGCTGGTAAGATAACAATTCGCTCAGGGGGTGCTGTTTCTATTTCCGGACGTGGTGAAAATACAACTAGTGGGGTTGCTAGCGGCATATTAAGTCCAGGGATGGGTAACGCCGGTGATATTGAGATCCGATCACGTAGTTTTTTGTTATCCGATGGTGCATTCTTAAGTGGCACACCTCTAAGTGGTGCTGTAGGCAACGCAGGCAACATTTCGATTAGTACAATCGATGATTTCACCCTCAAAAATAATGCTTCTATAGAAACTTCCACCGACACACGAGGAAATGCAGGCAATATCACAATTCATGCCGGAGGGAATGTTTTTATTTCGCAACAAAGTTCCCTGAATAGTACTGTCGGACAAAATGCAGTTGGTAGTGGCGGAAATATTGAAATTTCCGGGCGTAATTTCTCCTTGTCTGATAAGTCTCGATTATTTACCCCAACTATTGGCAAAGGAAATGCAGGCAATTTCCAAATTAATACAACTGGTGATATTACTTTAACGAATGGCGCTCAAATTAGATCTGATACTGTTGGAATGGGAAACGCAGGAAATGTCACAGTTAATGCTGGTGGTACATTTTCTGTTGATGGCATAAGTTCTGATGGTTCTGTTAGCGGAATATCTACTCAAGTTGGTGCAGAACAAGGGTTTGTCGGTATAGGCAAGGCTGGAGACATTAACATTAATGCTCGTTCTATCAAACTAGATAATCAAGGTACTATTACCGCATCAACTAGCTCTGGTGATGGTGGAAATATTAACTTAAAAGCCGCAGACTATTTACTTTTGCGTCGTAACAGCAGCATTTCTACAACTGCGGGAACAACTCAATCTAAAGGCAATGGCGGTAACATCACCATCAATACCCCTTTTGTGATTGCTGTTCGTGGCGAAAATACTGACATCACAGCCAATGCATTCAGTGGGAGTGGTGGAAGAATCACGATTAATGCTGCTGGCATTTTTAACATAGCGCCCTTGAGTTTGCAAGACTTAAAAAAGCTACGTCCATCTGATGTAGATCCGCGTCAACTACCAACAAATAACATCACTGCCGTTTCTCAGCAAAACCCGGAGTTAAGCGGGGCGGTGCAAATCAACACACCTGATGTTGACCCCAGCAAAGGTTTGATTACCCTACCCACAGTCAGCGAAAATACTCCTAAGCTAGTCTCCTCTAGCTGCGCGGCTTTTGATGAAGCTAATGGTGGTAGTAACTTTGCTGTCACTGGACGCGGTGGTTTACCACCCAACCCTTACGAAACGCTGAGTTCTGATGCGATTTGGTCGGACACTCGTCTACCAGTAACCACAGCACAGCAACGTCCGCCCAAGACTCGCGCTGCTAAAATTAAACCTAAACCAATAGAAATTGTGCCTGCTACTGGTTGGGTGTTCAATGATAAAGGCGAAGTCACTCTTATTTCCTCTGTATCTAAGACTACTTCTAGTAGTACTCCAATGAGTTGTCCTGTGAAGTGAGCAAGCCTCTCGTGAACTGGAGCATCCCTGCTTATTGGAATATTATAGAAATGCCACCTTCATTGTTAACCTTTCTTTAGTAGAGCGATCAGGCTTGAAATAAGCGGATTTTAGATAGCGAGAAAAATAATGAGCCTTTCAATTGAGCGGGTTTTAAATGAAATCGATCAATTAAATTTAGTTGAACAAATGCAGGTATTAGAGCATTTGGTAAAGCAGATTAAGCAGTCTGTTGATTCTGTTGCAGTAACTCAAAAGCCTAAGCATAAGGTGACTGATTTTTATGGGATAGCTCCCAATTTGCTAGAGGGTGAAGATGCTCAACAATGGGTTTCTCAGATACGGGATGAGTGGGAAGAGCGCGAAGCATGGAAACAGCCTCAATGAAACTTAATGATGCTTTAGAGGATGGACTAAAGTTTTCTTGGATACTTCTCCTGTAATTTATTATGTGGAAGCTGTACCTGCTTTTGCTGAGGTAGTACGGGAGATATTTACTTTGATAGGACAAGGGCATATAGTTGGTGTGGTGTCTCCTGTAACATTGGCGGAATGTGTAACTTTACCTATGCGGTTGAGGCAGATAGAAGTGCAGCAGAGATTTATGGATTTGTTGACGGGAACGGAGGGGATTTTATTCGTGAATATTGATGCAGCAATTGGACAACAAGCAGCTGATTTACGGATCAGTTATGGGTTGAAGTTGCCGGGTGCTTTACAGCTGGCAACAGCTATTGCTGCTGGTTGTGAGGCTTTTTTAACAAATGATGTAGCTTTAAAGCGGGTGACAAAGTTGCGGGTTTTAGTTTTGGGTGAGTTGGAGGTTTAAAAGATGGGTGGGTATTCATTAAATTAACGGTTAAAAGTTTCGCTTAGGGATACATCCTCATAAACATCGGTTAGAGAACAAGAAAAATTCAAGCTGGTAAAGTGTAATTCTTGATTTCCCCTATAACTATAAAGCTCCCATCTGTTTTGTGCATTGCGCCGGAAAGAATCAACACGCTGACGGTTTTGACTGATTAAAACATATTCTTGCAACGTTTCTAATTCTTGATAGTCACTAAATTTATCACCTCTGTCTAAAGCTTCGGTGGAGGGTGATAGAACTTCAATAATTAAGCTGGGATAGCGTTTGAAATATTCAAAATTTGTATCTCGTTGATCACAAGTCACCATGATATCAGGGTAGTAAAAAAGATTCAGAGATTCGATGCGTGCTTTCATGTCAGAAACGTAAACACGACAACCAGTTCCGCGAATGTGATTCCTCAACAGGGTAACTAAGTTAGCTGTAATTGTTACATGAGCATCACTTGCCCCTACCATTGCATAAATCTGCCCTTGGATATATTCATGTTTAATTGGGCTAGATTTTTCACTCTCCAGGTATTCTTCTGGTGAAAGATAGGGGTAAGATTGGCTAACAGTCATACAACAAAATTCTTATATTTTTTTCATAAAAATTAACAGTTCAATCAAGAGGAGGATAGTCCCTCCAGTGAAGTTTTTTTGTTGATTATAACCCAATACGGTTCAGTTAACTCAAATCTTGCACCTTTCAATATAAATACTGAATTAACGCCACAAAAGTATCGAAGATTGAACTATCAAACATTCGTTTCCATTCCTCTTATAGAGGAATTTAGCTTTTAGACAGGGATTTATAATCCCTGGCTAATTTAAATGCAGTCACACAATCAGTATCGTCGCGGTAGCATTTATATTTATCATTTTATTGGTGCAAGATATGAATCAACCCAACCTACGGAACTTCTTTAACTTAAATGTATTGGATTATAACCCATATTCCGCACCCATAACTGTCACAAGTTATTAGCAATTGAAGGTGTACCTTGACTTTAGACGCTGCGTTACGGCTGAGCTGATACAGGATTATTATTAACTTTATTCTCTGCTAGTTTGTCAATTAGGCTTCCTTCAAAACTATAAATTGTTGACATAATGCTGTCATGAGGATTGTACAATAGCACCTGCTTCATTTCATCTAAATACTCTAAGATAGCTTCGCGCATTTTTGGTCTTTCTATCTGAGCAGTATGGTAGTTATCCCATATATCCCAAGCAAGGATACCCACAGCAGCTAAAGGATCTATTAACTCTAATCCTATAGTTGAAAGAGTAGGAAGCGAAAATTCAGTTGCAACCTTACCAGCAGCTTTAGTTGATATTTTTGCAGTAATCTTGGCACCTGCTTTTGTTGCTGCAGTTTCTGCAAATTTGGTAGCTAGTCCGCTGCCCAGTTTTACTGTAGCTTTACTTAAAGGTAAGGCAACTAAATATTCTGTTCCGCGTGATAATACTCTTAGTGAGAGATCTTGGTTATTACCTGTACTATCCAGGATGGTTGTTGACACTCCGCTGAGGTATCGCTCCCAGTCAGCTTGAGGAATTTTATATTCGCTTTGGATTCCTGCTAGTTGTTCACTCAGTTTAGAGACATAAGTATTTATAGTCTCCCGAGTAAACCGTTCTAATTTAATTTGTGCTATTTCTGGTTTTAATACACGCCTTGTGAATTCTCTTTGAAATTCCTCAGTGATCTTCTGTGCTTTTTGTTCTTGTGCCGTTGGCTGATTTGGATTGAAACTACGAGCGATCGCTGACGAAAAGTCCGTGATCATAGCTTGAAATCCAAGATCCAGTTGAGTAAAGTAATTAAAGTACCAATTTAAGAAGTCGTTATCGACACGCTCTTTCAATCGATTCATCCATTCATCTAGTTTTTCAGACGCATACTTTTCAGAACTAGCACGTGCATTCTTAAGAGCAAGTATGACGTCACGATTGATTTGAGGAGGAACTGATGGAACGGTAATTACCACTCGTCCATGTGTTGTATCGCTAGATGGTTTAGAAATATACTTTCCTCCTATACTGCCAATAGAAATTCTGCCCCATACACTAACTACAACAATCAAAATAACTACTGTCCAAATTATAGGGCTGATTGATTTAAGAAACTGACTCACTGCAAGAAGTCTGTGAGTTTTTTCAGAATAAGAAGCTTGATTATTTAACGATTTTTCTTCTGGAGACGGCTTTTGTTCATCGTTTACCATTGTTATTTGCCTTATTTTGAATTTTGAATTGTTTTGACTACACATCCTGATTTATGGCGAAGACAGCGCAACCAAGAACCTTTTTTAATCTGTAGTCTAGTCAATACTGCACGGGTTTTGCCAAAAACTTAAATCTAATGTAGGTTGGGTTGAGGAACGAAACCCAACATTTATCGGCATTTGTTGGGTAACGCTTATGCGCTCTACCCAACCTACAATTTTCCAAAACCCGTGCAGTATTGGTAGTGTAGTTTATCAACGAAAGTTTTTGGTAAAAGTAGACAGTATTGCGTGCGAGGGTGGCTTCTTTATTTGCTGCTATTCATCCTTACTCTACTTAGAAGGTGGGGAATGTCGCGAATTGGTTAACTGCAACAAATAATCTGGGTTTGGTAACATTTCTAATGTAAGCGAAAATACATTCTGCCAGCGGTTTTCAGTAATATGAGTAGCTAGGTTTTCCAAAGCTTTTTCAGCTTGGGAAGATCTAGAGGAAACAATTTTTCGGGCAACAAGATATTCATGTAAAGCAATAAAAGGAAAGGAGTAAATCCCTTTTGCTTGCTCAATGAGTAAACTGTGGTGCGCTTCAATAGATTTTAAAATAGCTTCAGTATCGATTTGCAGTGCTTGTGGATCAGTGTTGGCATCAGGAAGATTATCAATATAGTCCCTAATTTGCTGCTCTAGGACTTTTTGTTTGAAGAAGCGATCGCCTTTCACAAAAGTACTCCAAGCAATCTCGCTCAGCAAGTCTTCCTTCCTCTCACCAGAAAGTCCTTGATATGCTTGGTTTCTTTGTATACACCGCTTCGCATCCCATTTCTTCAGTAACACATCCAGTACTTCTTTATAAAGTTCTGCAAGATTAACAGGAAAATCGTTTCTTTCCTCAAATACTAAGCACAGGAGGACAAGTAGTAGAGGGTTAGTCGCCAGTTCTTTAAGTAATTGATTTTCTGCCAGCTTTTGCAAAAAGTTAATTGTTGTTTTTGAGCGATACCATTTAGCTGCAAAATCAGCAATCTGCTGCTCATCAAAACCAGCAACTTCCACTTCAGTGAAAGACTCAAAATTATATTCTACTGCTGCAATGCGAGAAGTGATAATAAAGTGATTATCTGGAAAACGGTCAGAAAACTCTCGAATCTCCTTGAATACCCGGTGGGTGTCCTCGTTTCTAACTTCATCCAATCCATCAAGTAAAATCAGCGTTCTACCATGACTTAATAATTGTTTTGTTACTGAAACGTCAGTCGAGTCCTTATCTTGCTCGCCATTGACCACAAAAATGGAGATATACTCTAATAACCCTGGATTATTTACAGCCTCAGCAAAGTCTTTTAAGGAAACAAAAACTGGTACTCGATGAGAATGAAACTCACCTTGAAGGCATTGAATTGCTAGATACCTTAAAAACGTAGTTTTACCGGCTCCTAGTTTTCCCAAAATTATTAACTTGGGATATTTCTCAACTGCTTCCAGTCCAGATATTAATAGTCCAGAACACTCCCTTGTTGGATCTTGTACTAATTCATCTATTTCCTTGCGCCGTCGTCCAGCGATTTTATCCAATACATTGACATTAGTGTAGATATCCTTGAGATTTACTGGCTTGTTCATATCCAACACCCGGATCGGGCTACAACGCATTAGAGTACTTTTGTAGATTGTTGCGCGTACACTCTGAACCGCGTTATCAATTTGACTACTACTTGCTGTATGGTTTGCATTTGGGAGAGATGATGAAGCGACGATTTCATCCCAGTCTAAGTTAAGCCTTTCACAGATTAAGACAAAAATTTGGCGATCAACTGGTTTACCTTGGAAAAATTTGCTGACTGGTTGACGGGTAATACTGAGCCCTGCTGCTAACTCTGTCTGGGTGAGTGAATAACGGATGAGTGCAGCTTTTGCTTTTGTAATACCTTCAACAGATGCTTGGAGCGATCGCCCAGTCATTTTCAGTTGCTTGTCTAATCTCAACGACAGTTGTTACCTGACTTTAGGTGATTTGCGAGAAAGAAAATACCTGGGGAGTGCGAGTTTCGACTTCGCTCAACTCACGATCCCTCAGTTGGTTGAGCGAAGTCGAAACCAACGGCGGTGGTATATTTATTCGGTGTAAATCACCTTAGTAGTACCTCTACAGATTATCATGTAGAAGCTCTCAAAAGTCATACATATCTTATACCTATATCATACAAAAAATAAGCCCTAATCTTACCGAAATTCATACAAGAGAGTGCGAATCTAGAGGAAAGAGGAATTGGACATCTCTTACAGTCAACCAAAACATGTCCAAAATAGTAATTATGTACTATGACCCTCAAGTAAAAATAGATAGTAATGTTAACCAAGGTAAGAATATGACTGCGATTACTTTAACAATAGATGCTCCTTTTACAGAGCCAGTAACAAAAAAAATACACACTTCTAATACAAAGCCTGTAACTCAGCAGAGACTTGAACTCATAGCAAAAGCTGTTCAAGTACTCAACCGTTTAAAATCTGATGAGATTAGAGACTTGGTTGATCAAATTGATCAAATGGTTAATCGACGTCAGATGTCTCAGGTGGAAACTGAGTTAGCAGCAAAACTTGGTGTCGAGCCAATCGATGATCAAGAGCGACGAGAATTAGAAAATTCTGCCTTCAAAAACTTCTTTGAATGGAGACAAGAATTACTCAGAAACTCATTAACAGCGAGTGAAGTAGCAAAACTCCTAAATACGAAAAGTCGCCAAACACCTCATGATCGCCTGAAAAAGAACAGCTTAGTTGCGATTCAAGATAATGGCGTGTGGAAGTTTCCGTGTTGGCAATTTGATCCTAAAGGTCCCGATGGTGTAGTTGCTGGATTACCAGACGTCTTAAAGGCTCTCGACGTTCCCAATTTCTCAAAGATTAGTTGGTTAACTCAACCAAACCGAGCATTCAATGGACTTAGTCCTCTACAAGCCTTAAAAAATAACCAGAAAGATGAGGTACTTAATGAAGCAAAATCTGTGGGAATTATATAGCCAAACTGCTTGAGCGAGAAAATTTTACGAAGAAATACTGCTACTTCTTGAAAGTAAGGCAAATTTTTCCGGAATTACTTAGGTACGCTGTGAAGCTAGCTAATGACAAGGCTGTTAGCTTAATATTAACTAACTCTTAACAAATCTAAAACTGTTAAGGCGTTTTCTACGAAAAAATATCCCCTCTGTTGCGAGCGTCTTGCTCGCTAAGCGGGCTTTCATAGCCGTACTACATCGGGTAATTTATTTTCTGGAATGCTCCTAAGTATCAAAATTTTGTCAGTCAATCAGATTTAGGAGTGAACAAATTGGTAAGAATCATTTTGCCCTCACATTCTACCCCTAACCATGCTAATCCTCAATTTTATACTATAAACCAGAGTACAAAACTTTATAAAATTTTTCGTCTCAAATATTGTCCTACTGCTGTTTCTTTTCGTTTTTGGGGTCCACATTCTCGTTTCGACCATCATCGAGGAAATCCTCCTGGTGTTGACTATGAGCCACTCAATTGTGAGCCATGTGAAGACTCAGAACGCGGAATATCTTACGTTGCACCTAAATTTTCTAGTTGTCTTGTTGAAGTTTTTGGCGATACACCAGAAGCTGCACAAATTACACATGAGTACCAGTTTGCTATCCTTACTCCTAAAACTGACTTAAAATTACTCGATATCCGAGATAGCGGTGCAATGCTAGCTGGTGCAAACGAAGCGTCCCTAGCAAAGTCGGAGAAACGTCCTGTTACTCAAGTTTGGTCACGCTATTTTTATGAGCAACAAGAAACATACACCGAAGTTCAGGGAATTATTTACCGAAATGCTCATAATAATGAAGAAGCAATCTCATTTTATGAGCGTGCTCAACATCTCCTCACCTGTTTACCAGAAGATACATTTCCATTAGGATCTCCTCATCTGCGGAGTTATATTCTCAGGGCTGCAAAGGATAATAACATCAGAGTGATTTTTCCTGAATGGTCAGAACTTACGAATTTACATGATTTTCAAAAAATGACTCGTACTTATGCTAAAGCCAATAAATAGAATTCAGAATTCAGGAGTCAGGAGTCAGAATACGCAACCCATACGGGGATGGCGTTTTATAGATATATTCAACCTCTGTTTCGGTAAGGAGTAGACAAGGTTTTAAACCAATAATCATTCTGACTCCTGAATTCTGTCTCCTGACTACTTTATATATAGAAGTTAAGCTATGGATACTAAATTAGATACAAAAGCACAGAACGGTAAGATTTTCCCGGAAGCAGTTGAATGGGTACTAAAACAGATTGTGGTTCTTCCGAGAAATTGGTTAATTATTACCACTATTTTTATAGTCCTCAGTACATTTCAAATCAGCAAAGACAAACAACTCTCGATAAAATTTCAGGTAACGAATACAACAGCAATTTTTCTGGCACTGACTTGGTTACCATCTGTGTTAAAGATTTTCGCTTTATCTGGAGGAGCGCTCAAGACACCTGGGGTAGAAATTACTAACTCAAGTGTGGTACCTATATTACAATCCTTAAGTTCTGATTCTCTAGGGTTTCTTATTGAGCAGACTAAGCAGGGAGAAGATGTAGCTCCCCTAACACAGCAACAGGAGGTACGCAAAGTCCGTCACGAATGTCAAAAAGTATATGCATCTCGTTTTTCTGGATCTGAGATTCGACAGCAAATGGAGCGTTTAGCTGAACGTTATAAGGAAGTGAGAAGGTTGATGCCTTCTAGTCCACAGCGTACATTTGAAATGGAGTCTATAACTGGACGATTGCGTGCTTTAGCCCCAAAAGTCGATTTTTCTGCAAAAGAGGTTCTTGACTTTCTGCAATCAAGCGATCAAGGGAAGCGATTGCAGGGACTTTCCATTACAGAGTGGTCTGGAGATCCGATTTATTTTGAGTCAGTTCTACACATTATCAATTATTCTCAAACAGCATTTGAACAAACTAGTGCGTTGCGAGCTGCGCATAAAATGATACCTCAGCTTAATGATGAACAAAAGAAAGACTTGCAGCAAGTACTCACTAATCAGCGTGATTACAACCCTGATGAGAAGCGTTGGATTAAACCTGATTCTAACCGTTGGACTATAAGCGATCGCATACTATCCGCACTACAAAGTTAATAAACTACTACGGCACAGCGTAAATAAACCAACCATCTCAAACAGCCATCAGCCTTGATTTATAACACTTTTGACTTTTGACTTTTGAATGCTTGACTTTCGCGCAGCGGCGCTACTCCTCTAAACTCATTGAGTCTGAATTGATTGCACAGAAGAGTGACGAATAATCGGCATTTGCCAACGACATTTTAATCGCCGCTTCCAAAACTTGCTGTACCCCCTCAATACTACTGACATTTAAATCCACTGATTTGGCTTCAGTAATAAACAAATCAGTATCTTTCATCAAGTGTTTCGTTGGAAAGTTAGGATTACCATAATTACCATCTAGCATCCGTTGCAACTTTTTATCAAAAGTTGGTGCATAAAGAGCGCTCTCTCTCAAGATTTGCATAAACAAATCTACATCAATACCCTGACGCTGAACAAAACCTAGACTCAGTGCAAAGCTAGTTGTCAAAGAAGCAATAAGTTGATTTAAGGCTAATTTTAGTGCAGCAGCAGTTCCTACAGGACCTACATATATAGGATCTGGACCGAAATTTTTTAATAAATTTAAATAGCGTTGATATTGTTCGGGGTACGCACCCACCATAACAGTTAGTTTACCAGCCTCTGCTTCTGGAATGCTGCCTAGCACAGGTGCTTCTATATACTGCGCACCAGCAGTAACTACTGCATTTCTAATTTCTTTACTTTCTGTAGGCGTAATTGTCCCCATTTGGATCACAGTGCGTCCTACCAGATTTGACGACGACCCATCTGAAAGTAGCACATGATAAATAGCCATAGCATTAGTTAGCATCAATATGATACAGTCAGCAGCGCGAATTGCTTGGTGAGGACGTTCCACTGTTTCAGCACCAGCCGCTTTTAGCGGTTCTAGTTTTTCTGGAGTACGGTTATAAGCAATTAGCGGTATATTTGCTGCTAATAACCTTTGAGCCATCGGCACTCCCATTAGTCCAGTTCCTAGAAATGCCACCTTCATTGTTTACCTTCCCTTAATAGAGCGATCTCTTTACTAATTTAGTAGGAAATAGGCAGAGAAAGAGTAAGCCATAAGGCAAAATGGGTTTTAGTTAGTAAGAATTCAGAATTCAGGAGTCAGGAGTCAGAATTTTGACTCCTTGTTGAATTTTTGCATGGGACGCGGGCTTTCGGGCCCGCACTACAATAATTTTACGTTTCAGTCCTGTAGAATATAGCTGCAAATTAGCTGTATCAACCGCCTGCTGCAAAAGAAGCCATAATCAATACAGAAAGTAAAATACCGGGCGTTAGTAAGGTAATTAGCATCAAAAAGTCATGAGCAGACATAGTTATTAGCCTTCTATTTTTTTGATTATGATCACTGCTGCTATGTTAGCTAATCTGGACTTAAATAGAAAATCTGAACGTTTAAATCTGCTCTGGTACAATAAGCCCTTTTAAGGGTTGTGTACCTTCTATATTAGTTAGACCTTTACTTTGAACAAGCACACCAAAGCCTCCTAGTCCCATCGGATCTAAGAGTTGGTGTAGTGCATCTCGGCGACGCAGTACGTCAGATAATGGCTGCTCTTTATGGGAGAGTTTTGCGATGCGATCGCCTAAACCCAACGCCATTAAAAACAATCCTTGTTGAGTAAAGCCAATATTATCTAATCCGCAACGCTCACCCCATCTCTCCAAAGCAGTAAAATCAATATGGGCGGTTATATCTTGTTGCCCAATATTAACATAGGGGTTATTGTGGCGCTGATGCTGGTAATAGCACTGTAGTGTTCCTTGCGATCGCCTGGGATTGTAGAAGCGATTAGCAGGATAGCCATAATCTATTGTTAATATATAACCACGTTGTAAGCGCTCTGTTACCGTACTTAACCAATGTAAAGCTGCTAAATTCACTTCACTGCGGTAACCATCTGGATAAGTATTTGGATCAAACTTGACTTCAATCAAATCGAAATATTGAGTTATTTCATTCGTAGAGAGTTCTCCGATAACCTCTACAAATTCAGTTCTTAGAGGTTGTGTAACTTGCTTAGATGATTCAACTTCACTTGCTGCTTCCTTGCTCGTAGGCACAGAAGATTCATGCCGAGTGGTTACATACACTTCTTGCAAGTATCGTTGTTGTAGAATAAACTGATGAACTGGCAAAGCGTCCACCAATTCATTAGAAAAAAAGCAACCAGTTATTGATTGGTTTGGTATCTCCTCAAGGTTGCACCAGCGTACAGGATATTTTCGTAAGCGTTCCTGTTGTTCTTGTCTTAAAGCATTTGACTTTTCAGCAATAATATAATCAACTGCTTTGAAAAAAAATGGATGCTTCTGCTCAATAAAGTTCAGAATGTCGAGTGCTAACAATCCTTGTCCAGCACCCATTTCCACCAAAGAAAATTGGCTGGGTTTTCCTAAAATTTCCCACATTTGGACAAATTGCACTGCTAGCAGCTCACCAAAGTCAGCACCAAGATGCACAGAAGTGAAAAAATCACCCTGTTTTCCTAGGTTAACTGCCTTTGTGGAATAGTAACCATGAACCGGATGATACAGCACTGTATCCATGTATTGCGCAAAGGTAATTCGCTGTTGAGGACTTTGAGCAATAATGTGTGCAATTGCTTGACAGAGTGCTGAATTGGAATTGCCAGCAGGCAATGGTAGATTATGAGAATTCATACATAAAGTTAGATCATATCAACTAATCGCTTTCATTAAGAAACAGTAAGCGTATAGCAAGAACAGCAAATCCAATTGCTGCGATCGCCTTCAATAACCTTGTTGGGAAAAATTCTGCAACGACTCCCCCAGCCAAAGCACCTAATAAGCTAGTCAAAAGTAATGCGCAAGCTGTACCTAAGAACACAGCGCGGGGGGTAGATTGACAACGACTAGAAAGCGCGATCGCCGCTAACTGACTTTTGTCACCTAATTCTGATAAAAAAACTGTAATAAAGCTTAATCCTAAAAGATGCCAGTCCATAATATTTTAGAGTCCGTTAACCGAGGAATACATCGCAAAACAGCAGTACAGAGATCAACAGCAATACCGTCCCTGCTGCTTTTTCCACAATCTTAGGAGACAGACGGCTAGCTATCCAATTTCCTAAAACCACACCTAAAAAGCTGGTGGTTACAAGCGCAGCAGCAGATCCTAGAAAAACTACCCAAGGAGAATGGGATTCTGCACTCATTAATAAGGTTGACAGTTGAGTCTTGTCACCAATCTCAGCTAGAAAAATAGTGCAAAACGTAGTTACAAAGACTACTGCTGCTGATTGCTGCTTTTGAGGACGCTCAGTTGTTGAAGAGAGATCTAGGGAAGGTTGCTCGTTGAGATCAGCAGCCTCTTCAAGAGTTAAATTCGAGTCAATATCGTCTTTTAGTTCTGGCTTGCTCTCAGACTGATAGTTACCAGTAAGGCTCAAAGGTGCATAATCAAGTTTCACAGGCAGTAGTTCTGTTACTAAGTTGTTTTCATATTCTTCTCATTTTCTCAGTTTTTTTAACAAATTGCAACTCTTTGTTGTTGGGCGATTGCCACTGTAAGCATAATATGAGCAATAAGTAAAGCCGTTTCGCGAAAAATACAAACTATGTAAACTTTTGTAAAATAGATTGAAAGGTTTGTAGTTGCGCTAAAGCGCACTAAAGTGAGCCAGTGTGCTGGGACTCATATCTTGCACCAATAAAATGGTAAATATAAATGCTACCGCGACGATACTGATTGGGTGACTGCATTTAAATTAGCCAGGGATTATAAATCCCTGTCTAAAAGCTAAATTCCTCTAGAAGAGGAATGGAAACCAATGTTTGATAGTTCAATCTTCGATACTTTTGTGGCGTTAATTCAGTATTTATATTTAAAGGTGCAAGATCTGAGGGGAGCCTTCCCGTATAGTAGCAATCGACGTGCAACTACGAGCCAATGATGACTTATTGACACCAATCTACTTCTTATTAAGTAACCAAGCAGTGCCTACGAAGAGGTAATGACTATGAGTAAACTCGATGTTGAGGAGAAAGAAATACTTGAGTCCTTTGAAAAGGGCGAATGGGAATCGCTGGGAGATCCAAACCGTCTTACCCAACTGCAAGGGTATGCCAAAGCTACTCTTGCTAAAGATAAGCGAATTCGTTAAAATACTCCTATTGGAGGATGCTATGCGCAAATCTGTAATTTATCAAGACATTCAGTAAGAAAAAGCATTATCGATTGTAATGCGACTCCTTCGTCATAAAGTTGGAACTGTTCCACCTGCAGAGGTATTGAAAATTCAAGCTTTAGAATCAACGCAGTTGGATGATTTAGCAGAAGCTTTGCTTGATTTTAATAGCTTGGCTGATTTAGGAGCTTGGTTAGCGCAAAATCAAGTTTAAATCGGGTAAGTATATAGCAAGTGCGGGGAATAGAATCATAGCGATCGCCTAATTAAAATTTATGGCTGATGATATTGAAGCATCAGACTTCTCTGCAATCTTACGTATTTTTTCTTGCAAACGAGCAAAAACTATCTCACCATCTATAACTCGTCCTTGTGCAATTCGTTCCGTTCCCACTGCAATTTTTTGCTGCAATTCTGACAGCCTTTTTTCTCTTTCTTCTAATAACTTAAAGGCTTCGTTGATAACATCGTCAGCATTCTCATATCGACCACTTGCCATTTGTGCTTGAATAAATTGTTCTTGTTCGGGCTTAAGTTGAATGTACATATTTTTTACCTTCAGATAATTAATACTATCACAGTTAAAAACCAGAACGCTGTTAATTACTATGGGGTAAATCTTCCCCAGCCTTCTGGTATTTCCTCACTTTTGGGAAAACTGACCTAATTGAGTGGAAACACAGCTTTTCTCACCTCAAATCTTGCACCTTTAAATATAAATACTGAATTAACGCCACAAAAGTATCGAAGATTGAACTATCAAACATTGGTTTCCATTCCTCTTATAGAGGAATTTAGCTTTTAGACAGGGATTTATAATCCCTGGCTAATTTAAATGCAGTCACTGGTGTTGTTCATGCTAATTAGCGATTTACGCAAGGCTAGGCTTTGGGGAGTATCCTTTGACTTTAAGTATATCTAATTATCTTTTTCTATTCAAATGGTGGTAGATTATTTGGGTCAATACCCTGAGACTGTAAATAGGCAATTAGCCTTTGTTTCTCCTGACGTTCCTGTTCAATTTGTTCCACAGCCCAAGGTAACAAATTACCGCTCTTATCCCACCAGCGTAACCAATAACCAGTCCTCCCTTCTTTTGTTCCTTGCCATGTTCCTAAATATAAGCCCATCCGCTCTACCCAATGACGACCATTCTCGTCTGGTAGCTTTAATTTATAGTGTTCGCCTTCAAGTTGGTGATATTCCAACAATCCCCCATCGGGTGAAAAGATTATATAGATAGGTACTTGCAATATCTGTTCATAAAAAAACCATCTTCCTGGCGGGTAGGTACGTTTGACTGAATATTCTCCTCCATCTATATCTGAGAGAAATTCTATGACAATTAATGGGATTTCTCCTTCTAAAATTGGTGTGTAACTTTTGCGATTACTGATAACTTCCCTGACTGATGGAACATAAACCCAGTCTGGCACTTTAATCACCAATTGCTCATTGACTGTTGCACATATTCCAAAGTTAGAAGCGATTAACATTTGTGGTTGGATGAAACCACTGATTTCTAAGCTTTCGCGCAAAGCACCAGCCAACAAGGGCTGACTTGTATTCTCCACTGGTTCATCCTCTAGTTGAAAATCTTTAGGTAGAGCTTCCCATTTTATGATCAGTTCAGTTTGGGGTTTGGTTTCGCTGAGTCGGCTTGTCATATGTAATTTAAAATACCCTATGGGATTTTGTGACAAAATTTAGAAACCAAGTTATGAAGAAGAATTCAGGAGTCAGGAGTCAGGAGTCAGCATGAATTCTGTATTCTGGATCGTTCTTTTTTATGATAAGACAATCTCAACTTGGTTAAACCTCATCTACAGCGATTAGCTCCCTAATTACAAGCCAACTGCTTTGTCAAAGTGCTGCATTTCTTGACTTTGATCGCCATAGACCCCCTCTATTTGCTGATGACAGCACTCGATCGCAAAATCATTTAAGTCTTCAGGTTGAATACCGTACATATCCTGAAATACCTCTGCTTCTACCCGACAAAAACGTGGGCGATTTGGGTAGATGCGACACTCTCGCGAGTCGTGGTCAAAATTCACACACCATCCACCTTCCCCTACCATACCTAAAAATATTTCTAATTCTTCTTTAGATAGATATTCATGCAAGTCTGGACGATCTGCTGGATCGAGATGACAACAGGCTCCACATTTTTTTACACATTGCCAAGTCAGCATAGATTAATCCCTTTGTATTCTTTCTTATAATTTTGTTAAGTAAATTAAATTTTGCGGACAATTGCCAGATATGATGAATTTTAAGTTTGGCATTTCTGTTATTTAATTTTTTAAGACTATTGGGAGGAAAAATGTTTGAAGCGTTAGGTAGCGTCAATTGGGAAGTTATTTTCCAGCTAGTCTCTGTTGCATTAATCATGTTAGCTGGTCCAGCTGTCATTTTCGTACTCGCATTCCGCAACGGAGATCTTTAATACAGCGAGGTGTTAGTGGTTATTGGTTAGTACAACAAGCAACACATAACAACTAACACCTGATAGATTCTAAAGCTTGAAGCGCAGCCTGGATAATACCGTCGTATTGAGGGAGAAAAACATCAATTTGTTTGGCGTCCTCACGATTGGTTCCTAGTAAACCGATACTTTCTCCTGGCTGAACAGCTAAAACTTTCCCTTCAGAATTTTTAATTCTCAATTCTGGGGAAGAACCGTTGTGATAAATACCACAAGTATATTGGCGCTCATTGTGCTTGAAAGTGGTTTTCAATGGAGTTGGTGGTGAAGTAAAAAACAGATGTGACTGAGTTGGAAGCCTAAGACCTACCAACTCTAACTCGATAGTGGTGTTACCATTAAAGTGATTTTCTCTAAGCTTGTAAGCAATATCGACTCGCGATGGAAGGGGAAAATAGTCTCGCCAACGCCACGCGATCGCCTTAATTTTGTACCACTGATTATCAATACTTTGCGCAACCGTCAGTTTTAGATGCGCCTTGCCAACAATTTCCTGTTCAGCGACTTGGACATTGGGTGTCCAAAAAACAGGATCAGGGTTGTCAATTCCACAAGGTTCTAAGACGTTAAGCTTTTGATAAAGCTCTTGATTGATTTGGTCTAAGCTTACTTGGGTATCGATTTTAAGCAGTGGTTTGAGGTGTTGCACTTCAAGTGACTTGTTAGCGAACTCACTTAGGCGCGATCGCAATGCTAATAGATTTTCTGCTGGAAGAGAAAACCCACCGGCGGCTTTATGTCCCCCAAATTTACCTAATAAATCGCGACAATATTCCAAAGCCCCAAACACATCAAATTCTGGAATTCCTCGTGCAGAACCCCGAACATGTTGACTAACATTAACCGATGACGTATCCGTTTCACCTGTTGTTTCGTAAGTACCAATAAACACTGGGACACCGTAGCGTTCCACTAAGCGAGAAGCGACGATACCAATAACGCCGTGATGCCAGTTATGTTCTACAATAACCAAAACACGGTCTTGCTGTAGAGATTTAAGGTACAATTCCTCCACAATCGCGATCGCTTCTTGTTCAATTTGCGTACACATCTCTTGGCGCTGTCGGTTAATAGATTCGCACTGCATTGCTCTTTCCAGCGCTATCCCCATATCATCCGTAGTCAGCAATTCTATCACAGTCTGGGGGTTCCCAATACGCCCAATCGCATTAATTCGGGGACCAAGCCGAAACCCAATATCCTCCGGCTTTAACGATTTTACCTCTCGTGAATTCCCTACCGAACCAACCAATTTATCTCCCTTGCTCCTCTGCTCAAGAGCTCCCCTGCTCCTCTGCTCCCCTGCTTCCCCTGCTTTCCCAACTCCCTGCACCCCAGCCACTTGAATCAACGCTTGTACTCCAGCTAACTTGGATTTAGGTAACTGCTGTAAACCCCGTTTCACCCAACGCCGGTTCACACCAATCAAGGGAGCTAAATCTGCAATAGTTCCTAGTGTAAAAAGTTCCAGCATTTGACTTACTATACCTTGAGTCTGTCCCATTTGTTTTGCAAGGGATACTGCTAGAATATAAGCAACACCAACACCAGCAACACCTCGGTAAATAGAAGATTCTGGAATCAGTTTGGGATTGAGGATGGCGTTAGCCAATGGCAATTGTGGGGGAATATCGTGGTGATCGGTGACAATAACTTTTAACCCAAGTTCTCTAGCTAGAGCAATTGGTTCCAATGCTGAGATGCCATTATCTACAGTGAGAATTAATCTTACGCCTTCGCTGTAACATTGTTCAACAATGCGCTTATTAATCCCGTAACCCTCGTGCATCCGACTGGGGATATCATACTTTACATCAGCACCTAACCACTGGAGACTGCGCAACAGTAGAGCAGTGCTTGTCATCCCATCAGCGTCGTAGTCGCCACAAATGACAATTTTTTCTTGGGAGGCGATCGCATTTTCCAACAATTCTATACTGATCGCCAAATCAGGAAATTCATCAAGTGGAGAAGGTAAAGTGACAATCTCTGGATTGAGGAACATTTGCGCTTCTGCTACCGTTTGAATACCACGATTGATCATGAGTTGGCTGATGATAGGCGACAAATTCATTGCTTGAGCCAACTTTTGCGCTAGTTCTGTTTTCTGTGCGTAAATTTGCCATCGTTGATTTGGTAATCTTTGACGGTTACGAAAAGGTTTAGGTGTTGGTTGCTCTGGCACAATAAGAATTCAAGTTAGTGACTGAATGTTTTTACTAAGTCAACGTTTTTAATCCTGTTTTGTTTCTCTCGTAAAACAATAATCAAAGCTAAATTTTGAAACTTTGATTGAATAGAGGTTTGATGCTTTATTTTATAAAAAAATAGAATTCATGGGAAATTAAAGCTACTTAATAGTTTGGGCTATCGCATCTTCCAAGATCCTAAATTAGGATTAAGTAAAGCTATTTAACCCCTTGTTGACAAGGGCTGTAGCCGTTGTTTTTACTTTAATCTCCAATAATTTGGAATTTACTGAATTTGCTGTCAGGCTATATACCGCAAGTAAATTGGTAATTAACTGAGATGCTATTGTAACGATTGTGAATAGTCAGGGTTGGGGCGGTAACATACTGATGTTACTGAATTTGAGCCCACGAATGTAAAGAACAAGGCTTGTTTGCAGATCTGTATAATGAAGCCAATAAAGTGGCCATAACTTTCCTTCACGAGATGAGCGGTGTAAATACTCTGTTACTCCAGCCCAATGAGCAGGTTTTCCATAATCATGCCAAAGGATAATAGCTTTCTCATTGGCAATAGAAAGAGCCAGTTGAGTGTCATTTTCAACATAAGCGAATGAATGTGAGCCATCGATAAAAATGAGGTCAAACTTATCGCTGAAGTCATTGGCATTAAGATTCGCTGTATCTGCCTTAATTTGTATAATTCGATTAGCCGTTGCATGACCTTCGAAAAGAAGCTGCGGCTCACTTACTGGAAAATAACGTGCATTCCATGCATCCGAGTTTAGACGAGGTCGTTGACCATCTGGAAGGTTGATAGTAACTAACTGTGCATCATCATCTAATTGAAGAGCTAAGTTGTGCGATGTCCAACCGTGAAAAGTTCCAATTTCAAGAATTCGCTTAGGTTGGAGCCAACGTGTGAGAACTGCAAGAATTGTCAGTTCTAGATGAGAAATACCACCATTTTCAATCATAGCACCTACTTCGAGTGGTACAAACTGATGGTCTAAATTGGGAAATAGTTGAAATAGATGTTCGTATCCGATTTCATATGGTCCGGCAAATTCCGAGTTACGTGGATCTATATCTAGAGGATATAAAAGTTTTGAGGGATATTTCATTGCTATTCCTATGCTTTAATTCTTGGGAGATTATAAGGTGTCTCCCACAAAAATCCTAGATTGTTGTCTGCACCAAGGGAATTGGCTAAAACTTTAGCACTTAAACCTTTTTCGTAAAGTTCAGGACGGAAGCGTTGACTGAACTCATATATCTGAGCATTAAGCATAAATCCTTCTGTGTATACTTTTTGAGGAAAAGGTATGGCAGAATTTTCTAGCATTTCACTCAAAATGAAAAATTGGGTAGCGTAAGGAGTAGGATCAGATAGCTGGTACTGAATTTTGTAACTCTTTGTTTCGACAGTCAGTACAGTACTTGAGAAATCTATCACCATTTCTCCTCCCTGACATTCCAATTTTAGCCAACGCTGATGAGATTTAGAGTGTAGGTACTTAGCAGCAAAAATAATAGCTGAGATCTCATCAGTTTTAAGATGTACGAGATTAGCTGTGTCTTGGGGAAGTTGATTATTAAACATGGATGAGATTTCATTAACGACTCCTCTGTAACTTTGCAAAATAGTAAATCTTCGTGAGGCATTCTTAAAACCAACAGAAACAAGACAGGTTAAGTGAAATAATGTTTCCCAAGTATTTCCCCCTGCTTCAGGTGTAAGTACCCAACTCCTATTATCTAAAGAACCTGCAAACCCAACACTTTCCAAGATACAAGCCACCAATTTCTGGGGTAAGCCAAGTTCCTTGTGTAATTCACTAAGCAACTCAGGTTCAATTATAGGCTCTATCAAGTCTATGTAGGGCTTTACATGAAAATCAGGACAGCAGAAGATAAGGTATGGGAGTGCTTTCTCAATCAGGTAGTAAGAAAGAAGGAAATACGATTGATTTATTTGATCTGTTAAGGATTCAAAAATTGCATACTCTTCCTGTGAGTTTGTTAGAGGTTTTTCAACCGCAATAAGACGAAATTTACCTAGCATCTGAATGGCATAGGGAATATGGAACTGCACAGGCGTAGCAATTATAACTACTGCACTTGGGGGAACTTCCTGAATTATCAGATGTACTGCTTCGGAAACTGATCGAGGTATCTGCGTGTATACTGCACTAGGAAACTTTTGCAGTGTAAGTGAAACTTCACTTACTGGAAGGATGTCATAAATCCAACTAACTCTAAATCTTGATAAGTTTCTAGTTGCCGCCAGACCAAGTGAATATCGCTCACGAACAACTTCTCCAGCACCTATTATACATAGATCTATTATTTCCATTGAAAAATAACACGCAATAAATGGACGTATTTACTACACTGGTAGATTAGTACACTAAATCATAATAACCTAGGTGCAGGTAAATAAACTTAAAATAAGGTCGATTAAATTAATCCAGTGGCTTTCTAACACATCTTATAATTGATTGTTTAGCTAATTCTAGTCTTTGGAGTGAAATTAATATTTGATGTGCGATAGATCTAATAATTTCCTGAGACCTAGTATAAGTCGGTATAGAAATACTATTGTTCGATATTATCGAAGCTCCATCACTCAAGATAGAAGGGATTTTCTCACTGATATCTTTGATAGAACGCTTAATAATTACCCTGTCTTCTCTCTTACGATATTTAGTCACTTGTTGCGTAGCATCAATAAGTTGTGGAGCCCATTCATCTCTTAATATAGATAAAAATGCATCTAGCTGTTCTTCTTTACTTAAAGTGTAAGTAAGATAGAGTTTTCTAAGACTAGCCATAAAACCTTGATGTTTTCTTATTTCTAGTATTTCTTCAAAACTTAGTTTATCAATTGCCACAGCCCATTTCTTAATATCATTAACAGGACTTATACTCAGCCAAATGTCCAGTTCTTTCCATAATTCTATTATTTTCTGATTAGATATATTTACTCCAGTATTAGGCAATACTGATATTTGACCGTAACCTTCATAATTATCAAAATAACAAGATTGTCGAACAGCAATAAGATTATTTTTTATTGAATTCCAGGCAGATGGAACAAATTTTTGTATTTCGCTTCTGCTAATTTTTTTATTTTCAATTTGATCCAAAAAATTAACTAACTCTTTTCTACCTTCAAAATCAACATCTTTGTCTAATATACTTTTTACTTCTTCAAAGAATCTAGTGTGTCTACTTGATGGTGTTTTTATCGATGACGCTTTTTCAAACATAAAACTTATTGAAGGTAAAGCTTCTGTTAATGCATTTAAAGAAAGTGAATTTGCATAATTAGAAATTGTTATCGATTTTGATTCTTGTCGAAGATTACTGAGTACCAAATCTACTTGATCATTATTAATACGATCAATCCATGCCGTCCTTAAACACGAGGGATTGTTAATGCGTTTTCCATCGCTTCCAGCAAACCATGTCCGAAATATAGCATCTAGTTCTGTTTCATCATTAATTCCTTGTGTTTTTTCATGCTTAGCAATCACAAGAGTTGTCTTATTGTTTTCTAAAGAATGAGGAGAAGAAAGCAAAACAGTTTTCAGACCTTCGGAGACAGTAATAAGATTCCAAAGACCAGGATTATCAAAGAAATATCCTCCTGGTATAAGAATATGCACATTCATCAAAAGATGAAGTTTCAATTGACACTCTAGGGCATATATAAACTTTCTGTATCTGGCATGATTATACATTACTGCATATTCGGGATCTGCATAGCAAGGAAATCCAGCTGTTGGTCCTAGCTGGGTTAAGGACTTTGCAGTAGGAACAGTACGTTGGCTTTGGTCTTGCCCAAGATTAATAGTTGTATGGTGATTATTAACTGTATTCGTTTGGGTAACATTCAAGTTTCCTTCAGCAATCCCTCCGATTTGACTATGAGACAGGTTACTGTCGCTAATGCTTAACGATTGGGAAGATTTTTCCTCTGTCATCACTGTATATCCTATAGGTATATTGCCAAACACATCATTAACGCTCTGTGCTGATGTTGGGATAGAGTATGGTAACTTTTTTAGTGTATATGTTACATTAAAAATGATTTTACTGTATAGTTTCGAAGCATAAGTTTCATGAAATTCTAAATTCCAAGGACGATTTGGAACTTTTTTAAGGCTCGTTTGTATACAGTAACCATTAACCTTATCAGAGAAAGCAGCCATGTCAGAAGAAAAGTCGCCCCAGTCTTTTACCATTAGTGGAGGACAACTCTCCAATGCTCAAATTGCAGGTCAAGCTGGTCGCGATTTGAAGGCGACCCAAAATCAGCATCTCAACCAAGCTGAATCTGAAAAGCTACTGACGCAAGAGGACTTAGTTCAATTAATTAGCCAAATTGAAGAACTGTTTGGCATCTCAGGGCTACCGGAGACGCAAATCAAAAAATCACTCAAGCATATAGAATCTGCAAAAGAAGAGGTACAGGAAAAAGAACCTGATAAAGACTTTGTCGCAAAGAATTTGCAGAAAGCTATGAAAGCCCTCAAAGACACAAATGAAACTGTTGAAGCAGGAACGAATCTCTGGGAGAAAGTTCAGCCCATTATCACCAAGCTTTTACCATGGTTAGGGGTAGCAGCAAACTTCTTTAGCTAAAACGGGCTTTTTGATGATCAGCGAATGGTCGACTAGATCCCAATCAGCAATTAAACATTTCTGAGGATGCTTCCCTTGAAAGCAGCCAAACTAATCCACGAGTAGGACGGGAGATGAGCGGGGCTGAAAATGATCAACCAGGAAGGAAATATGTTCCAAAGCATAACAATATAGATAGCTTTAAATACAACAGAGACAAGCATTTTGTAAAGTGCCCTTACAAAGTCAAAGTTTCGGATAATATCGGGTTAATATTATGCATATCACGGGAAAAACGAAACTGTTAGGAGTGATTGGGTATCCAGTAGAACATTCGCTGTCACCAGTGATGCATAATGCAGCACTCAGTGCGTTGGGGCTAGATTATGTCTATGTTCCGTTCCCGATAGAACCACAAAATTTACAAATAGCTATTCAAGGTTTTTCTTCCATTAATATTCTAGGGTTTAACGCCACGATTCCCCACAAGCAGGCGATAATTCCTTTATTGTCAGAAATAGACCCCATTGCCAAGTCTGTAGGAGCAGTTAATACTGTTAGTTACAAAAATAATAAGTGGATAGGAACAAATACTGATATAGAAGGATTTCTCTCTCCCTTGCAAACAACATATAACCAAGATTGGAGCCAGAAAGTAGCAGTGATTTTAGGTAATGGTGGCGCAGCGCGAGCGGTTGTTGCAGGGTGTAGTCAGCTAGGTTGTGCTGAAATTCATGTAGTTGGGCGCAAGAGGTCGAATTTACAACAATTTCGTGATAGTTGGGGTAATTCCTCGTTAGCAGTTAATCTCCACGTCCATACATGGGATTGGTTACCAAAGTTGATTCCACAAGCAAACTTGTTGGTAAATACAACCCCCATCGGAATGCATCCTAAAGTTGAAGAGTCGCCGTTAAGTGCAGAGGAAATCGCACAGCTACCACCAAGAGCGATCGCCTACGATTTGATATATACTCCTAGCCCAACCAAATTTTTACAACAAGCACGGCGGGTTGGTGCGATCGCCATAGATGGACTAGAAATGCTTGTTCAACAAGGCGCAGCGGCATTAAAAATCTGGTTGGAACGCGACACTGTTCCTGTAGACATTATGCGTCAAGCACTGCAAGAAAAATTCAAAATTCAAAATTCAAAATTCAAAATTAATTAACGAAGATAGGGATCTGGTAGTTAATGCTGCCTATGATATTGTATTTTTTGTTCAGAGTCAAATCATTGATGGGAGCAAAAACCTGATGTGCTTATATTATCGTGCAGTTGTCGCAGCAGTACTCCAAGATAAAACTCACATACCCTAATGACACGACTTTACTACAGAGGGATGGCAGAGTCAAACGGTAAACCAAAATTAGGTCGTAGCGCTCGTCTTCTGGGTATTAGACCTGGGGTTGATATTGACGTAGCTTACATGCCAAAGGGTTGGCTAGACGAACAAGGCTATTTACGCCCTTCTTCGTCACGAAATGATTCAGGAGCGATCGTAGAAATGGCGCTCAGAAATACGAAAGGGATGTCCACATCCTTATCTATCGAAGGATTGCCTCTTTTCCGAAAACCCGCAGCTTTTGGAGGAATAGGCAAAGATTCCCTCTGGCAGATTGAAGACTGCCATATCACTGGAGACCTAGAGGCAGTTCAGGACAGCGCTACACACGTTAGTATTATGCCAAGGGCTACAATGCCCCTAGAAAAGTACGAGGCAGCTTTAGCAAAAACTCAGGATTATTGGGAAAAGGTGAATTCAGATGGCATGGGTATTTAGTCTATCGGCAGAGTGTGGTCAAGACCAAGATGCAGCAGAACGATTCTCTAACCATTTTAAGTCTATTTCCTGGGTGCTATCGAATGGTTTTCAATCCCAATGTTTTACAACAATTTTTCAAGACATTGACTCTAACTGGTGGTGTCGAGTATGTCCTAACGGTATAAGTGAGCTTGGCATTGAATCGCCCGACTCAGCTTACTTAATGACGGAGTTAGGTATTTTGCTATATCAACACTTACATTTACCCTCAGCTCCGTCCTTCCGGTATGCATTAGTTGGAGTAGAGGTTGATGAATTTAGAACCTACAGCGAATTGCTCAATGAGTCTCCTGATTTACGGTTTCCAGGATTGGTTTTATCTGATAGAATCTGGCAGGCAATAGCGTCACCATCAAGATTTAGACCTTTTAGAGCGGGTTATGTTTGGCAACCCTACGAAGGTGAAGTATATAAGCCACTTATGGTATCACCCACTTTAAAAGAGCAGATGAACCGTTTATTAGTTGCGTAATTGCCAACTGTGAGTACTAGAGTTCTGGATTTCTGGTAACTTGTTTGCTCCGACAGTTTGATTTGAGGAAAAAATTTGGTCAAAGAATTTCCTTAGGCGAGTTGGTTAAAAAGAGGGAGCAGGGAGCAGGGAGCAGGGAAAGACAATTGGAGTTGTTGCGTGGAACCGATTGGTCAGAGTGCAGGGAGTATCGGGTTTGCCATATAATCCCCCGCTTCCTCTGCCCGGAGGGCAGGTCAAATAGAACAAAAACGACAACAATATCAGCTTTAGGTAGTATTAAAATCTTTATCCATATAGTCCGTCAACCATCTTCAGATAGATGCTTTGAGTGGGGTAAAAGCTGTATTACGAAATAACAACTGCCCCCTGGATGAAGCAATGTCAACTGCGCACTTAACTAAAGATACAGATTACCTAGACCCACAGCAGCTATTAAAGACCTTGGTAGCGGTGAAAAAAGGGAACTTTTCGGTGCGTATGCCCATAGATCGGACTGGTATCACCGGGAAAATTGCCGATACCCTCAATGATATTATTGAGATCAATGAAAGAATGGCGGCGGAATTAGACAGGATTAGCACAGTTGTAGGTAAGGAAGGTAAAATAACCCAACGTGCTTCCCTGGGTAATGTTAGCGGGTCGTGGTCAGCTTGTGTTGATTCTGTTAATACCCTGATCACCGACCTCGTTCAACCAACGGCGGAAACGGCTCGCGTCATTCGCTCTGTAGCAAATGGGGATTTATCTCAGACTATCGCTCTGGAAATAGAAGGTAGACCGCTAAAGGGAGAGTTTCTGCAAACAGCCAAAATTGTGAATACAATGGTGACTCAGCTAGGCTCGTTTGCTTCTGAGGTGACACGGGTAGCGCGAGAGGTAGGCACAGAGGGAAAGCTGGGTGTCCAGGCAGAAGTGAAAGGGGTAGCTGGTACCTGGAAGGATTTAACTGACAATGTTAACTTAATGGCCGGTAACCTAACTGGTCAGGTACGTAATATTGCGGAAGTCGCAACAGCGATCGCCAATGGTGATCTATCCAAGAAAATTACTGTCGATGTGAAAGGGGAGATCCTGGATCTTAAGAACACTGTTAACACAATGGTGGATCAACTCAATTCCTTTGCGTCTGAAGTAACGCGGGTAGCACGAGAAGTAGGCACAGAAGGAAAGTTGGGTGTTCAAGCAGAAGTAAAAGGTGTAGCAGGTACTTGGAAGGATTTAACTGACAACGTTAACTTAATGGCTGGTAATTTAACAGCCCAAGTACGTAATATTGCTGAAGTAACGACAGCAGTGGCAATGGGTGATCTGTCTAAGCAGATCACTGTCGATGTGAAAGGTGAGATTCTCGAGCTGAAGAACACTGTTAATATCATGGTGGGTCAGCTTAACTCTTTTGCATCTGAAGTGACGAGAGTCGCAAGAGAGGTAGGAGAAGACGGAAAGTTAGGGGGTCAAGCAGAAGTTAAAGGGGTTGCTGGCACCTGGAAAGATTTAACTGATAGTGTTAATTTCATGGCGGGTAGCTTGACTGCCCAAGTACGTAATATTGCGGTTGTCACCACAGCCGTAGCAACTGGTG
The DNA here is from genome assembly GCF_017591665.1 of Aetokthonos hydrillicola CCALA 1050. Classification (GTDB taxonomy): domain Bacteria; phylum Cyanobacteriota; class Cyanobacteriia; order Cyanobacteriales; family Nostocaceae; genus Aetokthonos; species Aetokthonos hydrillicola. The sequence continues at coordinate 139,954 of NZ_JAAKGC010000004.1, read as the reverse complement.
ATCTGTCAAAGAAAATCACTGTTGATGTTAAAGGCGAGATTTTAGAACTGAAAAACACCATAAACACGATGGTGGATCAGCTTAATTCCTTTGCTTCGGAAGTAACGCGAGTCGCTAGAGAAGTGGGAAGTGAAGGAAAACTAGGCGCACAAGCAGAAGTCAAGGGAGTGGCAGGCACCTGGAAAGATCTCACTGATAGTGTGAATATGATGGCAGGGAATCTGACAGGGCAGGTGCGCAATATTGCAGAAGTTGCTACTGCGATCGCTAATGGTGACTTGTCGAAGAAAATTACTGTAGAAGTCAAAGGCGAAATTTTGGAGTTGAAAAACACCATAAATGTGATGGTGGATCAACTAAATTCCTTTGCAAGCGAGGTTACTAGGGTCGCAAGAGAGGTAGGATCTGAAGGCAAGTTAGGTGGTCAAGCAGATGTTCGCGGGGTAGCAGGGACTTGGAAAGATCTCACCGATAGTGTGAATATGATGGCAGGGAACCTTACAGGTCAAGTGCGCAATATAGCAGAAGTTGCTACTGCGATCGCTAATGGTGACTTGTCGAAGAAAATTACTGTAGAAGTTAAAGGCGAAATTTTGGAGTTGAAAAACACCATAAACGTGATGGTGGATCAACTAAATTCCTTTGCTTCTGAGGTAACACGGGTTGCAAGAGAGGTAGGATCTGAAGGTAAGTTAGGCGGTCAAGCAGATGTTAGAGGTGTAGCAGGTACCTGGAAAGACTTAACTGAATCAGTTAACTTTATGGCGGGTAGCTTGACTGCCCAAGTACGGAATATTGCTGAAGTCACTACCGCCGTAGCCAATGGGGATCTATCCAAGAAAATTACTGTCGATGTGAAAGGTGAGATTTTAGAGTTGAAAAATACCATAAATATTATGGTGGATCAGCTCAATTCCTTTGCTTCTGAAGTGACGAGAGTCGCTAGAGAGGTGGGTAGCGAAGGGAAATTAGGCGTCCAGGCTGAAGTCAGGGGTGTGGCAGGTACTTGGAAAGACTTAACTGACAGCGTTAACTCAATGGCAGGAAATTTAACAGCCCAAGTACGTAATATTGCTGAAGTGACAACGGCAGTTGCTAAAGGAGATTTGTCGAAGAAAATCACCGTTGACGTTAAAGGTGAGATTTTGGCGCTGAAAAACACCATAAATATCATGGTGGATCAATTAAATTCCTTTGCTTCTGAGGTGACGCGAGTAGCTAGAGAGGTTGGGACAGAAGGAAAGTTAGGTGTCCAAGCAGAAGTCAGGGGTGTAGCAGGGACTTGGAAGGATTTAACTGATAATGTTAATTTAATGGCTGGGAATCTCACGGCACAAGTCCGCAACATTGCAGAGGTTGCTACGGCGATCGCTAAAGGAGATTTGTCGAAGAAGATCACTGTTGACGTTAAAGGTGAAATTCTGGAGTTGAAAAACACCATAAATGTGATGGTAGATCAACTCAGTTCCTTTGCTTCTGAAGTGACTAAAGTTGCAAGAGAAGTGGGAAGTGAAGGTAAGTTGGGTGTACAAGCTGATGTCAAAGATGTAGCAGGTACCTGGAAAGATCTAACTGAATCAGTGAACTTCATGGCAGGTAGCTTGACGGCTCAAGTGCGTAATATTGCAGAAGTTACCACAGCGGTTGCGAATGGAGATCTATCTAAGAAAATTACTGTCGATGTTAAGGGCGAGATTTTAGAACTGAAAAACACCATAAATACGATGGTGGATCAGCTTAACTCTTTTGCTAGTGAAGTTACGCGGGTAGCACGAGAGGTGGGAACTGAAGGAAAATTGGGCGTCCAAGCTTTTGTCAGGGGTGTAGGCGGAACTTGGAAGGATCTAACTGACAATGTCAATTCAATGGCAGGTAATTTGACTGCTCAGGTACGCAATATTGCCGAAGTGACAAAAGCCGTTGCAAATGGGGATTTGTCGAAGAAAATTACTGTTGATGTTAAAGGCGAGATTTTAGAGTTGAAAAACACCATAAACGTCATGGTGGATCAGCTTAGCTCGTTTGCATCTGAAGTTACACGGGTAGCACGTGAAGTAGGGACTGAAGGAAAATTGGGTGGTCAAGCTCAGGTTAGGGGCGTAGCAGGAACTTGGAAGGATTTGACTGACAATGTTAACTCGATGGCAAGTAACTTGACGGCACAAGTGCGGGGCATTGCTGTGGTGGTTACAGCAGTTGCAAAAGGTGAGTTGAAACGCAAACTCATGCTAGAGGCAAAAGGAGAAATTCAAACCTTAGCAGATACGATCAATGAAATGATCGACACTCTAGCAACTTTTGCTGAACAAGTAACCACTGTAGCGCGTGAAGTGGGAATTGAAGGTCAGTTGGGTGGACAAGCTAGAGTTCCTGGTGCATCAGGAACATGGAGAGATTTAACAGATAACGTTAACGAACTGGCGGCGAATTTAACAACCCAAGTGAGGGCGATCGCAGAAGTGGCGATCGCTGTCACTAACGGAGATTTGACACGTTCCATAGCCGTTGAAGCTCAAGGCGAGGTAGCAGTACTGAAAGACAATATCAACCAAATGATTGCTAATCTGAGGGAAACTACTCAGAAAAACACCGAGCAAGACTGGTTGAAAACGAACTTAGCAAAGTTTACTCGTATGCTACAGGGGCAGCGAGACTTGGAAACTGTATCCAAACTGATTTTATCTGAGTTAGCGCCTTTAGTTTCAGCACAACACGGTGTCTTTTTCTTGATGGAATCTAATGAAAATCAAGATCCGCTCTTGAAGCTTTTGAGTACCTATGCTTATCGTGAGCGAAAGCATCTTGCTAATCGTTTTCATTTAGGTGAAGGACTCGTAGGACAATGTGCTTTAGAAAAAGAAAGGATTTTACTGACTCAAGTACCAGAAGATTATATTAAAATCAGTTCTGGTCTTGGGGAAGCTACCCCACTAAACGCTGTTGTTTTACCTGTGTTGTTTGAGGGTCAAGTGACAGCGGTGATTGAATTAGCTTCTTTCCATAAGTTTAGTGATATTCATCTGTCATTTTTCGATCAACTGACTGAAAGTATTGCGATTGTTTTGAATACAATTGCTGCCAGTATGCGTACAGAAGAGTTGCTTAAGCAGTCACAATCCTTGGCAGAAGAACTACAAAGTCAGCAAAATGAACTTAGAGAAACTAATCAGCGCTTAGAACTCCAAGCCCAATCCCTAAAAGCATCAGAAGAATTACTTAAGCAACAACAAGACCAATTGCGGCAAACTAACGATGAACTGGAACAACGCTCTCAGTTGTTAGCCAAGCAAAATCAGGAAGTTGAGCAGAAGAATCAGGAGATTGAACTTGCTCGCCAGTCTCTAGAGGACAAAGCTGCACAGTTAGCCTTGACTTCCAAGTATAAATCGCAGTTTTTAGCTAATATGTCTCATGAACTGCGGACACCGCTCAACAGTTTGCTGCTCTTGGCTAAGTTGTTTGCTGATAATACTGATAACAACTTGACATCTCGCCAAGTTGAATACGGTCGTACAATTTATTCAGCAGGCACTGATCTTTTAGCACTAATAAACGATATTCTTGACCTTTCCAAGATTGAATCTGGCACCATGTCAGTGAACTTCAGCCAGATCAGGTTCACAGAAGTCGCCTCTCATGTTGAGGGTAACTTCCGTCAAATTGCTCAAACTAAAGGGCTTAATTTCACCATCGAATTAGATAGAAACTTGCCTTTGACCCTCTATTCTGATGTGAAACGCTTACAACAAGTGCTGAAAAATTTGCTAGCTAACGCTTTTAAATTTACTGAGTCTGGCGAGGTTCGTTTACGAATCTTTGTAGCAAGGCAAGGGTGGAATCCTGAAAACGAGCAACTTAATCGCGCCAATACTGTTATTGCTTTCGCTGTAAGTGATACAGGGATTGGGATTGCTGTTGAAAAGCAGAAAATCATTTTTGAAGCCTTTCAACAAGCTGATGGCACAACTAGTCGTAAATATGGTGGTACAGGTTTAGGGTTGTCGATCAGTCGTGAAATTGCTCAACTCCTTGGTGGAGAAATTCAACTAGCCAGTACTATAGGTCAAGGAAGTACTTTTACCCTCTACCTACCACAAAACTCCTCCCCAGGACATGGAACTATACCCGAGACGACTGCTTTAGTATCGCTAGCACCTGAGCAGGTTAGCACGATCGCACCCCAATATTCTTTCACTACTTTTGTGAGTAGTGAAAATAACACTGCTCCAGCACATGAAGAAGGTAAACGGCTGCTTCTAATCGTGGAAGATGATGCTAGATTTGCACAAATACTCTTAGATATGTCGCGCCACCAGGGTTTCAATGGCACAGTTGCCCACAATGGAAGTATGGGTTTGTCTATAGCACGTCAGCTCATGCCGGATGCTATTATGCTGGACATCCGCTTGCCTCTCATGGATGGTTGGACAGTACTAGATCGCTTAAAGCACGACCCTAAGACGCGTCACATACCAGTTTATCTTGTCTCTGTGGAGCTAGGGGGGCAGCGTGGTCTTAAGTTAGGAGCGCTTGCCTATCTACAAAAACCTGTAGAGAACGAGGTTTTGACTAAGGCTCTTACAGATCTTAAAGGTTTTGTTGAGCGTCAAGTGAAGCACTTGCTAGTAGTAGCACACGACGAGGCTCAATGCCATAGGATTGTAGAATTAGTTGGCAACAGTGATGTGAGTACAATTGCAGTTAGCAGTGGAGCAGATGCACTTGTCGCACTGAGATCAGAACACTTTGATTGCCTTGTGCTTAGTTTACCGCTTCCTGATCTCAACGAATTTAAACTGCTTGAAGACATTCAGCAAGAAGTTGCAAAGCAAGATCATGGATCTCTACCTATTATTCTTTATACCGATCACGAGCTAACACAAGCAGAAGAAACTCACTTAAAGCAACTATCTGAGACGAGTCTTGTTAAAAATGTGCGATCGCCAGAGCGTCTCTTGGCAGAAACAGTTTTGTATTTGCATCGAGTTTCTAGCAATCTCACTGAATCGCAGCGACAGACGCTAGAAAGGCTCTATCTAACAGAGCCCTCCCTTAGTGGTAAAAAAGTTTTGATTGTGGACGACGATATACGTAACATCTTTGCCCTCACCAGCACTCTAGAGCGTCACGAGATGGAAGTTCTGTATGCCGAGAATGGCGCTGATGGTATTGTAATGCTACAAAATAACCCAGATATTGATGTTGTACTCATGGATATCATGATGCCGGGAATGGACGGCTACGAAGCCATACGTACTATTCGCCAGATAAGCCAATTTGCCTTGTTGCCAATTTTTGCACTTACAGCTAAAGCAATGCCAGGCGATCGCGAACTGTGTTTAGCAGCAGGGGCTTCTAATTACGTTGCTAAACCTGTAGACGTTGAGGAATTGCTCTCGCTATTGCGTGTTTACTTATCCCAATAAAACATTCAAATTGCAGCAATTTTTACCCAAATGAACCACACCGTTTGTAAGGGCGCAATGCCTTGCGCCCCTACAACTATCTGGTAATTGCTGTAATATCCCACAGCGACAGCGCTAAAATAAACTTAATACAAACAAAAATGCTGTATCCTAAGCCATGTCCCCAGTCAAGGAATTAGATACTTCCCCTAATATTCCAGAAGATGTTATCTTTCCTCCAAGCGATTTATATAGCGACGAACCTCCCTTGGAAACCGAATTACATCTACGGCAAATAATCCTACTCTTCAAATGTCTGGAATGGTTATGGCGAGACAGGACTGATTTCTACGCTGCTGGTAATCTTACTATTTATTACAGCCTGAACAAACACAAATCACAAGACTTCCGAGGACCAGATTTTTTCGTTGTGCTGGACACCGAACGTAAAACTCGTAAAAGTTGGGTGGTTTGGGAAGAAGACGGCAAATATCCAAACTTCATTCTAGAAATTCTTTCTGAATCAACCGCTAATACTGATAAAGAATTTAAGAAAAAACTTTACCAAAACACTTTTCGCACACCAGATTATTTTTGGTTTGATCCATCTACCTTAGAATTTGCAGGTTTTCATTTACTAGATGGCAAATATCAACCTTTAGAAGCAAATAGTCAAGGGCATTTGTGGAGTCAACAGCTAGATTTATACTTGGGTATTCATCAGGGTTTATTGCGATTTTTCGCACCATCAGGAGAGTTAGTTCCTACACCGGAAGAAGAGGCTGAATTTGAACGTCAGCAGAAAGAATTAGCAATCAATAAAGCAGAAAGATTGGCGGCTAAATTGCGGGAGTTAAATATTGACCCTGATACAATTTAGCGCATTTCTGATTAACTTTCCTGGTGAAAAATGCAGGGTTTAATTTTTTGCTCTGCGCCAATTATACTGATTCCATTCGTAGATTCCTTGAATTTCATATTCGGCACCTGTTTCAAAACGGATGATGCAGTTGGTTGAGGAGTAATCGTCGTTGTTAATTTCATTAAGGTGAATTACTGTACAAACAAACCATTCGGGTTGACACGGACCATTTTCTTGTACCCATTCCCATAGAGCGCTGCAGACTTCTATGCGATCGCCTACCTTAAGCTTGGGTACATTCTGTGTCAAGAACTTATCAAAGTGATATGTCTCAAGGCGGGAAAGCCACTGCAAACCATATTGCTTGCGAATAAATTGCACCGCTCCCGTTTCATTTTGCTGGAACCAGTCATTAAGTAACTGCGCTTTCCATGAGGAGTTTTGTTCCTCTTGCGCTTTAACGAACTGTAAAAAAGCTTCCAATTCTTCTAATGTCAGTTCGTCTAGAGGGTTGTCAACATCCGACAATCCTAAATTAGACTGATCCTTGATTCGCTCGACTACTTCCAGTAGTATGTCTTTCTGCGTATCAGTGAGAGGGCAGCTAGCTGCATCACAACGAAAAAAGGCTGCTTGCAGGGCTACTTCAATCTCATCTGGACTCATAAGTTATATAGCAATTTAGGAGTTTATCCTCTAATTATTACAAAAGTTAAAAACAAGTGTTCTACCCTCTTGAGGATTAATTTCGAGGTATGCTGGGGTGAAAACGTATTTATTAGACTCATTCAATATGCTTTCTATGCGATCTGCCAAGGGCAGCAGCGATTCTCTATCGCGCTCACTAAAGATTATTGTTGTTTCCTGTGTTATCGGGGTTTTAATGTGGATATCAACTACCCCTGCTGTAGCGTTAACACAAATTAAATTATCTAATCTTTCATATAAGGAATGCTCACCAGAACTGGCAAAAGGAGCCGTTACTAGCGGTGGTACAACAATGGCTGCTAACTGCTTTATTGTCACTGGTAAAGCTCAAAATGCTACTAACAAAACTGTCTATGATGCGGATATTTTCGGGCGCATTTATGATGCTAATAACGACTCAGTGATGCAAAACCGCACTCGCCTAGGTTCTATTAGTGAAGTACCACCAGGAATCAGTGATTTTGAATTGAGAATTTCTGTCCCTGCTAATCAGCCTACTCCATTAAAGCTAAAGCAGTTTAAAGCAGCAGGATTTAGCGCTCAAATCCGTAAATGATTGTTGACGGTTGACGGTTGACGGTTAACAGTTAACCGTCAACCGTCGGCATATAAGCCAATGTTACGCTAACCCGGCTAACCCGCTACTTACAATATTAAGTAACAGGAAAGCCAAAATTGGTGAAAAATCTATCCCGCCTAATGGGGGAATTATGGAACGGAATAAATTTAAGTAAGGATCAGTAATCTGGGCAAGAGCTGCAAATGGTTGATTGTACCAGTTGATTGTAGGGAACCATGTTAAGAGAACCCGGATAATCAGCAGAGTACTATAGATTTGGATGAAAGTAGTAAGTGTGGTAACTAGTAAATGTAAATCCATAAATGAACAGTTTCCTAACTAAGTGCCAAAAGGGTTCTTATTATTGATTTTAGTTGAGCATTGCTCAGGGTGCATGCACATAGAGCTATTACATGTTCAGGGGTGACTCACTAGATAACCACCCTTCATGGCTAATCACGCAAGGAGGAGCTTTCATTACTTTCCTGACCAGAATTGCTATTGACATTGCCCAGTTGCTGCCTAACTTCATCTATTGTGGCATTGAGCTGGGCAATTTTATCTTCAAGCGATCGCCTCGCTATTTCCATTGCGACACCCTCAGTTTCAGCAGCCCTCATTTGACGCCTTTTCGAGATAGATGCTTTTTGAGCTTCTGGCGCGCTACCATTTATTTGACGCTCTTCTTCTGCTTCTATTTCTGGATCGCGCCGAGAAGCAGCAAGTGAGCCGATAATACCACCTACTACACTACCGAAAATTGCTCCAGCCAAAAAACCACTAGCAAAACCATCACGCTGACTCATATATCTACCACCTTCAACAATCGCTGCATCTTATTTGTTGTTAAGCCACTTTGTCTTCCTAGCTGCATCCTAGCTTAAGTCCCAAAGATGCGATCGCCTGCATCTCCTAATCCTGGTACAATAAACCCTTGATCATTGAGTCCTTCATCAATAGTAGCAGTGTAAACCATTAAACCTGGATAATCAGCGCTAAGTTTTTGTAAAGCTGGAGGAGCTGCGACTATAGAAACAATTCGTGTTAAAGATGGTTCAACACCACGATGTACCAATTCTGACATCGCTTTTAAAATAGAGCCTCCGGTTGCCAACATTGGATCGGTAACCAACACCCGTGTTTGGGGGTCAAATTTTTCAGGCAATTTGTTTAGGTAACACGAAGGTTGTAACGTGTTTTCATCTCGCTCTAAACCAAGATGGTAAATTGATGCCAAGGGCAATACTGTTTGTGCCCCTTCTAATAATCCCAATCCAGCACGCAGAATTGGCACTACTGCCACTGGTACATTTGAATTAATTACAGTTGCAGGACAGGAAGCCAAAGGACTTTGTACTGTTGTCTCTAGAGTGGGTAACCACTCCCGAGCAGCTTCATAAGTCAACCAGCGACCCAATTCTGTCACGGCAGAGCGAAATAGTACTGAAGGTGTGGAAGCATCACGGGCAACAGCCAGCCAATGCTTAATCAAGGGATGGGGTGGAACGTAAACACGCAGTTGTGGCACCATAGCCGAAAACGGGCTTTTTTCTAATGTAGAACAACTGAAACATCATGATACTCCTTCCTGCGTGCAGATGACAGATAAAATCGGTACTTTCAAAGCTTATTGAAAATAATTAGCGTTAACAGTTGACAGATATTCTCAATCAAAGTTATATTGTTGGTCAGTGTTCTCCTCTCTTTAAGGATCGGCAGACGGGATTGGTCGGCAGTAGCAGGCTTTTCCCTCTTTTTTTGGGCATGGGGCATGGGGAATTGGGTAATACCATTTGATTTAAAGGTTGATAAAAATAGGGAATGAGGAGCAATTATTTGTAACAGGTATTTCGTGAAATGGTATAAGAACTTTATCCCTATTCCTAAATTCTCTTTTCCTCTCACCATGCCCTATGCCCTATGCCCTATGCCCCATGCCCCATGCCCTATGCCCCATGCCCCATGCCCCTTATGCAAAAATTTGATGTGATTATCATTGGTAGCGGTATCGGTGGTTTAGTAACAGCAACTCAACTGGCGGCAAAAGGTGCTAAGGTGCTGGTACTAGAACGCTATCTAATTCCAGGTGGTAGTGCTGGATATTTTGAACGCCAAGGTTATCGATTTGATGTTGGGGCATCGATGATTTTTGGACTGGGACACGATGGCACCACTAATTTACTAACTCGTGCTTTAAGCGCTGTCAACGTCAGCCTAGAGACTATTCCCGATCCAGTACAGATCCATTACCATCTGCCTAATGGCTTAAACCTTAAGGTTTATCGAGCCTATGAAAAGTTTTTGGATGCTCTTACGGCCTATTTTCCTCACGAAAGTCGGGGAATTCGCTCATTTTATGATGAGTGCTGGAAGGTTTTTAACTGTCTTAACAGCATGGATTTGCTGTCATTAGAAGAACCTCGTTACTTAATGCGGGTATTTCTACAACACCCTTTAGCTTGCCTGGGTTTAGCGAAGTATCTACCTCAAAATGTTGGGCACTTGGCGCGCCGCTACATTCAAGATCCCCAGTTGTTAAAATTTATTGATATGGAATGTTATTGCTGGTCAGTAGTACCAGCTAACATGACACCTATGATTAATGCTGGAATGGTGTTTTCCGATAGACATTATGGAGGCGTGAACTATCCTAAAGGCGGGGTAGGGCAAATTGCTCAGAAACTAGTGGAAGGGCTTGTTGCAGCAGGAGGTAAGATTCAATATCGAGCCAGGGTCACAGAAATTCTTATAGAAGATGGAATAGCAGTTGGTGTTCTCTTGGCTGATAACCAAATCTATCGTGCTAAGCGCATAGTTTCTAATGCTACACGGTGGGATACATTTGAGAAATTATTAGTGCAACAAGAAATGCCTTTAAATGAGAAAAAATGGCAACAACGGTATGAGAAATCGCCTAGCTTTTTGAGTTTACATATGGGGGTAAAAGCGGAAGTCTTACCTAGGGGAACTGAGTGTCACCATATCTCATTAGAAGATTGGGAAAAAATGACAGCACCAGGAGGTACAATTTTTGTGTCGATACCCACATTACTGGATCCAGATTTAGCGCCTCCCGGGTATCACATTATTCACACGTTTACACCTCAGTGGTATGCTGATTGGCGATCGGCGAATAGCCGCTGCGCTCCGCAATCGCTTTCTCCAAGTGAGTACGAGGCGAAGAAGAAAGTGGCTGCATCAAGCATTATCAATCGCCTAGAAAAGATTTTTCCTGGTTTAAATGCAGGGTTGGATTGCTTGGAGGTAGGAACTCCACGAACACATCGCCGCTTTTTAGGTCGTCAGGATGGTACTTATGGTCCTATCCCTCGGCGTAAGTTGCACGGATTGTTAGGGATGCCGTTTAATAGAACTGCTATTAAGGGGCTTTATTGTGTGGGAGATAGTACCTTTCCCGGACAAGGTTTAAACGCGGTAGCTTTTTCTGGGTTTGCCTGTGCCCATCGTATCGCAGTTGATTTAGGATTTTCGTGATAGTCTTAAACAATCTCCAGAAAAAGTCTCGAACTTGTCCCCATTTCTCTAGAACAGCCAAATACTCCATCCTCTCCAATCGTTTTCACTCTTGGAGACTTTCTAGTAACTGTTTTTCCATTGCCAATAATGAAGTTAGCTGCTCTTCTAAATCTTGCTTACGTCTCTGTACTCTTTGTAGGCGCGCCATTTTAGCTTCCTTGCTGAAAAATTGGTCGAACAGAACATTTTTTTGTTCTTCTGTGAGGTTCCCTATGCATGGGTCTTGATCAATTTCATCAAGCGCACGCCATATTTCCAGTGCTTCTGGTGTTAGTGTAGTGTCAGTTTGGTTCATAGTCTTAATTTAAATAGGCTGTTAATCAAATGTCTGTGAGTCACGTCGCTGCTGTTGTCTACGTAAAAATTCTTCACAAGCAGCTTGTGTTAGTAGCATTTCTCCTGAGCCATCAGTATCTATAAATCCAATTTTACTGTAACGAGGTTTCGCACGTGGAATAGTAAACAACTTGACGACACCAGCAAATTGTTTTGATTGACTTTCCTTAACAATGAACTCGATTAAGGACGTTGGAGCACCTTTGCGCGTTTGCACCTGTGTTTTGTCAATAACGTTCCAAGGAGCATTGCAGATTGATTCAATAGCTATAGCTGGAAACCTCCTCCCTTCATCATATAGTTCAACGTCTTGAATTACAGCGATCGCTTGAACAATGCCTTGCTCATCTACCACACCTCTAAAGTCATTAATTGTGAATCCAAGTTCTGGTTGTGTAAGTAGATTGATTAAGAATTGTATCTTTGATATACAATCACCAAAGGAAGTATTGCGGACATTCTCTGTTTGACCTTCAAAATAGAGATATATGTACTCTTGTGATGATGATGCCCATCCATCTAAATGAAGTGCAAAATCTACTGATTGCCCTACTACATATCTAAAGCTGTTCATTATATATTTTTGGATTTAGCATTTTCATTGAAATAAGACGCGTAAATTTGGTAAATAGTCCTCGTGATATTAGATTAAACAAAAGCGCTGCCCTAAGAGCACGGGAGCGCACAAGTTGTCCAAACGGGGGCGATCGCATGAATGCTATATTTGTATTATAGTATGTAGATGTGTATATGTGTAAGTCTGTAAATATGTAGTACAATAAATTTGTAGATTAGATAGTGAGGTGTTTATGTATGTAGTTAAGAAAGTGCCAAGAGCTAAACGAGCACAAGCTGACAAATATGGTGAGACGAAGCAGCGCTATCAGATTATGCTGACTGAAACGGCATCCCTTGAGCTGGATCGAGTTTCTGAGAAGCTCTTAATCACCAGATCAGAACTAATTGAGCAGGTTATCAGGCAGGGACTTTTAGAAAAAGTTGTATTGTTGGAGGAGTCAGCATGACCACAACGGGCGGCGAGCTAATTAACCCATTGACATAGCCTTAATTCCGCTCATTGTAACGATCTCAGTAAGTTCGTCTTGTAGATTAGACACGAGTGTAATTGATTAGGGACATGATGGAGTTTGGAACATTGTTCGCGAATTTACACCCGAAACAGAGCGACGCGAAATACTGGACTGGTTCCATAGGCATGGAAAATCTCTATAAATGATTTTGCCACATCCCTTCGTATGCCTTCTCCATCTCGCGAGTAAACTGCTTAGCATTCCATAAAGGAGAAGTTTGTCTTGACTGTCGGAGTTGAATAGATATTTGCTGTCTTAAAGCTGCGTCTTTACCTAAACGCACACCCCACTCTAGATACTCTTCATCATTCCAAGCAATGCCTTCTGTAATACCAGCATTCATCATCATGGTATAACTATTACGGGCTGCAAATTGCTGCCCAACCTTGGTTACTATAGGTATACCCATCCAAAGTGTTTCTAATGTTGTCGTGGCTCCGTTATAGGGGTATGTATCTAATACCACATCGGCAATAGCTAAATTTGCTCTGTGAGTAGCTTCAGATGGATCTAAAGGTAAAAATCGCAGGCGATCGCTAGCCACTCCTTCTTCCTCTGCTACCCGCATAAAAAATTTCTGGATCGCGTCTGCGTCCCCTAACCCCTTAATCAAGAAATAGCTATTAGGAACTTCTTTAATAATTTTCATTTGCAGCCGCGCTGTATCTGGGTGACGCTTAAATCCTCTTTGAGCGCTGAGATAAATCACCGCATCACTGGGAATATCTAAAGTATCTCGTCTTAGCGTCGGTACACCCACCTCAAAACCATCTACCGCTATGTAAGTGTGGGGTAGTCTCCAAATTTTCTCCTTATAGTATTCCTGCGCCGATTCTGGTAAAACATAAGGATCAGCAATAAAGTAATCAACGGCTGGTATTCCAGAAGCATCCCAACCCAACCAGGTTGCTTGAACCGGTGCTGGTTTTAGTGCCATGATTTCACAAGCAATATCTAAGGTGATGCTATCAAGATCAATTAAAACGTCAATTTCATCTTTGTAAATTTGTTCAGCGATTTCGTCAGTACAAATGCCACCTTTATAAGCTTGAGTTACGTTCTGGAGATACCATTCTTGTACTGGATCAAATACTTGTTTGTAGTTAATGAAGTAGGCGTGAATTTGAAAGCGATCGCGATCGTGATGGCGAAAAATCCATCTTGCCAACCAGCCGACCGAATGATTAGATAGACAATGAGACAGATACCCAATCTTAAGAAGCTTTGTTCTCTTTCCTAAAGAGCGTTGTTTATATTGCTGAAATTTTTCAAGGGCATACTTTTCCACATTCATCTGGCAAAATTGAGCCAGTTGATTCTGCGTTTGTCTGTTTTTCTTAGGATCGTCTCTTAAATAAGGTGCAAAATAGTTGGAATTAAACAAACGAACAACTTTAATTGGTTCAATATCTATAAGTTGTTCTTGTACCAAAGATGTCAATAAAGATTCCTGCTCTAACAAAACCTTATAAGCTTCTTGCCAAGATTCAGCAATATCCATTAAGCCTTGCAACAGAAGGTACTTTGCAGATACACGATCAGCTAATGTTGGTGATAACTTATCGTACAATCTAGCTGTCTCTATTCCTTTAGAATAATTACCAGATCTTATATAAAAAACACCCAATGCTCGCAAAATTTCTATATTACTCGGGTCTAATCGTAAACCTAGTTCCATGAAACGTGCTGCAATTTTTGGTTGCGACATTGAATGGGCAACTTTGACCGCAGCTGGAATGAGTATCCTCATGAAAGTATTAAGGTCATCAATATGAGGAAGAGTTGCTTCCACAAATTCTAGAACTGACGGATGCAAAGGTGTTGTATAGAGAATACCCCTCAAAACTTGCAATAGCAGTTCAAAATCTACAATGGATTCTGACTGAATTAACTCAATCACACCAAAATTTTTTAGTTCATCACCAGTAAAAGTTTCTAGCTTTATAGCTAACTCAATTAGGTGGAATAAATTGTTGAGTTCTTGTGGTGCAATTTCTCGTATATGCTGACGAATTGCCCAAGCGACTGTATATTCTGCAAGCTGTTCTCTACGTTCTGCTTCGCTTTGCAAAATCTTCAACAATTCAACTGTCCACTGCTCAACTTGTTGGGCTTCTCCATCAGCCATGCCCATCATCCAAGTTACTTGTGCTTCTGCTTCTTGTCCCTGCAATAACAATATTAATCCTAAGTTCCAGTAGTGAGATTTCACTTCCGGTTCTGTTTCTATCGCTTGCTCATAATACTCAGCAGCTTGGCTATAGTCGCCTTTAATAAAAGATTGCTGGGCTTGCTGTTCTGTTAATATCACAGCAGGGTAAAGTTCCACAGAAGTCATAATTAAAGATTTCAAAAAGATTAGAATTACATTTGAGCTTGCACCTCAGATTGAAAAGATGATGGATTTAGTGCAAGCAATTTTATTAACAAAATTAAAAGCAAAATCGAAGTGGGTAGTATAAGCTACCCACTTCTATCAAGCTTTCAACTAAAACAGATATCGCTAAACTTTTACTTAGTCGTCAGCTGTTGAAAATTACTAGGACAAGCAGGTTGTAGTGGGGTACCAGAACCGGAGGGTGCTGTATTTGTTGAGCTAACACCAACGCTAGTAGCCTCACACAAAACAGCCAAAGTGGTTGCATCACTACTGCTATTTCCTAGTGTGGATAAAACGACGTTACCATGATAGGATTTAAGAGCAGCTTTCAAAGACTCTCCATTATTTGCAACCTGGGAAGAGCCAGAAGCAATTTCGTACTTGTAGTTTTCTGTTTGAGTTTTAATACCAATTCCTAGTTGATCTATTGAAGATCCAAACGAGGCATTTTCTAAGTAATAGGCTTGCTGGGAGCGATTGAGAGAACCAACGTACTGTTTAGCTTCTGATTGTTTACCTTTGTTAGCTTGGTTTAGGAAAGAGGGCAGAGCAATAGCAGATAGAATACCAATGATAATAATTACTACTAGTAATTCAATAAGGGTGAAACCTTGATCTTCTTGCTTTTTCTTAAGGATGTGTTGTAAAAACTTTGCTTTCAATTCAGTTTTCATATCTTTTTTCCTTGGAGGGATTAATTATTGATTGCTAGATGTAACTTACCCACTTTTGATCAGTTTCATATCATCCTCTAGAAAAAATTTTCTTACCTGGGATAGATTGCTTATTTTATCGATGAGGGATCCGGTGGATAGGGGTTAGTTGACTGAAAAAATTTACTTAACACTTGCGCTTAACTGAGATCGGTGACTATAATAGAACTAAGTCGTAGTCGTTATGAGTTTGTTTAAAGTTATATGACTAACTCAACAGTAGAAAACGTAGTGATTATAGGATCTGGACCAGCTGGATACACAGCTGCTATTTATGCAGGAAGGGCTAACCTGAAACCTGTTGTCTTTGAAGGGTTCCAAGCTGGGGGTCTACCTGGTGGGCAGTTGATGACAACGACGGAAGTAGAGAACTTTCCTGGGTTTCCTGAAGGAATTACTGGACCAGAACTAATGGATCGGATGAAGGCTCAAGCAGAGCGCTGGGGGGCTGAGTTATATACTGAAGATGTGATTGAAGTAGACTTAAGCCAGCGTCCTTTTACTGTTCGTTCAGAGGAACGGGAAGTTAAAACAAACACTGTTATCATTGCCACTGGTGCGACAGCTAAGCGCTTAGGGTTACCTAACGAACATGTATTCTGGAGTAGAGGAATTTCTGCCTGTGCAATCTGTGATGGTGCTACACCTATTTTCCACGGCGCAGAGTTAGCTGTGGTTGGTGGCGGAGACTCAGCCGCAGAGGAATCGATTTACCTCACCAAGTATGGTTCTAAGGTAAATATGCTGGTGCGAGGAGAAAAAATGCGGGCTTCTAAAGCTATGCAAGACCGTGTTTTGAGTAACCCAAAAATCCAAGTGCATTGGAATACAGAGCCAGTGGATATCTTTGGCAATGAAAAACACATGGATGGTGTGAAAGTTCGCAATACAAAAACTGGCGAAGAAAGCGAACTGCACGCTAAGGGTTTATTTTACGCTATTGGTCACAATCCCAATACATCTTTATTTAAAGGTCAACTAGAATTAGATGATGTGGGTTACATTGTTACCAAGCCTAATTCGCCAGAAACAAGCTTAGAAGGGGTTTTTGCTGCTGGTGACGTCCAGGATCATGAGTATCGTCAGGCAATTACAGCTGCTGGTAGCGGTTGTGCGGCGGCGATGTTAGCTGAACGCTGGTTATCATCTAGCGGTTTGATTCAAGAATTCCATCAAAAGCCGGAAACTCCAGATAATGAATTAAAGACTCCTCCAGCCGAGAAGAAAACTGATGAACAGCTTTCATCTGAATTTGATCTGAATGCGACGCGCCATTATGGGGGTTATGCTTTGCGCAAGCTCTTCCACGAAAGCGATCGCCCTCTTATCGTTAAGTACGTTTCTCCTGGATGTGGTCCTTGTCATACTTTAAAACCAATCTTAAACAAAGTGATAGATGAATTTGACGGCAAAGTTCACTTTGTTGAAATTGATATCGACAAAGACCGGGATATCGCTGAAAATGCTAATGTGACAGGAACACCAACAGTTCAATTATTCAAAAATAAAGAACTGTTGAAAGAACTTAAAGGCGTTAAAGGTAAGAGTGAGTACCGCCAGTTGATTGAGAGCAATCTATGAAGAGGGTGTAGGGCTAATTTTTGCCCTACACCTACACCCCACACCCTACCCCCTACACCCTATTTTTTGTAAAATCGTCAGCATATATTGCGTGTGAGCGCCCATGACCACTTTAAAAAGCCGAGAACGAAGATTTTTAAGTTTTCCCAAAAATCCCAACCTTTCGCAAAAACTGATGATTGCTGGGTTGCTTATTACCCTGTGTTTCATATTTTTGGCATTTTTTGCTCCTGCATTTCAGGCGTGGGGATGGATAAAAAATCCTACTGATTCCCTGATTAATCCTATTCATCAACCACCAACAGGCAACTATTGGTTTGGAACCAGTCGTCAAGGCTACGATGTATTCTCGCGCACACTGTTTGGGGCTCAAGCTGCATTGCAAGTGGTTTTGCTTGCCACATCGCTTAGTATGTTCATTGGTGTGCCTTTAGGGATGGTAAGTGGTTATCTGGGGGGTAGACTGGATAAGGTATTGCTGTTTCTTATGGATAGCATTTACACTTTACCCGGACTGCTACTTTCGGTAACGCTAGCATTTGTTGTGGGGCGTGGGATATTAAATGCGGCGATCGCCATCAGCATTGCTTATATTCCACAATATTATCGTGTTGTCCGTAACCACACAGTGAGCGTCAAAACTGAAGTTTTCATTGAAGCTGCACAAGCAATGGGTGCTAATACTTGGCAGGTGCTTTCGCGGTATTTGTTTTTCAATGTCATTCAAAGTGTACCTGTTTTGTTCACTCTTAATGCAGCGGATGCAATTTTGGTGCTAGGTGGTTTAGGATTTTTGGGCTTAGGACTTCCGGAAGAAGTACCAGAATGGGGGCATGATTTAAAACAAGCTTTGGATGCTTTACCCACGGGTGTTTGGTGGACTACTCTTTTTCCTGGTTTAGCCCTGACATTAATGGTAGTAGGGCTATCATTGCTAGGGGAAGGGTTAAATGAATTTGTCAATCCTCGGCTGCGAAGAGAAAATGGTCTGAGGAAATAGGGTGTGGGGTGTCGGGGGTACACCCAACACCCCACACCCTATATTTATGTAGATATAAGGACACCAATCTGGGTTTGGATCGTCTAAGATTTTGTTTGTTGTATTGTTTTAACACAAGAAAGTGAAAGATAATTTTTCCTTGATTGCTGCTGCCGCTGGTGGCTTTATGCTTTCTGTTGCCCTTTCTGGAGTCTTAAGGGGAACTCCTGTAGTATCTTGGCAAGGTCATTCTAGTTTACGTTCAACGATAATTGCTGATTCTCAACCTGCATCTACTCAGGTAAAGGGTGGGGAATTTTTTTCCAGAAAAAGTGATAACTGATGTGGTAATGGTATTGAGTAAGGACGCGCTGACTCATCCGTTACCACGTTTGTTATTCAAGAGGTGTGAAGGTGGAGAATTCTCAAGTAATCGGTATTGACTTAGGGGGAACAGCAATTAAACTAGGGCGTTTTGCATCTGATGGGACTTGTCTGTTAGCGTTAAGCGTACCGACTCCCCAACCCTCAACACCAGAGGCTGTTTTGGCGGCGATGGTAGAAGCGATCGCGGAAATTGACCCAGATCAACATGCGATCGCCATTGGTGTTGGCACTCCAGGTCCAGCAGATGCTCTGGGACGAATTGCTAAGGTTGCCATTAACCTGAAGGGATGGTATGATGTTCCTCTAGCAGACTGGTTAGAAGCAAAAACAAATCGTCGTACAATTTTAGCAAACGATGCGAATTGTGCAGGATTAGGAGAAGCTTGGCTCGGATCTGGTCGACGTTTTAAAAATCTCATCTTGCTAACTCTGGGAACTGGTGTTGGTGGGGCTGTTATTTTAGATGGTGAACTGTTCGTTGGGCATCAGGGATCTGCTGCGGAACTAGGATTGATTACCTTAAATCCCGATGGTCCAATATGTAATAGTGGGAATCGCGGATCTTTGGAGCAATATGTTTCAGTTACAGCAATTCGTCGGCGCACAGGAACTGATCCTGCTGAATTAGCTGTTCTGGCAAAAGCTGGAGACACAGGTGCTTTGAACTTTTGGCAAGAATATGGCAGAGATTTAGGGATTGGTTTGACTAGTTTAATTTATGTGTTGACGCCAGAAGCGATTATTATTGGTGGTGGCGTCAGTGCCAGTGCAGAGTTTTTCTTACCCTTTGTCAAGGCAGAGATTGAGCAACGGGTATTACCAACTTCTCGCATGGGTTTACAAATATTGGCAGCAGAACTAGGGAATTCTGCGGGAATAGTAGGTGCAGCCAAGTTAGCGTTTTCAAAATTACTGAGTTAGCAGCGCAAAGTCAAAAAAATATCATACTTTTTATGACTTTTTATGACCGCCATCACTAAAGAATTAACTTACATTATATTTACAAGCAAAAGGATAAAAAGCCCTGGTGTCGCGTCGGGGCTTTATTTTTTTAACTCATTTATCTGACTTTTCCACATGCCGCAAAAAGTCAGAACCTTGCATAAGTGCGAAACTTGTGGTAAAAAGTGTAGACTAAAGCTCAGTAGCTTTTATAGTTATTGTATTCTGCAAAACAAACAGAAGATTACGTACTTTAACGCTCAAGGAAGAATAAAATGGGACTTAGTGAAGGACTCTCCAACCCAACAAAAAAAGCTATGGTTGTAGATGATTGTTGTAAAATGATAGACGCGCAACTTGCTTCTAAACAAGGAATAAGTGGTATAGCCCTGAAAACTGCCTTTAATACCCTTAAAGGAATCAAGCCAGGATATATTTCTGATGTTGTTGAAACCCTTCTACCACAATGTTTAGATGCGATTGATCCTATTTGGTGTGAGGGTGTTCAGAATGGTGATCCTGTTGAGTATCTTGTTGAACATCGTTCTCGTACCGCTGAGGTATTACTCAGCGTCACTGATAATCTCGTAAAAGACTCGAAACGCAAAATTGCTCGGGCAACTTATAATCAGTTACGTGGTTCTGCCAAGCAGCACGTAGAAGCAGCAGTCCCAGATCTTGCTAAGGTAATTGAGAAGTACACCAAGACGGAGACTTACGTTTAAAAAAAATTATAGGGGTTCATCTATTGCCTGTTCTCTCTTACAAAAATCCTATAATATTTTGAATGTAATCCAGAACTTTTTGATAAGATTCTGGATTACTAACAGGATTGATAATAATAGGGATAGTACTATCGGGTAGCCAAAAAGTTATCCTACCGTTTGGCTCTTGGCAAAAAGAGCTAATACACTCGAGGTTGATAACATACTCATTTCTCTCATAAGAAATTTTCACCCAATAGCCTTTCTCTACTCCTAAACCCGTAATTTTTTCTATATATTCGGAAATTTTTTGATAATCTTCTAGGTTACTTTGGGGATTAATCACGACTGGAATGGCGCTATCGGGTAACCAAAATGTAATCCTGCCATTCTTTTCATAACAAAAAGCTGTGACACGCTCAAAATTGATTACATATTCATTTCTTTCATAGCTGATCTTTACCCAGTGCGCCACAAAATACCCTCCACGTTAAAAATTAAAAATTAGGTTGCTAATTTTTAATTTTTAAGGACTTAAAAAACTTCTACAGATGTGTGTATCCTAAAAGACGAGTGAGAACGGGCGATCGCAGCTTCAATAAACCCGATGAATAAAGGATGAGGTGTGCTGGGGCGCGATTGAAATTCTGGGTGAAATTGACAAGAAATAAAGAACGGATGGCTTGGTAATTCAATCATTTCTACTAACCGTCCATCGGGAGAAGTTCCACTGATCACATAACCAGATTCTAAAAACAGATTGCGGTAGGCGTTATTAAACTCATACCGATGACGATGTCGTTCGTAAATAACTTCTTCGTGATACAGTTGGAAAGCAAGAGTATTGGGAATAATACGACAAGGATAAAGTCCCAAACGCATTGTACCGCCTAAATCGACAACATCTTGTTGTTCTGGCAATAGGTTAATGACTGGGTTTTCTGTGTGGGGATTAAATTCAGCACTGTCAGAGTCTTTGAATCCTACGACATTCCTTCCCCATTCAATCACGGAGCATTGCATTCCCAAACATAAACCTAAGAAGGGGATTTGCTGCTCACGAGCATATGTGATGGCAGCAATTTTGCCATCCACTCCTCGAGAGCCAAAACCTCCAGGAACCAAGACGCCATCAACACCATCAAGATGGGTATCAATTTCGCTATTTTCCAATTCTTCGGAATTTACCCAACGTATGCGCAGTTCCCCGCTCATAGAAATGGCGGCATGACGCAGCGCTTCAACAACCGAAAGGTACGCATCACTTAACCGCACATATTTACCCACGATCGCAATTTCGACTGGATGCTTAGGACTATACATCCGATCTACCAAAGTTTGCCACTGCAGGAGATCTGGTTGTCGCTGCTCCATATTTAATAGCTCCAGCGCTTGCTGTGCTAATCCTTCTCGTTCCAAAATCAATGGAACTTCATAAATACTCTTAGCATCAATAGCAGGAATCACACATTCTGCTGGTACATCACAAAACTCTGATAATTTCTGTTTTAGTCCTGGTTGTAAAGCGCGATCGCACCGGCAAATTAAAATGTCTGGTTGAATCCCAATAGATCGCAGTTCCTTGACTGAATGTTGGGTTGGTTTAGTTTTCATCTCGCCAGCAGAAGCAATCCACGGTATCAATGTAACATGCATGTATAATACATTGTGCCGTCCTACTTCTTTGCGCAGTTGACGAATTGCTTCTAAAAATGGTAAGGATTCAATATCTCCAACCGTCCCACCTATTTCAGTGATAACAACATCAGAAATAGTATTTTTTGCTACTCTTGTAATACGCTCTTTAATTTCATTGGTGATGTGAGGAATGACTTGCACTGTACCACCATCATAATCGCCCCGCCGCTCTTTATTAATCACAGCTTGGTAGATTGAACCAGTTGTTACGCTGTTAAGTCTTGACATAGAGGTGTCAGTAAAGCGTTCGTAATGCCCTAAATCCAAATCTGTTTCCGCACCATCCTGGGTAACGAACACCTCCCCGTGTTGAAACGGACTCATTGTGCCTGGATCAACATTAATATAAGGGTCAAGCTTGAGAATCGACACTGAATAACCCCGGGACTTCAGCAGCCGCCCTAAACTTGCAGCCACAATTCCCTTCCCAATACTGGAAACCACACCGCCTGTGACAAATACAAACTTACTCATAGTATGTAGCAATTTTGGCAACTTTTAAAAAACATCCTGAAATTGTGCAACAGTAATAAAGAGTTAAGAATAACTCATAATAACTGATGTAAATTATTTTATTTTGAATTTTGATGTGCGGCCCATTTTAGGATTAGTATTATTAAGTAGTATACTTACCCCCTCCCTTGCTTTGGCGCAAGAGCAATCTCTCAAGATTATTTTTCCCAAAACAAACTACAAAACGACTGCTGATAGAATCTTTGTTCTTGGCACAGCGCCACCCCAAGGACAGCTTCTCATCAATGGTAATCCAATTACCCGCTCTCAGGCAGGTCATTTTGCACCAACCTTGCCATTACAGTTAGGAGAGAACCTTTTCACTGTTCAATACCAAAACCAACAAGTCCAAGTTAAAGTCATAAGAGCTTCTACTCAACCTGAAGTAAGCCAAGAATTAACTTTTGCTAAAGACTCTCTGACTCCAGCAACCAACATTGCCAGACTCCCAGGAGAACTGATTTGTTTTACGGCAGTCGCGAAGCTTCCTAAACAGGTTACCGCCTCCAACGCCAGTGTATCTGTAAAGATAGGAAATCAAACTCTTTCTCTTTTACCACAACCTCCACAAGCACAACTACCTGCAAACTCCGCCGCCCTAACTGGGCGAAATCAACCTTCTATTCAGTCTAGCGTAGGCAAGTACGAGGGTTGTACTACAGTGGGAACACCTGGGAATGTGGGACAACCTGAATTTCAACTTACAGGAAATGGCAAGACGATAACTCAGCTAGGTGCTGGTAAAATAGAAATTCTTCCACCCGCACAGTTGCAAGTTGTTGAAGTTACTACATCAGGTGTGGCTCGCACTGGCCCTAGTACAGATTATTCTAGACTTACACCCTTACCGCAAGGAACACGGGCATCAGTCACAGGTAGAGAAGGTGAATGGCTCCGCTTAGATTACGGTGCTTGGATCAATAGCAAAGAGACTCGTGTTATACCAGGTGCAATCCCACCACGAACAATTATCCGCAGCGTTGGATATCGTCGAACCCCGAGTGCAGCTCAGATAGTTTTCCCTCTGCAAGTTCCTGTACCTGTGAGTGTTCAACAAGGTGATAATACTTTCTCCCTCACTCTTTACAACACAACTGCCCAAACAGACATTATTGCCTTGGGTGATGACCCCCTCATTTATCGTCTAGATTGGCAGCAAGTGACTCCTGAACAGGTGAAATACACTTTTAACCTGAAAAAAAATCAACAGTGGGGATATAAGCTCAAATACGATGGAACAAGTTTAGTTTTATCCTTGCGTTACCCTCCAGCAACTACACGCCATAACAAACGCAAGCCTTTATCTGGTATTAAGATACTGATAGATCCTGGACACGGAGGTGCAGAATCTGGGGCGTCGGGACCAACTGGTTATCTTGAAAAAGATGTAAACTTAGCTGTATCCAAATTGCTGCGGGATGAGTTGGTGAAGCGAGGTGCTACAGTGGTGATGACGCGGGAAGACGATAAAGAAGTGTCGTTAGGCGATCGCGTGGCGATGATAAATCAGGAAGAACCAGCGATTTCAATTTCCATACATCACAACTCTTTACCTGATGATGGTAATGCGGAGAAAATCAAGGGTTTTTCATCCTATTGGTACAACACTCAAGCCCACAGCCTAGCATTGTTCTTGCATGATTACTTCATTAAAAAACTCAAAAGACCCGACTATGGCGTATTTTGGGATAACCTAGCCCTAACACGTCCAGAAAGCGCACCATCAGTTCTACTGGAAATAGGTTTTATGAGTAATCCTGAAGAATTTGAAGTGGTGACAAATCCTCAGGAGCAGAAAAAGGAAGCGCGTGCGATCGCCCAAGGAATTGTGGAATGGTTTAAGAAACAGAATTCAGGAGTCAGGAGTCAGGAGTCAGAATAAAAATCTATTCATACCAATTTTGTTTGAAGGCGCAGATTACTTTACCCCTCCTAACCTCCCCTTGCAAAGGGGAGGGAACTAGATTTTCCTTGTTTCCCCCATTTCTGTAATATTGGCATGGTGAATAATCCCCATGCCAAACCTGTTATTAAACCAAAGAGCGTGACGACATAATTATTAAAACTCCACCAACCCAAAACCTCGGCAGCCAATTCTAGGGGGTAAGCCATCATTAAGACACTAGACACTGCTACACCAGACCAAGAATACTGATTTAACCAGTAAAAACCCTTGCCTTTAGTTACTTCATATAGTAGGCGAGTTATAAGTAAACCTGTGACAGTACCGTAACAACGCATACACACAGCCATCATAAAAGGTGGAGCTAAAACTACGCCCATATCAGGTTGTGGGCATACATGAGCGCCCATGAAATAAATAATATTTCCAATCACCGACAAAATTGGTAGGCTAGACGCAGCTAGAAACGGTGCTACAAGTGGTCCTATTACCATTCCTGAAAGAATGATATCAGCGATCGCACTCACCCAACGAATTTGTAACCGTCTTCTAAAAACGACTTCTTGCATATCAGATCTTGAGACTTGGTAGTTCACTCAAATTGTACATATGAACCGATTTATCTTATATTGTGAACGGTCACGAACAATGATGAATTTGGTAATCGTAGCCGTTGACTAAAGGAAAAGAATGAGTCTCAACAACACAGCCGTTAAGTTCCACTGGTGCATGAAAGTTGACTAGCCACACATCCAAAGGTCGTGGTAACTTTGCTAAAGTCTCTTTCAGAGTAGTTGTTGAAGTATTAGAATCTTGATCTTGATGGGCGAGAAGAAATAGAGGAGTTGTGGCTGAACCTGAAAGCTTGAAGACACGAGCTAAGCCCATCATTTCTCCAGTCTGTACATGGGTTTTATGGGTTGTAGCAATAAGCATAGGTGAATGGGACACCTTTTGCATCACTGGAACTAAAAGATCAGGACGGTAATATTTTGGGTAACCGAGATTGGAAACAACACATAGCCCGCTGATAAGTCCCATCGATAAAATTATCGCAACAGAGGTTTTCCCTGAGAATGAAAAGAATTTTTGCTTAATCGTTGGAGTTTTCCAGCAAACTGCAAGGCTTGTGCCAAGTAAAACTATGATTGATGGGAAGTAAACAAAGTAGTATCTTGCACCACGGGTGAGGTCAATATCAAGAGCGTATGTAAAGAAGAAGAATAAAGCGATCGCTCCTAAAACCAACACGCCAAACATCTGAGTCATCAACCTGGTTGCTGGTTGTTTGATTTGAGTCACAATACCCCGTTTCAGAATCGGGAACAACCAGATAAAGAAAAAGAGCATTATTAACCCAGAACCAATGACAACTACCAGTGACGACACAGAAACTGGCAGTAAATACAACATACTAATCCATATGCCTAAAGCCTGTAACAGAGGGCTGAACAACTTTAAGAACCCGTCGTCATTACCAATTTGAATCCAATTTGTCAACTCACCTCCACGGTTTGCCTGGAAAAATAATGGTACCCAGACCAAACATGCTATTATGGTGCCAATAGCAGCTACCAAGATTTGCCACCAAGGGAGGTAATTAAGATATTGTTTTGGGTTGGCGTTAG
This sequence comes from Aetokthonos hydrillicola CCALA 1050, assembly GCF_017591665.1. Taxonomy (GTDB): domain Bacteria; phylum Cyanobacteriota; class Cyanobacteriia; order Cyanobacteriales; family Nostocaceae; genus Aetokthonos; species Aetokthonos hydrillicola. The sequence continues at coordinate 114,028 of NZ_JAAKGC010000004.1, read as the reverse complement.
CTCTTAGCTTTCCTCGGAACTGAGAAAAAGCAAGAACAATTAACCATAAAGCTTCTGTGCCAAGGGTGAGAGCAAAAAAATAATGTGTCGAAACACCCAGAGCATTTATACAAATCCAAATAACTATCAGCCAGTTAGGTATGGGTATGAGGCGTTGAATTCGTTTTGTAGCAATAAGCAAACAACTAACCGAAGCAATCACCCACAAAATACCCAAAGTGTAATGACGGGCTTCTTGAGCAATAAAGACGCCGTAGGGAGAGACTGCCATAATAGCAGCAGTTAGTTGACTTACTAACGTCGAGCGAAAGGCAAGCCAGGTTAACCCATAGATAGCTGGTATGGATAAAGAACCGAATAAAACACTCAGCGATCGCGCCGCCCATACAGAAGCTAAATCTCCAAAGCCAGGAGGAAACAGCCGCATCCACCAGTGAGATAACACAAAATATAAAGGTGGATGATTCGTCTCACTAAATAAATGCTGAAGTACATCGCTAACTCCAGCATTTTGGTTGGGTTGTATTGGTTGTAAAAGGGTATCAAGAGCGATCGCGCGATCTAACGGTACACTGCGAAAACTATTGCCAAGACTAAAAACGATAGTAGAAAATTCATCAGTCCAAGGTGGCTTTGCCTCCAACTGAGTTAAGCGCAAAGCAGTACCAATTAATAGCCACAACGATAGCAACAGCCACTGCTTTTGCCTCACCTTTTACCTTCTGTCAATTTTCTTGCTTTTACACTCCAGTTGCCATCCTAACACACACAATTAGCACTCCCTTCTCTAACTTTAGACGTGAATTCTTAACAATTCGTTTGAGGACTGGTCGCACCTATCTGTGAAGGGGCAAGCCCATGCTGCTGCTGTCGGTGTTGTAAAATACGTTTGAGGAAGAGGAAAACACACAAATGAGTATGTGGTATCAGCTCGGCTTGAGTCAAAGTCTTCTATCAGAACTCCCAACTGACCAGAAATTAGAGGTCTTGAAGCGATTTTGCCAAGCATATAATGTACCTGAACTTGCTGAGGTTATTGATAGTAAGGTATACATGTTCTGCTACGATGAGAGCCAAAACATAATTCCAATGTCCTACAATGAATATTTTGACGGTGATGTAGGTAACTTCATCAGTAAAAGTTATCATGACTGGTGTGGAAGTGTGCCATACGGGCTTGATATTTTACCAGACATGAATGCTCATATCTTAATTCCGTTTTGGCAAAGGGCTGAAATTAAGATCGAATTGCCTAACACTCCACTGGATGGCTTATTTTGCTCTGGAGTGGAATGTTATCTCTTACCCCAAGTCCGAGAAAATATTGAACTTATGGAACAAACGTATCCCTTTTCTCGTGTTAGGTATACACAACAGGAGTATATCGAGATTAATTCGTCGCTTGAACAGATTTGTACAATCGCACAAAACTATAGGATGTGTATATGTTGGTCATACTAAAGTATAATGACGCGCTTCTTGAGCAATAAACACTCCGTAGGGAGAGACTGCCATAACAGCAGCAGTTAGTTGACTTACTAACGTCGAGCGAAAGGCAAGCCAGGTTAACCCATAGATAGCTGGTATGGACAAAGCACCGAATAGAACACTTAGCGATCGCGCCGCCCATACAGAAGCTAAATCTCCAAAGCCAGGAGGAAACAGCCGCATCCACCAGTGAGATAACACAAAATATAAAGGTGGATGATTCGTCTCACTAAATAAATGCTGAAGTACATCGCTAACTCCAGCGTTTGGGTGGGGTTGTATTGGTTGTAAAAGGGTATCGAGGGCGATCGCTTGATCTAACGGTACACTGTGAAAACTATTCCCAAGACTAAAAACGATCGTGGAAAACTCATCAGTCCAAGGTGGCTTTGCCTCCAATTGAGTTAAGCGCAAAGCAGTACCAATTAATAGCCACAACGATAGCAACAGCCACTGCTTTCGCCTCACTTTTTACCTTCTGTGAATTTTCTTGCTATCTTAACACCTGGCTATTTTGAATCGCTTATCTGCGTATCTGCTGGATGAGGGTTTGCACTTGTTGATAACCTGCAATATTTCCTTGTTCTTGAAAGAGTTTCGCCGCCACTTGTAGATCGTTGACAGCATGTGTACTGTTTCCTAGAGCATAGAAAGCAAGTCCCCGGTTACTGTAAGCATCAGCCCGATTCGCATTGATTTTTAGTGTTTGGTTAAAGTTGGCAACAGCCAGCTTGTGTTTTCCTAATTTCAGGTTAGCAAGTCCCAGGTTATAGTACCCGTCTTCAAACTGTGGATCTACCTTGATCGTCTGATTGAAATCAGCAACGGCTGCTGGGATATCTCCTGTTTCAGCATAAGCAGTTCCCCGACCATTATAAGCTTCTGCATGGTTGGGATTAAAATGTAGAGCCAAAGTAAAATCAGCAATTGCTGTTTTTGAGTCTCCTGATTGGGCTCGTGCCAAACCTCTGAGACAGTAGCCTTCGTAATATTGAGGTTTCAATCGTACTACTTGATTGAAATCGTTAATAGCGCTGTTAAAATTACCGATTTTAAGTTTTTCTAGCCCTTGATTATAGTAGTCCTGAAAATTGACTGGCTTGGTAGATATTTGTGGAAGTTGCGCATGAACGACAGCAGGTATTCCTCCTAAGACACTTGTTATTCCCAGAATTGCGATCGCCTGCTTAATATAGTTCATAACTTTGCCCTCCTCAAGCAACTTTCTCTATTGTAATAGAGCAAAAGTTACCCCACCCAAGTTTGGTACTACGAGTGGGGTGCGTAAGTTAATGTCTTGTGGGAGAGATTTCAACCTACATCGTCATGAGCAAAGCGGTTAAAGAGGAAATCTAGAGCGTAGTTACGGAGTTGATAATATTGTGGATCTTCCATGATGCGAGCGCGATCGCGAGGACGGGGGAAAGGAATTCTCATAACCTCCCCAATTTTCGCATGAGGACCATTGGTCATCATCACCAATTTGTCTGCTAAAAACAACGCTTCATCAATATCGTGAGTAATCATTAAGACAGTGCAACGGTTCTGGTTCCAGATTTTCAGCAATTCTTCCTGTAACTCTTCTTTTGTGATAGCGTCTAATGCCCCAAAAGGTTCATCTAAAATCAAAACTTTAGGACGAATTGCCAAAGCACGGGCGATAGAAACACGTTGTCTCATCCCACCCGATAATTGAGTTGGTTTTTTATCACCAGCATCCGCTAGTCCTACCATTGCCAGATGCTCCCTCACAATAGCCCTTTTTTGAGCTATTGGCTTTTCAGGGTAAACAGCATCAACAGCCAAGTATATATTTTCAAAAGCCGTGCGCCAAGGCAGAAGCGCATAGTTTTGAAACACAACCATTCTATCTGGTCCTGGCTTAGTGATGGGTTGTCCTTCTAATAAAACTTGTCCAGAAGTTGGAAAATTAAACCCTGAAACCATGTTCAGCAGAGTTGATTTACCACAACCAGAGTGACCAATCACACAAATAAACTCACCCTGGTTTACAGTAAGATTAACTCCATCAAGTACAGTAAAAGGTCCTTTCTTTGTAGGATAAATTTTTGAAACGTTCTTAATTTCTAGGAATGCGTTTGGAATTTGAAGTGTAGTTGCCATTTTTTTTGGGATTGGGGATTGGGGATTGGGTATTGGGGATTGGGTATTGGGGCATCCCTTCGGCTTCGCTCAGGGCAAGGGGGCATGGAGGACTGAGTATTATTCGCTCCTCTGCTCCTCTGCTCCCCTACTCTCTCTTTAAGCTACAAGCCTTCTAGGTTGATCGATAACTACTTCTGCAATTGAAAAATCGCATTTAATTTTTAGATTGTTGAGATAGGTGATTGGATCGTCAGTGTTGAAAGGAGCTTCGTCAAATAGTTGGATCGGTTGACGGGTGTAGCTAATATCTAATCCTAGTTCTCGTGCTGCGGTACTGAACACACCTACTCGGCAGACTCTTTCTACAATTTCAACCCAGTTTCTAGGGAAGGGTGTGTCACCCCAACGGGCGAGTTGAGTCATCAACCAAATTTGTTCAGTTCTACTAGGACGGTTTATTGCTGAGTCTGCATAAAACTGGTGGTGGGCGTATTCTCGCATTGGATGATCCAAACTACACGTGGTGTTGTTCGGATCTTCTATTTGGATGTAAGAGATATCTGTACTCACATACTCTCGCTCAGCAAGGATGTGCCTAATTTCTTCGGCATTTTCTGGAAGCGAACAGTAATAGCAAGCTTCTAGCAAAGCTTTTGTTAAGGCGATGTGGGTGTTAGGATAAGCTGCTGCCCAATCTTCTCTTACACCAAGAACTTTACCGGGGTGTCCTAACCAAACTTCCAAGTCAGTAGCTATGGTAAAGCCTATTTCTTCAACGGCGGCGCGGATATTCCAAGGCTCACCCACACAATAACCATCAATACTTCCTGCTTTTAAATCAGCCACCATTTGCGCAGGAGGAATAGTCTTAATGTCAACATCTCTATCAGGATCTATCCCACCCGCCGCAAGCCAATAACGTAGGAGTAAGTTGTGCATTGAGCTAGGATGTACTACCCCCAATGTGTGTCTTTGGTCGCTTGTACGAAGCAGATACTGTTTAAAATCAGCAAGAGTGCGCACCCCTCGATCATAGAATTTCCTTGATAGAGTGATAGCGTTACCATTGCGTGTCATAGTAAGGGCTGTTACGACAGGCAAGGATTGGTTTTGGTGTCCTCCCAATGTCAACCACATTGGCATCCCTGAAGGCATTTGAGCAGCATCTAAATACCCTCCACTCATACCATCAACAATACCACGCCAGCTGGTTTCTCGTACCAAGTTAACTTCATCTAAACCATGCTTAGTGAAGAACCCTTTTTCTTTTGCTATTGCTAGGGGTGCGCAGGCAGTTAACGGCACAAAGCCTATTTCCAAATTGACTTTTTCTAAACCATGACGAGCAATGTCTGCCGTTTTTCTCGCCCTAATTTTTTTGACACGTTTTTGCTGATTGAGGAAATAAATCATTTCGCTGCGCAAGCTGTAGTAACTTGGATGTTCTACAACTTCCATGCGCTTACGTGGTCTGGGTATATCTACTTCTAAAATATCACCGATTTTGGATTCTGGTCCATTAGTTAACATCACGATTCTGTCAGAAAGCAGCACCGCTTCATCGACGTCGTGTGTTACCATCACGGCGGTAACTTGGTTTTCGTCGCAAATTTGCATTAACTGCTCTTGCAAGTTACCACGTGTCAGAGCATCTAACGCACCAAATGGTTCATCTAATAGTAACAACTTAGGACGAGTTGCTAAAGCGCGCGCGATCGCCACCCTCTGTTTTTGTCCACCTGATAACATTCCAGGTTGTTTGTCAGCATGGGGGCGTAATCCCACCATATCAATGTGTCTTTCTACAATTGATCGACGTTCCCCGGCTGGTAAATCCTTCATCACTGCATCCACAGCGAGGGCAATGTTTTCCCGTACAGTTCGCCAAGGTAACAGCGAATAATTCTGGAACACGACCATTCTATCTGGTCCAGGCTTCGTGATTCTTCTTCCTTCAAGAGTTACCAATCCTTCAGTTGGTAAATCTAAACCGGCAATCATATTTAATAAAGTCGACTTACCGCAACCGGAATGACCAATCAGGGAAATGAATTCTCCCTTTTTAATATCCAGATCAATTCCTTTAAGGGCAATATATTTGCCGCCACCTTTCAACTCAAAAACTTTTTCAATTTGGTCAACTGCAACGAATATAGACATAGGTATTGGGGATTGGGGATTGGGGATTGGGGACTGGGGATTGGGGATTGGGGTGTGGGGCGCGGGGTATAAGTCTATAGATGGGGAAATTGCAACCATTACTTATTGCCCGTTGCGCATTGCCCTATGCCCTATGCCCTATGCCCCATGCCCCCTAATTTATTTTTGTTCTGCTGGTAGAATCAGTGTTTGAATCCAAACCATGAATTTGTCTAGTAGTAGACCAACAACACCGATATAGACGAGAGCTAAAATGACTTCACTTACAGCGTTGTTTTGATACGCGTTCCAGATAAAAAAGCCAATTCCGACGATACCAGACATGACGATTTCTGCTGCAATAATTGCCAACCAAGCTAAGCCAATTGCGATTCTTAAACCTGTAAAGATGTAAGGAAGAGCAGCAGGAATCAAAATGTTGAGGAAATATTCCTTCTTGCTGAGTTGTAAAACTTTGGCGACGTTATTATAGTCTTGAGGGATTTGAGTAACGCCGACAGCAGTGTTGATTAAAATCGGCCAAATTGCTGTGATGAAAATCACGAATAAGGCGGCTGGTTCGTTTTGTCGTAAAGCGGCTAAAGAAATCGGAACCCAAGCCAAAGGTGGTACTGTTCTCAGTAGTTGAAAAATAGGGTCTAGAGCTTTGGACATTGTTTGATTAACACCGATTAAAATGCCCAGACCGATACCAACAATTGCTGCTAGCGAATAACTGATTGCTACCCGTTGTAAGCTAGCTAAAATCTGCCAAAATAAACCTTTGTCAATACCACCTCTATCATAAAAAGGCCAGAAGATTAAGATCCAAGTATCTTGGATAACTTTAATAGGACCTGGTAGCGTAGCGCCTGGAGTCCAAGAAAACAGTTGCCATACAACTAAAAAAATCAGAATTGCAATAGCTGGAGGTATAAAATTAGGGAGTTGTTTTTGGAGACGAGATATGAAACCGTTATCAAAAGTGTTTACTGCAGGGCGTTTTTGAACCGTTGTCATAGATTTTGTTATTTTTTATTTGTTTAGTATTGTTGAACTAAAAATCACTTAAACACTGACTTTTTTGATTTTCAAACTTCTCAGATATTCTTCTGGTTTTTCTGGGTCAAACTTAATGCCGTCAAAGAATTCTTCTACTCCACGAGATGTGCTAGTGGGAATGTCAGCAGCAGCAATACCTGCTTCTTTTGCTGCTTGTTTCCAAATATCTTCGCGGTTGACTTTATCAATCAGTGCCTTAGCATTTTTCAAGTAATCTTTTGGCAAGAATCCCCAACGGACACTTTCGGTTATAAACCACAAATCATGGCTCTTGTAGGGATATGAAACGCTACCTTTTTCATCTTTCCAATAATAAGGAGCTTTTGATTTATCATTAATAGTACGACCATCACCCATATCATACTTACCAGCGAATGGTTCTATTAGGATATCTGGTGATGACAAGTTGAAGTAGTTGCGTTTAGCAAGAATTTGTGCTGCTTCTTTGCGGTTGTCAAAATTATCCAACCATTTTTGTGCTTCCATAATCCCTTTCAACAGTGCTTTGGTCGCTTTGGGATTTTTATCCGCCCAATCCGCCCTTAAAGCAAAGTATTCTTCTGGATGATTTTTCCAAATTTCTGCGGTTAATGCAGCCAAGAAACCAATCTTATCTTTGACGATTCTATAAGGCCAAGGATCACCTGTGCTAAAGGCATCCATTGTACCTGTCTTCATATTGGCAACAGTTTGTGCTGCTGGTACAGTGGCTAGCTTGATATCAGCATCTGGATCGATTCCACCAGCAGCTAGCCAGTAGCGAATCCAAAAATCTTGATTTACGTGTGGAAAGGTGTATGCTGCGGTAAAAGGGCTTTTTGAGGATTTGAGTCCAATAAATAGTTCCTTTGACTTTGCTGTGTCTACAGAAAGGTTTTTTCCTAAATGCTTGTTTGCGATCGCAATACCATTACCATGAGTAACTAACTGCGCCAATAGATAAAGAGGAAGCTTCTTATTACCCTTGGTGATTAAACCTTCAGTAATCAGATGTGGCATTGGCATCTGATATTGACCACCGTCAACTCCACCACCGGCTGAACCGATTTCAGTGTTATCTCGCATTGAACCCCAAGAAGCCTGTTTAGAAAGGTCAACTTCGGTCATGCCATACTTAGCAAAGAACCCTTTTTCTTTAGCAATGATAAAAGGAGCTGATTCAATAATAGGGATATATCCTAATTTGACTTTAGGAGTTTCTGGCTTTTGTTCTGGGGGAAGGTTTGCACTTTCCTGTGCCGTCTGCTGAGCTTGAACGCTAGTACCACCAGTCAAATTGTCAGGGGGATTACCTAAGCAACCCTTTAAAAGTACAGCACTTGCAGATACTCCTGCCGTTAACAAAAACTTACGACGAGAAATTTGATTCAAAAATTCATCCATAGTATCTCCTTAAGTACTCACTGTTAGCACAATATTCAATCTTGATGTCTTGATCGGGAATTACCATCTGTAAAAACAGAAGCAATAGTTTCATGATTTGGATCACTGGAATGGTCTGTTAACTCAGATGATGTATTTGTTGATAAAACCTGAGTTTTACGAGAAAAGTAACGTTCTGGATCAATACCCTCGAAAGTTGGTGGTAACCAAAATCGAACTACTAGTAAGACTCCCATCACCAGTAAAAAGGCACATGCCGATAAAATCTGGCTCCAGTGTGCTTCTAACACTCCTCGGACAATTACTTCTCGAAGTACGGAGACAATAGATACCTCGACAGCTACACCAATAGATACTCGTTGCTCCTGTAAGTAAATTATCAGTAATCGAAATAACTCGACTAAAATCAACAAAAAGAGGATATCGGAGGTAACAGCTTTAAAGTCAAGTGGAGGCAGCAGCGAGTAAAACATTGCTCGCAGCTGAATCACCATAACACTGAATAACCCAATACACAGCGAAATAATAATTAGGTCCTGCACAGTTTCAAGACACTGCACAAGTCGATTTCGACTGATCCATTGGTGCCGATTATTTAATGAGTTCTTAATAAATTCTTGCATGTTTGATGTCCTTTTACAACCAGAATTCAAAAATTAAATATTACGAGTCAGTATGAATTCTGTAAGAATTATCGATAGATAAATGGTCAAAAACCGTAGTAAAATCCAAGACGGTGGCTTCTATGGGGTGTAGGACATTCATTTCATAGAACGCTTATGTTGGGTTTAGGGAAGTTCAATTCCGATTTCCCCTACCCCCTACACCCTGTTTTTAATACTGCCCACCCGATTTCCGGTGATAAACTGCTGTCATACCTCCAGGTTGTAGGACTTTACCACTGTCTACCACTGCATAAACTACCCAATGGTCGCCACATTCTACCCGGCTTTCAACAGTGCATTCCAAGTAAGCAAGGGCATCGCTGAGGATAGGACATCCATTTTCTGCTTCTTCAGTTTTCAAACCTGCAAAGCGATCTGCCCCTGGAGCGAAAGATTTGAGGAAGTGTCGCCGCAGGTTCATACCTTCCTGCAAAATATTCAAGACAAATTTATCCTTGGTATGCATTAGAGGTTCTACTGCTCTGTCTTTGGCAACAGCAACAGTCAAGCCGGGAGGGTTGAAGCTTGCTTGGGAAACCCAAGAAGCTAGCATGGCACCTGTAAGAGATCCTCGCTTGGCAGATACTACGCACAAAGGACTAACAATCCGCCCCATAGCTTGCTCGGTACGATCAATTTGGGAATCACTAACTGGTTGTCTAATGGTGCGGACTTTCTTTGCTTTTTTCAAAGCCTGAGCAAAATCTGTTCCAGCTTCTTTACACTGTTGAAGAGTTAAATCATCAGGTTTAAACTTCACCCGAATCGTGTCAAACCCAAATCCATAACCAGCATCCTGTAGTTTGCTTTCGATTTCATCAATTGCTTCTCCACTCCATCCGTAGGAACCGAAGACGCCTGCTAACTTACTTTTGGCAGCAGTAGAAAGCACAATTCCCAAAGCTGTTTGTACTTGGGTGGGCATATGACCTCCAAGTGTAGGAGAACCGATGATAAATCCATCACACTTTTCAACAGCGGCTTGGATTTCTGCTGGCTCACTCGATTCACAGTTAATTAATTCTACACGTACACCAGATTTATTGATACCCTTGGCTATAGCCTGGCCTAAAGTTGCTGTATTTCCGTAAGCAGACGCATAAATAAGTGCAACGGTTGTTTCTTTCTCTTTCTGTTGTTGACTCCACTGCCGATAGTCGTGGGTTAGTCGACTCTTGCTGTAGCGTACAATTGGACCATGACCAGGAGCATAAAACTTGATAGATAAAGGGGCAAATTTGTCAAGTGCTGTTTCTACTTGTCTTGATTGAGCAGCATGAAGACAATCATAGTAGTGTTGTCGGTCTTCATCTAAATGTTTCCAACCCTCATCAAAGATTTGATCATCGCAAACATGAGTACCAAATAGCTTATCAGTAAACAGGATGCGAGTTCCTTGGTCGTAGGTATAAAGTTCGTCGGGCCAGCGCGGGGTAGGAACTGCGATAAATTGTAGTTGATGCCCTTTTCCTAAATCTATAAGTTCTTCTGCTCTTGGTACGTTAATTTTTAGCTCTTGTTCTTTGAAAGCTGTACGTAGAGCAACTGCACCTGCTTTGGAGCAGATAAAGGTAACTTGAGGAGCTAATTCTAGCAGCGCTTTTAAAGTTGCACAACGATTGGGGTTGATATGACCCAAAATTATGTAATCTAAATGCTGTAAGTCAAGAAGGTGCTGTAAGTGATGCAGGTAAATTTCAGTGAATGATTCGCCAGGAGGATCCAACACAGCTGTTTTCTCAGCTTGAATCAAATAGGAATTTGCTGTGGTACCTCTTTGCAATGAGTATTCTACTTCAAATTTGAGTCGCTCCCAAGTACGCGATCGCAGGATGGTAGTATCTGCATCAATTGAAGCGATTTGCACATCACGGGGTTTAGTGTTTGACATAGTTTTTGGGGGATTGGGGCATGGGGCATGGGGCACGGGGCAATGGGCATGGGGCATGGGGCAATGGGCATGGGGCATGGGGAGAGGAGAAGAAATTAGGTTCCCCAGCAAACCGTACTTAGTCCTGAATACCTAATTCTTATTGCGCTATGCCCTATGCCCAATTCCCTAATAATGATTTCCAACTTGACGATGGTGTACGGCGGGTGAGGCGTCGGGTTTGGAAACACGACCAACAGAAACAGTGCTGTAGATTAACCAGTGATCGCCACACTCTACGCGTCTGCTGACTTCGCATTCCATGTAGGCAAGGGCATCAGCTAAGATAGGAGAACCGTTTGTTGCATCATACGTTCTGATTCCTTCAAAACGGTCAGCACCAGGGGGGAAGCGTTTGAGGAAGTGCTTCATCAATTGCTGATAATTGCCTTCTTCTAGTATGTTAAGGACGAAGCGATCGCCTACATGGAGTAAAGATTCAATGGCACGATCACGAGCCACAGCAACTGTCAAACCCAAAGGTTTAAAGCTAGCTTGTGCTACCCAAGAAGCAAGCATGGCACTACTAACATGGGCTTGGCGAGTTGTAAGAATATAGAGTCCACTACTCAGCCTTCCCAAAGCTTTCTCTAAGTCGTTATCCAGTGCTTTTATTTGTTTAAGGGTGCGCTCACGAGACAACCATTGTCCCATGTCTGTTCCAGCTTCTTCACACAACTTGTATATTGCTTCTTTTGGCGCTTCTTTCACTAAAATAGGTAGAAAAGCAGGCTTAAGTCCTAAATCTCGGAATTTGGACAACAATAGATAAACCGATTCGCTATCCTCTCCTCCAGATTCAAAGACACCAACAGATTGCTTGGCTTTGGCGGCTGCCAAGATAGTGTTGATAGCAATTTGAGCAGTAGCAGCGATTGCTCCAGAAATTGGTGGGGTGCCAATCACTAATCCTGAGGCAATGCTAACCAATTCTTTCACCTCTTGAGGGTCGGCGGATTTTAAATCCATTGTTTCAACCGCCACACCTGTTTTAGTGATGCCATAGGCGATCGCTTGAGATAGACTGTCACTAAAACCATAGTCGGAAACATAAAAGACTGCAACTGTTGTTTCTGCTTTCGCTTGTTCTTGGCTCCACTGACGATAGCGGTCTACCAGCTCAATCACGTTGTGATAAAGTAAAGGGCCATGACCTGTAGCAATCATTGTAATGGTGGGTAACTCATTCATCCGCTTAATTGCAGATAAAACTGAACGAGCGTTTGGTCCCATTAAGCAGTCATAGTAATATTGAAAATCTTCTAAAATCAGGTCTAAATCTTCATCGAATGTGTGATCGTCGCAATAGTGCATGCCAAACGCATCACACGTATATAAAATTTGCGTTTTGCTATCGTATGTGAATATTGTATCTGGCCAATGCAAGTTAGGTGCGATTACAAATTCCAGGATATGTCCTTTACCCAAATCCAGGCGATCGCCATTTTTCACAATTTGTTTTTCAAAAGGAGTATGAACCCAATTCTCGAGAAACTGGATTGCTACTTTTGAACCAACAACAGTCACTTGAGGCGCTAGCGCCAGTATATCCTTGACCAATCCACTGTGGTCAGGTTCAGTATGACTAATAATTAGATAATCTAGTTCAGCTGGATTAATTACCCCTGCCAAGACGTCTAGATATTGTTCACGAAATTTCTCATGGGAAGTATCGATTAAGGCTGTTTTTTCACCCTTAATTACGAATGAATTATAGGTGGTGCCATTTTGTAGCCCAAATTCAATATCAAAGCGATCGCGGTCCCAGTCTAAAGATCTAATTGCTGTCGTATCATCTGCAATGTCACTAAACTGTATGGTTAATCTGCGTCGAGTATCAGCAAGCGCTACCATTGGGAGCCTCCTTATAATTTTTATGAATTAGGTATCTAAATATGCGGTCAATCCATTAGAGGTATTAACCGTAAATTCAGCTTGGCGATATCCACCGTCATTAAGTTGTCAAGAATTGTAAGTTTTCTTTGCGATTGATCTCATAATACTCCGAAACATCTATAGTGAAAAGTCATTAATTCATATATCTGCTATAGAAATATTCTATAGGTCTGTTTTTTTCCAAAAAAGTTTGATAAACTGTCGATGCTATAAATACTTGAAAATGTGCTAAACTGTGCCTAAGTGCTGTCGTATAGCCCGCAGCATACCTGTGCTACCTTTACTATTCACTAGAAGAATAGCGGGAAGATGTGATGGGCGATTCGCTTCAATAAAATCTGTGGCTGCGTGCTTGGCACTAGCTGTCACGATCACAACCAGGTCAGAATTGATTACCCATTGACGTAGTCTCTCATTACCACCTTTATCATGGCTGAGATAAACTTTAACTTCTTGGCAACCAGCTTCTAGAACATTTTTCACCCTGATTGCTGCTGTTTCTGTTAAGCTGTATATGAGTACTGATTTCCCTTTCAGTTTTTGGAAGATATTTTCCTCATCTTCAAAGCTTGGTGTAACTAAATTTAGTTCTTCACCCAGCAAATCTGGAAGAGTTTGTTCTAAATTTAAGTCTTGAATCAAAGAGCGAAAAATTCCCCATTGCTCTTCATCAATACGGTTAGCATGACGACGCAAGGTTTCTGCTACAGCAAAGACGAATTGCGATCGCTTTTGGTCAACTGCACAAGGGTATAATATCAGGACATCAAGCAAGTCAAGTGCCCAATCAACCTTCTTGGGAGCGGCAAAGCGTTTCCAGAGTTCTAAGGCATAATCCAGAATCTCAATGTACTTTGTAGCATCAAGTCCAAGCTTGAAAAGGGCGATCGCTAAATCATTGAATAAAACTAAATCAGCATCCCCACCCTCCGTGCTAAGAACTAGCAGTTCTAACAGTGAGTGATAAAGGGTAAGAAACTCACCACGAGGAAATTCTTCATCCTTCTGGAAAAATGCCAGCAAGTAGGGAAGGGCATTATGCAAGACAGACTCCGCTTTTGAGCCTACTTTATCTAATAACTCGCCAAACTCTACTACTGCTCGTGGTTGGGTAAGCAAAATAGACACATCCCATTCGGTAGAACCTTGGCGTGCAGTATGCAGTGCTCTCTCCCAACTTGGTTCTTTGTCTAGCTTTAACAGCCATTCTAGCCAATTTACCGGTATTGTTTCTGCTGCTGTTGTATCCTTTGTTGTTCCTTGCTGACTGCCCCACAGTTGAGTCAGATAAGCTTGGTTCCACCGTATCTTTATCAACACGTTTTGATCGTCAACACTAAGTTCATCAAAGGCTTGTAATGCAGCTTTTTCAGCTGCTAAAGTTTGCAGCTCGTAGGCACATTGAAGAAGCAAGCGAACTTTTTCTTTGGATGGTGGTGCATCACAAAGCAATGAAAATGCTTGGTCAAAATCTCCATTTTTCGATAGCTGTTCAGCTTCTTGCACCACGTTTCCTTCGCGAGGCGGCTGACTATCTGGTAGTAGTTCGGCTAACTTTTGTAAATAGCTGCGGTGATTATCCTCAACGTCTAAAATTGCTAGCAGTTCGTCTCGGAGAAAAGGTCGAGGTGGTTCTCCACCCACTGCTAGTAGCATAAATAATTTCAATACTTCTGGTATTTTACTACCTGCACGGACTGCAAAAAGATTGTTGTAGCGCTGAAAAAGCACTTCTTTGAAATAAGTAACGGCACTTTTAGGAGCCTTCTTGTCTTCAAACTGTTGCAATTCGGTGCAGTAGACTGCTATAAGTAAAGCCTGTGTAACCGCGAAAGGTCGGCGAACCTGCAAGAGATTACCCAGTTCGGGAAGGGCAAGTAACTCATTCCACCGTTGCAATTCTGCTAAAAGTTGCACCCGCAAAAACAGCAGATTGAGGGCATCTAAACGATGTTGATCTATCAGGTATTGTAGCGACTGTTCTGCTGAATTGCGATCGCCTGCTTGAAGTGCCATGTAGAAGTCGCGTAATACACGCCCTGTAGGACGGGGATTTTCTCCAATGTACTTTCCCTGTCTTCCACGAACTTTACGCATCCTCTCTAGTCCTTCCCAAACTTTGGGTGGTTGTCCGAGCAATTTAATCGCATTACCCTTAGTAAATTCGTATACTGCCAGTTCTATGGGATCTTGCAAATTTAGCTGTACTCTTTGTCCTCGAAATGTCGAATACGTAGGACCAACAAACGCCATTAATTCTTCACTCAAGCGGCGTAACTGACGTTCTGAAAAAGTAAGGCCATACCAATCTACGGTATCGTTGTGCCAACAGGGAAGAACTGTCGATTGTGGCTCGCCTTGAGTCAACAACTCTACCCAAGGACGAATTTTGACCTGTGTACTTCCATCTTGTTGAATCTGATTCAATTTAAATTTGTTACCACTACCAAAAAAATGATTCAGGAAGTGGCGGATTTCAGCATCAGTGGGACTGTTCATCATGCAAAACCTCCCCAACGGTTAGTAAAAATAATCTGTTGTTCGGCAATGATTTCTGGTGATGTCTCATAAGTTACAGCTTCTTCATTGACCGTAATGCCGTTGTAGGTGAAATTCATTGACCCAGCAAGATAATACCCATCTCCTAAGATACCTTTTGTATGTAGTTCTTCAGTAATGTGGAATTGTACTTTGTAGTCCTGATATTCAATTCTGGCTTTGACTTTTTCAATAAAACTATGGTTGTGAGAATCGGGACGAGTAGCAATATGTATAGTACTTCCACGTTCCGCTAGGGTTGCAAGAACTTGGGAAAGTCGAATGTGAGTTCGACTCCAAAAGGGTTCTAAGCATAGAAAAGTGTTAGCTGTGTTATCAATAACTGGGATATCTGATATCCAGGGAGAGACAAGCCAGATACATTGGCTGGGGTTAACCAGTTCAGCCACGAAAATTGTCTGGAGTAAGTCAGGAATTTGACGAGAACTTAAGCGTGAATGAATGTATCGGTTCGTGTACATTTTATCTGATTATGTGAAATTGAAGATTGTAACTACTGCACCGCATCGCGCACTCGCAACCTCACTGCAAACCCTTGGGAATGCCACTGCACACCTTCTACCAAGGGATAAACTTGCAAAAACCCAAGTTCTATTGGTTCCACTGCTAAACTCAAAATCGCCGACTTCAGATCTCCCCGCGCATCAGAACTTGCCAACAGCAAAACCGACGCTGCACTTTTCAAACTCTCTTCTACCTGTTCACGCCAGTTAGGATCATGTAGCTGCACTTTACGTTCTTCCATTTGTAATACGTCCAGCAAAAGTTCTCTATCTGCATCGGGAAGCACAGCAAAAGGATTGTACGAAGCAAAGGCACGAGATCGTACTATATTACCCCTTGCCCACAAAAGCCCATAAATCACCTGAAACCGCCAATAGGGATTAGGCTGAACCAAACCAAAATGGAACAATGCTTTATCCAACTGGTCATCATTACTAACTACATAGGCAAAAACCCGCGCATCAATCTCAATGCCTAGCCGTTCTTCTTCCTCATGCCACAAACGGATCAAATTTAGGAGTAATTCGTCGGTTTGGCTGGTACTTCCAGGACGCAAAACCCGGGCGTTAATTGCAGTCATAACGGGATGTGTGACCAAAATACCTTCAGATGACAAAACTTTGCGGAGGCGATCGCTTGCTTGTTTCAATTCATCATATCTCTGTGCCAACCGCACATTATTCATTGCATCAACAACCTTATCACTGGTTTCGGTTAACTTTAGTAACCGGGTAAGTTCAGAATCTACAATCTCAAAATCTGAAGGTTCTAACGCACTCCCCGCCAACCGGAAAAAATTGGCAGGATCAGCTGCATACTGCCTTACAATTTCCTCAATCACCCCGCCGCCGCCAACGGTAGACTCAGTAATCCAGATTTCATCTACCCTCTCTAAAACTGTAGATGCATCTGGTGAACTTGGACCAGGATCAATATCCAAAATCAGGTCGCCCAAATCAAACTGAGGACACAACTGCCCGCAAGCATCCAGTAACGCCCCTCCCAAAGTTGCTTTGAAACGTAATGCTGCCCAAGAATTCCACTTCTCATTCGGTTCTGACCAAAGCACAGGCGCAAGGTCATTTAATATAGTTTGAATTATATCTCTCCTGCAAAGTGCTAACAGCCTGTCATGTACTTTTTGTCGTCCTTGGCTCTCGTCTGGTGCTGGTTCACCTTCTTCTAGTAAAATTTCTTCTACGTTTAAGGTCTGGAAGATATTATCCAGAACGCTTGCCATTTCCTGACCCAAATCTTGATTTAAAAGAACTTCAAAAGCTTGACAGAGGGAGATTTTATCTGCCAAGGCGCGGGTAGTCAGCATTGATATATATATTTGATAAAGCCAGTCCCGTTGAAAAACATTTGTCAATTCACACAATCGCGCATCTGTCAATATCCGATGCCGAAAATATGCTGTGCGAAATGACCGAATTTTATTTTGGTTGGGATCACTAGGGCTGATATTGAAGTTAGATGGAATACAAAAGCGAAATACTAGGGCGTCAACAGATTGAGCAAATCCAACAGCAGCAGGGTTACCATCCTGTCTCTGAGTAAAGCGAATAGTGGTATCAAGTTCTTGACCATTTTGGAAGCGGATGTTGGCGTGGGATGCTATTGCAAACCGCCGCACTTCTACTGGAGACTGTTGAGTGTGGGTGAAGGATGAAACTTCTGTCAAGATTTTGCACCAAGGCGAACCTTGAGGTAGATCCAGTTTTGTTCCCTCATCTGGTTGTATGATCTGAGTGCGCCATTCTAGTTGGGCATTGGACGTAATTGAAATTGTTTGTGGGACTTGAGTGGGATTAATCGCCCAAGGGCGATATGTAGGAATATTGATAATCTGTTCATCTTGCCAAAACTGAAAATTTCCCATCTCTTCAGTTTCGGTACAGTAGTCTTCGACTGATAGCTGCTGTTCTGTTTGTCCCAAGTTTGGCGGGGCAACCCAGTGTGTTGCATGAATATGCTCCACCCCAAAGCGCCGTGTACATCTACCTGGGGCAAAGGTTCTTAGGGCTTGGATGATAGGCATGGAGTTAACATTTGGATCACTGTGGCGTGTCTGTGGCGGCGTAGTAATCCTAACTTCAGGTAATAGAAGATCACTAAATAAGTTTGGGGGAACGAAATCAGGGAATGGATCGTTGGTGTGGTAATCCTGTTCTGATTCATTTTGATCGGAAAATCGCTGCCAACGAGAGGAAAGACGACGCAGCAAAGTTGGAAGCACCGCCATCATCAATGATCTTGGTGGTTCCCAGAGAATTGCCTGGACTTGATCTCTAGTAAGGTGTAATGCTGATTGCAAATAAGCTTCTAACTTTTGTTCTCCCTGCGCTGTTTCGAGGATTTTGCGGATCAGTGCTATTTCTTGTTGCTGGCGGTTGAGATTATATGAAGTAGAAAAAGCAAAGTCATTCCAAACAGTTCCTTTGTTAGTAGTGATTAATTGCTGCGCCACCCAGTCCATAAAGGCGAAAACGGCTTGAATGCGGATGACATAACGGTTGGCTATGGGTAAAGAACGCTTTTGCAAAATAGGGTTAAACAGCATATCGTAGCCTTGATAGGCAATGCGATCGCGTCCATAATCAGAAAGCACTACCACTGTCCAAGGTCGCATAATTCTGCGTCGTCCTGCCCGTCCTTTACGCTGAAGAAACGACGCCATATCTCGTGGTGCTTTGTGCTGTATAATACCTCCAACTTCTGGATCGTTAAATCCTACTTCCAGGGAGGCAGTAGCAACAATCACATCTGAATTTGGGGTAACTCCGGTATCTTGGGAACTGGTGCGACCAATCATCAAAGGTGATGCTAGCCCATGACCGATTTCTTCGCATAAAAGCCAAGATTGACCAGCAATAAGCCGTTCTCCGCCGTCGGCAGCGCTATGTATCCGCAAAGCTGCTAATGGCGATCGCCAGCGCAAAGGACGACTCCAACTATCCCGCCCTTCGGCGTCTAAAAGGTTGTGGAATAAGCGATTGGTAACATCTAAGTCATCTGTGAAAGCGAAAACACGGGAACCATAGAAACCTTTACTCGGGGGTCTATCAGATGGATCGAGTATGCGCCGCAGTAGCATTGCCGATTGGATACTTGTGGATAATAGACTTGTTCCCGAGACTGGATCTCCTCTGAGAACTAGTTGATACTCCATGCCCTCAGCAATTTTGTCTTCAACAGGAAAAATTTCTTCGATTGAATTAAGCTTTAAGCCTGTAAGTTCACTGAAAAACTCCGCTGCGCTTTCTAGTGTTGCTGAAAGTCCAGTAAAATGAACTTTTTTCTCGATTATTCTCTGCCAACGTCGCAACAAGTAAGCCACTTGTGCCCCGTGTACACCCGTATAGGTATGCACCTCATCTAGCAAGACTATTTGGGGAGTTTTTGCTGCTGCTATGCCAAAGATATGAGCATAGCGAGAGTCACCCATAGAACGGTTTAACATTTCTGTGGTTGTAAAAACCAGATCTGGGGGAGTTTTCGCCATGCGATCGCGTGTGAGAATTACCTCGTCTTCTGGAATAACAGCACCACAGGAAGGTTTGAGACAAGAAAGTTTCTCTTTACTTGCTTCCACATCTGCCCGTAGCCAGTATAGAGAACCTTCGCATCTGGGACACCGTAGGTAAGGGCAAGTAAACCCACCACCGTCAGCTTCCCATTTATCTTGTACCTGATCTAAAACTGCGCTTCTAGGAGTTAGACCAAAAAACGCACCAATGATAATTTTATGCTTACCTTCTTTCTGGAGGACAATATCAAGGCGGCGTGCTTCCTGATAAGTTTCAGAAAATTGGTCTTTAAGAAGTTCATTTCGGGGATAAATGGCAATTCCCTTGCTCCAATATTCATCCTTTTTTACCAAATTCGCAATATGCGCCAGGGCGGGCAAGTAAAATGCCAAAGTTTTTCCCGTTCCAGTTCCAGCACAAACAATCATTCCCCGACTTTTGCCACTATTTAGATCTCGTAGCATCTGACGTGTGGCACGAAGCTGGAAATCTGCAAGTTGAACTTCACCACGCGAAGGTGAATTCAGTATAGCTGCAACAGCTTGTTGTCGGATGGGGGTTAGCAGTTTGTCTGCCTCTAGGTGTTGAATTATTTTTTCTGGCGTAATTTTCCTCTTTGGGTAAATTCTTGGACTGATTTGCAAGCGGTAATCAGCTACTAGAGTAGGGGCAGTTTGCCAATTCCTGTTAGGAAAGAGTTGACGAAGTCGCGCAAATAATCTTACCGATTCTGCCATTCGGGTACGAAAAAGGCGACGTCCTTTGAGATTAAATTCAAATAGCAATCGCCTTTCTAGCATTTCATTTATCAAATCGCCATCGATATCAACCTCATTATTAATCACGAATTCCTGGGCGATTTCATCAATTTCTTCTTCTGTAAATCCCCCATCAACAATTCCCCAGGTTAAGAGTTTTACCTCTTTTCCTTCTAATATATTTAGAAATTCTTGAATAATGCTGTCTGGGAAAATTTCATTCATTCTCGCTCAATATGGATTTTTTGGTAATTAAAGAATCTTTTAACTCAATCGAATTCGTAATGACTTATCAAGTCTATGCTCAATTAGCCATTCTTTCACTTCGGTAGTTAGGAGATCAATAGTTGCTCCTTGATTAGCAGCAATTTTGAGAAATTTTTGTACATCTTCGGGTATTTTGTCAGAACTAAGGCTATCTAACAATTGCTTTAATTGCCCGATTAATCTATCTACTTCGTCAAATTCGTCAACGTTTTTGGGAAATTCAATTTCTTGTATTCGTTTATTTAATGCGTATATTTTATCAATAGTTGGTTTAAGTGACTCCAATTTACCAAAAATATCTAACATTTCCCTGTTGATGGTGGGTAAATGCTCCTTAAGATAATTTTTCCAAGCTAGAGATAAGTCTTGTTTGATGCTATTTTTTAGCGTATCTATCCTGGAATTAAAAGTATTGGCTTTAAAATTATTATTATCAAGAATCCACTCAGGATTTTTTCGAAAATTGTCTTGGATAAAGCTAATAGAATTTAATAAAATATCTACTTTTTGATTCAAATCAAGATTAATAATACCTTTCTGACTAAAAATTTTCAAAGCAATAACAAGGGGTTGAATTTCTCGAGTAGAGTTAGTAATTATTTTTTGTCTTGCTGTAAAGCCTTCAAGCTGATCCGCGTACTTTTTTAAATTAATTTTTCTTTGAGATAAATCAATAAGTTCTTGACATTTTTCTTTTAAAGATTTTGATGCAGAATCAGAAGAACGATTAACCATATTTTCTGTTTCTGTTGAAAAATTTAACTCGTCGCTGTTGTCCAAGTTTTCTACGCTTTCATAGACTAAAGGTAATTGTTTATTTGGTACCTTATTCTTTAAAGACAGATGTACTTGAGCTAAATAAACAGTATCCATTTTCGCATAGTTTAGCTGTTTTTGGATCAGAGGTCGTCTTCCCCAATCACTTGTTCCTTCCTCTGAATCTACATCAGTAAAATTGCAAAGCTCTCTGGCTAAAGTTTTCAGTTTTAAATCTGATGTTCCTAGAGAATAGCGTGATATTTTTCTTGCCATTTTAAGGGTACAGGTGATATTCTGCGCCTGAGTACCCCCTAAATATTTGAGGTCAAAATTAGAGTTGTGAAATATCTTTTCAATATTGGCATTTCTCATAATTTGAGCAATAAAATATTCTACTATATCAGGCTGGTTAAACACATCTAATAGATAAACGCTTTCGCCGGTTAAATCATTAGGATCTGACAAAACCTGAATTAAAGATAATTGTTGAAATGGCGTAAAACAGTCAGCAACTTCTGTATCTAACCAGAGTATTGAACAGGATGCTATTTCGTTGATAGCTGCTTGAATTTCTGAATCTCGAGTTAGGTAAAACATTGATTTTAACTACTTAATTATAAGTTGGTTTCCTCTTTAATCTGAGTTAGCAAGCTACACAATTCGACTAACCCATCCTGAATTATTTGGTGACTTAATTCGACTGTTGCACCACCAGATTTTTCTAGCGCTTCAATCTCTTTGTCTACTGCGGTGAGAGAAGCATCAGCAAAATTCCTTGTGCTTGTGACAAATTCTGAAGTAAATGACATAGCTTTTTGATAATTTTCGCTCAAATACTGAAGCAATTTTCCTGTTTCCTTATCTGAGTTTTCTCTCTCTTTTTGTAAACGCTTCATTGTATCTATGTAACTAGAAAAGTTAGTTTTCTCAAACTTTTCTAAAAGTAGATTCAGTTCATCAAAGCTCTTTACTCCACGAAATACAGCAGCGTTTCTTGCTGCTTGCATTGACTGTTGCACAATATTAATGATATCCTTTTTCTTAATATCTTCCCCTAACTCAGAAACCAGGGAATGATACAAAGTAAGTTGACGATCACACTCTTCCTGAATCGCTTTTTTTAGGAGTTCATCTACCTGTTGACGTACCTTATATAATTCTGCAAAATTATCGCGGATATCTTCCGGAATTTTGTATTGAGGTTGCCACGATTTAAGAACTTGTTTTAAAGGTTCTATAATTTGAACTGCGTCAATAACCTGGAATGTCGAATTACTACCTTTAGTGCAAGGAATTCTACTTTTGACAATTTCTAATAGTGCTTCTCGATTTTTCTTGAAAGAATCAAATAGCTTTTTCCAGCTTGAGGCACGATTTAAATCTTCTTTATTATCTAAGCCAAGAAACAAAGCATTAATAACATTTTCGAGCGTATTGGTAGAATGTCCCGCCATTGTCGCCGCGATCGCCAGTAACTCCACCGTTGCTGGTACAGGGTTCCAAGGTTCTCCAGATTCACGGGGATAAAGACGAATTTGCTCTAAGACGTATTGGCTCCACCGTTCCAAATACCTAGTGTAGGTACGAAAATAGCGATCGCCATCGGGGAACTTCCAGTTCTTGTGGTGACTATATAATAAAATACCTTGAAAAGTAAATGCAGTTTCTTTAAACTCATTAGAGTCGTTCGGGTTGAGGGGGAGTGATAAAACAAACCCAGAATAAGTCCCTCTTTTAACCTTTGGATTGTGGAAAATAATATTTCTTTGCTGAAACAGTTTACCACTACCCGCAAAAGTACTCTTCAGCAGCATTTCTGTATCCCATTCAATTCTCTGCGCTATAGCTGGAAAAATAAACTCACGAATATCTTTAGCAATCGAGTCGGGAAGGATTTCTTGATTGTTCCAACCGTCGAGATTTTTGAGTTTTGCTGTCAGTGTATCCGGCAGTTGTTTTACTTGAGGATTTGTGTAGGATTCTGGTTGATTTCCATTACCTGAGCCAGGCGGCGCGGTGCCATTTGCTGGTGGCTTTTGTGAAATTTCCGTCTCGTGAATCTTAACTCCTAAGGGAGGTAAATCAAAAGCTGTATGAATTTCTGTGCGGAGATCCCAAAGTTCATTACCATCAGTCCAAAGATCTAAGAGTGTTTCACGACGCTCAAAGTTTTGTGAGTCTTTAGCTTTAATATCTAACTGTAGTTTAGCAGTTAGTCTCATTTTACCAAAATGTTGTCGCAGAGCAGTTGAAGGAAATTGGCCGTTTTTAATATCCTCAACAGAATTTTCTAAGGTGTACTTAAGAACATCTTTAATTAAAATTCGTGGGTTAAAATTGCCCGGGTTGACTCGACTAAACATCTGTTCTAAAGCCTTTGGCGTGAACGGGTAAAACCCTACCCCATTCATATTGCCGAATCCTGTATGACAAGCTAAGCGATTTTCACATTCGTTACAAGCACTTGTGAGAGGTTCCCCTTGATAATCTTCCTCTTGATTGTCGGAGTTTACCCAATTCTCAATCATTTGTTCTTCTAAGCGCACAGCATTTAAATATCTAGCAACAAATGCTTGGATGTCAGCCTTAGTCATTAAAGATTGTTCGCCAACCGTACCAATATCTAGATTGACGTTGAAAGTAACACGTTGTTTTACTGTATCAATTAAACTTTCAAAATAACCTGTCGTACAAGCCAGTGCTGTGCGGATAGCGCACAGGGATTTGCTTCCTGGCTGCTGAGGGCGTGCAAGAACTGCTTCCAATACTTCTCTATCGATACCCTGCAACTTAGCAAAATCTTCTATTAGTAAAACTAACTCAATACCTTGTTCTGCCAAAGTTTCACGCACTTCCCGCATTAACCTTTGTAAATCTTCCCTACCTAAATTCAATACTTGGGTGATAGCTTCATCTAAATGCTGGTTTAACCAGTTGACAGCGGTTTTTTGAAAATCATGATTAGCGATGAGAAACGCGTAGAACTCTCGAGCTTTTGTGCCAGCTTTTTGCAAACTCAACACATCAAGAGGTAAGTCATCTAGTGAAAATTGACGTCGTTCCTCAATAATTTCTACCTTATCTTGATACCCTAAAATATGGATAACCAAGCGATGAATAATACCCTCATCTCTAAGCCAATGTTCTCGAAAAAACGGATCATATAATAAAGAGTCAAGTTCGTCAACTAAATAATTTTGCTCATCAGTGAGTTTAGAGCGATCGCGCTTACCATTATCACCAACTGCTGCTGCTAATTGGTTAAGTAGTTGTACACGAGCTTGAGTTTCACTTAACGTATTAGTTGCTCGATTTACACGTTGACGATATTCATCAAACCTTTCACCCTCTATTCCTTCAAGAATCAGGCTGATAATATCCTTTAAATTGGTTCCGATTTTCGGAATAAGCAACACCTTACGCTGAGGCGTAGATTTGATATTAGCCGCTAACCAACGAATGAGGTGAGATTTTCCTGTTCCAGAACCACCTAAAACAGGCACAAAAGCAAAATCTTTTTCAGCAATAAAATCTATAAGAAACTTCTGCTCGTCATATTCAACCCGTGATGATGCCTTAATCAATTCCTGGCGGTACATTGCGACTGGGTAATGGGTTGCTAAAAACAGATGATTTGCAGGTTGGGTAGCTTCTACATCCATTACCCGCCGAACCATGTCAGTATCCCAACAAACAAATTTTTGAAAAGTCATGATCTTTCTCCTAGCCAGGTAATATGAGAAATGCGCCCGTTGTCATCAACTTGATTATTCACTCCAGGTAAAATCATCAAGTCCGCATCCGATTTTCTCTCCAGTTTTATATATTCTTCATCTTGAAGTCTAAATAAGGCAAAAGCTGTGCTAGTGGAAAGATAATTAGGTTGACGACGACCAATTTCTGCTTCAACTTCTTCTCTAAATCTACCTGTTTCAAACAAAGGACATTTCTGTCCCAAACGAGTTATGAAATCTTTCATTAAAATTTCTTGCTCTTGATTAAACAAATGCTGGAGATTACGTTTAAGATAAGCAGTAGGATCAGGAACAGTTACTCTTTTTCCTCCTAGTGAATGTCCCCACGCAAAACCCATATAACACATCCAGTCATCCATTTGACCATAAAGGGCGTTATTTGACATTTTTAAAAAATGACCAACGTTCTGCTTATGTACTTGTTTTTCTACTTCTTCCCAGCTTCCTGGTGCCTCATAAATTTCCTGTGCTAAATACCAAGCGCAAGCACGACCAAAGTCTTCTTCATCTTCGTTTCCAGACGCAAAAAATAGTTCTGCGAGAGTATCAGGTAAAAGCTTATCGCCCAATTGAGGATTTTGAGAGTTCTCTGGTAAATCTGGGTTGATTGCTATTTCCTCATCCTCTCTTATTAAAAGACGTGCTTTAAGAACTTCGTTGATTGTGTCATTAAGCATAAGACGTGGAGAAGTTGCATTTTTTAGCAGTTTATCGGGAGAGAGAATCTTTTTTAGCACTTCTTCTTTTTCTCGTTTTTCTTTCGTTTGCAGTAAGTATCTAAAAATGCCCCTAACTCTGCTGGGTGTTGCTACAGGTTCTTTTAAAACACTCATATACTAATCTCCGTGCAGAAGGTGTCAAATTTAAATTGCCGTCCTGAGAAAATATTTATTAGTAGGCGATCTTCTCTATTTGGATCTAATGTATTTACAGGCACGAGAATAATACGTTGTATATTGTTATTTGATAAATATCGATAGGGTAAGGATCTTCCGGGAGGATGAAAAATTAGAGTAGGGATATGTGGCATTTGAATCGGTTCGTAATTTTCAAATAAAAAAAAGAAAGTATTCTGTATTCTACGCACTTCTTGAATAAATTGTTGTTGTTCTAAGGGAATGACAATATTCTTCATACCCTGGTCTATTAACCATTTAAATAATTTCCTACCTCTTTGCATCTTACTTAATTGTTGAAGGGATTCGTAAAAAATAAGCATTAAATTATCTCCAGCAAATAGGCGTTGAAGTTCTGTCCCTAAAAATAATTTTGTTTCATGCCAAACTGGTTTTGAAATGGGCATAATTCCTGGAAAAGGTGTGACTCCATTTTTTCTACAAACAGGACATCCACCACAAGCACGAGACACCTTCACTGGACGAGTATTTCCTGAGTAGCTTTCACTAATTGTGTAAGCTTCAGCAAAGATTTCTGAAATACAACGCTTTGTCCGTAAAGCTTCTGTCATTAATTGTAAGTTTTTCTGACTCCATTTTTGACGTTCTTTGCGAATTGGTTCCACTAGAGATTCCCAAATTTCTGGCTTGAGATGGTATTCATTACGGATGTGAATCAGTCGAGAATTTCGATAATTTTCTAATGCTTTAGAGTAAGCTTCTTCAGATTGGGATTCAAAGTCTTTCCTTCTTGGGGGTTCTTCCGAATCCATTTCAATTAAACCTGCCCGGCTCATTAAGATGAGGGTGTGGATGTTCCAAGCTGTATTTTGTGTACTATTCATATCTATATCTCCTTCTCGGAAAGAAGGAGGTATATTTATAGGCAAGCGAAATCCTTTTCCTGGTACTGATATTTTTCTGTTAAACATACTTTGCCATCGCTGAATACCTCGCTCGATGGTGATTGTTGATTTTTCATTAATTCCTTTGGCTACGTCTAGATCCCCACGTGTATATAACGTCAGCGATATCGATGCTTTACCATCTCTGCCACTTCGACCAACTTCTTGGTAAAAACGGTCAATATTTTCAGGAATACAAACATGAATAATTGTTCGGACGTCTGACTGATCCACACCTAGTCCAAAAGCGGACGTGGCAATAACTATATCAACTTTTCCTTCTCGCCAATTTTGAATGAGTTGTAATCTCTGTTCGGGAGTTGATTCACCAGTCATCACGTCATATCTCTTGAATCCAGCACGACGTAATTCTCTCGCCCAATCTTTCACATCGCTAACTTTTGTGCAATAAATAATCAGTGGACGCGGTAGGTGATAAACTGCCTCTATGAGACGTTGCTTTCTGATTTCTTCATTTTCACAATAAGCAAACCAGTACCCTGGTTCTGGGCGCAGCTGTACTGCGGATATAACTTGAAATTCTCCTGGGCTTCCAAATAATGTTTCTAGAGTATCTAAACAAGATGCTGTTAAAGTTGCAGTTAGTAATAATGTTGTAAAGGGAGTTCTACGTAATAAATCTCTTCGTATACCTGAAAGTTCTTGAAATGCAGTCCGAAAATCATCACCCCACTGTTCAACTATATGAGCTTCGTCAATTATGAAATAGCGCAGCAAACCCAAATTTGCGGCTTCATAAAGAGATGATGCTAGGGACTCTATCAGACTTTCTGGGGAAGTGAATATAATCCTTTGTGTTCCTGCACGGATGCGCCGACGAATTTCTTCTCTTTTGTTGTGTCCTTGTAAGGATTTATCACTGTAATATGCTGTATCATGTTTGATCAATGGTCTCAATGCCCGCTCTTGATCAATTGCTAGTGATGTTGTCGGCACAACTACAATACTAACCCCAGCAATTTGAGATTCCGAGAGTGCAGGAAGTTGAGCACAAAGGCTTTTACCTGAACCAGTGGGTAAATTCACTGTTAAAGTTGACTTAGGAGGAGCAGTTAGAATCGCACGAATTGCCTCTCGTTGTCCGATACTACGGTATGTCTTTAGCTCGACAAGTTCCAGAAATGGATCGCCTATGACTGGTTCATAACTACGGCGGTTCTCTTGTTTATATAGAGGAACCTCTGGAGGATACTTACTGCTAAAATCTAGCCATTCTGGTTGCCAAGGATTTGCGCTAATCAGATAATGATTTGGCTCCTCTGCTAGCAAACTTATGCCAGCTTGCTTCCAGATATTCCCCTCAGGAAAAGGAGATCTCTTTTGAACCCTAAGCAGAGTTTGGGATCTTGCTCCTTGTTTTTCATCTTCCCGTCGTAGCACATCGCGCAAAAGAGAGGCAATATCGCCTGACTTCGGTGAGTCATGCAGTGCATTGAGTAAACGCCTTTGGAAAGGTTCTAAAAAATGGCTCATATCCCCAGGGATATTACCTGTTTCTAGAATCTCTCTGAGTTCTGCAAAGGAGTCAGTCATGGATCATCTCCTGTCCACTGAGTGTTAGGCGATCGCCCAGATACAATAATGAACCCGACAGAATCAAGTTTAAGGAGCGGCTTTTGAATTCCCTCTAAAATGGCTGCACTTAGAGCACGTTCTATCTCCAATTCTTCAATAAGCGTACGATCCCAGCTTTGTCGGTTCAGGCGCAGTTGTAATTGTTCTACTCTAGTGCCTAATTTCTGTTCAGCAAGCTTAGACCATCGGGAGCACGATGAGAGAAAATCGGGGCGATTAGAGAGTAATTCCCGAGAGGTGTGACTGGCGTGATAGCAAAATTGTTGCCATTCACTAGGGCTTACAAAATTGTCAATAATTCCTAAGCTTTCCTTTGCCAAATTATAATCTCGGTTTTGATTGCTAGTTTTATTATATGGACGTCGCAATATCCGTAAAATATCTTCATCTTCAACAAGACTTATTGGCTCATGACGAGTATCAATAAATATTGTTTCGAGAATTGGGGGAAATAAAGCATCGGCACGTCGTTGTAATATTTTATATTTAGAATTATCTAGGTTGTAATCTCTTAAAACTTGTTTGGCAATTTCTAAATCTGTCTCGATTACATAATTGCATCTGAAGCCAAACCATTCCATTGCTTCGCCTGCATCCCAAGACGTATCTGTACGCCACATTGCAAAGGCTTGTCCTCGATCATCCCAGTTTATATAACTTAACAGTGCTTCTACAAATCCTTCCCCTATGCGAAAGAGTTTAATCCCAGAATTTTGGTTTGCTACCCTACGGTTATAAGTACCAAAATGGTTTATGTGACTGTTGGAAAAGCGAGTTGTCAAATCATCCACAGGAACTAAGGTATGGGTGGTGGGTTGATAACGTCGTGCTTCTAATAAATTTGGGTTATTGATTTGTTTAAATCTCAGCGCATCACAAACCCAAGCTTCAATTGCTCCTTCAATTTCTAGATGACAAGCATCATAATTATCTAATTCTTGAAAATACTGTGTTGCAACTTCATCACTAGCATCAATTTCATCTAAAGCGTTCTGTTCACTAATTTTTACTATTTCAGCTTGAATTTCTGACTGAATTGGCTTAATCATCTCCGACAGTCCAGCCGCACTCGATTGAAATAAAGCTGTTTCTAATTCTGTAAGTTTCTCATCCACATAGAATTGTAGACTCGCAATTGATTGCTGGAAAATACCAAATCCATCCTTCAGGATTGTATACCAAGCGTTGTGGGGGCTGTCGTCTAAATATGGACCAACGAAGACACAGGATTCAACTTGAATTTTGCTGCCAATCCGGTCAATTCGTCCGATTCTTTGCTCTAATTTATTAGGTGACCAAGGAAGGTCAAAGTGAATTAACCAGTCAGCAAACTGGAGATTACGTCCTTCTTCCCCAGAGCGATCGCATACTAGAATAAAGCAATTTGGGTCATCCTTGAACCTACTTATGCTTTCCTCAACCTTTTCTCGCGATTCCCCGCATTGATGGCTAGCTAAGCTTCTTTCCCCGAAGATATCAGATAAAGACTGCACGATTTTGGAACAAGTTTGCACAAAATTGCTAAATACCAGAAATTTTGGCAACCTATCGCCAGGAATTGGTCTACGGATTCTCTGCTGTATCCTTGCTAGTAATTCATTTTTATTTCTCCGAACTGCGCTCGGGATTTTGAAGTACACAGCTAGCTGATTCAACAGCACTGTTCTCAACTGTTCCGTACGCTCTCCGTCTTCTACAGGTTGGCGGATAATTCTCAGCAAAGATTGCAGAATCTCTTCTTCCTCTGAGAATTTAGGAGTTGCAGTCAAGATATGAGCATCATCTTCGCCAAACTCCAATATGATTTGAGAATGGGGGTTACTGCTTAAACGTGCGGTAACCACCTGTTCTAAAATACCCAGCCAGGTACCCGCCGCCAAGAATAACAGCAAAAAAATTCGTTGATACGGCTCCTCGTTCGGGGCGACAGTACGCCATTCGTCAATGAGTTCGTGGATATCAAGCGATCGCTCATCTAAGTCATATTCTACTTTAGGTGTAATATTGCGATCAAAAATTACATTTTCTACTGAAGCGCGACGATTGCGGAGCATTCGACGGTGAAGCCGATAGATATCACTGATGTGAGTGCGGATTGCTCTGACAATTTTATCTCTGTCTTGGGCATTTGCTTGCAAACAATTTTGCAATTCGTCTGCTTGTTCAAGTAAATATTGATCCTCAGCAAATAGGCTACGAAGTTTTCCGAGGTTAGTTCTGAGAACGAAGGGGTTTGCGCCTTCTTTAAAAGAGAGCAATATTCTACCAATGTCTTGTCTTGTTTCCACCCTATGACGAAAACCTGCTAAATCGTTTAGCTGATAGGTTGTCGGATCAAGCAGGTGAAGCATTGCGAGAAAATCCTGCTCTTGGTTAAGCACTGGTGTAGCAGAGAGTAGAAGTAAGCGATCGCTTTTATGGGCTAAGTCTCTGCAATATTGAAAACACTTGCGCTTTAATGATTCAGAAGACGATGCCATTGCTGCAATGTTGTGGGCTTCATCTAAAATTAGAAAGCCCAAATCAGAATTCTGGCTAATTTGATTCACATCCTCAACAGCGAGTACTTTCACCCTATCTGGAAAATGGGAAATGTAAAATTTGTTTTCCAACTCGCTTACCCATTGCGCCACTAAATACTGCGGAACTATCACCACCGCAAGTCCGGAAGGTTCATCCAAGAGGTATTGACGAAGAATAGCACCAGCCTCAATAGTTTTTCCCAGCCCTACCTCATCTGCTAACAAGTAGCGTTGAATTGGATCTTCCAGTACCCGCCGAACCACTTCCACTTGGTGAGGGAAAAGGTTAATGTTCGCCGAAATCAGTCCAGTCATCCCGCAACTAACCGATCTTTGTCTAATAAAGCATTTGTGTAGCGCTAATCTTCTGTCGTGGAAGTATGGCGTTTCTTGACCCTTCATTGCTAGACTTTCAATGGGATCTGCACTTGGTAAATTGCAACGGACGTAAATTCCCCGCTCAGTAGCAAACGCCGTTTTGCGATCAGGTAGATCAATTTGATACTTTTGCCTTTCTTCGTCCCACGCACAAACTCTGCCAATTATCCATCTATCAAGAGTTTCTGAATAAATGTAGCATCGAGTCTGAGGCTGAAGTTTGACTTTCTTCAATGAATTTAGTGGTAAGGTTTCTGGGATACGGTTTCCTAGTGAGCAGAAGTACTCGACTTTTACATTCACAGGAGATAGTATTTGAGTAACTTTTCCTGTCCCCAAATTATTGTTAAGGGACTGTACTAGTGAACCAGCCTTAATCATAGTGACAGCCCCATAACAAGCGAGCATCCCAATTTTTTAAAGGTAGTGTGAGCATCTTGCTAACATTACGATAACATCACAGCTACAAAGATTATTGACTCCAGAACTAGCTTACTTAAGCTGTCGTTCAGAATTTTTGTTATTTCGCCAATTTATACGAAGTATAAATAATAAAAATATTCATACCACACCGATACTACTCTTGTAAAGATGATTGCCCCAATATTAAGACAGGTATCAATACTGCACGGGTTTTGCCAAAAATGGCTTCCCGCAGGGTACCATAACCAGCGAGCAAGATGCTCGCACTCCCAAATCACAGAATGGCAGGAAGTCCTACTTTCTGAGGTTCGACGAAGTTACCATTAAAACTTATTGTTCTATTTTCAAAAGTTCTGGCTGTGGCTAAATCCTTACGTAGTTGGGCACGTTCCATGTTATCTTGAATACCACCCAAAATATAAATTAATAACCTTGTTGCCAGATCCCGTCCAGCAACCTGTATCCGTTTTTTGTTTGGATCATACAAAACGCCATACCATAAAGATTTGGGGTACTCCATTCCACTAAAACCCCCTTGTTGATCAAACTTATAAAGCTTCTTGAAAATGTCATCTAGGGAGAAGCCTTTTTTAAATACCAAGGTGCCGAGAGCTTGAGCTAATGCAACTTGCCCAACAGGACGGAACAGCATATTTCCCTCACCACCATCCTTTTCAAAACTGAAGCGCCGCAATATGGGCGTATCGTCGTAATCGAGAACTTTGTAACTTGGTAAGGTTGATAAATAATTAAAGAGTTTGTGAAATTCTTGAATTCCGTCTTCTAGTTCTTCATCTTCTGGGCGCAGAGGAATTAAACCTTTTTCCAAAGGTTTCCAGTGAGTAAATTTTTGCCCCAGGTATCTCTCAGACATTTCTTTGAGAGCTTGCAAAGTTGTCAAAACTGTTGATTTTGATGCGATCGTCCCACTATTCCAATTAACACGAGGATGACGCTCAGGACGCTGTTCGAAAAGCGGATCAGTTGTAGCGATTTTTCTTGCGACGATTGAAAAGCCATCATCCTCATTTAGCTGCACTATTTGACCTTTAGTTAAAGGTGCAGCCATAAGGTTAACATGAACAAAAATGGATCTGACTCGTCGCCTCGCTTCAGTTCGAGTTTCTCCCGCTGCCACTGCGCAAATAAACTCAATACCAATTTTTTCTTTTGGCAAGCTTTCTAAGTAAGCAGGCTGTAGTTGGTAATGCTCTATCAAGGATGATACAGTAATGAGTGTGTCATCAGGAGATTTATCCTTTTTATATCGCTGAAGTTCGCCTGTTTTGAGCAATTCCATCAATCCCTGGACTCCCATCAGTCGGTGTTGACCATCCAGTGCATAAATTGTTACATTTTCCTCACAAAGATTGAGTAGACCTAGGTTCCCATCTTTATCCAGAGGGGTAAATTCAGTAGTAGATTTTGTTGCTCTCCCCTTCTCATCCCACTCAGGAGCTTTAGGATTGTCTACCCATGGTTGATTAATTACTACCAAAACAGGCGGAAACTTATGGTTCTTGCGAACTGCTAAATATTGTGCTAATGGTAGTTGGCGAGACCAATCCAGTGGGCGTTGTTGAATTTCATCAATACTTTCTGCGTCAATCTCGACGTTGTCTGTTTGTGAGTTGTACTTTTGCTGTAGTAAGGGTAAAGCAGAAGCAAAGCGAACTCTACCAGCAAACCATTCTAGGGTAGTAGAGCCTATATAAGCCTCGCTTCCACCCATTTCAGTTTTTTGGACAAGAACCTGATCCTTTTTTCCAATAGCTTTATCAAGCAGTAAAGCAAGTACCTGTTTATCCTCGTTCTCCCTGTTCAGGTGCTCGCTAGCAATATCATTACTCAGATCAGACGTGCTTTTACTCATGCCAATTTTTAAAAACTTTTGCATTTCTGATGATAAACTGTTCTAGAAATTTAATTTACAGGGATAAGTTTTTAAAAACTATAAGTTTACAATACTAGAGTTGACCTCGCAGTATACCTGGAAAAAGGGCATCATCGTTCGTGTTTTTAAAGGAAAGTAAAAATGGCTACAGCATATCAGCCAGAAAATAAAACTAAGCAAGCCCGTACTGTGGGGGAGTTGTTAGACGATATTGAATCTCTCACTACTGAAATCCAAGAGCTATACTGCTCAGATGCGATCCCCTGGATTATCGGAGTTTCCTGGGGGAAGGATTCTAGTACTGTATTGCAGCTTGTATGGAATGCGATCGCCGCTCTTGCTCCAGAAAAACGAACTAAAACAATCCATGTAATTACAACCGACACACTAGTAGAAAACCCTGTAGTATCTGCTTGGGTTCGTAAATCAATGCAGGATCTCAAGACGGCTGCTAAGGAACATGGAATACCTATTGAACCTCATTTACTTCAACCAGTGGTTCAAGACGCATTTTGGGTAAATCTAATTGGTAAAGGTTACCCAGCACCCCGTCTCCAGTTTCGCTGGTGTACTCAACGTTTGAAAATTAATCCTGCTAATTATTTCATCCGTGAAATGGTGAGGGCTAATGGCGAAACAATTTTAGTTTTAGGTACTCGTAAAGCTGAAAGTGCTAAACGTGCTGCTACCATGCAGAAACATCAAATCGGTAGGGTGCGCGATCGCCTCAGTCCAAATGGCAGTCTTCCCAACTCCCTAATTTACACTCCTATCGAAGACTGGAGTAACAATGATGTTTGGATCTACTTAAATCAATACGAAAATCCTTGGGGACAAAGCAATAAAGAATTATTTACTATGTACCGAGGTGCAACAGCAGATAACGAATGTCCCCTTGTAGTCGATACTTCTACCCCCAGTTGTGGTGATTCCCGCTTTGGTTGTTGGGTTTGTACAATGGTAAGTAAAGATAAATCAATGGAGGCGATGATCCAAAATGATGAAGAGAAAGAATGGATGCAACCTCTATTAGATATTCGTAATGAATTAGATGTTAAAGATGATCGCGACAAGAGAGACTTCCGACGCATATGGGGTGAAGTCCAACTTTTTGAACGCAATGTGGATGGAGAAACTTCAGTTGAACCAATACATGGTCCCTATACCAAATATTGGCGGGAGTATTGGCTAAGACGAGTATTAGAAGCGCAAACACAAATCCAGCGTACAGCACCACAAAATATGCGCGACATAAACCTAATTACCTTAGAAGAAATGAGCGAAATTCGGCGTATTTGGTTAGAAGAAAAGCACGAGTTTGATGATAGTTTACCCCGTATTTATGAAGAGGTAACAGGTGAACCTTTTGTAGATCCACGTCCTGGTGCTGGCTATAGTTTATTAGGTGGCGATGAATGGGCTGTGTTGGAAGAAATTTGTGAGGGTGATGCAATGCATTTGGAACTCATGGCAAAGCTCTTAGATACAGAACGGCAGTATCGTAAAAAGTCTCGGCGTGTGGGAATATACGACGCACTACAAAAATGTTTTGATACCAGTTCTCGTTCAGCAGATGAAGCGATTAAAAATGCTCATTTGAGAAGGGATTTGAAAACAGCAGTTGATCAAGGTGATGTAGAAAAAGTCAAGCAGTTAACGTTGGCAGATGTTATTACCACTGAGCCGGTTCCGAACCAGTCTACTTGGGGAAATATTAAATTCAAAAAATAGATTAAAGAATTCAGGAGTCAGGAGTCAGGAGTCAGCATGAATTGTTTGACTGCATCTTTACATCGCCGAATTTTTATTTATAGAATAGTACTGTGATATTTCTTGAACTCGTATTGCAAAACTTTGGTCCTTATTGTGGTCGTCAAGTTATTGAGCTTGATCCAAAAGGTAGCGAACACCCTCACCCTATCATTTTATTAGGTGGTATGAATGGAGGCGGAAAAACTACTCTAATGGATGCTATTCGCCTTGCACTTTACGGACATCGTGCTCAATGTTCAACTCGTGGGAACCTTAGTTATAGCGATTTTCTTACACAATGCGTTAACAGTCACGCTTCACCAGTTGAGAAAACCCGCATTGAATTAGCTTTTGAACATATAGAAAACGATAAGCCAATAAGATATCGGATTGTGCGGACTTGGGAAAAGAACCCTAAAGATGGAAAGGATCACTTAGGAATTTTAGATATCCGAGAAGATGATGAATGGCTTGATACAGCTTTAGTCAATATCTGGGATGAGTATATTGAAAATTTGCTACCTCTAGGAATTTCTAACTTGTTTCTCTTTGATGGGGAACAGGTTAAGGAACTTGCAGAACAGGAAATACCTCCGCCAATTGTGGTTGATGCTATTCGCGGACTTTTAGGGTTAGAATTGGCAGAACGGTTAGCTGTTGATATAGAAATTGTAGCCAATCGCAAGCGCAAGGAGCTAGCAGATCTACAGGATTTAGCAAACTTGGAAGAAATTGAGCAAAAATTAAAACAGCAGCAAGAAGATCACAATAAAGAGACGCAATTAATCAATATTTTACAAGACAAGTTACAAGAAGCAGAGAAAAAACAACAAGAAACCTTTGACAAGTTCATTTCTGAAGGTGGTAAAATCGCAGGCGATCGCAGTCAGTTAGAAAAACAGCAAGCACAAACAAATACAGAAGTCGAGAATGCGCGCTCTAGTATGCGTGAATTAGCCGCAGGTATTTTACCTATGGCGTTGATTCAACCTTTGGTTATTCAAGCGCAAAACACAGGAGAAGAAGAAATTCGCCGTCAGCAAGCACAAATAGCACAAGCTCTATTAGTAGAGCGAGATAAACGCTTAATCGATAAAATTGCTTACTTGGGTATATCAGAAGAGCAATTAGACAAAATTAAATCATTGATTGACGAAG
Source organism: Aetokthonos hydrillicola CCALA 1050 (assembly GCF_017591665.1). Taxonomy (GTDB): domain Bacteria; phylum Cyanobacteriota; class Cyanobacteriia; order Cyanobacteriales; family Nostocaceae; genus Aetokthonos; species Aetokthonos hydrillicola. Next base: position 77,703 of record NZ_JAAKGC010000004.1, on the reverse strand, counting down.
AAAATCAAGCTTTTGAATCAGAAAAAAATCAAGAATCATGGTTATTAGCTGAGCCAGAAAGTTTGAATCAACTGAAGAATCTTAATAACTACTTGCTGGAAAACGTAAAAATAGCTGCTCAACAGCAGTTAGATATTCTCAAAATCAAAGAAGACGAAATTATTAATTTAGAAAGGCAGTTACAAGCTGCCGCGTCTCCTGAAGATTATCAAAAGTTGGTAGATGCAGTCGCAGAAGCACAAAACGAAGTTAGTGAAGCTAAAGCTAATTACGAGACAGCAACTCGGCGCTTAGTCGAATTAGAGGCGGCTATTGAAAAATGTAAAAAAGATTTACAACAATATACCAAGCAAAATCTTGACATTAAGAATAACGAACATATTATCACCGCATCTGCAAAAGTTCAAGAAACGCTCAAGCTTTTTCGCGAGCGCTTAACTCTGAGAAAACTAAACAAACTAGAAATAGAAGTTACAGAGTGCTTCCGCTATCTGCTACATAAATCTGACTTAATCCATCGTATTGCTATTGACACCAATACCTTCAGCCTATCGTTGTACGACGTCAAAGGTAAACTGGTTCCGAAACATCGTCTTTCGGCTGGAGAAAAACAACTTTTAGCGATCGCCTTCCTTTGGGGATTAGCACGAGTTTCTGGTCGGCGCTTACCAGTAGCAATTGATACACCGCTAGGTCGTTTAGATTCTTCGCATCGGGGTAATTTGGTTGAACGTTACTTTCCCTGTGCGAGTCATCAAGTGATTTTGCTTTCTACCGATACTGAAATTGGAGACAAAGAAGTAAAAACATTGCGGGAAAAGGATGCGATCACCCGTGAATATCTTTTGAAATATGATTCATCGACTCGCCAGACAACTATAGAACCAGGCTATTTTTATTAATCAGGGTGTGGGGTGTAGGGTATTTCCACAAATCAATTCAGGGGCTTTAAACTGATTGGGTGTAGATTAGGGTGTTCCCTTAAATTAAAGGATAGATACTTTCCCCACTACACCCAACACCCAACACCCTAGTTTTGGTAATGCTATCTACCTAGTACGCTCGAAGATTCTCTTGACTTACAATCAGTACAAGCGATCGCTACAGGGTACAAGCAAGTTTACCAGGCGCTAGAAGTAGAGACGTAACTGGGTTCCGGAATTATCTTTGCAATTCGCTCAGAGTTTATCTCATCTTAGCCAAGACTCACTGGCTAAAGAACATAAAACTTGGCACTACTCACAGTAGCTATAGCGGTTCTCATTTGTGTTAACTACACCCAAATGTGGGGGCGTAGCCTCCGGCTTCTCGCAGAGTACGGCGTTCGCCCCTACAAATGTATTGCACTCAATCGAGAATCGCTATAGGACTTACGCATTGACAGAAATCATCAGATATGAGGTAGGAATTAATCGCGTCTCAACGAGAGATTTTTCCAAAAATAAGGGTGTTCCCGTCCATTGTAGGGGCGCAAGCATGAGCGCCCCTAGAAGTCTGAAACAACCATTATCCGTTAATCCACATGATGTTCGATTTGTATAGTGCGTAAGTCCTACCTTCTAAAACTATATACCTATATATTTTTGTTAAAAACAAATGTGATGGTGAATACAAAATCATATCTATCTATCTAAAGATAGATATTTACCTATACCTAGTGACATAAAATTCTATTTGGTGCATTATGGAAAGCAAATGACATTATCAAAAATATATGTCATTTTCGTGAAAAAATGACATTATCAGAAAGATATGACATTTTCGGAAGTATATGTTGTGGTGTTCGCACAAAGCTCAGAGGCTAGAGACGTATAGCGATGAAACGCGAAAACTGTAAATCAACCTGTGGTTGTAACAATGAGGATAGTAGTCTTGATTGCTTTTCTTTGACAGTTTGTAAAACTTTGATTAGCTAAGATAGCAAAGCCTGAGTGGGCAAAATCAGGGTTTAGCTGCCTGCTCAATATTAAAATCTTATAAAAAAATATACCTTTATTTAAAAAAATCAGTAATAATACTGATACAAAATCACTAATGAGATGAAATAGTAGGTCTAGAAAATTCCGCTATAAAAAGTCATGTCTACAGAAGTTACACCGGATCCTGTCCGGCAAACAGCCTTAGCTGCGCTGACAGCTAGTTTTGAAGCGCAAGGTCATCCGACTCAGTACGCTCAAGCGATCGCAACTTCAATTATTTTTCAAACAGACTTAGATTTAAGAAATGCTCAGCTTTCTCGCTTACTAGCTTGGTTAAAGCAGGAGCATAATAATATTTACGCGTCTGCGCTGGAAGTCACTGAAAAAACTCGTGAAGAATTTGAAAAGCGAGTTCAACAAGGTTAAGGTTAGTAGCCTTTCAAGTAGAAACGAAATTGAGTTGACAAGGTATAATTAATTCAGCAGCTTCATTAAGAGTGCTGCTAGTCTGGTTCACAAAATTTTCTCTCTATCTCATAGACAGTAAGACTTTGCCCGTTTTATCAATGTCAAAACAATTAAAAATTCAAAATTCAAAATGTTAACCCCATGTCTAAAGCCAGGGGCTTGAATAATGTTACTTCGTTTTTTCTTCTCCATTAATAAATTAAGGGGCTTGTATCCTTAATTTATTAATTCAAAATTATTTCTTCAATGAGCGAATTTTGCACTTTGAATTTTGAATTCAAAAAATGGTCAGATTTGGGGCGTTTATTTCAAACTCGTTGCTAAAAATAGTCGATTGGTCCTCGCCTCAAGGGTATCCAGTTTAAGCACTTCCAATTTAGGAACTTCCAGTTTAGGAAGTCTCAATTTACGATTGCAGCTGTTCAGACCTACCTGTACTAGGTTTAGATAGGTAAAACAATATCAGAACCCTAGAGCATTAAAGAGCTAATCGATCGTTATGTCAGCATCAACCTTAAAATTGGGTTGATTATACATCTAATATTTGACGGCACATACTCTTGTTGTCATCTTAATCTTTTTCTTAATTGTCAGTGTCTGAAAAACTGGCTATGCTAAGCAATTGTAAAGTTTTTGGTTTTAGCAAGCTCTAGGAACTAGAGAAAATCAGTCCTAGCACCTCTTTAAGAGGTATATTTTTCGCGCGCGAGTTATAGATATTTTACTCTCTCTTATCAAATATTAAAAAAAATGGACTCATAAAAAAATGAATAATCTTATAATTTCTATATAGAAATAGTAGGTTGTAAGAGATACTCTATAAAGTAAACATTAAGACTTTGTAGGTTGGGTTGAACGCTCGTGTTACCGAACAAAATCCTAAAAATGTTGGGTTTCGTTCCTCAAACGCCAGATTCCTACGCCGGTAAACCCGGCTGCAGAACTGGCTCCCCAACCTACGCAAATTAATGGTTTTTGGTACTAACGATGCCTAAGATTTACTTTATAAATAGCCTCTAACTCTGCTTTTACTTGTTAAAAGTCGGTGCTTTAAACTTTATATCAAAATTCCAACACTGAATTGGTAAAGTGGTATAAGCTTTATCTATAGTTTCTAATTATTATTTCAAGAAGTAATAATTAGGTGTGAATTTAATTTTCATTAACTAACCATTGAAACGGTTGTTAGAGATAGTCATTATCTATAAAAATAAATAATGACTATCTTCTTATGACATTAGAATTTGGACGCTAAAATAATTACAGTGCAGTAAGTAGAGTGCTTCGAAAAAAACACTATTACTTCTATATTGGTTTTAAGTAATTTCCTCACAAGTAGGAAATTACTTAAAATCTTATGAAATGTCGCTTTTGTTTTTTTATCAGTAAATTCTCTGAATTTCTTTCCCATTGATATCTTAGAGGCTAAAAAAAAGATATAAAACCTTAGCTAATTAAACATTATTTTGATTGAGATGCAGTCAGACCAAGGGATTTATTTTGTCTATGGTTATAAAAAAAAAGAAAAGTTTTTTTTGTAAACCCTTTACATTCTTGAAAATAGTATATAGAATTTAGGTGGGCAAAAGGTTAAGGCAATCGCCAACCTAAAGCTCAAAAAACAACAATGAGTTAAAGGAAAAAACCATGGCAGTTGAAAAGACAAATTCTTCCTCTAGTTTAGCTGAAGTTATCGACCGTATTCTTGACAAAGGTATTGTTGTAGACGCGTGGGTTCGTGTTTCATTAGTTGGTATTGAATTACTAGCTATCGAAGCTCGTATCGTTATTGCTTCTGTTGAAACCTACCTCAAATATGCAGAAGCTGTTGGTCTAACTCAATCAGCTGCGATGCCTGCTTAAGAGTTCAAAAAGCTCTCAAATCTCAAGTAGTCTGAAAAAAAGCTTTTGCTTTTCTTGCTCTGAAGAATTCGTAAAAAAAATTAATATACGAATCCAGAAATAGAAAAGCAAAAGTTTTGCTGAGCCATTTTTACTGAACAGAAATAATCAGTATTCGTGGTTGTTTGACGCTTTTAAAATTAGAACGAGTATTGAGGAAATATGACAGGATTACTAGAAAAAATCCGGGCAGAACATCATCAACGAACCCAAGATGTTAATGGGTTTCTAAATGATAGAAGAAAACAAAGAGAAGAACAAGGTAGAAAGCAAGCAGAAGAGTTGCATGAATTCGCTCAACAACTCCATGATGAGACACATGATTTCTTAGAGAATGCTAGATCACAAAGAACAGAGCAAGCTAAGAAACAGGCTGAGGATCTACAACAGTTCTACAAAGAATTGTTTCAAGGAACTCATGAGTTTTTAAAAACTACCAGTCAAGAGCGGGCTGAACAAGCCAAAGAACAGGGACAAAGATTACGCCAATTCCGCATGGATTTATTTACTAGCGTTTTTGGTATGAAATACTAGTCAGTCTACTGAACAAAGCAGTCTGTCTATTCAAGACTTCAACTAAAAAAGAAAACCCCCTTAAATACAGGGGGTCAAAGTTAAATTCAACAATGAGTTTTAGGTTTAAACTGTGACAGCAATTGCTGCGACTTTATTTTGCAAAGATCTAGTCTAACAGCAATCTAGTTCACCTCCTGGAGACAAGCCTTCCGTTTTTGGTTAAGAAAAATTTCTTAACCCCATACAGACAGCAGCAATAGATTGACTGCCATTACGCGCTCCAAAGAATTTTTGGTGAAACTCTCTATCTAGCAGCTTAAGTAAAGTATAGCACAAAGATGCGAATAACGCATCTCTCTGAAGAATTCATCCTCATATCTATCATTTCAACTATGACTGTTGCCGAAATCAATAGCAAAAGATCAGTTCTGCGTGTGCGTCCAGGACAGTTCGTGACTACACCCGCCGTTAAGCAAATAGCAACCCGAGCATTACGCTATCTTCACTCAGGTTTCTCTGTTCATTTACGTGGTCCTGCGGGAACTGGAAAAACCACCTTGGCTATGCACCTAGCAGACTGTCTTGCAAGACCAATTATGTTAATCTTCGGAGATGATGAATTTAAATCTTCAGATTTAATTGGAAGTCAGTCTGGCTATACTCACAAGAAAGTGTTGGATAATTACATCCACAATGTACTCAAGATAGAAGATGAACTCAAACAAAACTGGGTTGATTCTAGATTAACTTTAGCTTGTCGAGAAGGCTTTACACTTGTTTACGACGAGTTTAACCGCTCTCGTCCAGAAGTCAATAATGTTTTACTGTCTGCCTTAGAAGAAAAAATTCTGACGCTTCCTGCTATCAGCAATCAGTCAGAGTATTTACAAGTTAATCCTCAATTCCGAGCTATTTTTACCTCTAACCCAGAAGAATATTGCGGAGTTCACTCAACTCAGGATGCTTTAATAGATAGACTAATTACTATTAATGTACCAGAACCAGACGAATTAACTCAAACAGAGATTTTGCTACAAAAAACAGGCATGGATCGAGACAATGCTGAGTTAGTTGTACGGTTGGTGAAAGCATTTAGACAGAAGATTAACGTAGAAAAAGCTTCCGGGCTCCGGTCTTGTTTAATGATTGCTAAAGTCTGTGCAGAACACCATATTGTCGCAGATCCTGAAAATCTTGATTTTGTCGATGTTTGTGCAGATGTTTTATTTTCTCGAACCAATTTATCTCATACAGACGCTATGAATATGTTTAAGGAGGTAGTTGGTCAACACAAAGCAGAAGAAAAAGAAACCTTGAAAAAAACTGCATTAGTTAGCTCCGCTCTCACTCATCTTGACAAAGAATTAAATAAACCCACCACCTTGTTAGGTTAAAGCATTTCTGTTTTATAAAAGAAAATGTTGGAAGATAATTAATCTATAGCAATCTTTGGTAGGTTGTGAACATTATTTAAATCGCCAAGATGCAGCAGTGAGATGCAAATGTTTCCTCTCTTGAGGTTTAACAAAAAATGTATCTCACAAAAAATGCTCTTATAGTATGAAAGTAAATTTTATTGTTTACTTTCATACTTAAGAGCAAGAAGGTTTATTCAACAGAAAAAATAATTATTGAGTAAATAAATCATGCCTTCTAGTTCAATGCTCTCAACACGCCAACAGTCGAATACTAATAAAACTATTAGTACATCGACTCAGGGATCGACTCTGGCAGATATACTCGAACGAGTATTAGATAAAGGAATTGTCATCGCTGGCGATATTTCTGTTTCTATTGCTTCCACAGAACTTTTACATATCCGAATTCGCTTATTGATTTCTTCAGTTGATAAAGCACGAGAGATGGGTATTGATTGGTGGGAAAATGATCCGTACTTAAGTAGCAAAGCTCAACGTTTACATGAAGAGAATCAACAACTCCGGCAACGACTGGAAAGTTTAGAAGCACAGTTGCGATCGCTCAATCCAGTAGCTGTTAGTAGCGAGCTTCCAGCTAATGTAAATACTCAAGATAACTTACACACAGTTAATGACGAGAATAGCTAATTGTTACTTGAATAGTACAGCAATTTTTTTATGTCGAAAAACACTTTATAACTAAGTGGTATTATGGCAATAGATTGCACCCCAATTGAAAATTCGACCGAGTTGCAGCTTGCTACATCCCGTGACAAACAACCAACAGGCTTAGCACCATTATTACTAACTATTGTGGAACTAATACGCCAGTTGATGGAAGCTCAAGTGATTCGTCGTATGGACGAAGGGTTGCTAAATGAATCAGATTTGGAGCGGGCTGGGGAAAGTTTACAAAAATTAGAGAAAGAAGTTCTTCACTTATGCGAAGTATTTGACATCGAACCCTCAGATTTGAATATAAATTTAGGTGATTTTGGTACTCTTTTACCACACCCTGGAAGCTATTATCCTGGAGAAAACGGGAATCATCCATCTTTGCTAGAACTACTAGACCGAATTTTAAACACCGGAGTCGTTGTCAACGGTGATATAGATTTAGGAATAGCTGAACTTAACTTAATTCATGCAAAACTAAGATTGGTTTTGACTTCAAAACCAATTTAAATTGAGTAAACTATGAATTAAAAAATATTTATTCATCAACAAGGAAGTTAGTGTCTTATGAATTGTGGTCTTTATCTATATGGAATTTTTCCAAATACATTTCTAGATAAATTGGAACTTAAAGGATTAGATTCACAGCCTGTTTTTACTGAAAATGTTGAGGGATTTACTTTTTTATATTCTGTTGCACAGCAAGAAAAGTATTTAGCTTCTCGCCGGAATCTCATCCGTCATGAGAAGGTATTGGAAGAAGCAATGAGTGAAGGGTTTCGCACTCTTCTTCCTTTACGTTTTGGGCTGGTAGTCAAAGATTGGGATACTGTAATAACTCAACTGATTTTACCTCATAAAGAACAATTAACCGATTTGTTTAAGAAATTGGCGGGGCGGCGAGAAGTCAGCCTCAAAATTCTTTGGGATACAAAAGAAGAATTACAAGCATTAATGGCACTCAATCAAGATTTGAAGAGTAAGCGAGATGCAATGGAAGGCAAAACATTAAGCATGGAGGAGATAATTGAAATTGGACAATTAATAGAAAGTAATTTACAAGTTCGTAAACAAGAGATAATTCAAGCCTTTCATCAGGGATTACATACTTTAGCAGATGATATTGTAGAAAGCGATCCCATGATGGAAGAAATGATTTATAACGGTGCGTACTTAATTCCTTGGGATGCGGAATCTGAGTTTAGTACCAGAGTTGAAGAAATTGATAAGAAATTTGGCGATCGCTTACGTATTCGCTACAACAATTTTACTGCTCCTTATACATTTGCACAAATTTAATAATAAGAGGAAATTATGCTATTAAAAGCTTTATTACTTCCCATTACTGGACCAATCGATGGGCTTTTCTGGCTTGGAGAACAAATTCAAGAGCGTGTTGACACTGAGTTTGATGCTCAAGAAAATCTACATAAACAGTTGTTATCCCTACAATTGAGGTTTGATATGGGAGAGATTTCTGAAGAAGATTTTGAAATTGAAGAAGAAGAATTACTGTTGAAAATCCAAGCACTGGAGGAAGAAAACTCTTCAGATGAAGAAGAATATATAGAAGCTGAATATCAAGAAGAAGCTATAGAAGATGAAAACCTAGCTTTAGTTTGAAAATTATCACTCTTGCATGTACGAATGAGGAAACCCGCAACAGAAGCGGGTTTCAAGATCAATTTGAAGCAGACTGATACTTTTAAAGCTTAGTAATCCAAATAAATAGTTTGGAAGCTATTTAAATCTTCAACAACATCATGACTCTGTATAATTGTTGGTTCTTGAGATTGTTTTTGAGTTTGTGAATCTGTTTGACGCATTTTCCGAATATTATCTTCAGCTGTTTCTATTTGGTTATCGACGATATTTAAACAATGTTGTAACTGATGAACTCGCTTTTGCATAGTCTCTAACTCTTGACGAATTCGTTGTTGTTCTGCTACCAGCTTATAAAGTTCAAATTGACTCAAAGCTTGAGATGGTTTACGAATCATCGTGCGAACTTTAACTCTATTTGACATACGGTTACGAAAATTTTTCATAGGAGAATATCCTTATTGTTTGAAAATATTATAACTAGTTTTTTCTATATGCAAGTGCCAAAACTTATTATTTAAATAATAAAAAATACTTTTTAATAATTAGATGAACATGATTGCACAATTACCTCTAGAAAATCTTTACACTTATGCTTTTTTAAAGACACCTACGGTAAAATTAAATTTACCTAAAGGTATTTTTAATCAAGTCGTATTAATTGATAATTCTGGAATATCAGCGGTTGTAGAACCTGAATTATACTTAGATAATTTAGTTAAAAATGATCAACAACTAATACAAATAGCTTTAGATCATAACAGAGTAATTTGTGAAATTTTTTGCCAAGTTTCAGTTTTACCATTACGCCTTGGAACCTCTTTTAATAGCTATGAAGCTATATTGAACTATTTAAAGTCTCATGCTGATGCTTATAAAGAAAAACTAGATAGTCTTGAGGGAAAAAGTGAATATCTTTTAAAATTGATTCCTCGAAAATTGGAAGAAACCGCTCCAGTAATAGAAACAGCAGGGAAACAATATTTTTTAGCTAAGAAACAACGTTATAAAGAGCAGCAAGATTTCCAGAATACTCAAATGAATGAAAGGGATAACCTTATTGATTATATTAACCAGTTGTATTCCTCATCTACTATCACTCAAGCAGAGTCTAAGGGTGAAGAAGGACGAATTTATTTTTTACTTAGTCCGCAAGAGGAATCTTTACTTTTAGAAAATTTATCAAGTTGGCAACAAGCATATCCTCTTTGGGATCTGCAATTAGGAGAAGCTCTTCCCCCCTATCACTTCATTTAACTATCTTTAAGTTTCTTCATTTTATGGATGCTTATCTGAAATTAAACGAGGAAATTATCTACCACTGTATACTCACTTTTTTATGAACCACTACAATACACTTAATTTAGCCATGTTTAGCGGGAAAGGTGGAGTTGGAAAAACCACGCTTTCTTGCTGCTTTGCGAGGAATTGGGCAAAGCAGTTCCCTAACGAAAAAATTTTATTAATGTCTACAGATCCAGCCCATTCGTTAGGAGATATATTGCTACAAAAAGTCGAGGATCATGCTTTACCATTAGCTGATTTACCTAACTTGTGTGTCCGAGCATTAAATGCTCAAGAACTACTACAGGAATTTAAAGCGAAATACGGTAAATTTTTAGAATTACTTGTTGAAAGAGGAAGTCTAGTTGAAGGAGAAGATTTAACCTCTGTTTGGGATTTAAGTTGGCCGGGTTTAGATGAATTAATGGGTTTACTAGAAATTCAACGTTTACTGACAGAAAAAGAAGTAGACCGAGTAGTGGTAGATATGGCTCCTTCTGGTCATACGCTGAATTTACTGGGATTGAAAGATTTTTTAGAAGTTATATTAAATTCTTTAGAACTTTTTCAAGAAAAACATCGAGTTATCTCCAAAACTTTTAGTGGTCATTACACTCCAGATGAAGTTGATAATTTTCTAGTAGAATTAAAATTTAAACTTGGAGAAAGTAAACGCTTACTGCAAGACAAAAATTTTACAGCTTGTTTAGTCGTTGCACTTTCTGAACCAATGAGTTTATTAGAGACAGAACGATTTTTAACAAGTTTAGAAGCATTAGAAATTCCCCACGGTGGCTTGTTAATTAATCGAATATTAACAGATTCTAGTGTAGATCCAGACCGCTACAGTGAACAACAACAATTATTAGAGAAATTCTTAAATATTTCCAAAGATAAACCAGTTTTTATTGTACCACAACAAACTGCTGCACCGTTAGGTGAATCAAGGTTAGATGGTTTGATGACTCAAATCGTAAAAATTGACAGTGTTACCCTTGCACCACCACCACCTATTAAATGGCCTGAAAAAGTACCACCTTGTTTCAGCGATTTTGTGAGCGAAGGACGCAAACTTATTATTGTTGGTGGTAAAGGAGGTGTAGGCAAAACAACAGTAGCAGCAGCTATAGGTTGGGGTTTATCTGACCGCTATCCGGATAAAAAAATCCGCATGGTTTCTATAGATCCTGCCCATTCTCTAGGAGATGCTTTTGGAGAAAGATTTGGACATGAACCTGTTTCTTTAACCCCTAATTTAAGCGGACAAGAAATTGATGCTGATAAAGTTTTAGCAAAATTCCGCGAAGACTATCTTTGGGAATTAGCTGAAATGATCAGTGGAGAAGGTGTAGAGAACCAGACAGTCAAAATCGCCTACAGCCCAGAAGCTTGGCGACAACTTGTTGCTCAATCTTTACCTGGCATTGATGAGATGTTATCACTAATCACTGTAATCAATTTATTAGATAGTAACCAGCAAGATTTGATTATTTTAGATACAGCACCTACAGGTCATCTGCTCCGCTTTTTGGAAATGCCAACTGCTTTAGGAGATTGGTTAAGCTGGATATTTAAACTGTGGATGAAATATCAAAGTGTTTTAGGAAAAGTTGATTTAATGGGAAGATTACGCCAGCTACGTCAACAAGTTATGCTGGCTCAAAAAAAGTTGAAAAATTCTCAACATACGGAATTTATTGGTGTTATTCAAGGTGAATCTGCTATTGTAGCTGAACACAGACGTTTAACAGAATCTATACGAGAAATGGGTGTTTACCAGCGTTATATAGTACAGAATCGCTATGCCAAAGATGTAGAAGTTGATAGCCATTTATTCCCAGAAGAAACAATAATTCGTTTACCTAATTTACCAAGATCAGTAGAACCACTAGTACGGATAAAAGGTGCGGCTAGCCTTTTATTTTAATATAATGATGTAGAAGTAAGCGCCTCACAAATTTTTTTTTAAGCGAATCAACAGAGGAATTCTATGAGCGAATTATTTAAGGGTTTTGAGCAATTAGTAGAATTAGTAAAAACTTTGGAAGAAAAAATTGATAAAGGAGAAATTAAGACTGACGTACAAATTAATTCACGTCCTTTAAGCAGCATTCCCCGTAACACTAATTTTAAAAACAATAACAATGTGGGTAGCGACATTGGAACCACCCAATTTCGCACAAAACCACCTTCTAACCCAGGTAGTACAGACACAACAACATCTACTCCAGACACACCACCTGATACGACTAGCTATTCTCTTAAAGATGTTGGCGGAATAGCAGATGTTCTTAAAGAGCTGAAAGAACTTGTTGCTATTCCTCTAAAACGTCCAGATTTATTGACCAAACTAGGACTAGAAGCAATACGTGGTGTATTGTTAGTTGGTCCTCCTGGAACAGGTAAAACTCTGACTGCTCGGTGTTTATCTGAAGAACTTGGCGTTAACTATATAGCCATAGTTGGTCCAGAAGTTATTGGCAAATACTATGGTGAAGCAGAACAAAGACTACGAGCTTTGTTTGAAAAAGCTGCTAAAAATGCTCCCTGCATCATTTTTATTGATGAAATTGACAGCCTTGCTCCTAACCGCAATTCTGTAGAAGGAGAAGTAGAAAAACGTCTTGTTGCTCAGTTACTCAGCTTGATGGACGGTTTCGCTCAAACAAAAGGCGTTCTGGTTCTTGGAGCTACCAATCGCCCTGAACACCTTGATCCTGCTTTGCGTCGTCCAGGGAGATTTGACCGAGAGATCCAGTTCCGTGTCCCAGACGTCAATGGACGTAACGAAATTTTACAAATTCTGACTCGTTCCATGCCCTTGGATGAGACAGTCAATCTGGAAACTATTGCCGATCAAGCTGTTGGCTTTGTTGGTGCTGATTTAAAAGCCGTTTGTCAGAAAGCTGCTTACATGGCATTACGGCGTCAGGTTCCATCGATTGAAGGTCATATTCCAGATTCAATGACTATCAGCCAGCCTGATTTTTTACAAGCTATAAAAGAAGTTAAACCTGCTGTGCTCCGTAGTGTAGAAGTGGAATCACCTAATATTGCTTGGAATGACATTGGTGGCTTGGAGTCGATTAAGCAGACACTACGAGAATCTGTAGAAGGCGCGCTACTTTACCCAGAACTATACGAGCAAACCAAAGCTTTAGCTCCCAAAGGGATTTTGTTATGGGGACCACCAGGAACAGGAAAAACCTTGTTGGCTAAAGCTGTTGCCTCACAAGCACGGGCTAATTTTATTTGTGTTAATGGTCCAGAATTACTTAGTCGCTGGGTAGGTGCTAGTGAACAAGCAGTGCGAGAATTATTTGCGAAAGCGAGACAAGCAGCTCCGTGTGTTGTCTTTATCGATGAAATTGATACATTAGCACCAGTGCGAGGTCGTTTCAGTGGTGATTCTGGGGTGAGCGATCGCGTGGTAGGTCAATTACTTACTGAGTTAGATGGATTACAAACAGGGGCAACAATTTTGGTAATTGGCGCAACAAATCGTCCAGATGCTCTCGATACAGCTTTACTACGGGCAGGACGACTAGATTTACAACTAAAAGTTGATTTACCAGATTTATCTAGTCGCTTAGCAATTTTACAAGTTCACAACCAAGGAAGACCGCTTTCTGATGTGAATTTGCAATATTGGGCAGAAATGACCGAAGGTTGGAATGGAGCGGATTTAGCTTTACTGTGCAATCAGGCGGCTGTAGAAGCAATTCGTGGTTTCCGTGCCCAAGGGCTAACAGAAACCACTGAGATACGCATTACTACTGATGATTTTAACTATGCTTATCAAGTGTTGACACAACAGCGTGTCAATTAAGTGCAATCATGGGATATGCATGATTGCACTTCCCATTAAGAAATCGCTGTTTTACTGAAGCGTACAGAGTATGGTCAAATCTAGTACATATCTGTTGCTTCAGTACGGGGAGAGTCAGCTTCAATCATAAAAGTTCCAAAGAACTCTAGCCCAAGTGTTACCATTCTGGTAGCGGTGAACAAAGACAAAGCCAACCACAAGATATGATTACTGTGCAACAAAAATGCAACACAAGCCGTAGGTGCAAAACCCAGTACAGTGGCTGCTAAACTGGCATTGCGGAGGGTATGCCCTTGTGCTACACCCAAAAAGTATCCCTCCAAAGACCAAGTAATTGAGGCACATACTAGCACAAGTAGTAACCAGGGAACATAAATATTAATGTGTTCGATCACTTCTATGTGATTAGTAAAAAGCCCAAAAACAGTCTGAGGAAATAGCACAGACGCTCCGCCGAAACCAATACCCACCAGTAGACTGGTTACCACAGCAATTACAACTAAAGGTACTAACTGCTGGTTATCTCCTTTGCCTTTAAAATTTCCAGTCAAGATTTCTGTACCGAATCCTAGCCCTTCAATAAAATAGTTACTCAATATGTACACCTGTAAAAGTAAGGTATTTTCGGCGTATGTAATCTTCCCCATTGCTGCACCTTGGTAATCAAATATTACAAAGGCAATGAGAATCACGAAATAGCTCACAAAAATATTTCCATTTAGAGTAAAAACGGATTTTATCGCTGACGCATCCCAAATCTCTCCAGCTAGGCTTTGTACCTCTTTCCAGTGAACGTGTTTGCACAAAAAAATTAATCCTATTAACAGTGCGAGATACTGACTAATAGCCACAGATAGTCCAGCACCCGTAGTTTCCCAACCCCACCCAACAATAAAAAGGTAGTCGAGTGCAATGTTGACCGCATTACCAACAAAGGATAGCAATACAACTAAGCCGTTTTGTTCCTGTCCCAAAAACCAACCAATCAGAACAAAGTTGAGTAAAATGGCGGGTGAACCCCAAACCTGAGCGTTGAAATAGGCAATAGCTGAGGCTTTGATCTCTGGGGAAGTATTAAACAGAGCAAATCCGAATTTTCCTAAAGGATACTGCAACAGTATAATTACGACACCCAGTATCAGAGCAATCATGCCATTACGCAGTCCTACCAACACTACCGCCTCTCGGTCATCTTGTCCTACAGCTATTGCTGTTACCCCTGTTGTGCCCATTCGTAAAAAGCCTAAAAGTATGTAGAGGTTGCTCAGGACGTTTCCAGCTAAGGCTACCCCAGCTAAATGATGGATTTCTGACAAATGACCTAAGAAAATCACACTGAGCGTATTTGCCAGTGGTGTCATGATATTGGAAATGACATTTGCGATCGCCAGTCGGAAGAACCGAATCAGTAGATCATACTGACTCGTAAATATCGCCTTCATAGATTGACTCAAGTTGCTAGTCACCAAAATTCTTAATTTTTTACATAACTTTAACGATTCTAGTCAAATCGATACATTTTTTGTTGATTAAGAGCCGAAAGATACAACTTAGCTAGCCCTTACCTCTATTGACACTACTCAGACTCTCTCCACTTTGTGTTTTATATAATTGCTTAACTGGTATGTGTATAAAATATTTGGGTGTACATATAATGCTCCCTGAATGCGCCCTAGACATTTGTGAGTTTTGCATTCACAGTCAAATGCTTGATCCATAGACCATTCAGTAGATGGGTAAAAGAAGGTTATTTCTTCACCCACTTCAATTTTCCTTAGACAGCGAATCACTAAATTTATGGTATCAAAAAACACATTTGGTTCACAACTATGATTTATGTATTGCAAATACTCCGGAGCAAGCATAATATGCTCATGTTCATTCAATTGAACTGACAGATAATTCGGTTTTGTCAATGTTTCTTTAGCTTTAAAAGTAGAAACTTCTTCACCAGGCATAAAAGTAACACTTGAATGGAGTGATTTATAACCTGTTATAGAACACTTCCATAGCTCTGCAAAAGATGAAACTTTGATGACTTCAAATTTAATATCGGTTAGATTTTTCTATGGTACAATCACTAGCTTTCTTATCAAAGATTCTTACGTAAGTTTGCTGTTTTTAACTTCTATTCGCGCGAAGTTACAGAATTAGAAGGGATTCCACGAATAATTTTTCGGCACTTAGGTGATTGACATTGACACTCAAACTCCAACGTACCTTATGTAATCGGAGTTATCGCATTTATACGCTTATAGCATTACCTCAGTTTACAGTTTTTCTAACTTTTTGTAAACTGCATCCACCTCGTTGTAATAAGTTAGTTAAGTATACTTCTGAGTTCAAAAGCCCCGGCTGTACGCGGGGCTTTTGAACCTCAATAGATAATTCAATCCTTCTTCATCCAGCTAAACATAGCGCGTAGATCCTTCCCAACCTCCTCAATTGGGTGTTCAGCTTCTTGACGCCTCATAGCAGTAAATCCTGGCTTACCAGATTGATTTTCCAATACGAATTCCCGTGCAAATTGACCTGATTGAATTTCTTTAAGAATTCGACGCATTTCAACTTTTGTTTCGTCGGTGACAATTCGAGGTCCACGGGTAAGGTCACCATATTCAGCAGTGTTGGATATGCTATCGCGCATTTTGGCTAATCCACCTTCTACAATCAAGTCAACAATCAATTTGACTTCGTGTAGACATTCAAAATAAGCCAATTCAGGTTGATAACCTGCTTCTACTAAAGTTTCAAATCCTGCTTTGATTAACGCGCTCAAACCACCACAAAGTACTGTTTGTTCCCCAAATAAATCGGTTTCTGTTTCTTCGCGGAAAGTGGTTTCGAGAATACCGCCGCGTGTTCCACCGATACCTTTAGCGTATGCCATAGCGCGATCGCGTGCTTGACCACTTGCATCCTGATACACTGCAAACAGACTTGGCACTCCCTGCCCTTGTTCATATGTTCGCCGTACTAAATGCCCTGGTCCTTTAGGCGCTACCATAATCACATCCACGTGAGGAGGTGGCACAACTTGTCCAAAATGAATATTGAAGCCGTGGGCAAACGCTAAAATATTACCTTCTTGCAAATGAGGTTCAATTTCATTTTTATAAATTGTTTTTTGTACCTCATCTGGTAGTAAAATCATGATCAAGTCAGCAGCTTTAGCTGCATCTGCCACATTCTTCACAGTTAGTCCAGCAGCTTCGGCTTTTGCTACTGATTTACTACCCGGATATAGGCCAACAATAACATTCATGCCACTGTCTTTAAGGTTGAGGGCATGGGCGTGACCTTGGGAACCATAACCAATAATGGCAATGGTTTTTTGCGCCAAAAGGTCTAAATTTGCATCTTCGTCGTAGTACATCCGGGCCATAGCAGCGTCTCCTGGTTGCAAGTATCGTGATTTATTATTGCAGAGTTGTTATTTTACAGGATTATGATGCTCTTTACCGATCAATTTTTTCAACTTTGCCGCAAGACCAACTATTCATGAGATAGAAAAAATTGGTGTTGATTTGGGTGTTAAACGGTTAGCAACATGCTCGGATGGTTCAACCTATGATATGCCAGATACTACCAAAAAAGCGAAAGCCAAGCTCAGTAAACTCCAATGGCAATGGCACAATCGTAGAAAAGTTTTATTAACCCACCAGCGCTGGGTCGTTTTTCATGTCCTAGTCTAAACTCCAGTTATCAAGTTCAATATCGTTTGATGTTGGTCGAGGCATAAAAGACATCCCAAATCTCTTCGCGATTGTAACTCGCGAATAAAATCGGCTTTCTGCACAATACCGTTGTAAGAAGCGATGTGGGTTCGCACATAAAGTGACAACGTTGTTCAAAAGTTGACAATTGTCGCGCAAAAGTTGACAAGAAGCGAGAGTCCGGTTAGGATGACGAAGTCTAAGTAAAGTGAGGCAAAAGCAGCATTGGCAGTTGGTGTAAGAAAAATAACGAACACTGGAACCAAGAAGGTGATTGGCAAGTTCCCAAGAAAGTGCTTTACTCCAGTTGCTTTTCAGAGGAGAACTGGAAATCAAGGAAATTGCTCATCCGAATAATTCAGCCAAGAAGAATAACTATTTATCAGCAGATTTTTCCCAGATTTCTTCCTTACTAAAGGAAGAAGCTAAAAGAAGATATAAATATACCAAACGGGTCTTAGAATTAAATTTATCCAAAAGAACGAGCGAGTCACTTACACCAATCATCCAACAAGTTTCAAGAGAAATTGTAGATGAACACCCTCCTAAGTGGAGAACCCTTTGCCGATGGTTGTATGACTATGAAAGTTCAGGACAAGACATTCGTTCGTTAGTGCCAAGACATAGTGCTAAAGGGAATCGTCGCCAGTTGGACGAAGAGTAGAAATTGACCATACTAAATTGCCGTTATTTGTTGTAGACCTGGAAACCAGAATGCCAATCGGTACCCCGTGGTTGACTAGCGTTCTCGACAAGTATTCGGGAATGGTTCTCGGCTACTACGCATCGACAAATTCTAGAACCTTTTAGATGGAGCGCTGATGCTGGAGAGGAATTTCGCAGCTTTCTGCACATAGCTGAATCGCAACTTCCTCTCATGGATAAATCTCATCTAGCAGACGAAGAGATGGCTTTCCGTTTCTTTTATGCCTCCGATGGAATTGTAGGTTACGTGATGAAATTAATTCGTTATGGCTCCTATTTAGCAATTAAGCAGGGGCAAGAAAAACTTGATCTAAATGTACTCGCTGAGGCTTTTAATCAGCATGTTTTGGCAGATAAACCTCAAAAGAAAAACCCTTTTATCACTGATGATTTTCTCAGCGATTGTTTAATGGAGTCGGAATTGCCGACTTCTCCCGTTATCAACGCTACCAGCAATAGAGTTAAGCCAAACAAGAAAAAGTTACGAGCATCTGATGTCCTTAATCGATAAAATTCTCGTCAGATGCTTTTCTATTTTTATACAAGAAAAGTAGTATAACTTTTCCCTTGGTCTCTAAGAGAAAGTCAAATTAAGATAAAGGATAAAAGAGTGAATACAAGCTTTCAATTCCTGCTTCGTACAGCTTCTCCATATAAAGATGAGAGCCTTGCTGGCTATATTCTTCGACTTACAGAAAAGAACTACTATGAGTCCCCACGTTGGATTTGGCAACTAGCAGGTTTATCTCAATATATATGTAATCCTAATCGGTTGTTTCCACCGCAGGATAATCTTGACCGATTGAGCCAAGCTACTGGTGTTAAAGAAGATATTTTGTGGTCAATGACATTTCCACCAGTTAATCCTCAAACTGGAATACTTAGCAGCCCCTTCAGCAAGGTAGCTGTGTTTAACCAAGTAACGTTACGATATATGATTCACACGCAAACTACAAAAGTTTGTTCACAGTGTTTGGTAGAATCGCTTTACGTGCGCAAGCTTTGGGATTTATCTTTTGTCACAGCTTGCCCTGTGCATCGCTGTTTGCTGATAGATCAATGTGTGAACTGTAGAAAATATCTGACCTGGTGGCGGTCAAAAGTGGCACAATGCCCATGTGGGTTTGATTGGCGAGAACTAAATGTTGTTCCACTACCAGAGGCTGAAGTTGTCTTCTGTAAATACGTGCATCAACTTTGTGGTCTGACTGTTGCTAGAAAAAACAATTGGCAACAGGATCTAGAAAGTAATTCTCACATCGAATTGAATTTAGAAAATTTAATCGGAGTGATTGTTTCGCTGATTGAACAAGATCTTAAATCAAGGTCAAGCCGAGACACCTATCTGAAATTCCGTCCGAATCAGGAGCGACATTTACTTATTACTCAAGCAGTCAGCGCTCTGGCAACCTGGTTTGGTGATTTTTCTGGGTTTTTGGGCTTTCTCACTAGCGACAGCCTCACTAATGCTCGTAGTCTTAAATTTTCTCCTCTAGGAAATTATTTACGTGAGTTGAATAGTAATTTGCTCCGAAAAACTACAGCTTTTTTATTAGAACACCCCCGCCACATGACCCAGAACTCAGACTTTAAACACAACAGTGAATCTGCGAAAAAGTTGACTCCTCGGGAACGCCGAGTACGGAATCGCCTTGAACGAGCCCATCAACTGCGTCAGGGAATTGCCAGCCTTCAAATGGAAATTGAGCGAGTTCAAGCATCCGGAGAAGTCGCTCCTCCCGGATGCTCGGTCAATTTATACCAAGCTAGAGGTAACAATAATTTCTTTTGGTATTACAAGTTACAAGCAAAACAGCCAATTTTTCCTAGTACCAAGAACCCAGGCAAATTCACCAAGTATAAGCACTTGGGTGCATCTGGGACTGAGGCACACTTGAGAGCCGTACTAGCTGTAGCAAGACGAGAAAAAATTGATATGTTAGAACGCACGCTCGCTTCTTTAGAACAGAGCTTGGAAATCATTCGCCAAGAGCAGGAACCGAAATAGAAGCGCTCGTTGATGGAAATTGCCATCTATTGCACGAATCTGGTAGTCTGTTGCCACTTTTTGTGCAAATTCTTGTCAACTTTTGTGCGAATTAGGCGATGAAAGTCTCATTCTTTCATCGCCCTGTTGTCAACTTTTGTGCGAACCGACAAGGCATATTGACAAATGCACTATAGTTATAAATTAGTACTTATATACCATAATCTATTTCCCCTAAAATCGTTCTATTGAAGATAGATGTGAGCGAAACAGAGATCCATCTATTAAGATGGGATTTTTATATGATTATCATTCTTACTAAACTTTTTTACGCGATAAGAGGTACTGACAAAAATCTATACATTGATACTCTGTCTCAACAGACAAACCTTCTCCTCATATCTTAAAAAGTATGATTTTGTCAATCTTTATTTAACAAAAAAACAGATTTACTTCTGCTAATTATCTAATAAATAATAAAATCAAAATATTTTTTTAAATAAAAATGCGTTTAGCATAAAAATAGGAAAATCAAATTCTATTTTTAATAGAAAATACAATATAACTAAACTACTCAGTATTAAGCCCTAGTAAAGCGGATATTTGGTTCTGATTTGCGGGAATTAATTATTAACAAACAAAACCTATATAATAGTTTTGATTAATGATATTAAAATTTTCTGTGAGAGGGTATGGCAAAAAGATGCGCACTTGCTCGAAGCAGCGCATAGTAGCTTGCAGGGGTACTATTGTACTGGACTAGAGTGAGAGCGATCGCCCATAGAGAGAGGCTAATTTTCGACTTAGCATTGGTTTAGAGTGAAGATGCTTGGCGAGAAAATTATATAATATAGTATCTAAGAAGAAATCAAGTATTTTTTACATAGGTGATACTATTAATACACATGACTAACGTAATTGAATTACCAGCAGTAAATACAGAGCAAAAGCCTAGTGCGATAGCATATTTTCTTCTTTTAATAGTCGCTTGCATCTATGGTCTAGCCCCAATACTTATTCGCATCTGTGAACAGGAAGTCTCTCCCAATGCTATAGTGTTTGATCGTTTTTGGATGACAGCTGCTATCATTGGGGTTTGGGAAGTTATAGTAAAAATTTATACTTGTGCATCTGATTCAGCGTCTGAGTCTGCTGAACCCTTAACTCTTACTGATGTTGGACTGTTTTTTCTTGCCGCTGGTTTCGGTGCATCTAATATAGCAGTTTGGACTTGGTCGCTAACTCAGACGAATATTGCCACTGCAAATTTACTCCATAATCTCACCCCATTTTTTGCAACCATAGGAGCCTGGTTTTTTTTTGGTCAACGTTTTGACAGAAAGTTTTTCCTCGGCTTAGTGTTAAGCTTAACAGGAGCAATTACCATTGGCATTGATGATTTTCAAATATCTGCAGATAACCTCATAGGTGATGGTCTAGCCTTACTCTCCGCTATCTTCTACGCTGGTACTGTGTTATGTGGGGAAAAACTAAGAGCGAAGTTTTCCACAACCAAAATTATGTTTTGGAGCTGTTTGTTGAGGAGTTTGTGGATGCTCCCAATCGTTTGTCTTTTTAAGATCAACATTTTCCCAATCTCAGTAAATGGGTGGTTGGCACTGATTTCCTTGGTAGTTTTATCTCAAGTAGTTGGTCTAGCAATTTTGCTTTACTATCTGAAACGCTTCTCGGCAGGGTTTGTCTCTCTTTTCTTGTTGTTTGATCCAATCCTTGCTGCAATCTTAGCTTGGCTCATATTTGGCGAGAAGTTAAGCATGATCAACTGGTTTGCTTTAGTTATTGTTTTACTCGGTGTATACTTAGCCAAGTCTAGTCAAGGACATGAGAAAACAACGAACGCAGCAGATCATAGAGCAGTGAATGAAACAGTAAGTGAGTCTTGATTTCTGTAATTAGAAGGATAAACTTGTTCTCTTTAAAAGTGAGTGGGTAGATCCCACAGTGCTTTACCCACTCACTTTTAGGATTTGGGTACAGTCTTCCTACACCAAAAGAAGAAGTCGAAAATATTACATAGCAGTTTCAGAGGGAATTCGACCATCCTCAACAGGCTCTTTATGGTGAGGAGGACGACGAGGGTTAAAGCGATCGCGAATCGTGTTAATTACAATATAGAGAATTGGCACGATAAACAAGCTTAAAAAAGTAGAAACAATCATTCCTCCAAAGACAGCCGTACCGAGAGACTGACTACTAGATGCACCTGCACCTTCAGCAGTTACCAATGGCCAAATACCTAAAATAAAAGCAAAGGAAGTCATAAGAATTGGTCGCAACCGTTCTTCTGCTGCTTGTATAGCTGCTTTAGTAATTGAAAATCCTCTCTCTCTTAGTTGGTTAGCAAATTCTACGATCAGAATCGCATTCTTACTAGCCAAACCAATCAGCATCACCAAACCCACTTGGCAAAATACATTGTTGGGAAAACCTCTCAAAGATTGCGCTACCAGTGCTCCAAAGATAGCCAACGGAACAGCAAGCATAATAATTAACGGGTCAACGTAGTTCTCGTACTGAGCAGCAAGTACCAAGAAAACAAACACAAGACCCAACCCAAAAATTAAAGGTGCTTGACCTCCAGATGCTAGTTCTTCAGCAGCAATTCCTGACCATTCGTAGTCAAAACTTGCTGGTAAAACTTGTTTTGCCAGTTGTTCCATTGCTTTAATTGCTTGTCCTGAACTCGTACCAGGAGCTGCAGAACCATTAATTTCTATAGAGCGGAAAAGGTTGTAATGGTTGATTGTTTGCGCAGCAGTAGTAGGAGTTACTTTTACTAAACTACTCAGGGGAATCATTTGATTATCGGCAGAACGAACATATAATCGGCCAATATCCGACGGATTAGAACGAAATTGTTGATCTGCTTGAACATAAACTCGGTAAGTTCGCCGCAAGAAATTAAAGTCGTTAACGTATTTTGAACCTAAGTAATTTTGTAAAGTGATCAAGATATCGTTTATGGAAACTTGCAAAGCCTTAGCTTTAGTGCGGTCTATTTCAATCAGATTTTGAGGCGTATTTGCTGTAAACGTGCTAAATACAGCTTGCAATCCTGGTGTTTGATTACCCCGTACCATTAATTCACCCATGATTTGCAGCATGGTATTTAATTCGTTGTTACCAGCTCTATCTTGCAGTTCAAATTGAAAGCCACTGAAACTACCTAAACCTTGAATCGCTGGTGGATTGACTGGGAACACATTGGCTTCTGTAATTGCTGATAGCTTCATTCTCAACTTTTTAATGATTTCCTGTGCTGACTGGCTGGAATCATGGCGCTGTTGCCAAGGTTTAAGGGTTGTAAAAATAGCACCACTATTAACAGTGTTACCACTAAAACCAAAGCCCCCAATAGCAAATGTACCCTCAACTTCAGGCAATTTGAGAATTTCTTTTTCTACTTGACTCATGACCTTACTGGTATAGTTAAGGGAAACACCATCAGGGCCTTTAATAATGGTGATGAAATAGCCTTGGTCTTCATCAGGTAAAAATGCTGTTGGTATGATCATGTAAAGCCATGCTGTCAGACCTAAGGACACGATAAACAGCAGAACTACGAAAACTTTTACGCGATTCAAGCTGATAAGCGATCGCTCGTATTGCCTGCGTGTCCAATTAATAGTCCGGTTAATGACTCTAAAAATCGATCCCAACCAACCACGTGGTTTCTGACCCCGACGCAGCATCAAAGCTCCTAAAGCAGGAGTGAGCGTTAGAGCAAGAAAAGTAGAAATTGCTACAGAAAAAGCAATTGTGAGAGCAAATTGTCGATAGATTTGTCCTGTAGAACCTGGAAAGAATGCTACTGGGACAAACACCGCCATTAACACTAGTGAGATCGCAATTACCGCCCCAGATAGTTCCCGCATTGACTCAGATGCTGCTTGCTGAGGTGGCATTTGTTCATCCTCAATTAAGCGAGCAATATTCTCAATAACGATGATCGCGTCATCAACCACCAGTCCAGTAGCTAAAGTCAGACCAAACATGGTCAAGGTATTGATCGAAAAACCGAAAACCTTAATAAAAGCAAAAGTCCCAATTAATGCTAGGGGAATGACAATAACAGGAATTATAGTAGTTCGCCAGTCTTGTAAGAAGATAAAAATCACAAATACGACAAGGGCGATCGCTTCAAACAACGTCTTGAGCACCTCTAAAAGAGATGCTCGGATAAATAGGGTCGTATCAAATGCTACCTGATAATTCATTCGTGGTGGAAAATTTTTCCGAAGTCGCAGCATTTCAGCTTTGACAGCCTTAGCAACATTTAAAGCATTACTTCCAGGAATAGGGAATATACCGATACCTACACCTTCCTGACCTCTAAATCTGAGAAAAGAAGTGTAATTTTCGGCTCCTAGTTCCGCCCGACCAACATCTTTTAGTTTAACAAGTGTACCATCACTACTGGTTTTGATTACAAGATTATTAAATTCATTAACACCCGTGATTCTACCCAAAACCTTCAAATCGATTTGATACATCTGATCTGATGGCCCTGGTGGTGTACCAATTTGCCCAGCGCCTACCTGGACGTTTTGTTCACTAACAGCATCAACAACATCCTGAGCAGTGAGGTTACGGCTAGCAAGGCGATTTGGATCGAGCCACAGACGCATAGCGTAACGGCGTGCACCAAAAATTTGTGCATCACTTACACCAGGAATCCTTTTGAGCGAATCTACTATATATAATTCCGCATAATTACTTAAAAAAGTGGTATCGTACTCTTGCTTTTCACTGTACAAACCCATTGCTAAGAGGATATTACTGTTCTGCTTAGTAACAGTAACCCCGTTTTTCTGTACAGGTTCTGGTAGCCTTGCTTGAGCTTGAGCAACACGATTTTGAACATCCGCTGCTGCAATATCTTTGTTACGTGATGCGTCAAATGTAATTGTAATTGTGCTTGTACCACTATTACTACTGCTCGAAGTCATATACTTTATGCCTTCGACACCGTTAATTTGCCGCTCTAAAATACTTGTGACTGTATCTTCTACAACTTCAGCACTAGCGCCAACGTAATTAGTAGTTACGTTAATTGTAGTGGGGCTAATTTCTGGATATTTATCTGTAGGTAATGTGGGGATACTAATTGCCCCTGCGATAAGAATAATAATGGCGCAAACACTGGTAAAAACAGGTCGCTTAATAAAGAAGTCAACGAACATAGAAACTATTTTCAGAGGGAACGGGGAACGGGGAACGGGGAACAGTGTGCTCGCATAACACATCTGTGGGATTGAAACAAGGACGCCGTTTTCAAAGCGCTACGCCAGAGCGAAAAACATCTTTTTCAAAAAGTGGTTAAGCCCACAACTGAAGTTTTTTCCTGTTCCCTGTTAAGAGTTCCCCGTTCCCTTTTTTTGTAACTAAGACTGAGGAACCACAGGAACACCATCTCTTAGATTAAGCAGACCTGAGACAATTATTTTCTCGCCGGTTTGTAATCCTTCAAGGACTTCATAATTATTACCTTGAATATTGCCTAATTTTACACGTTTTTGCTTAGCTAATATTTGGGGCTTTCCATCTGGAGATTGTTGTGTTTGGGTTACGTAAACAAAATTTTCTCCAGCAACACGTGTTACTGCTGTAGTTGGAATTAACACTCCTACACCTTGATGCCAAACCACTCTAGCATGTGCGAATTGATCTGCCCGCAGCTGATTTTTGGAGTTATTAAACAACGCTTTGATTAGTATAGATTGATTACTAGTATTGACACTTGGAGCAATAAAAAATACTTTACTAGTACCTAAGCTTTGGCCTTTTGCATCCATTATCTCTACTACCATTCCCTTACGCAATTCTGATGCTCGCTCCATTGGTACAGAAATATTCACTTCTAAGGGTTGGTTCTGAGTGAGGGTTGTTAGCGGTGTTGAAGTATTTACGAAATCACCTACTTTCACTGGTATCTCACCAACTGTACCACGAAACGGAGCAGTGATTTTGTAGTACTGAAGCTGAACTTGTTGTTGGTTAGTATTAGCCTGTGCTTGCTGTAAGGATTTTTCTGCCTGAGCAATGCTCGCTTGCTGTGCTTGAATCTTACCAACTGTTGCACGGAGTGCAGCCTCTGCTGTGGCGATTTTATTTGCGTACTGATCCCTAATCTCTTGAGATACAGCTCCTTGAGCAGCTAGACTAGAATACCTTTGGTATTGTTGCTGGTTCAATTTCACATCCGCTTCGTTAGATTTTTTGTCAGCTTCCAAAGAAGTAAGCTGAGCGCGAGCATTTGCCAGCTGTGCGCGAGACCCCTCAGCAGCAGCTAGATTACTATTAACTGATGCTTGCTGCTGTCTGGGGTCTATTAGCATAATCGGGTCTCCTTGTGCAACTTCAGTTCCTACTCGAACGAATATCTGAGAGACTTGACCCTGAATTCTCGGTTGTAGCTTGACTGATTGCCGAGACTCTAAACCAGCAATAAAATCTGAACTATCTTCAGTGGTAGCTGAACGGACTGTGGATAGTTTAACTTGCGCTGGTGGTGGACCACTAGCAGCAGACGGTGGTTTATTTCCAGGATTTAGAAACCGCCAAAGGAAAAATCCTCCTCCTGTTAGTAGTAGTAAAGCCAACAGCCACCAAAGCCAATTTTGCTGTCCATGTGGTTGCTCTACTACAGTTTCTGGTAAATTTTCTCCAAAGTCCGTTTCCGACTGAGACGATTTCATGGCTTACATAACAACTAACAAAAAACTAGGTCAAAGCAAAACAGGATTTTGCTTTGACATACTGACACACGACAAATTATTTATTCAGAATGAGGCTCATCCTCAAGTTGTGAATTAGCCTCATTTATAACTTGGTGTATAGAGAGTAAAAGATACTATATTGTGTTACTTATCCGAATCTACCTTAAGTGGAAGATTAAAATAAGCTTACAAATAAGATTGTTATCTTGTCTTTTCAATTCTTGCTAAAATTTTTCTAATCTTGCTCTTAATAGGGTGTAAAGTCTCCAAACTCTTTTAAAATTTAGGGATTCTGTCTTTTACTGACCTTCAAAATATAATTAGACAACTCACAAAATCCCTCCCCCTCTCTAGCTGAAGTTATAAAAGCAGGTTGATACTTTAGTTGATTCACGTAGTCTAGGACATTGGCTACACCTATCGATAGAGGGAAATGATTGTGATCGAACAAACTTTCATCATTGGGACTATCACCTACAGTCAAAACTTGCTCTGGTGAGTACTCGGGAAAGCTTTCACGCAAGACCTTTAACAACCCTACACCCTTATCTTGTCCTAAAGGTTTGATATGACACTGTACATTACTGTAAGTAAATCCCCAGTTCATTTGCTGGCAGAGATCACCAAGAATTTGTATTTCATTTATACTTAATCCTTGCACATCAAAAGTCCAATCAGTAATGCGAAAGCGATTATCAGCAGATTCCCGAAGATGAGGAAATTGAGTTTGTAATTCTTGAAAAGCAACAGCCAATTTTTGCCGATGGATAACTAAATGAGGAATGAGCGTCAAGCCTACTGGAATCTCACTACCAGATGG
Source organism: Aetokthonos hydrillicola CCALA 1050 (assembly GCF_017591665.1). Taxonomy (GTDB): domain Bacteria; phylum Cyanobacteriota; class Cyanobacteriia; order Cyanobacteriales; family Nostocaceae; genus Aetokthonos; species Aetokthonos hydrillicola. Next base: position 50,122 of record NZ_JAAKGC010000004.1, on the reverse strand, counting down.
GTAAAATAAACCACCGTTTTCTGCTATGGCACCAGCAATTGATAGATAACTTACTAGTCCACTTACCCAGCCTGATGACCGACCAGTAACAATTAATACTTTAAACCCGGCAAGTGCTAAATCTGTTAAAGCTTGCAACAAAGCAGGGGTAAATTTTCCTTTCGTAGTCAGAGTTCCATCCATATCTGTAGCAATTAGACGAACATTGCTAAAGGAATTAGCCGATGAAACGTGAGATAAAGGTAGCAGTCTATTCATAGAGAAGAGGGGGTAGAGAGCAGAGAGCATCCCTGCTCCCTTTAATTTATCCGAGATCGAAAAGCAAAATTTCAGCACCGATGTCGGTGGTAATGGTCAGTTCTTCTTCACCAGTTAATTCTACTCCATCACCTGCTCTAAGTTCTTCTCCATTGAGAGTCGCAACTCCTTTAGCCATTTGCAACCAGGCATAGCGGTTAGCTGGAACGTGATAATTTATAATATTACCAGGTTCGAGAATAGATGTATATAAATCCACATCTTGATAAACAGTAACAGCACCATCACGTCCATCTTTAGCCGCAATTAAGCGCAGTTTTCCACGCCGTTCGTCTAGAGAAAAAGCTTTTTGTTCATACCTTGGTTTTAGTCCTTTTTGGTTAGGAAGAATCCAAATTTGTAATAGATGAAGTGGCTCGGTTGGAGAAGGATTAAATTCACTGTGCATTATGCCGGTACCAGCACTCATAATTTGTGCTTCCCCAGGACGGATTATCGACCCGTTACCCAAACTGTCTTTGTGTTCAACGGCTCCTTCCAACACATATGTTAAAATCTCCATGTCCTGATGACCGTGAGTAGGAAACCCAGCACCAGGAACAACGCGATCGTCATTAATCACCCTTAGAGACCGAAATCCCATGCGGGTTGGATCGTAAAAATTACTAAAAGAAAATGTGTGGTAACTATCGAGCCAGCCTGTCTTGCTATGACCACGCGCATTCCTATCATGAATCAAGTGAGTTTTAGTGTTGTTCACCATGGTTGATATTCCCCTTTAATGAAAATTCCTTAGTGGAAAGTGTGCAGCAAAGTATACGGACGACTCTCAAATTTATTTGCTGTTCTAAATTCTGTATGCTACGCTTTGCACAATTGAAAGTAATAATTTAGAACTGCTCTACATAAATCAATTGTAATGTTTGTTTGAATAAAAAGAAAAGTACGCACTAAAAAGTAACGTACTTACTAAAAAGATACTTTGATGATGGTGCGTATTTAGTTATCTGGCAACTGCCGGTTGTTGAGTCTTAGCAGTGGCAACCGCACCGTTTGTTGCTGATCCTTGTAAATGAGCTTCTAAGAACCAGAGCCGCTTATCTATGGTGCGAGAAACTTCGGTGTAAAGATCAGCTGTGTCAGCATCTCCTAGCTCATTGGTTTTGTCGATCGCTTCTCTAAGATGTTTGGCGTAGGGTGCAAAGCGGTCTGCTAGGGCTGTCACATGTTCTATTCCTGCTAAAATGTCAACAGGATACTCTGGCAGTATGGAATTAGCAACCGCCATGCGCGCAGTTCCCATGGCGTAACCGCCCAAAGCAGTAACCCGTTCAGCTACCAGATCAATAAACTCTTCAAGCTCACCAGCAATTTCATCAAATAGTTCATGCAACTGGTAAAAGTCAGTTCCTTTGACATTCCAATGCGCTTGCTTGACCTGAGTTTTGAGATCTAAAGTAGCCGCTAAAGTTTGGTTAAGAAGCACAACGATTTTAGAGCGTGCTTCAGATGGAATATCGATACGAGTTGGATAAAGGCGTGATGAAAGATTGCTTTCAGTCATAATCGTAGCTCATCAGGATGGCCAGACTTAGTATACAGATAGTCAGATATTGTTGGAAACCGTCTATCGGCAGATGGAATTATGGGATTGTTTAATTATAATTTCTATAATTATTGTTTCCTAACTGATATCATCAACCGCGTTAAAGAGTAAATTATATAAGCGCGATCGCTTATTCTGTCTTCCTTTTGATATTCCTTAAACCTAAAAGGGTGTAGCATTTTTTGGAAAATAGCAAGCACCGCGCTTCTCTTCTCAAGAGGGGAGATGCTTCTCGCTATTCGGAAAGGCTGCGCCCGACGCGCAGCTATGCCCGCAGGGCTTTACACGAACGAGACGCTTCACCATCTTTTTTATAGGTAAGATCCAATTTTAATATATAGTAACCAACTCTTTTTGGTAAGTTGGACTAAAGATGAAACTGAAAAAAATGGCTAGAGGAAGGGTTAATGCCAAAATCAACCGAGGTTAAAACAGAAACGTCCGCGCAAGAATTACCTAAACTTTCCGAGAAGGTTCCTCAAAAGGTTTCTGAGACTGAAAATAAGGTAGCAATTACAAATTCTCATTCTCCTGAACCAGTGGGGGCTATCCAGGATATAGATGATGTCTTGAACTCTCTAAAAACCTTACTCAGTAGTCTAGAAAAACTTCAAAAAGTTCGGCAAGAAGTCGGTAACATTAAACCTTTGCTTGGGCGGATACTTGATGGAGAACTACTTGCTGGAGAAGAACTTGAGCAAGTTAAGACTGGTGTAAGTGGTCTTGTTCGCCTTGTTCGTGCTTATAGTGACCATCAAACAGCATTAGAGAAAGCACAACCTGCAAGAAACCTTCTAGATCAAGTCCTCAAGGAGCATCAAGCTAATTAGCTGGCACACTAAAGATGAACCTGTTAGAGCCATAGTTGCAAATATAAAAGTATCAGTTTTCAGGGTTTTGAAAAATCAAAGCTATTTTACCGGCCATCCGATCCGTTTTTACGGATCGGATGGCCGCGTTCAATTAAAACTGTGTTTTAACTGCTGCTTCTAGGTGTAGTGTCTTCAGGTCCAGTAGTGACAATCACTAGTTTCTCTGGATGAATTAGCTCTTGAATTGCCTGTTGTACCTGAGCCATACTTACGGCTTCAATATGCTTAGGAAATTCTCGGATTTCTGCTGGAGAAAGCCCGTAGATAGCATTATTCAAAATTAGGCTGGCTACATCACTAGGACTGGATAAATCGACTGGGTAATTGCTAGTAATTGAGCGTTTCGCGTTATTCAATTCAGCTTCAGTGACTCCTTGTTCTCGCAACTGTCTAAGTAAAGCTAGGGTGCTAGAAATTGCCTTTTGCGCATCACCTGGAGAAGTTTGCATTTGAATTAAGAACGGACCAGGATAAACCCCAGCGGCAAAGGCGCTATAAATACCATAGGTTAGACCTTGGCGATCGCGCACCTCTGTACCCAAGCGACTAGATAAAGTATCGCCACCCAAAATCTGGTTTAGTACTAAAGCAGAATAAAAACGGGGGTCTTTACGTGATATACCGTTGTAGCCGATATATGTAACAGCCTCCGACTTACCAGGAATCACTTGGTTAGAACGTGTTGTAGTTTGTGGCAATGATACTGAAGGTACCTTAATAACTGGTGGCTTTCCTTTAGCCTCCCATTTGCCAAACGCTTGATTGAGTAAAGTTTTTACTTGAACTGGGTCAAAATCACCTACTAAAGCAAGCGTTGTTGTATCCGGACGGTAGTGTTCCTGATAAAAGCGAACTAAATCATCACGAGTAATGCTTTTTAAGCTTTGTTCTGTGGGAAAGCTATGGAACGGATGATTTACTGGGTAAATAGCTTGCTGGAATAATCGTCTTCCTAATGCACGAGGGTCGTCTAGCACTAATTTTAGGGAGATTAATGCCCTTTGACGGCTGAGTTCTAACTGATCTGTTGGGAATGTAGCATTTTGCATAACATCTGCTAGAGTTTTCACTAATCTTGGCAAGTTAGCAGACAGACTGTGTGCAGCAACACTAACTCCCTCACGACCAGCACTGAAGCCCAAGCCAATTCCTCGGTCTTCGAGACTTTTCGCTAAAGTCAAAGCATTTTGAGTTTGTGTCCCATTTATTAAGTTACCCGCCGTCAGACTCGCTAATCCAGCTTTTTGATTAGTATCAAATTCAGTACCAGCATCAATTTGTCCACTTAAATTAACTGTAGGAACACTGTGGTCAGCTAGCAGAAGAACTCGCAAGCCATTGTTAAGCTTAAATTCCTCTGGTAGCGTTTGTTTTGTAGAAACAGTGGATGTTGTTGCAGGTGGCAAGTATTTAGCAAGTTCTGCTGGATTGACAGGCTTACCAGGGCTGAAATTTTCGGCTGTGCGACCAGTACCAGCACTGGAACTTCCTGCTTTACCAGTTGCTTGGGTTGGTTCAAAGAAGCCGATAGTTTGTGATCGTGGATTAAGGTAAGTTTTTGCCACTCTCAGGACATCTGCTGGAGTAATTTTGGCAACTGCGTCTAAATAGCGTTCAGCATACCGATAATCTCCTGCAACAGTTTGATTAAACGCTAGTTGGGTTGCCTGACTAGCGATATCTTGGTTACTAAGTATAAAGGAAGCTTGTAGCTGGGTTTTCGCGCGATTTAGTTCCTCTGTCGTAACTTGTTCCTGTTGTAGTTTGCCTAAAGACTGTTGTATTACCTGGGCAACTGTCGACAAGGGTTTACCCGCAGCAGCAGTTGCACTAACGTCGTACCAACCTCCAGCCCTAAGTTCCGAGGCACTACCACCAACTGAACTTGCTAGCCCTGTTTCTACCAAAGCTTGGTAAAGCCTCGAACTACGTCCACCTGTAAGGATAGCATCCATTACATCAATTGCTGGGACATCGGGATGATTAATATCTGGTAAGGGATACACAACTTGCAATAGTGCTGCACTTCCCGGTTGTTTTAAAACAATAGGTGCTTTTTTCACACCGGAAGGAGCTTTTAGATCAGGAGAAATTGTGGACGACGAAGCTCCCGCTACAGCACTTGGTTTCTTATCTTGAGATACTTGGTTCTGTAATTTTCCAAAAATTCGGTTAATGCTTTTTAAAACTGGTTCAGTGGCAAAATCTCCTGTAATCACTAAAGTGGCATCTTTAGGGCTATAGTAGGTGCGGTAATAGTTGCGTACCTGCTCCAATGTAAATTTTTCTACATCTGCTTTTGTGCCTCCTACAGGTAAGCCATAGGGTTGGTTAGGGAACACTGATCGCATCACAGCCCGATTTAACCGATAGCCTGGTGAATTTTCGTATCCTTGTAGCTCTGAAATAACAACCCGCTTCTCACTTGCGAGTTGCTCAGGTTCAATCAAAGCACCCTGCATACGATCAGCTTCTAAAATTAACAGTGCTTCTAATTTATCGCGCTCTACTGTGTTAAAGTAGGCAGTCTCGTCATAACTCGTAAAAGCATTAAACTGGCTACCCAAAGCACTAAACAATCGCCCAAACTGCACTGGACGGTCATGAGTTCCTTTAAACATTAAATGTTCTAACTGGTGGGAGATTCCATTCACTCCTGGTCCTTCGTTGCGTGAACCAACTCGATACCATATTTGAACACTGACTACTGGTGCCGTGTGGACTTCTTTAGTTAGTACGGTTAAACCATTATCTAATACTGTTTTACGTACACCTTGAGTAAGAGTAAAACCAGAGACTGGTGTAACGGGTGTTGGGGTTGCAGCGTTGGTGAAATTACTTGGCAACAGCACCCCATTCAGGAAGAAGCTCAGTAATAAGCCTAAAAGAAGCGAACGACGCAACTTGAACAGAAAAGCCATGATAGGTTACAAAAAAAGCGTAAATATATAATGTACTATAGGGGATTGGGCATTGGGCATGAGGTCAGTAAACAGTTATCAGTGACCAAAGCCTATGATGCAGTGTTGCGCGTTACGATAAGCACAATATTCTTGACTGATAACTGAGTAACTGATAACTGATAACTGAAAATGCCCTGGACTCCCCTTCATGCGAAAATACACCGCACTATAAGATCGCGCCAACTATTTAGACGCGATCAACGGCTATTAGTTGCAGTTTCAGGTGGACAAGATTCTCTATGTTTAATTAGATTATTGTTAGACTTACAGCCGAAATGGGGATGGGATTTGGCAATTGCCCACTGTGATCATCGCTGGCGTTCTGATTCCCAAGCAAATGCTAATTACGTAGAAAATCTTGCTAAAAGTTGGGGAACATCCTTTTATCTACAGATAGCTAATACACCTTTAAATAGTGAAGCAGCTGGACGCGACTGGCGGTATCAAGCTTTGAGTGCGATCGCCGTTGAAAATCATTATGATTATGTTGTTACAGGTCACACGGCAAGCGATCGCGCAGAAACCCTACTTTACAACTTAATCCGTGGCACAGGTGCAGATGGTTTGCAAGCATTAAGTTGGCAACGTGAATTAACCAAGAGTATTGTGCTGGTGCGTCCGCTTTTAGAAGTCACTCGCTCACAAACAGGGCTTTTTTGTCAGGAGTCTGATCTACCAATTTGGGAAGACTGCACAAATAAAGATTTAAAGTATGCCCGTAATCGTATCCGAGAACACATAATACCGTATTTGCAAGAGAATTTCAACCCTCAAGTTGAAACAGCATTAGCCCAAACAGCAGAACTTTTACAGGCAGAAGTTGAATATTTAGAACAAATTGCTGACGAATTAAAGCAAGAGGTAATATATCTACCTAATGATAGATGTGTTGGTATCAATCGTCGTAGATTAAAAGAATCACCAATTGCTATACAACGGCGTGTTATACGTCAGGTATTACAACAAATATTAAATATTGCTCCTAGTTTTGAGCATATCGAGAAACTAGTAGCCCTAATTACAGCACCAAACCGTTCTCAAACAGATCCGTTTCCTGGTGGTGTGAAAGGAACAGTAGAAGGAGAGTGGATTTACCTTGAGTAGGCAAGAGTTTTTTGGGTGGCTCTTGTAATTTTAAATATTTCAACACTTGTTTCTTCTACTGCTGGAGTAAACTTGCGATTTTAGGCACTAAACTAAGGTAAGAAGGAGCAGCAAGCATGTCTCAACACTCACGACTTATAGCGGTGGACTTTAGGGGAGGGTAAAGCACACAAGCTTCGGTCAGGGTTGTCGACAATTGATACGACATTGCTCTTCTTAATTGCCTAAAGAATAGATTCATCAAAACCATTTATAGTTAAACGTTTAAACATCGTCGCTCTGTAAAATTGGCACTGATTACTAAATGACTAGTAAATAAAAGCCTATGAAAAAGATTATGCGCCCAGAATTGAATCAAGAACTACACGTTACAGCTAACGCAACTTTAGGGCGTACCAGTGAGGAAATTTTAGCAGAGATTAAGGCTAAATTTGGTTTCATCCCACCTTTTTTCCAACCGGCGATAGAAACTCCACAGGTGTTGGAAAATCTATGGCAACAGACACTTTCTGCTTATGTAGATAATCCGCTACCAAATCTATTTAAAGAAAAACTTTCTGCCTATTTCTCCAGGTTTTGTGCTGTTCCGTACTGTATGGTTTGTCACAGCTGTAGCTTACGTCCCCTCGGGATGGACGGACAGCAAGTTTTGGACTTACTTGAATCTCCAATTCCAGATCCAGTAGAAATTGATCAGCATCTTAAAATACTACTAGCACAGGAGCTAGATTCCTTAAGTGTGTGGACGCATTTAAATTCGACAATAGAAAGCAGTTTATTCTATTGTGCAGTGTTTATTGCCTTAGCACCAGAGGAAGCAGAGCATTGTCGTCAAGAACTGCGCCGAATTCTCAAACCTGTAAATTACCAACATTTAATTGCGTTGATTGCTTATGTGAAGACATGTAATATCTGGATGGAAGCCAATCCTGAAGTTCAATACGAAGCAGATCAACGAGTCATTGCTCATCTACCTTCCTTACTGGAGGAAGAACCTAAATTGGGTGACTTTTTCCGTTACTATCAAGACAAAGTTAGGCAAGAACGCCAAAGTCGAGCAACAAAAATTGTTGAATTGACTGCGCGTCAGCGTCAAGAAGAAGTGTGGCGACAACAAGCTGAAAGAGAAAGACTCGTGGGCGCGATCGCGGGGCGGATTCGTTCCTCTCTTAACCTAGGAGAAATTCTCAGCACTACAGTGTCTGAAGTGAAAGACTTTCTTCAATGTGAACGAGCATTCATTTACCGGTTCTGCGAAGATTGGAGTGGTTATGTAGCAGTCGAATCTGTTACTCCTGGTTGGTCTTCGATACTAGGAGCAAAAATCACAGACTCCTTTTTTGCTCAAGATGCTTGCCGTGAACTGTATAAGCAAGGGCGAAATCAAGCTGTAGAAGATATTTACACAGCAGGTTTATCGGAATGTCATGTTAACTTATTAGCTGAGCTTGAGGTTAGGAGCAATTTAGTTATCCCCATTGTGCAAGGCGAACAGTTATGGGGATTGCTAGTGGCTAACCAGTGTTCGGAACCACGACAATGGCAGCAATTGGAGATAGATTTACTAACACATTTGGCAATGCAGGTAGCGATCGCGATTCAGCAATCCCTACTTTTTGAGCAGATCCACACTGAACTTATCGAGCGCCAAAAGTCAGAACAAAAAATCCGTGAACAAGCAGCCTTACTTGATATTGCTACTGATGCGATTATTGTGCGCTCACTAGATAATGATATCCGATTTTGGAACAAAAGTGCCGAAAACCTCTATGGCTGGAAGGCAGAGGATGCTTTGGGCAAAAATATCCATCAACTTCTTTACAAAGAAACTTCGCGTGAATTTCAACAAGCTCAGCAGTGTGTGATTGAGCGTGGTTCTTGGCAAGGGGAGTTGACTCAGGTACGAAAAGATGGTAAGGAAATCATTGTTGAAAGCAGGTGGACATTAGTACGTGACCTAGAAGGAGAACCCCAATCAATACTTATCGTTAATACTGATATTACAGAGAAAAAACAATTAGAAACACAGTTTCTTCGCACTCAGCGTCTAGAGAGTATTGGCACACTTGCGGGTGGGATTGCTCACGACTTAAACAATGTGCTCACACCAATTATTATGTCATCTCAACTCTTGCTGAAAGCACAAATTAAAGGCAACAAGCGTCAGCAATTGCTGACAACAATTGAGAAAAGTGCTAAACGAGGAGCAGCTTTGGTCAAACAAGTTCTGTCGTTTGCGCGTGGAATGGAAGGTCAACACACTATCTTACAAGTTAGCCATTTGCTGTGGGAGATTAGGCACATTATCAAAGAGACATTCCCAAAATCAATAGCACTGGAAGTCGATATTCCACCAGATCTTTGGGTTGTTAGTGGAGATGCTACACAATTACATCAGGTTTTAATGAACTTAGTTGTAAATGCCCGCGATGCAATGCCGAATGGTGGTATGCTCCAGCTTTCAGCGGAGAATGTCTTTATAGACGACAACTATGCTCGAATGAATCTTGACGCGCAAGTTGGTTACTATTGCTGTATTCATGTGTTAGATACAGGAACAGGGATGACTCCTGAAATCTTGACGAGAATTTTTGAGCCTTTTTTTACAACAAAAGAGCACGGTAAGGGTACAGGGCTTGGTTTGTCAACAGTTCTAGGTATTATTAAAAGCCATGGTGGTTTTGTGACTGTAGATAGTAGTGTTGGAAAGGGAACTGAGTTTCAGGTGTATTTGCCAGCTGTGTTAGGCACAGAAACACCACAAGCTTTAAACAAAGAATTGCCAAGAGGACAGGGAGAGTTAATTCTCGTTGTTGATGATGAAGCCAATATCCGTCAGATAGCTAAAACATCACTGGAGACATCAAATTACAAGGTACTTGAAGCAAGTGATGGTATAGAGGCGATCGCACTTTATGTACAGCATAAGAATGAAATCAGTGCTGTGTTAATGGATATGCTTATGCCCGAAATGGACGGGTTAACCACTATCCGAATGTTAAAACAAATTAATCCAGAGGTCTTAATTATTGCTATCAGTGGACTAACCGAAACTGCTAATGTTAATTCTGCTTTGGCAGTCGGTGTTCAAGCCTTTTTATCCAAGCCCTACACATTACAGGAATTACTTAATACCTTACAGACAGTACTAAGCGCAAAATAACCCTCGTCTGATTATTATGCTGGTGCCTATGCCGCCCTAAACTATTTCGACGCAAACTGCACCAAGAAAATTATAGCAAGGGCGGGATTCTTAAGCGGCAAGGTGGAACGGTTACACCCTTTGGGTTCCGCTCTGGCGATTATGTCGAGGCTTCTCAAAAAGGTGGCTTCAAGCGCGGTTGGATTGGTGGATTCACCGATACCACTAAAACTAAGAATATTTCGCTTTATGACCATGATTGGTCACGGTTGGGGCAGTTCAATCCTAAAAACGTCCGCTTGCTTCAAAGGAGTCCTAAGCTATGCGTTTCCCGATAATTAGTTTGGACACCTCCATTCTTCCGGTGTCCCGCTATCCCTCCCCAGGCTCTGCGAAGCAGCCTGGGGACTCCCGCGATTTTGTTGAAGAAAGGGTACTGGTTAGTGGTGCAACTGGTGGAGTCGGACAGCTTGTAGTAAGCAAACTGCTGTCAGAAGGTTTTAACGAATTCGCGGAATTCCCCATCCGCCTTGCGGTGGGGATGGATAGCGGGAAAAATTAGGAAATTTTTCCAAGCTCTGGGAACACTCTTACTAGAACTATCGTCATGTAGTAAAATAGCAGAAACAGGGAGGTGATGTTGAGTGTTGCGCAAAGTCGTTAAAGTTCGCATATATCCAGATGAACAACAGCAAATCCAGTTAGCGCAAGCTTTCGGGTGTGCGCGTTGGTGGTGGAACTATGCACTAAATAAGTCAATTGAGACTTACAAAGACACTGGGAAGGGTTTATCTCAGTCAGCACTCAACGCACTCCTACCAGGACTCAAGAAAGCTGAAGAAACAAAATGGTTAGGCGATTGTTATAGCCAAATATTGCAGGCTACAACACTTAACCTCACCACAGCTTACAAGAATTTCTTTGATGGTCGGGCAAGGTTTCCGCGCTTCAAGTCAAAGAGAGATAAGCAGTCTATTCAGTACCCTCAAAACGTCAAAGTTGAGAATAATATCGTCAAGCTTCCCGGTGGTATCGGTGAAATCAAAGCTGTTATTCATCGACCAATTGAGGGGAAAATCAAGACTGTTACTGTGAGCAAGTGTCCCTCTGGCAAGTACTTTGCAGCTATTTTATTTGAGGTAGAGGGGGAAGCACTCTTAACCTCATCTGAAGGAAATGTGATTGGGATTGACTTGGGATTAAAGCACTTTGCAGTAGTGAGCAATGGTGAGAAAGTATCCAAGTTCAGCAACCCCAGACACATTGCTAAGCACGAGAAAAACCTCAAGCGCAAACAGAAGAAATTAGCCCGTAAAAAGGACGGGAGCAAATCAAGATTCAAGGCTAAAAGAATTGTTGCTAAGGTTCACGAACGCTTGTGTAATTCACGGCAAGATTTTCTACAAAAGCTGTCTACTAAGCTGGTCAACGAAAACCAAGTTGTTGTAGTGGAGAATCTAAATACCTTGGGTATGGTTCGTAATCACAACCTAGCTAAATCAATATCCGATGCAGGATGGGGGATGTTTACCAATTTCTTAGCTTACAAGCTAGAACGTAAAGGCGGCTTGTTGGTTGAGATTGATAGGTGGTTCCCTTCGTCCAAGCTTTGCTCTAACTGTTTCTATCAAATGGGTGAGATGCCCTTGGATGTCCGGGAGTGGACTTGTCCTCATTGCAAAACTCACCATGATAGGGATGGGAACGCTGCACACAATATCAGAGCAGAGGGTATTCGGATTCTAAAACTGGCTGCTAGCCCGTCTAGTCAGCTTGTTGGCGGAGGGAACCCCGTCATTGCTGTAGGAGGGGAGGTAAGACCAACGGGAGGTTCGTCCAAACAGAGGCACACCCCTATGAGTACAGAAGCCCCATCCGCCTAGCGGTGGGGTAGTTCACGAATGATTATTGTCAAGGAAAAGTTTTTGAGATAGTAAACAAGGGAGCAAGACCATCGGTGATTGATTGGAATACACTTTTTCTGTCTTTATGAGTCAACGATTTTGAATCCGACAGCATTCAGAAGTTAAAAAAATTGATAACTAACAGCCTTTAATTGGGTTTTACATGGTTTTTTACCACAGCAAATATTACATCATGATCTATTAAAAAATGATCGATAGAATTTCTACACTTAGATAGATCTACGTCTATCTTTGGAAATAGAAACTCTTATATTTGGAAGCCCTTATATATATCGTTGGAAATATTGACAAATTTGAACCATTTTTTATTTTTACCAGTGACTTGAGTAGGTATTGTTGTTTAGTAAAGTTTTTTAAACAAATCCATGATCCTAGCTAATTCATTAAATACTAAGAAATTGTTCTAATATTACTCTCAGTCTTTCGATGAATCCTCTTGAAAACGAAGAAATACAAATCGGTGTTGATTCAGAAAAATTGGTACTCCGGATTAAAAACTACATTCTTCAAAAACTAGAGTTGCCAGAGATTTTATCTCTCACAGTAAATGAGTTACGTTCTTTTTTGGGAACAGATAGGATCAAGATCTATAAATTCCATCCGGATGCTAGCGGTCAGGTTATTGCTGAGTCTATTAAAGATAATCGCTTACCATCCCTATTGGGGTTAAATTTTCCAGCCGATGATATACCCCCTCATGCACGTGAACTATTTATCAAGTCCCGTGTACGTTCAGTTGTTAACGTTGACACTCAAGAGATCGGTCAAAGTGCTGTACTTGAGTTAGAGAATGGTGATCTTATTTCCGAGGAGATTCGTTACCGCCCTGTTGACCCTTGTCATGTAGAATATTTAACCGCTATGGGCGTGTACTCTTCTGTTGTAGTACCCATTTTTCATCACAAAGACTTGTGGGGATTACTAGTGTCTCACAACAGTGAGCCATTGGTGCTGTCTGAAGAGAAATTAGAACTTATGCAAAGAGTCGCTAATGATCTTGCGATGGGCATTTCCCGACACGCCTTCATTACTCAAGGGCGTGAAAGAGCCAAAAAGGAAAACATCCTAAATCATATTAACACTCTTCTACATTCATCGTCTACGATCGAGTTACAACCAGCTTTAGAAGAAACTGTTGCTGTATTCAACGGTTCTGGTGGTAGACTCTACATTAGAGACAACGTATTTAATTTCGACACCTCTAGTGTCATTAATTCAGTAGCCCATAGTACCAACTCTAGCAATTACTATAATATTTATACCTGTGGCAATCAACCGGTAATACCGGAAACAGCAAGATATCCACTAATGGAGCAATATTGCGTCTGGCAAGATCACTATAAGTCTAGTGAATATGACGTATGGGCAATTTCAGATATTTATCAAATTCCTGAGCTACGAACTCTACAAGTTGCTTTCAAACCGACTCAAATTCGTGGTATATTAATCATCCCATTGCAGTATCGTCACCAAATGTTGGGATACCTTAGTGTTTTCCGTGACGAAGCCGAAAAAGCTACTCTCTGGGCAGGGGAGTTTGATCCAGATCAACGCCAACTATACCCGCGTCAATCGTTTGAGATCTGGCAACAATCCAAAAAGGCACAGGCTCAAGACTGGACTCGCGAAGAAATTGAATTGGCGCAACAATTGGGTAAACAATTTGCCTTAGCAATTCACGAGTATAAGCTGACTCAACAAATAGATCTACTCAAAAATAATTTGAATACTCAGCCTCAAGAGTCTGTCGAGACAGCACAACAGATCACACAGCAACAGCAGATCCTATTAGAAATGGTTACAACCATGGCCCAATCGGTTGAGGTTGATGCTATTTTTACTAACATAACCCGAAAACTCCGCCAGTTTCTTCATGCTGATCGTGTTGTTATTTACCGATTTAAGCCCAATACTGATCTTGCTGAGGGCGAAATTGTTGCAGAGGATGTGTTAGCAGATTTTGTTGGTGCTTTTTCATTACAGATTCAAGATAACTGTTTCCAGAAAACGAATATAACTCAGTATCGTCAAGGACGTGTTCGAACAATTCCTGACATTTATAATGCTGGATTGAGCGATTGCTATCTTGAGATGCTTGCCCGACTTCAGGTGAGAGCCATACTAGTTGTGCCGATAGTGAAAGATAATGATTTATGGGGTTTGTTGTGTATTCACCAGTGTAGCCAAGCTCGTAACTGGAAAACCTCTGAAATTCAATTCGCTTTATTGGTAGGTAATCTCCTTAGCTTAGCGGTTCAAAAAACTGACGCGATCGCTCAAATGCAATCCCAAGCAGTTGATTTACGTGCTGTAACAGCACAAAAGCAAGTATTATTCGATATTCTCTCTAAAATTGGGCAATCGATGAATTCCTCAGTACCTTTAAATACGAATAACTTTCCCAATCATTAAAGGTGCGATAGTGAAGCGATCCGCCTAATGGCAGATCGCCCTACTTCTAATAGTATTCCCACGAGTTTTATTACTGTTGAAGCCTAGATAACAAAGCCTCACGCATTTGAGTAACCGATTGAAGTTGATAAGCTCCAGTTTCCTGTATTTGAGTTAGTGCTTCTGCAATTCCTTGTAGCTTCTGTTTTAGACCATCTAGAGCATCTTGAATTGGCTGTAGTGCTTCTTGATATAGCTTAACCCTACCCAAAGATTCTGCTGTTAGTGTTCGCAACGATAGCAAATTTTCTTGAATAGTTTGCAATTCTTGACGTTTGATCTCCTGCTGTTGCATTTGATCTTCAAAGGATCTTTGCGCTTGGTCAATACTAGCACTGATTTGTGAAATCTCAAATTCTAAATTTTGTAGTTCCTCTGAGTGTTGTTTTCGCTGCGTTTCAATTTGTGACAAAATTGGGCTAAAAAGAACTTGAGGATCATTTAGTTCATTATCAATAGTCTTTCCTTGCCGCCTAAATAATATGATTTTGTGTTGTTTAAGAAGCTGTTGATGTTGAAACAAATTACGGCGTTGTCCTACCAAAGTTTCGTTGAGCATTTGGTATAAGTCTTTTTCCTCAGCCAACTCCGCTTCTAATTCAGATCTTCCTGAATTTGGGTTCTGGTTAATCTTTTGTTGTAGTTGTTCGATAATTTCTTGCTTGTATTTCAGTTCTTGTTCCTGATCATTAACAAAGCTAGAATCAATATTTAACTTAGCATCTAAATCTTGTATAATCCTTTCCAATTCTTCTGGCGGCATCTTCTCCAAAGCTTCAACATTAATCTGTTGGCTAAAAACTACACTGCCAGGTGTTGGTGTTAAAGATTGTAGTTGCTGATATAAATTTTCTAATGAGCGCAAATGCTCTTTTAGCATCGACGCATACTTTTGCTTACTATTAAGATTCGCTATATTAACTTTTAACTCTGCTGCTTCCTGCTCCAAGGAATTTTGGGATTGCTGCAATTGGTCTTGACGTTCAACTAAAATTTGAGCTAACTGATCGATTTCCAAAAATTGCTGATCTACCGCGGTTCTTTGCTGCTCTAGTTGTTGCCAATGTGGGTTAAGAAGATCTTGCTGACGGTTTGCCATTTCAAAGGCAAGATTTAGGTATTCCTGCACTTTGTCTGTAGGAGCATCACTACTAGAAAGGCACTCTAGCAAGTTGGTTAGTCCCTGAGTTTGCTCCTTATCCAACACAGTTCCTTGCTGAGAAAGGGCTTGAAGCTCCTCTAGACGGTTGCGTTCACCCCGCAAATGCTCCCACGCTCCTTCTAGTTCTTGTCGCTGTCGCAAAACTTCTGCACGGGATGTTTTAACTTCTTCTTTTTCCGTTTCTAGGCGTTGAAAGTCTTCCTCCATTTTTTGCAGCTGTTCCAAACGCACTTCCATATCCATTTCGCGGTGATTCAACTCTTGCGCTTGAAACGTTAACGACTGCTTCCACTGGTCAATTTCTTCTTCTTTGACTTTAAATTTCTCTAACTGACGGGAAAAATTCTGGAGGATGTTAACTAGCGGACGTCCAGCTTCCTGAATCCTCTGTATTTGACGATTTGGATTCACATCAACTAGTACAAGCGCTCCATCATTTAACTTGCTAGCGTCTTCAGCGGTCATAACTTCTTCCGACACCGTAGTCCAACTCTGGTCAGTTTTCTGACAAGCTAGCAATTTCAGTTCAGTTTTGCTACCACCACCCAGTAGGCCGCCTTTCTGCTTTTGTACTTCTGCTAAATAGAGCACACCCTTAATCCTTTTGATGGACTTGATGCCAGTGTTTCAGGCTATACATTAAATATATTACTTTCATTTTTCTTTTTTTTTAGCTATTTCTAGGAAAATAAAACAACTAAATGCAAATTTGTACGAGACATCTCGTGTTTTATAAAGTAAAAAATATTATATTGCACTGTTTTATCTTGTCTCTATTGTAGTGGGAATGTCCACCGTGTTTTTACTAGGTTTATTTAAGTATGCTAGAAAAGGTTGATACAATTGGAAGGAGCGCTTTCTAGCTAAATGCAGGGAAATTTACATGAAATCGATATTGCCAGTATCCTGCAATTGATTTCGTTGGGGCAACGAACTGGAGTACTCTTTGTCGAAGCCTACAGCGGTAACCGCAAATGGGGCATGGGGCATGGGGCATGGGGCATGGGGCATTGGGCATGGGGCATGGGGCATGGGGCATGGGGCATGGGGCATGGGGCATGGGGCATGAGTCTTGGGTGGTGTTTTTTTTCAACGGCGAAATTATCTATGCCCAAAAAGTTGATAAAAATAAAAATTTATCCCAGATCAGTGACAATTTGCGTCATCACAACGTCAATCTACAAATAGAGGAAATACCATTTGCTGCCTTGGGTTTACTGAATTTACCAGAGTATGATTATCTGTGGGTGCTTTTAAAAAAGAATGTTATTAAACCATCACAAGCTCGTCGTATCATCCACAGTTTGGTCTATGAGACTGTTTTTGACCTGCTAAATCTACGCTATGGTAATTTTATTTTCCAGCAAGGTTTTGCTCTTGCGCCTCATCTGACTACTTTGAAGATTGCCCCTACTCTGACCAAAATTATTAAACAGGTTCAAGAGTGGAAGCTATTGTATCCACATATCCAGTCTGCTGACCAGTTTCCTGTACTTGCTGATCTAGCAGAGCTACGTTCCTCACTACCGGCAATAACACTGAATAAGCTACAGCAGTGGACAGATGGCAAAACATCACTGCGTCAATTATCTCGCTATCTTAACCGAGATATATTGACTGTTGCCAAGGCAATATATCCGTATATACAACAGGGTTTGATGGAACTAGTTTACCTTGACACAGACGAACAAGACTTGTTGCTAGATCGGGACACTAGCCAAAAGGCAAGCATAGTGTGTATTGATCACCAAACGACATCTTGTGAAGCTATCAAATCTATTTTGCTCTCAAAAGGGTACGACGCGATCGCCATCCATAACCCGTTAGAAGCGCTTGGTGTTGTGTTTCAAATGAAACCTGATTTAATTTTATGCAACGCTGCCATGCCAGAATTAGACGGGTACGAGATTTGTGCAATGCTTCGGCAGTCTAGAGCCTTTCGGCTAGTACCAATTATTATGCTTACTGGTGAAGGGGATTTGCTCGAGGAAGCCAGAGCAAGAATGGTAGGCGCAACAGATTATTTGACAAAACCTTTTGACGAGACACAGTTACTCGTACTAGTAGAGAACTATCTTGACAAAACGTATTATCCAGGTGAAAAACCAAACACTTGTTGATCCGAGGTTATATGGAGTAAAAAGTATTATCACAAAACCAACGTTATGAAGGGATAGAATTAATTTATACAATAAATGCTGGCAGAGAAATCAGGGAACATTCCTATATGGAAGATCTACATCAGGAGGTATATAAACATTGTATGAGTACAGTTCTGATCGTGGAAGACAGTATTGCACAACGGGAGATGATTACAGATCTCCTAAAAGCGAGTGGTCTAACAGTCGCCCATGCTACCGATGGAGTAGAAGCACTAGAAGCAATTCAAACTGCACCTCCAGATTTGGTTGTATTAGATATTGTCATGCCTCGGATGAACGGTTATGAAGTTTGCCGTCGGTTAAAATCCGACCCGAAAACCCAAAATGTCCCCGTAGTTATGTGTTCTTCCAAAGGAGAAGAATTTGATCGTTACTGGGGGATGAAGCAGGGTGCAGACGCATACATAGCAAAACCGTTTCAACCCACCGAGCTGGTAGGAACAGTCAAACAATTACTGCGAGGATAAGGATGAACATAAAATGACTAGCAAACCGGACTTTTTTGGTGGTAGTGGACAAGACCACTTCCGTCCTGAACTACGAGTAGAAAGTCCAGAAGGTGAGTTATATTTGAGGTTTTACATTCCTTCTAATCAGGAGTTTGCACTACTAGCTACCGGTATTCGAGAAGTTATTCAACTAAGTCCTGATAGAATCACTCCTATTCCTAATGCTTCGCCTTTACTTTTGGGTACCCTAAATTTACGAGGTCGAGTTATTTGGGTGGCTGATTTGGGTCAATTTTTAGGAGAAGCAACTGCTTTAAACACTGATCGAGCAGAAATTTCAGTGATTGCTATTCAAGAGCAAGACACTACAGTGGGCTTGGCAGTAGAAGAAATTGGGGGAATGGACTGGTTAGATGTACAGCATCTGATACCATCAACTCATGTGCCAGATGCGATGGCTCCCTTTTTAAAGGGAGAGTGGTTAGTAGATGCAAATAAAAATCAGTATCTACGACTGCTTGATCAGACAGCAATTTTACGAAGTGCGCGGTGGGCAGGATAAAATTGGGAGACAGGAAATGGCAGCAAGTATAGATGATTACGAGCAGACATATCAACAGGCTTATAAAGCCTACATACAAAGAAACTACGAACAAGCGGCGGCCTTAATTAACCAGGCAGTGATTTCTTTGCCCAACGATCCTAATACCCATTTATTAAGGGGTCACATCTACAACGTTTTACAGCAGTATGACACAGCCAGAGAAGAATATCAAAAAGTTCTGGAGCTAACAGCAGATCCAGAAATTAGTGATTTTGCCAAAAATGGATTGGAGAACATTAGCCAATACGAAGCGCAATTCAGTAAAGTTGATGAAGTAAGTGATTATGAGGAAGTCAATTCACCAGATATCACTGAAACTCTATTTACCAAAGAACAAGAATCGCAAGATTTAGGAACCATTAATGGCAAAAAAGATGTCAAAAAAATTGATGATGTATCTAGTCAATTTGATATGCCCACAGACATTACTGTGGGACCTTTAATATCAAAATCTGGAGAAAATCCTTTTGTTTTACATCAATTGGATGAAACTAATAACGGGCATGCAGCAGAATTAGAGTTTCCACATTTTCTTGAAGAAGATATCAGAGGTACTGCTTTTCAAGAATCAAAAAACGATGATAACTTCGTAGCACCATTTTCTCAGAGCGAAAATCATCTGTCTTCCACAGAACAAAGCTTCTCGGAACAAAGTTATGAAGATTTGAACTCAAATTTTGAAGATGAAACTTTAGTGATAGAAGAAAAGGCAACAAAGACTCTTTTAACCGATCAGCAAGAGTTGTCTTTTGAACAAAACAGCTATTTATCGCAAGATGTAGAGCATTTAGAGGAACCTAGAGAAATTCAAGATTACGTTTCAGAGGAGCAGGACTTCAAAAAAACATCTAATTCAAGGATGTATATTGAAGATTCTTCATCTTTAGATACCGATTTTTCATGGCAACAACAGCAGAGATTCTCAAAGTCTAGAAATAACCACACTAACTTCGATAGCGACGACAGTTTAAGTTTGAAAAGATTTGACTCTGGTTTCATATCACAAGAGTTATCTCACGATGAAGACACAAGCAGTCTAATAACTGAAAATCTTTCTCAGAGCAGCAATATAGAGTTTTTAGAAGACTTCGACGAATTTGACGATTTAGGACAAATTCCTGGATTTGATATTACCGGCGATTCTTCGTTTGGTGACTCACAGCTACACTCTAACTCTCGAGCAATCAAAGAGAGTAAAATTTTACAGAGTGAAGCGAGTGACTATCGTGATGCAGAACTGTTCAGTATAACCGGCTCACAAGAAGCGGTTCCGGTTTTTACTCAACCACCCCACGTCTCGAAAATAGAACCTCAAGTCTCAGTTGAACAAGGGCTGCTGGCACCACTGGAAAATGCTCCTCTCGAGAAAAAACAATGGTTGGTCGCTGGTGCTGTAGGCATCGTCTCAGCGATAGTTGTAGCTACAGTCAGCTTTATCTCAGCTAACTTGTCCCCACCCCATCAACGTGAGTCAGTGCGGAATACAGGGTGGGCAATGGCACTAGCAGCAGGATTGAGCGGTTTTGCTACCACAGGCTTAATGGGTAGTGTAACAGTACGGCAAATTCGCCGCACAACTAAAGATCTGCAAGCACAATTTGATGCTGTACGTCAAGGCAATCTTAATGTCCAAGCCACGGTATATTCAGAAGATGAATTTGGGCAGTTAGCAACTGGCTTTAATGAAATGGCTCGTGTTATTTTTACAACAACAAATGAAGCAACACGTAAAGCCCAAGAAATGGAGGAATCGAAAGAAAACCTTCAACGCCAAGTGATTCGCCTATTAGACGATGTAGAAGGAGCCGCTAGGGGAGATTTGACAGTGCAAGCAGAGGTAACAGCTGACGTACTTGGGGCTGTTGCTGATGCTTTTAACCTGACAATTCAAAACCTGCGAGATATCGTGCAACAGGTAAAAGTAGCAGCTAGAGACGTAACTAAGGGGGCAACTAATTCAGAAACCTTTGCTAGGGCTTTATCTAGTGATGCTTTACGACAAGCAGAAGAGTTGGGGCTAACGCTTAATTCAGTACAAGTTATGACTGACTCGATCCAAAGGGTAGCCGAAGCAGCGCGGGAGGCAGAAGCTGTAGCTCGTGATGCTAGTGCGTTTGCTCTTAAGGGTGGGGATGCAGTGGAGAATACAGTGGCAGGGATCTTAGAAATTCGGGAAACTGTTGCTGAAACAACACGCAAAGTAAAACGGCTGGCAGAATCTTCCCAAGAAATCTCTAAAATCGTCGCATTAATTTCTCAAATAGCTTCTAGGACAAATTTGTTAGCACTTAATGCTAGTATTGAGGCGGCACGTGCTGGAGAAGCTGGACGAGGCTTTGCGATTGTCGCAGATGAAGTACGCCAGTTGGCGGATAAATCTGCTAAATCGTTGAAGGAAATTGAACAAATTGTTATGCAGATCCAGAGCGAAACAGGTTCAGTAATGACCGCTATGGAAGAAGGCACACAACAAGTCATACAAGGTACAAGATTAGCGGAAGAAGCTAAGCGATCGCTAGAAAATATCATTCAAGTAGCAAAGCGCATTGATATTCTAGTTCGCTCAATTACCACGGATACAGTCGAACAAACTGAAACTTCCCGCGCTGTGGCGCAGGTAATGCAATCAGTGGAACTGACTGCCCAAGACACATCTCAGGAAGCACAAAGAGTTTCCGGTGCTTTACAACACTTAGTAGGTGTGTCCCGTGACTTGATTGCTTCCGTAGAACGTTTCCGGGTAGAAACTGCGGAAACAACAAGGTAACCGCCCGCCCTGCGGGAAGTCAAAAGTCAAAACAACGGTAAGCTTAATTTATCACTGACTTTTACTAATAGCGCTTTGCTTTAATTAAACAGCTAATAACTTAACAACTAACTTTGACTATGCTGCCACAACAACAACAGCGCATTTTAGGTTACTTTATAGAGGAAGCAAAAGACCACCTGAATACAATTGAACAGGGGTTGTTGAGTCTTCAGAGTACCCTGAACGACCCGGAGATGCTTAATGAAGTTTTCCGGGCGGCTCACTCTATTAAAGGAGGAGCTGCAATGCTTGGGTTGAGTAGCATTCAGCACACATCTCACCGTCTGGAAGACTGCTTCAAAGTTTTAAAAGAACACCCAGTTAAGGTTGACCAAAAGCTAGAGTCTTTGTTTCTTGGGGTATCTGATACCTTGAAAGCGTTGTTAGAACATTTACAGCAACCTTTTGGATTGACCGAACAAGCAGCTAACGATTTAATGTCAGAAGCAGAACCAGTATTCCAGTGGTTGCACGAGCATTTAGAAGAACTGGTACAACAAGGAGGTAGACAAGTATCAATAAGTACAGTTGCTGAGGAGAAAAAAACAAGCAATCAAGTGGATACGCCTTCCACAATCGTATCGTCTGTGAACGAGCCCGCACACCAATCTGTAGCTTCTTTATCTTCACAAACTGATACAAAGCAACAGGTTCAAGCTCAAGTTATACAAATACTTAGAGAAATGTTGCAATTGTTTAAGCAATCAGCAACGCCTGAAACACGACGGAACTTGGAAGAGTGTTGTCAAAAACTAGCTCAGCTTGGTGAAGAATTAAATTGGTTAAATTGGTCTAATTTGTGCCGTAAAGCTGCAAGTGCGATCGCGAATACTGAAAACACGTATCTCACCTTAGCAAAAACTGTTATTACAGACATCAAACAATCCTTAGAATTAGTTTTAGCAGACAAGGAAGGCGAAATTGTAATTAGTAAGCAACTCGAATCCCTGATCCCCGCACCAGAAATTGAATTGTTAGAGATTGATTTAGTAGAGGAACCGAGTCAGATTACAGCAGAATCTTTAAAAATATCAGACGAAACTCCACTTTTTAGCACAGCCGACTCTCTAACCGAAGAGCAAACCGTTTCTGAAACAAAGCAAGAAGAAGATGTCCTCGAACCGGCTGTTCCTGCAATCGTTATAGAGCTTGAACCAGAAGACTGTATTAGTAATTTAACGGAGCTATCCTTTACATTTGATACTGACAACACAGAAAAAGAAGACGAGCCACTTTTTGCTGGTATTATTGGTGATCACAATCCTCCTGAGGTGGGAAGAGATGAATTAAATAGTCTTGCTGATCTGTTTGAAGGTGAAACTCCAGATCTCGAGATAACCTGGGAGCAAGTGGAAATCCTAGATATGTCCACTGGTATGGACTTGGGGATTGATTTAAGTAATAGCGATACCAAAAATACTGATAGCGAATTTGAATTTTTATTTGAACAAGAAACGAATCCTAGTTCTAATAAAACAGATGAACAAAATAACGAGCTTACTCTTGTAGAGTTGTTTGGTGACGACTTCCTAGAACAAGAAGATTCGGAAAATGAAAATCAATCAGTTCCAGAGTTGGTTATTGAGTTTAGTTATGACAATCAAGTCGCTCAAGAAAAAGCGTCTTTGGTATTGAACAATGAAAACATTGAAGATAATAAATTACCCATAAAAGAAGTTGAACAGCAAGAAAAGAAAGTAGATAAACGTTCAAATTCAGACAATCTTATTGTTTCACCAAAAGATGAAATTTCTTCTTTAGATGATCTATTCGTTAAAAATCCAGAAGAAGACCTAGCATTGCTCGAGAGCGAGGTATCATCGACTAATCTATTGGATACTTTTGCGACAACAAAAGATCATATATCATCTATACCAGAAGATACTGAGTACCATTTTTGGGAGCAGCAAAGTCCACAAGAGAGTCAGCAAGAAGAGCTTTCTCCATTAATTGAGGAAGATGTAGCAAAATCTTTAGACGACATTCTGAATGCTGCGGCAGCTTATGACAATATTTTTGGTGATATTACAGAGCCTATATCTTCGACTGAACAAAGTTTGAACTTGGAACAACTGGATATTAACTTGCAGTCAGAAGAACAGCTAAATTTGATGTTCTTAGAAAATGCTGACCATGATCTATTTGGGGAATTAGCACCAACAGATTCAGAAATTACTTCAAATATTGAACATGGCGAACTATATCCTGATGTTCTTAACCTTCCCCAACAGCAAAGCAATCATCTTCAGTCTGGAAATGAGCCAACAGACTTCTCACCAGAAGCTTTAGAGTTGACGCCAGAGTTTACAAATTCGGTTAGTCTTCTTAAGGTAGAAAGCAAGCAGCCTTCGCCTGTCGTGGCTGAGGATACAGCGGCAGAACACTCAGATAATTTTACTATACACAGTCCTTTTATAGCCATAGAACGTGATCTCGCAGACGAATTATTTAGCACAGAAGCTTCATCAAATATAACTTTTACAGATGAACATCCCTTCCATGACCGTGAAGAGCTTGTAGACACAGAAACAATCAATAATTTGCAGGCAGTATTTGATTTCACAGAAACTACTGCTCCTGAAATTATCAAGCAATCACAAGATTTAAAACAGGATTTTCATGATGATTTATTGTTAGAAGACGATGAGATAAAAGCAGAAGAGGAATTATTTAATAATACGGATAATTTAGATACTTACACACAAGATTTTTCATTAAATGAATTTGACGAGTCGATAGAGAGTTTACTAAATCTTGTTGATGCTGAATCTGGTTCGCTGAATTTCTTATCGGAAGCATCAGTAAGTGAAGTTGCAAAAGTGGTCGAACCCGAAAATTACGATTCACCAAGCAATCAAACAACAAATTCAGAAATTGTAGAAAATGAAGATGCTGTATTGTCCTATCTAGAAGCACAAGCAGATAGAATAGAACACGGAGAACCAATAGACAATCTAGATGAATTTGCCAAACTGGATGAGTTGTTAAACTTAGAAATAGCATCACCTAAACGAGATGTTTCTTTACCAAATCAAGAAATAGCAGCTTTAGAAGAATTACTAAGTTTAATACCAAATCAAATTGAATCAGAAAACCAGGTTCAACCAACTGTTTCAAAAGGAGACATTAACGATCAATTTAAGGAATTGGTCGAGATGGTAAAAGGAGATTTACAACCACGTTCTCCTGCTAACCGGACTCCCAGATTTGAACAACTGATGAAGGTTCCAGTTAAGCATTTGGACGATCTCAGCAATTTGGTTGGGGAATTGGTTGTAAACCGTAACACCTTGGAACAGGATCAAGAACGCCTACGACAATCTCTAGATAATTTGCTCACTCAGGTGCAACAGTTATCGGACGTAGGCACAAGGATGCAGGAGTTGTATGAGCGATCGCTATTAGAAGCATCTCTACTAGCTAGCCGCAAAAATTATGGACTTGGAACTCACGCGGAAACAGACAGGGGTTTTTCTGAACTAGAAATGGATCGGTTTACTCCCTTTCATACCTTGTCTCAGGAAATGATTGAACTAATTGTACGGGTGCGTGAGTCAGCGAGTGATATAGACTTTGTTACTGAAGAAACTGAGCAAGTAGCACGACAGTTTAGGCAGGTGACTAACCAGTTACAAGAGGGAATTACGCGAAGTCGTATGGAAGCTTTCTCGGAAGTCACCACTCCACTAGAGCGAGGGGTACGGGAAAGTGCTATTAAGTATGGCAAGCAAGCACGACTGGTGATCGAAGGGCGCGATACCTTGATCGATAAAATGATTCTAGAACACCTGAAAAGCCCACTGACTCATTTACTTAATAATGCGATCGCGCATGGTATCGAACCACCAGAAGCTCGAGAAGCATTAGGGAAACCACCCTCAGGAGTTATCACTGTTCGCGCTTTTCATCAAGGTAACCAAACCATTATCTCTGTTCAAGATGATGGTCGAGGTATTGATTCTGAAAAGGTAAAGGAAAAGGCAATTAAGAAAGGTATCATGACAGCAGAACATGTTAAAAACATGTCTGATGTTGAAGTCTACGATTTGCTATTTCAAGCAGGTTTTACAACGAAAGACCAAGAAGATGAATTAGCTGGGCGTGGTGTTGGTTTAGACGTAGTGCTTACTAGAATCAGTGAAGTCCGAGGGACGGTTACCATTGATTCTACTCTAGGTAAGGGAACCACCTTCACTATTCGTCTACCGCTAACCCTAAGTATTTGCAAAGCACTCTGCTGCGTCTCAGATAAAGCACGTATAGCTTTTCCAATGGATGGGGTAGAAGACACTCTAGACATACCTGTAAGAAATATTCAGGAAGATGCTAATCAGCAAAAGTTTATTCCTTGGCGTGATACAGTGTTGCCATTGCGACCGCTGAAGGATCTTTTAACCTATAATCGCCAGCTTAGTCGTGGTAATGTGTATGGTGGGAATCGCGAAGATGACATGATTTCTGTTGTTGTTGTGCGATCGGCAAATACTCTTATTGCGCTACAAATTGACCAAGTACTGAGCGAACAAGAAATAGTGATCAAGCAATTTGAAGGACCAGCACCTAAACCAGTTGGTGTAGCAGGTGCGACAATTTTAGGTGATGGTCGTATTATGCCTATTGCTGACGTTCTAGAAATTGTTGATATTTTCCAAGGAAGAACCTCTAAACAACGTGGTGTTACCCTTTGGGAACAAAAAGGATCTTCCACCTTTGTAGAAGCTCCTGCTGTTAAAATTGATCCAACAGTACTGATTGTTGATGACTCCATCACTGTTAGGGAGTTGCTTTCTCTCTCGTTTAATAAAGCAGGTTATCGCGTAGAACAGGCGCGTGATGGTCAGGAAGCTTGGGATAAACTCCGTTCTGGGCTACCTTGTGATATAGTTTTCTGCGATATTGAAATGCCAAGATGTGATGGGCTAGAATTGCTTTCTAGGATTCAAAAAGATTCTAATCTTAACCACTTGCCCATCGCCATGCTCACTTCACGAGGTGCAGATAAACACAGACAAATGGCAATTCAACTAGGTGCTAGCGGTTACTTTACTAAACCCTATCTTGAAGAAGCTTTACTTGAAGCAGCAGCAAGGATGCTTAAAGGGGAAAAACTAGTGACTTCGGTTCCTGATAAAGAATGAACTGCAAAACCCACTTGACAAAATCTACCCCGTCTTAGATACTATTGATAGTCGTGCAAAATATAAAAAAATATCGACCGCCTTCGGCGGGGGGTAGGGAAAAAGAAAAAGTGTAGAGGACAAAGGGCAAAAGTGTAAAGAATTATGTCCTCGCGCCGGAAACAACAACCCGAAAGCCGATGAAGTTGCTCCTGTTGTCGGGACCGTCGTCATTGAGGCGACACGCCGAACGGCAATACCAGGGATTGAAGGACCAGGAGCCACCGCGCAGCATCCGGTGTTGAAAATCTTTATCATTAATTTCATGGCTTATCCAAGGGCCACCGTCTGCAGACGATTCTTTGTAATTTTCCTGCCAGCAGTCAGCGCACCATTCCCAGACATTACCGTGCATATCGTACAAACCAAAGGCATTCGCAACATTGAAGCTGCCTACTACTGTTGTTTTTTCACGATGTACTCCTTTTTGCGCAGAGCCATATGTATACTCGCCGTGGTAATTTACTAACTCCGGCGTAATTGTTTCGCCGAAATGGAAGGGGGTTGTCGTGCCCGCACGGCAAGCATACTCCCACTCTGCTTCACTAGGAAGTCGGTAGTGTCGTTTAGTATGTTTCGATATTCTATCACAAAACTCTAGCGCTTCATACCAAGAAATTTGTTCTACTGGTAAATTATCTCCTTTAAAGTACGATGGGTTCGGATTGAGTTCTCGATTAACTTGGGGGAAAGTCGCCACAGTCCGCCATTGTGCCTGAGTGACGGGGTACTTACCCATGAAGAAGGGGGGAACAGTTACTTCATGTTGGGGGCTTTCGGTGTCGTAACGTTCAGCTTCATCTTCCGGTGAACCCATGAGGAATGTTCCACCAGGAATGGCAACTATTTCTAGGATGACATTGTTACCCAGGTTTTCTGTGAAGTATTCGGCTTGACGACGCTCCCATTGAATTTCCTGTCCTTTGGCGTTGACGGTGACTACATTGAATGCAAACAAAGGTGGTGAACACTCTATCCCATAATGATGATGCTTTTGCACAAGAGCAGAGAAAATTTCTTTGCTGTTGCTAGAAGCATTTAACAACCACGAACAAGGTGAGCCTCCTGACGCCGACGTAAATTGTACCCAAAGCTGATAGATAGTGCTAAGACAGGATCTAGGAATTTTTTCTATCGCCGCAACATCAAACGCACCCTCGTCTTCTCGATTAGCTAATTTAAGCATCACTTGTACTGATTCCTGAGCAGCTTTCGCCCAATTTCCTGCTGCCAGTTCATTCACGATTTTAATGTAGTCTTGCTCAACTCGGTTTTTGACTAAACGAATGCTTTTCTCCCCTTGATAACCACCATCTATAGTCCAGCATCCTAAATCTTTATATTCTTTAGGCAAATAATTTTGAGTTTCAGCTAAAGTGGGTAGCCTGTAGTAGTACACGCCATTATCTTCGATACTATTCCTATTTAGGAAGTCAGCATTCAGATTAAGCCAACTACAAAAAGCCAAAGCATTTGTCCAACTAATTTTAGTGATTGGTGTTTTGGCATTCCCATCAGGAAACCTATTAGATAGCCAGTCTTGCGGTTTACAAGATTCATCTGCTTGTTGAAGAAATAATTGATATTCAGCACAAGTAACGTATGTGCTATCAATTTCTATTTGCTCATCAACTCGTGATAAACTACTCAATCTCCTTGCCAATTTTACTTGTACTGCTAATTTAAATATTTCTGACTCTTTTGACTCTAATCCTGCCTCTAATTTATCTGTTAGCTGTTGCCTTACTTCTGGTTCTACACTTAAACCCTCTTCCTGGCAATCTAAGGCTATTTTTAGAGAGTTAACAGTTGGAGTAGCCAAAGCAGCACGAATCAAACTAGTCGCATCAGTTTGAGCAGCATAAAGACGAATAGTTTCATCCCACCAAGAATTATTGATATTTGATATTAAGATCTGCTCTTGGTTTATTTTTCGAATATGAATGGCTGCTAAATACTCTTGAAAACTTTTATGGGCAAATTCATAAACGCCTTTTTCTCTCTCCACCAGTAATCCACTAATAGTTTCGATTTTTTTGATAAAATCCTGTGAATCTGAGTAACTACCTACTACTTTTGCTAACTCAGTAGCTATAATAGAACTGCCTAAATCAGGTGTAAATTCACGAGTTTCCCTGTGCATTAGCTCAAATGCCAGCACTTGCAGTACTACTTTCTTTTGGTCGGCTGAAAGTTTATCTACAATTCCTTTATCTTCCTGTCTCTTTCCTAATAGAACATCACATATTTCGGCATATAGTTCTACTCGACGCCCTGGTAAAGCACCGCGATAACAATGAACTGTAGCGATCATTGTCAACAGTAGTGGATTCAGCGCCATTTTTGTTAAAGGCGGATAATTTTTAATGCGATTAATCAAGTCCTGTGAATTATTCTGAGCTTTTTGTCGCACTCCTATATCATCTTTTCCCAGCCTGCCCATGACTTCATTTTGCAGATACCAATTATGAATAAATATCTGCATCTGGTCTAGATTGAAGGGTTGCACATTAACAATTGTTGTTATTGCTTGCACAGGCGCACTTTTATAACCAAACGGTCTTGAAGTCAGAAGAAAAATAGCATTAGGGTAATCTTGCATTTGCTGATTGATCCACCTACTTACTGACTTACGAATGTTAGAATCTGCTACTTCATCTAATCCATCCAACATTACTAAGCATTGCTGACGATGTAAGATATTCTCAAACCATCTAACCGAGGGAAGCAATTTCTGCTTTTCAAGCAATATCACTAAGCTTGGTTGCTCCCGTTCAATGATATACTGTACATCTCGTAGATATAAAAGTATAGGAATTAACGTTGGGGCTTGTGGGTGTTGTCGCCGCTGGGTATTTTTGGCATAAGTTAGCGTCAAATGTTCTAACAGTGTTGTTTTTCCCGAACCAGGCGAACCAATGATTACAATGCGGCGATATGCAGGCTCTTTTTTCCCTGCTACTAAAAAATTCCAAATACTGTGATTATTAGCTTGACCACTAGCCTGAATTATTGCTGCGGAAATTTTATCCAAGCTTTCTGGTGCGATTCTCAAAGGAACAAATACTTTCTCTAAATCGAGCGTGAATGGTCCTTTGGTTTTTAAACCCTGAGTACGAAAGTCACGACATTTATAAATTAAATTTTGGTAATACTGTTCCTTAAAGGGTGAGGTAAATTTCCAAAACAAAACTTCAGTCTCACTCCAAATTGCATCTGCAAAACGAGATGCGAGTTGCTCTTGCTCTAGCTCCCACTTTTTTAACAGTCGATTTAAAACCTGAGAAAAGAAGTTTGCTACAACGATAAACAGTGTCAAAATCACTGTTAAAGATAAAGATATGAATGCTTCTGGGAATTGACGAGAGATAGCAAAATGAATTGTTGCGAACAACCCCCCACCTACAACAAGCAATCCCAGCCAATAAATACTTGTTTTTACCAGATACACTGGGCTTATATTATTGGAAGTTGTTCCGTGATTTGACAATATTTCTTGGGCAATAGCTTGTAAACTAGAGTTCTTTGGTCTTTCCTTCTGTGCTGCACGGACTAGATCAATAAACCATCCCTCGGCTGCTGCTCTTTTTATTAACTCAGAAGTAATTTCTTCTAAATTGCTATCCTTAGTAATTTGGTTTAAGTTTTTATCTAGCCTGTAATCCAGCAGTTGTTCCAGGGATGACTTATCAGGAAAGGCATGGATTAAAGCATCTCTTAATTTTCTGCGCTGCTCAGGAGACGGCATTATCTTTATTAATAAAAGCTCAAATTATTTATTTTTATAAAAGAAAACAATAAGTATTGACTTTTTACTTGCCTGATCTATACCTCCGACCCTGCTATTCTTTTCAAGTTAAATCACCCTCTATCTTAACGTTACATGATCGTTCGCGGTATTGGTACCCCTTCACTGATATCTTGTACCAGGGTTGTCAGCCAGCCAGCGATTGAAATCGCTGGCTGATAGCTAAAGTCCTCTCAAGAGGACTGCTCAAGGATTTCAGTCCATTTCAATGGACTTAAGCTATTAGCCCAGAACTTCAGTTCTGGGCGGTATATCGGGCTGATTCACAATGGTGCAAGATGTCATACCAATTCAAAAAATGATTGATACAAATGTAGGTTGGGTTGAGGAACGAAACCCAACACATCAAAGCCTTGTCTTTGTTGGGTTTCACTTCGTTCAACCCAACCTACCCATCTTTTTCATTTTTTTCGTGAAATGGTATCAGTTCAGCGATCGCATCCACAGCAACATGAGTGGGATTTGCAACGATGCTCTACAATCATGCGATCGCACCCTATCACCGAATCCCATTACTCCTATACAAAACTTAAAGAATAAATCTGCCTTACTTTAGTCTTCAAGCGTTTTATATCATCAGGTCAACTTTTCAGTGTAACTTTTGTTTCAGCGTTGGTCAGTTTTTGACTGATGGTTGGGGAAGCAAAAAGCAATCTTTATTCGCTCATCTCCAATTGCCGAAAAGCTTATGATTCAAGCTAAACGGCTGATTGCAACGTTTATTAGCAAGCATCGGGTTAGTGGTATGATTACTAAGTAATGAAAATGATTTTACTTTTGTCAATTAGAAAATCTGCTGAAAATTTTATAAAAAAATGTATGAATTTGACTTATATACTGAGCTTATGAGTTAAGAATAAATAGTACGTATCAAAATTAGGCGGGAGCAACACTTGAGCAAAAATTGAGTTTCCGACGTTTCATCATATCCGGAAGAATCTGTAGCTTTGGAGTGTTGTCAAGACATGACTGAAACCTGGGTGTGGGCAGAAAAATCATTTTCCCACTCCGCCGTGTGAGTGCTTTTTGGCTTGTTTCTCTCTATTTCTCATTTTTTGCAATACTTTAAGCACTATTGCTTATTAACAGATAGTGTGGAACCTCTACCTACATATTTACAATTTTTTGTATCACGGAAGAAAATGACTAAAAAGATAGCATTATTAATTGGTGTAAGTGAGTATGAGTCCGAGTCGGAGTTAAAAAGCCTCCCAGCTGCCGTCAAAGATGTAAAAGCTATGCAGCGAGTGTTACAGCATCCAGAAATAAGTGGTTTTGATGAGGTGAAAACCCTTATCAATCCGGACACACATACAATGTGTCTTGAAATAGAAACTTTTTTCTCTAATCGCAAGAAAGAAGATATATTACTGTTGTACTTTTCTGGACACGGAATCAAGGATGAAAATGGTAGATTATATTTTGCCTCTCGAATTACCCAAAAACATTCAACGAATCAGTTAATTAAATCAACTGCGGTTCCTGCAAGTTTTATTCATGATCAGATGAATAACAGTTATCCTAGGCGACAGGTTATTATTCTTGATTGTTGCTTTAGTGGAGCATTTGAGCCTTCTTTGGTAGCAAAGGATGACGGTTCCATAGATTTACAAAGTCAACTTGGTGCTGAAGGGCGGGTTGTTCTTGCATCTTCTAGTTCGACTCAATATTCCTTTGAAGAACAAGGATCTGAGATTTCAGTCTACACCCGTTACTTAGTAGAAGGAATAAAAACAGGAGCAGGAGATTTAGACAAAGATGGTCAGATTACTGCACGCGAACTACATAAGTATGCTTGTCATAAAATTGAGCAAACTGCTGTTAATATGAAGCCGAAAATTATTGTATTAAAAGATGCCGGTTTCGACATTGTTATTGCTCAAACGAGTAATATAAAAACAAAACAAAATATTGAAAATTTTAAAAACGTTAGCCATGGAAAAATTAGCTTAGGAAAAGCAGAACCATCGGGAGACATCTACGAGATGGCTCCACAAACCTCTCAATTACGTAACTTTCTAGAACCATATGAAGATTTCATTACCAATTTAATCCAACAATTAGAAAAAATAGCAATCACTAATTTGGAGAAGAATTCTGATATTGATAATCATATTTTGAATGCGATTAGACACTCTTCCAAAGCAGACTTTGTATTTATTATATGTATCGATAAGCAAGAAAATTGGTATATTAAATCACAAAGTGATTATTCTCAGGACATAATAGATAGTGACATTTATCATAATACTTTAAATTCGCATATTTTACCTACTATTTCACGAATATCAATTTTTAATCCTGCTTATCATGGTATCTATAGACTCCATGAAGATAAAAAAGGTGTTACTAGAGCTTTTGTAATCATACCTTTAAAAAACTTACCAAAAGCTGAGGTTATAGTTGTTTGTGGTATACCTCAAGATTCTTATCTTTTGGGAGATGTATACGGGCGAATTTTATCAAGTTTTTATCACGCTTGCCATAAATTATTACTTAAACCTGCGCTAGTAGAAGCTGTTATTCTTGATGATTTAAAAAGAGATTTTGGATTTGTTGCAGCGTCTTTATATGAAAGGAGATTCAAATTATTTTGTGAGCGTCTTCAGAAGATGATTATTTATTTTGAACCTATTCTTAATTTGGATGCTGATGAATTGTTTATAAGTGGTTGGGAAGCTTTAGCTAGAGATCCTGATACATTAATTGCTCCTTCAGATTTGTTTCAAGCTGCAGAAATGTGGGGTCCAAGATTCAGTATTGAATTGGATCAGTATTTTCTCAAGACTGCTACCACAAGCTATCAAGAAGCAAGAAAAAAATCAAAACTTAATAGAGCTCAAGACATAGTACCACTATCAGTTAATGTCTACCCAGAATCTCTGATAAGAGCACCTTATTTTGACACAGTTCGTGAAGTTTTGAAAGATAAAGTTATTACTTCCAGAAACCTCATCTTAGAAATATCTGAAAAAGCAGAGTTACCACAGTACAAAGATGGTACTAGTTTGGATTCTCCTTTGTCTTTTTTTAAAAATAAATTGCTAGAATATGTTAGGCAATTTCAGATTAGGTTTGCAATTGATGACTTTGGCGTTGGTTACGCTTCAGTTTCTCGCCTAGCAGGATTAAACCCGTCTCATGTAAAAATTGATAGAAATCTTTTATATTATCAACCAAGTGACGTTATTATCCGCTTTGTTCATGAACTAGTTGGAGCAAATAATCTCAATCCATCTATTGTGATTGTTGAAGGTGTCGATGAGACTAGTCCAATGAGTTTACGTCGTCTCAAAGAACTTGGTGTTCATTACATCCAAGGGCATATTGTAGGTAAACCCAGTCCAGAAATCTACCGTTTAAGTAAAGAGAAGTATGATGACTTGAAGAAGTTATTCTAAAGGGTGTTTGAAAAGTGATTAGCTGTGATTTTCGTCACATTATTACTCCCCTTAATCCCCCCTTTACAAGGGGAGGGTTAGCTCAGATCTTGCACCTTTAAATATAAATACTGAATTAACGCCACAAAAGTATCAAAGATTGAACCATAAAACATTCGTTTCCATTCCTCTTATAGAGGAATTTAGCTCTTAGACAGGGATTTATAATCCCTGGCTGATTTAAATGCAGTCACACAATCAGTATCGTCGCGGTAGCATTTATATTTATCATTTTATTGGTGCAAGATATGAGTTAGGGTGGGGTAAAAAAATATTTGATACATCAATCATGACTTTTCAAACATCCTCTAAAGGGTGTGCGAAAACTTGCCAGTCAAAAATTTATTTCTGTGAGACTGGCATAGATTTGAGAAATAAACTAGATTCTACATGGAAAAACTCTCCCAGCTTTCTTGCTTGTTCTGTATTTATATTCTCTTGTCCGTTTAGTATATTATCTACTAGATTCTCATTTCCTAAAATCTCTATTAAGTCATAGCGATTTTTTCCAGTTTCTTCTAACAAGAAGAACAACATAGATAGAGGATTATTTTGCTGAATTGGCTGATAATATTCTTGCTCAAACTTTTCAATTAAAGTTATTAATAATTGATATACTTCATCCTCTTCAGGAGTACGTTCCCGATGCATTAAATCTTCCACTATTGCTAAAGCTTGCTCATTTTCAGCTTCAGTTTTTATCAACTTAGGAACATAAGCTATTAATAATTCTTTGTACTTTTCAGGATTAAAAGTAAGGGTCATTCTAAATTATCCTGTGCTTCTAAGCACTGGGAAAGTCAACCTTTATCAAACAGAATCCGGGAGTCAGGAGACAGGAGTCAGAATAAATGCTGCTTAAAACCTTGTCCCTTGTGGATGAGACAAGAGTTGAAACTTTTCTTAAAACACCACCCCTTTATGGGTGATCTATTCTGACTTCTGAATTCTGTCTCCTGACTCCTCCTTATTAACCTCCTGCAAGCGGGAAGGTTGTAACCTATCAAGCCACTTTTGTAGATAAACTCTATTAGCTTTTTGCTCTGTTGGATCTTCTGTATCCAATGAATAAGGCATCAAACCCAAAATTGCCGCTGTAGTCACACAGAACATTGATTTTTGAAAGGTTATACAAATTTGTACCCGTAAATCATCCTCTCCCCGACGACTACGGCGATAAATTTCGTGTAAATATTCTGGGAGATAATGACGCATGTCTTGCATGAGCAAAGTGGGAGGAATACCAGCACCACCAATAGGTAAAGGATCAGCATATAAAGCCCCATACTGAAACCGAGCTTGATCTGGAGGAATTTGATAAGCTTGAGCGTTGTATGAAACTGTGCCATGAAACGGCGTTCCTCTGAAGAAAACCGCTTCAACATAAGGTACTGCTGTATCTGCAAGGAAAGTTAACCCAACAGAAGCAGGAATAATATCATAAACTTTACCCCTGATTTTAACAGCGTACGTAATAGGCTTACTAGCAGCCTCCACCAAACCATTTTTTATATGGCTTACAACATCAGCAATCGTTTTGATTTTTCCTGCGTCATATAAGTCTGATAAGCTGAGAAAAATATCAGCCATGACTCGCCAGAATTGTCCTAATCCGCTGTAATAAGCACAGACACGCAACTGTTCGGTTAAGAAATCAGGAAACAGGTTATTTAGTCCTAAAATGATAGGATTATTTTTAAATTTTTCTGCGATAACTACGCTGGCTCTTTGGGTGAATTCTTTTGAATCCAAATATGTATCTAACCCACCACCACCATGCCATAGCATGGCTTTCATGCAATACTCTGCATATTCAAAGTTAATTCTATCGTGCCACCAATGACGGAGCAATTTTTTAAAAGTAATTTCCCCGTTAAAGTATTTAAAGAATGGAAAAAATTTTAAAAATTGATTTTCTGCAAAGTATATAAGATTCTTAGAGTAAGCATCCAAAACGACACCATAGCTTTTAAGAATGCCCACTACTTCTGGTACGTTTTCTGGCTTATCGGGGAGTAATGCTCCTCCTAATTCTAGACGAGTAATATACTCAGCCAATGGATGGTTATCAGGTTTGTTTGTGATGTTTACCATTTGTTGGAGATCAGGGGTTAGGGTTTGGGTGTTGGGGGATTCTCTTTTGGTTTAACGAGAGATACTGTTGCAACTGCATTGTGTGTACTAACCATTGCTGTGGTTGTTGGTTCAGTCCACCGTGCTAACCAAGAGGGTTGGATACCAAAAAGCACAATTAATAGCGCTAAAATGACAGCTGGCGATCGCTCAGCCCAAGATACGCGAGGTAAGTTAATAACTTGTGGAGACAACCGTCCAAAAAAGGCACGGTTGGTAAGTAGTAAGAAATAAACGGCGGTTAAACCGGTACCCGCCATACAAAGTAGAGTTTGGACAGGGAAAGTGCTAAAACTACCTCGAAAGACGATGAATTCAGCAATAAATCCTATTAAACCCGGTATACCAGCACTTGCCATGACTGCTAAAACCATTAACGAGCCAATAACAGGCATACCTCTTTCTGGGTTCAGCAGCCCTCGGATAATATCTAAATCGCGACTACCAGCTTTTTTATACACAATTCCCACTAGTAGAAACAACATTGCAGAAATTAAGCCGTGGCTAACCATTTGCATAACAGTTCCCAACAAGCTTAAAGGCGTAGCTGCAGCAGCACCTAAGAGTATGTAGCCCATGTGACCAATGGAACTGTAAGCCACCATTTTTTTCATATCTTTTTGAGCGATCGCGCAAGACGCCCCAAAAAGCACACTCACGACAGCCCAAGTTGCTAAAAATGGAGCAGCATAACTCCAAGCTTCTGGCAACAAGTTCATTCCAAATCTCAGCAAGCCGTAAGTTCCTAACTTCAATAGTACACCAGCTAGTAGCACAGAAATTGGTGTGGAAGCTTCAACGTGAGCGTCTGGTAACCAAGTGTGGAAGGGAACTAACGGTATTTTGATACCAAAACCGATCAAAAGCCCTAACAGTAATACAATTTGAACTTCCAACGACAAAGAACTAGTGTTCAAAGTTGATAGCGCAAAACTTTTTCCTCCGCTTAACCAAACCAAGCCTAAGAAACTTGCTAAAATCAGAATTCCGGAAACAGCTGTATATATTAAGAATTTAGTAGCTGCATAACCCCGCCTTTCACCACCCCAAATTGCTATTAGCAAATATAAGGGAATCAGTTCTATCTCGTAAAACAGGAAAAATAACAGCAAATCCTGTGCCACAAAGGCTCCCGCTACTCCAGCATTTAATAGTAACAGCAGGGAATAATACAATCTAGGACGCCCAATTGCTTTGTCACTACTATAAATAGCGATGCAAGTCAATAATCCATTTAAAATTAGCAAAGGTAAAGATAAGCCATCTATCCCTAAGTGATAGTTTAAGCCTAGAGCATCTATCCAAGCGAACGACTCAGCAAATTGTTGACTTACTTCACTTGGGTTAAACTGAATTGCTAGCACCAGTGTCAACAATAAACTGATAATCCCAAAGAACAAAGGTATTCCTCGGGGAGATTTTGCGAAGACACCAGATGGTAACAAAGCAATTAAAGCAGCACCAAGCAAAGGCAGGAAAATTAAAGCACTAAGCATATTTAGAACAGGAGTCAGAAGTCAGGAATCAGAAGTCAGAAGTCAGGAGTCAGAAGTCAGAAGTCAGGAATCAGAAGTCAGGAGTCAGGAGTCAGGAAAAATGTATTCAGTTGTAGACTTAAGGGATTCTCGAAGAGTGTGGTATGGTAATTTACGCGGCGCTGTAGTGGGTTGAAGCATGGGGGAGTCGTAAGTGGGTTTAAGTTACTAAGCTTTTCCACATTTAAGTTGCATTAGTCGCAAAAGCTTCAAATCCTATGCCCCATGCCCCATGCCCCATGCCCCATACCCCATCTTAACAACTCATTACCATTAAAAATGCCAGCTACTTAGCAAACCCATTGACCAACTCATGAGAAAAGCTATGACACTGACACATACAAGGATAGTTAATAAGTATCCTTGGGAGCGACCAGAAATACTATATTTTAAGCTTTGACCGCTCAAAATCGTTGCAAATCCGATTAAGTTAACGAAACCATCAACCAGATAGCGATCGCTCCAAGCTGCAATCTTAGAAACCAAAGCTACTAACCCAACAACCGTCAAGCGATAAACCTGATCAATATAAAAGTCATAACCTAACAAGTCTTGTAGAAATCTCCAAGCCAGCACAGTGGATCTTGACCAAGCTTTGTGTAGATAGATTGTAGATCCTATGAGTAAACCAGTTAAAGTAGAAAATACTAACAGCGACAACACAACCCAATTGATGCTTTCCCAACCGGGTAGTAAATACCATTGCTGTAGCATCAGGGGTACCAACAAAGTGAGAATTGTCAGAGCTACCATTGGTACTGCCATAGCCCAGCCCACTTCTGGAGTGCGGCGACTCTTTTGTTGCGGTTCGCCCCAAAATATTAACCGGAATACCCGTGTTAAATTCAAAGCTGTCAAGCCATTGACCACTAATAAGACCACTGTTACCCAAGGACTCACTATAGCCAAACCATCTGCCCAGGATAGCATTGCCCAAAAGCTGCCTAGTGGCAATAATGTTACCATTCCAGCCGAGCCAACCACAAAAGCAGAAGTCGTAGCGGGCATTCTCGACCACAAACCACCCATTTCTGTTAAATCTTGAGTACTTGTCGTGAAAATGACTGAACCAGCACTCATGAATAACAATGCTTTAGCGATCGCGTGAGTCAAAAGCAACATCAGCGCAACACCACCTTGCTGCAAACCCACGGCTAAAAACACCAATCCCATGTATGCACTAGTTGAATGAGAAAGTGCTCGCTTAATGTCAATTTGGGCGATGGATACTAAAGAAGCGCCAATAGCCGTCACCGAACCCATTACTATCAAAGCATTTGAAGCTAGTGGTGACAAGAACAAAACTGGCTGTAGTTTAAACAGCAAATAAGCGCCTCCAGCCACCACCATAGAGTTCCGCATAACTGAAGCTGGGTTAGGACCTTCCATGGCCTCATCTAACCATAAGTGTAGCGGAAATTGAGCACATTTACCCGCAGGTCCAGCGATCAATGCTAAACCCAGCAAACTTGATGTTAAGGGGCTTAGTTCAGCAGTTTGAGCCCATTCATATAAATTAGAAAAATTCAGACTACCAGCTAGCGTGGAAAGGGTTACCACTCCCATAAGCAGGAGCAAATCTCCTACCCGTTTAGTTAAAAAAGCATCTCGTGCTGCTGTCACCACTAACGGTTGTGCATACCAAAATCCCACCAATAAGTAAGTGGAAAGAGTCAAAACTTCCAAAAGGGCATAACTGAGGAATAAGGAATCACTAATGGCTAAACCGCTCAAGGCTGCTTCAAAAAATCCCATTAGGGCAAAGAAACGCGCTAGAGACCAATCCTTTTCCATGTAACCCAATGCATAAATTTGGGCTAGTAAACTTAATCCTGTAATTAAAACGGCTGCTCCAACACTTACTGGTGATAATTCCAAAGCAAATGATAAGTCAAGATCTGCTGCTTTCAACCAGGTAATCACAAGATTTTCTGGTTCTTTATTCCAAATCTCTTGGAATACAATTAGGCTGTGACCAAAAGCTAACACGGTCATCAACAAGTTGAAATAAGCTCCAGGTCTTGGTCCTGTACGCCGAATTAACCCCATTGCCCACGGTAAGCTTAAAAGCGCGCCTATTAAGCCATAAATAGGGATCCACCAGCTTGTGTCGAATAAAAAATCAGTCATTTGTTTTGCCCTTATTGACCCTGCTTTAAACTGTTTTTTGCAATTTTCAACTCATGATTTTCATCCTGAATTTTTTGAATGATTCTTATTCTATTATTCGATATAACGGTCCCTCATTTTTAGTACATTTAAACTCAGACAAAAAAACTTATACATTCTATAAATAAACATTTATTTCTTTTGAGACTTCTGGTGATAAAATAGATCTTTAAAAATTCACAACAAACCATTTATACATGGTATCAGTAAAACTTATAACCAACTTCAACGTGCTTCCAATGTAAATTGGCAAAACCCTGGAAGCAATGATCATACTGATTTCCATAGTTTTTCGCGTCTCCATAAAGATAGAATTCCATCTTTACAACCATGTAACTAACCGAATAGATTAAAAAAACGTTAAGTAACGCTTACTGCCCGAGTATTCTGTCAACTTTAACGCAGCAGAAGACGATGATGAAGTTGTGTTAAGTTTTTTTAAACCATTTAATCATAAACTATTATAGTAATTTATATTGCCAGATGCGCAAAGCTTTTTTATGCTTGATTTGGAAGTGCTTTTATAGCTTAAGATAAGCATTCCCGTCGAAATTTTGCGTGGAAGTTACGAATTGCATTAATTTTGTAGGAGTTTTGCGATGCCGATTGCGGTTGGGATGATTGAAACTAAAGGTTTTCCAGCAGTTGTTGAAGCTGCTGATGCTATGGTGAAAGCCGCTCGTGTAACCTTAGTAGGATATGAAAAAATAGGTAGTGGTCGTGTGACCGTCATTGTTCGAGGAGACGTTTCAGAAGTACAAGCTTCGGTAGCTGCTGGAGTGGAAGCAACGAGAAGAGTGAATGGGGGTGAAGTGTTATCCACTCACATCATTGCTCGTCCTCATGAAAACCTGGAATACGTTCTACCAATTCGTTACACCGAAGCTGTAGACCAATTCCGCACTTAAATGATTTTGGATTGCTTCTATAGGGAATTGCAACCGGTGCAACAGATATGGGATACTCGAATTTAGTCTCGGAAAACCCTAAAACAAAGGTCTAAAGTCTAAAGTTTTTAGAGTCTTACTTGTGTTGTTTTGTACAAAGCTGATTTTTAAGGATTAAAACTAATGTCGATTGCAGTAGGAATGGTGGAAACGCTGGGTTTTCCTGCAGTGGTAGAAGCCGCTGATGCTATGGTAAAAGCCGCTCGTGTAACGCTAGTGGGGTATGAAAAAATAGGTAGTGGTCGTGTGACCGTCATTGTTCGGGGAGACGTTTCAGAAGTACAAGCTTCTGTAGCCGCTGGAGTTGAATCAGTTAAGCGAGTGAATGGTGGACAAGTGCTATCCACCCACATCATTGCTCGTCCTCATGAAAACCTGGAATACGTTTTACCGATTCGTTACACCGATGACGTACAACAATTCCGTGAGAACGTGAACGCAATACCTCCTTACGGCGGCAGAAGACCGTAATACACAAATGCAAATTGCCAAAGTTCGCGGCACAGTGGTTAGTACCCAAAAAGATCCTAGTCTCAGAGGTGTCAAACTACTGTTATTGCAGCTAATAGATGAAGAAGGACGCACTCTACCAGAATACGAAGTGGCAGCTGATAATATTGGTGCTGGAGTAGATGAGTGGGTACTTATCAGTCGTGGCAGTGCAGCCCGTCAAGTTCTGGG
The DNA here is from genome assembly GCF_017591665.1 of Aetokthonos hydrillicola CCALA 1050. Classification (GTDB taxonomy): domain Bacteria; phylum Cyanobacteriota; class Cyanobacteriia; order Cyanobacteriales; family Nostocaceae; genus Aetokthonos; species Aetokthonos hydrillicola. Next base: position 8,725 of record NZ_JAAKGC010000004.1, on the reverse strand, counting down.
TAATGAACAGCGTCCGCTCGATACAGTAGTGGTAGCGATTATTGACACAATTTATGTTGAAAATCGCTTGATTTACAGTAAAACAAACCAATAGCGATAGTCAATAGTTGGAGAAGTGAGGAGTGAAAAACCAGTTTAAAAAAGGAGTCAGAATTCAGAATTCAGGATTCAGTTGGTAAATAGAAATTCATACTGAACGCCAGATGCTCTATGAGGGAAACCCTCATGACCGCACTGGCTCCTCCTGACTCGTGACTACTGAGTTCTTTTATGAAATCTGGCAGTCAGAGTGAAAGGTAAAAACTTCTAGCTCATCACTCGTCACTCACAACTTAAATAGAGGAGGAATCTAGTAATGGTAGCCCGTAGCACAGCGGCTCCCCCGACCCCTTGGTCAAAAACTTTAGCTGAGCCAACAATTGACAGAAGCGCATTTATACACTCCTTTTCCAATATTATTGGGGATGTCAAGATAGGTGCAAACGTTATAGTTGCTCCAGGAACCTCAATTAGAGCAGATGAAGGCACACCTTTTTATATTGGTGAAAACACTAACCTGCAAGATGGTGTAGTGGTTCATGGATTAGAGCAAGGTCGAGTGCGTGGCGATGACCAAAACCAATACTCAGTATGGATTGGTAATAACGCTTCCATTACCCATATGGCTTTGATTCATGGTCCAGCTTATGTAGGCGACGATTGTTTTATTGGCTTTCGCTCTACAGTGTTTAATGCCAGAGTGGGGGCAGGCTGCGTCGTGATGATGCATGCTTTAGTTCAGGATGTCGAAATTCCCCCTGGTAAGTATGTTCCTTCAGGAGCAATAATTACTAATCAGCAGCAAGCTGACCGTCTGCCAGATGTACATCCAAATGATAAACAATTTGCCCATCATGTGATTGGAATTAATCAAGCGCTACGGGCTGGATACCTATGTGCGGCAGATAGTAAATGTATTGCACCGATTCGAGATGAAATAGGTAGATCTTATACAAGTAACAACGGATTTGAATTTGAAGAGTTAAGTGAAATGTCAAGCAGCAAATTAGGTGCAGAAACCATAGAACAGGTACGCTATCTGTTAGATCAAGGATATAGAATTGGTACAGAACACGTGGACGAACGCCGATTCCGTACAGGTTCATGGACAAGTTGCCAGCCGATTGACACTAGATCTTTAAATGAAGCAGTCGTCGCTTTGGAAGGTTGTCTATCAGAACATAGTGGTGAGTATGTTCGTTTGTTTGGTATTGACCCCAAAGGCAAGCGGCGTGTACTAGAAACCATTGTACAACGTCCAGACGGTATAGTAAAAGCAACATCAACTTTTAAAGCTCCTGCTAAGCAGGCTAGTACTAGCTATAATGGCAACGGTTACGCTTCTGGTGGTTCTAACAAACTTAGTGGCGAAACTTTAGAGCAAGTACAGCAACTGCTAAATGGTGGTTATAAGATTGGTTCAGAACACGTAGACGAACGGCGATTCCGTACAGGTTCGTGGCAAAGTTGCCAGCCGATTCAAGCAACTTCTGCAAGAGAAGTCATTACGGCTCTAGAACAATGTATAGATAACCATCCAGGGGAGTACGTGCGCTTAATTGGTATTGATACTAAGGCTAAACGCCGCGTTTTAGAAAGTATTATCCAACGTCCCAATGGCTCAGTAACGGCACCTTCTAATGGTAAAGCCTCTGTTAAGAGTGAGCCTTCTTCCTATGGAAGCACACAAGTTACTACTAATAGCCGGTTGAGTTCCGAAGTCGTCGAACAGCTAAGTCAACTCATGGCTGGTGGATATAAAATTAGTGCTGAACATGTAGATCAAAGAAGGTTCCGTACAGGTTCATGGACTAGCTGTGGACAAATTCAGGCTAACTCTGTTTCGGATGCGATCGCCACTTTATCCGGATACCTTGATGAATACCAAGGTGAGTACGTACGGTTAATTGGTATTGATCCTCAAGCTAAACGTCGAGTACTGGAGTTGATAATCCAACGTCCTTAACAGTTATCAGTAAACAGTAAACAGTTATCAGTGATCAAGGTCTATGGTGCAGTGCTAATTGATAACTGCTACTGAAACTGATACTGAAACTGATAACTGATAACTGATAACTGATAACTGATTGGCTTACGAGGTTAAATTTATATGTCTGTGCCGCCACTGCACTTTAGTCATTCCTTTGATTCTTATACTAGTGGCGAGGTGATTGTTCATCCGAGTGCAGTCATTGCACCAGGAGTCATTCTTTTAGCAGCTCCAAACAGTAAAATCATTATCGGTTTGGGGGTTTGTATTGGTACAGGATCAATCCTCGAAGTCCATGAAGGAACTATAGAAGTTGAAGCCGGAGCAATGCTAGGTTCTGGTTTCCTAATGATTGGCGAAGGTAAAATAGGCGCAAATGCCTGTATTGGTTCAGCCACGACAGTTTTCAATTGTTCTGTTGAACCAGGACAAGTCGTCCCACCTAATTCGATTTTAGGAGACACCAGTCGCAGTATTGCAGCAACCGATGAGACAACAGAGGCAACAGATAATTTAATTGTGGAAGCGGAACTAGAAAATAACTCATCTGCTACACCCACAACAGAATCTCCTGTTATAGAACCTCCTGTTGCATCCACTGCTACACCCACCATTCAGGAGACAAAACCGCCTGCTATTGAATCTCCAAATAATTCTGGTAGTGCTATCTATGGACAAGTAAATATACAACGGCTGTTAATTACATTGTTTCCACACAGGCAATCATCAACAACACCGAAGTCTGATGAACCATCTGAGTAAGTGATAATTAAATTAGTTAGTTGTGAATTTTCAATACAACTGGCTGTTAATTATCCTGGAGCATTTATATGCAGGCATACAATCAAAAATCTATGAGCATAATCCAGGCATCACGTCTTCAAGATGACTGGAAAGACACAGCTTTGGGCTTAGTCTCGACTCGCAGTTTTCCTGCAATAGTTGGGACGGCGGATATGATGCTAAAAACTGCTGGAGTCCACCTAGTTGGATATGAAAAAATAGGTGGCGGTTTTTGTACTGCTATCGTTAGAGGTGGGATTGCTGATGTACGTTTAGCAGTAGAGACTGGTGTTCAAACAGCTGAACAATTTGGGCAATTGATTTCTAGCTTAGTTATTCCTCGCCCTTTCCCGAATTTAGAGGTGATACTCCCGATTACAAGGCGGCTCAGCATGCTGGCTGAAAATAACTCTTACAGCCGTCTGTCTCGCTTAGCAGTTGGTTTGGTTGAAACACGAGGATTTCCTGCAATGGTGGGCGCTGCTGATGCTATGCTAAAAGCTGCTGATGTTCAGCTAGGAGCGTATGAAAAAATTGGTGACGCTTTGTGTACAGCTATTGTCCGTGGATCAGTAGCAAATGTTGCTGTAGCAGTAGAAGCAGGTATGTACGAAGCAGAACGTATTGGGGAACTAAACTCAGTAATGGTCATTCCGCGTCCTCTCGAGGAATTGGAAGAAACCTTGCCAGTAGCAAGTTGCTGGATAGAACAACGTCAACCGTTAAGAGTACCAGTGAGTATCAAAGAAAAAGAACAACTTGTCGAATTAGAAAGGGTAGAATTGCCAGATTTAGGGAAGTTACCTGCGAAAATTAGAGAGGAACCATAGATGCTCATAGGGCATAGGACATGGGGCATTGGGAAAATAAAGTATGTAATTAAATTTGTCTCTATGAACTTATAAACAAAGCAGATTTTAGGAAGGATGGTAGATGCGGGAAATTTAAAAAAACGTTATTCACACCTAGCAGTATAAGTAACATATTCTAAGGTGTGAAACGTTGAGAGCAAGGAGGAAGGTGTCTTACGCTTGTGTTCCTTTCATACTAACTTGCAAAACCTATAAGAGAAATACTAAATTTATAATAAAGATAATAGATGTTTATCTATAGTTTTTTGTTTTACAAACACTGTGAGGGATAACCCTTGAACCAGGCGACGTTACACCAGTTAAAGGTTTTTGAAGCAGCTGCACGGCACAGTAGCTTTACTCGCGCAGCCGAGGAACTGTTTCTCACCCAGCCGACTGTTTCCATGCAAATCAAGCAATTAACAAAATCTGTAGGATTGCCATTGTTTGAGCAGGTAGGAAAACGGATATATCTTACAGAGGCGGGAAGAGAATTGTTTGCTACTTGTAAGCAAATCTTTGACACTATAGCTCAGTTTGAGATGAAAGTGGCAGATTTGAAAGGACTCAAGCAAGGGCAGTTGCGCTTGGCGGTCATTACGACTGCGAAATACTTTATACCACGTTTATTAGGTCCATTTTGCCAACTGTATCCAGGAATTGAGATAGCCCTGCAAGTGACAAATCACGAAGGGATTATGGAACGTATGGCTGGAAATCAAGACGATTTGTATATTATGAGCCAAGTTCCAGAGCATTTGGATGTGACTTTCCAACCATTTCTAGAAAATCCCTTGGTGGTTTTAGCACCAGCGAATCATCCTTTGGCAAAACAGAAAAATATCCCTATAGAACGTCTTGCAGATGAGCCTTTTATTGTGAGGGAACCAGGTTCGGGAACTCGTCGCTCTGTGCAAAAACTATTCGATGAGCATGGGGTTATGGTGAAAGTTAAGCTAGAACTGGGCAGTAATGAAGCAATTAAACAAGCGATCGCAGGCGGTTTAGGTATATCTGTTTTATCTCGCCACACCCTAATACCAGAGACAGGAGATTTAGTAGTTTTAGACGTACAACACTTTCCAATTAAAAGAAATTGGTATATAGTTTATCCAGCAGGTAAACAATTATCCATTGTTGCTCGTACTTACTGCGAGTATTTGCTCAGTGCAGCAAAGCAAATTAATGAGCAAACTGCTTGTTAAGATATATCTCAAAATAATGAACTACAAAAAATGTTTGGGCTTGTTTGGTTTTTTGCCAATAGCAAGCCTTTTACTCTATAGTCAGTCAGCTTTAGCTGAAACTTTAAAAACCAAAACTTTCAGAATTACAATCACAAGAAGCTGTCCAGAAGGAAACATATCTTGCAATAAAGTTAGATACTACGGGAGAAATCTCAAAACAGGTAACTCCATTCACCTTGTCGGCAAAACAATTCACACAACCTGTGCCGACGGCGTCACCCCATGCCGATTTCTTGGCTACGAATTCCGCAACAAACAGTATCTTTACCGGGTGACACAAGACGGCAAACTTCAAATCTATGAAGGAAAAAAACTCATACTTGAAGAGAAAGGAAAAATGACCTCTTGAACAAGAATTCAGGAGTCAGAATTCAGAATTCAGTAAAAATTCAATTATTGTAGGGTGTGATCTTGCTCATTACCAGGTGTAACTGTTCACCAATTCACTTAGCCTTTGCGCCGGGGAACACCACTGTATTATCTTTACCTCCTATTTCCACTCTTGCATATCACTAAAATTGCTGGTATATTCAGGAAATTGGGAAAAACTGGTAGTAATTAATCTGGAAACATAGTCTGTGCGAAAAACAGTACAAAGTCAGATTGTTTCTGTTACAGTATATTGTGACCAAGCCCTAGTGACGCGGCGGGGTTCTGTGTCATTGACAGGAGAGGAAAGAGAATTAGTTATAGCGCCAGTACCAAACACTCTACAAACTGACTCAGTAAGAGTTAGTGGTACGGGTAATGTAGCAGTGCGCTTGCACGGGGCTAGAAATGAACGCATTTTTTCAACTGAACCAGTTACAGATAGGCTTGCACAACTAACAAGGCAAATTCAGCAGTTAGAATCAGAGTGCCTCAATTTGCAAGCTCAAGTTAATGGTCTAACATTGCAATCACAATTTATTGAAGGGTTGCGTGATAAAACACAAGAACCTTTTGCTCAGAGTTTGTCGCGGAAAAATCTTAGCCTGAGCGAAACTTTGGATTTCGTGAACTTTTTGGGAAGCCAGTACAGTGAGTACGCGATCGCAATAGGTGAGAGCAAAGCTCAACAAAAAGAATTAGAAAAACAGTTAGAAGTTCTTCGGCAGCAGGTACAGCAGATACAAACACCTCATCCTAAAGAAAGTTTTTGTCTAACTGTAGCAATTGAACCAGAAGGCGCAGGGGAGTTTGAGATAGAAGTGTCGTATGTGGTTCACAGCGTCAGTTGGACTCCTTTGTACGACTTACGAGTAAATACTAATAGCAGTTCTCTGACACTCAGTTATCAAGCAGAAGTGATTCAAAACACTGGCGAAGATTGGATCGGTGTAGCACTTAGTCTTTCTACTGCCAAGCCAGGATTAGGAACTCTACCACCGAAACTTGAGCCTTGGTATATCGACATACCACAGCCACCAGCTTTACCGGTAATGATGATGCGTACCAGAGCTATAGAAAGCTTTGGAGATGCTCAAAGCTCTCATGAGCAGAGCGAAGTTCTAGAAGACAATCTCATAGCAGCGCAAACAAGTCTAGCAGAAGTATCCACACAAGGAAGCATAGTCACTTTTAAACTAGGTAGAAACTGCGATATTGAAAGTGATGGCGTACCTCATCAAACAACTATTTTTAATGATGATTTTCCTTGTAGCTTTGAATATGTAGCTATGCCACGCCTAGTAAGCTTTGCATATCTACAAGCAAATGTAAAAAATAGCGCTAACCAAGCAGCTTTGTTACCAGGAAAAGCAAATATTTTTCGAGACAACATTTTTGTAGGTACAACAGAATTAGAGAACATTGCACCAAACCAAGAATTCAAAGTCAATTTAGGGATTGATGAAGGGTTAAAAATTGAGCGTGACTTGGTTGAGCGTCAGGTAGATAAAAAACTCATTGGCAACAATCGTAAAATTACTTATAGTTATAGGTTAGTTGTCACGAACTTACTCAACCAAGAAGCTAATCTAAAACTTACCGAACAATTACCAGTCAGCCGCAACGAGCAAATTAAGGTGCGCCTTATCCGAAGTAATCCACCAATTCAGCTAGGTGAAATGGGCATTTTGGAGTGGGCTTTAAATTTTTCCCCAGAGGCAAAAAGAGAGATATATTATCAGTTTACAATCGAGTATCCTTCTAACTTAAAAGTTATCGGCCTAGATATGTGACCAAAAGAGAATTCTAAAGTTTAATACTAAAGTAGGGAGCAAGATGCTCCCACTACAGTCTTTTTGCAAAATTGGGATGCTCCCTAAATTAACTGCACTGGTGTGGGGTTAAGTCCAAAGTCTGTTAATAATTGTAGTAATGTGAGTATAACTTGCGGATGTTCAGTTGTAACCATCTGCATATTTGCCATCAAAGCACTAGCTACAGGATTTCTCTGATTCACAAAATCCTACTAGGCAATAGTGAAGATATTGATTTTTGTAATATTTCTAAAGTAGAAATAACTTAAGAAAATACAAACAAATCTCTATTGTATACGGAGAATCTCACTCTTAAATTTTCTTCTAAAACATAGGGCTATGTTCTTTATCCCAACATTTATTATCATACCAATCTCTACCTGTATGCTGACATTCTGCTTTGCTTTCTATCCAAGGAATAGATGTCAGATACGGAGAGAAGCCCTTATCAGGAAAGAATATAGAATTAAAGCCAGATAGTATTACATATATTGTAGTCAAGCTACAAACTGGTAGTGCAATTAAAAACATAGTAACTATTACTGCGTTACTACGATTACGAAAAAAACTATTATTCTTAGTTTTTTTTAATTGTTTTTTTCCGGAGTTCAAATTTATAAGAACCAATTTTATCTCCTATGACTCTATCGCAAATCTCCCTGATAAAAAGGATTATGCAATAGAATTAATTTAAAGTAATAGGAGAAAAATACTGATTTTTTACTATAAATAAACAACATATATTTTGATTTCTTTAAAGCAGAAATCAAAAATAAGTTTTTGTGCTGAATGAATATAAAATTAATATGCGCTTTTTACATAAAATTTATGAAATAAAGTAGTACTTCTATAAGTAGCGAATGTAGAAATATTAGGTAAGTAGCTTGATAAAAGTAAATTAACTAACAGTTGTTAGGGTATTACTTGAGGTAAAGTACTGTTAAGACATCCCCTTTTTTTTAAGGAGGAGATGTCAAATTCAGGGCAAGACAGCTAAGTTAACGTTCCAGTTCTAGTTTTTTTAGCTAGAAGTTGCGATCGCCCAGAGCTATTTTTTTGTACAAGCTCGCTTCATGATGATGCGATTATTCCTATACACTTCTAAAGTTCCAGCGCTTTGACTATCGAGTGTGCCATCCCACACCCAGTATTGATAATTACCATTTTGAAACTTATAGACTTTAACTCCTTCCGTGTTTTGAGTTGTTCCACCATTTATACTCAACTTACCGTTGGGACTAGTTGCGCGGTAAAGAAGTTTACCTGAAGTTCGATTTTTCCAAACATTAACGTTGTACCCGCCACGACATCGTAAATCGAGTATGAGACTAGATGTAGAATCCGCTCTAGCGCTGAAATTGGTAGTACTCCCAACATAGGTTGATACAGCAATAGCCAACGTGATTTGTTTAAGTAGTGTTCTCATAATTTTCTCGGTAGAATCTCAGCACAATGGTAAAGTTTTTCTACTAATGTAGCTTAGTACACATACAACTTCTGCTCTCATAGTTCCCTTTTACATAGCCAAACATAGACAGGCTACTTTACAGGTCTTTAAGCAACACTGACGGAAGCATGTTCACGCTTAAAAGTCGGTGTTATTCGCCTCGGATGTACTACCAGACACCCTCT
>NZ_JAAKGC010000161.1 GCF_017591665.1 Aetokthonos hydrillicola CCALA 1050 | reverse complement strand
TCTTCCTTGTGTTCTGTTGTTGCTTGCTGTTGACGTCGCACAAGTCGTGCTACCTGACGCTCTCCCTGACGGTAAGCAATCTGGTTTTCGTCGTCTTTTGAAATGAGTTCTTGGTATAGAAGTTGCGCCAGTTGTTCTTCTTTAGCGTTTGGTTCTAAATCAAGTAACCGACATTGCAATTCTGGATGTTCGAGAGCTATTACCCGACCTAATCCCCACACTGGTGCTTGTTGCACTTGTACTGCTTCGTGGTCTGTACCCACACTCACCGCACCTTCGGTGACTACCCACAAAGGTGCTATTTCCTGCTGCTGTCGGTTTTGTACCAAAGCTTGCACTAAATGCAGCACACTAGCACAACCATATTCTATAGCTGTTTCTAACTGAGTGTTAGTTGTTGATAAATTCCATAGATGAACAATTCCCTGGAGTGGTGAATTTTGAGAAGTGATTTCACCCAACAAACGTTTGAATTCTTCTGGAACAGTAGGGTTAATTTGGTAGTGTTTGTTGTCTATTTGCTGATAACTTAAACCAGGAGATACTAAAACACATCCTGCTCCCAATTTTTTTACTAATTCTTTTGCTACAGCATTAGTTTCTGCAAACAGTAACCAGTTCCCTGTTGTCTGTTTTTGCTTCTGTTCTGGAGGAATCGAGTGTTTCTGGGGTTGCCATTCTAATTCATAAAGCCAACGTTGTGGTGTTACTTCTGAGTAAGAAGACAACTGAGCTAGCATTTGTTGATTCCACTCAGCTATTTGCTCTTTAGATAACTGCTGTTGTTTTCTAGCTGTTAGCAGTACATAACTGGCTATTCCCTTACTGAGAACTTTCCCTAATTGGTAATAGGATTTGAATCCAGATTTGACGTTTTCATCCCGATTTTTTTGATATAACTGTTCCAACCTTTGCTCAAAGTCTGGATCATACAAAAAGTTAGATATTTCAGGACTTACATCGATTGCTGCGACTAACTGGAGTTGATGTTGAGATAGCAACTGTACCCACTCGGATTTAGTAATAAAGTAGGAAGATGTTTCTTGATGATCGATGGCAGATTCGCTATTAGAGATGAAATCTGCTAATACCAAATATCCCTGTTCATTTAAATGATTGCCGATATTACTAAATAATGACTTTTTATCGAGAATGTGGTGTGCTACCTCAAACCCGAATACCAAATCATAGTGCTCAGGAAACTCATCTTTAGCACTATCTCGATTAAAGATTTTTACTCGCCCTTGCAGTTGTTTTTCTTCAACTTTTGTGCTGCCCAGTTTTGCTTGTTCGCTAGAGATTGTGTAACCATTTAACTGCAAGTGTTCATACTTTTGAGCCAGCTGAATTAAATCTGAGGCATATCCACAGCCAAAGTCTAAAACTTTTTGGCACGAGGAGAAATCTACTTGAGCAAACAATAATTTTCTCAAATCTTTTTGAGACTCTACAATGATCTGACGAGATTGCTCTTGATTTGCCTCTGTCAGACATTTAATCCAAGAAAAACCAGGAATTTTTTCTGGGAATAAACCAAAAGTTAAAAATGCTGAGTCTGAGTTTACGTCCCCCTGATTCCCAGCTTGCTCTTGACCTAAGATTGCTACAGCATTGTAATATTCGTGAACTACGCCGCCTTTGAATTCTAGATAATTTTGCTGTCGTTTAACTAGAAGTCCGAGTAGCTTTGGCAGTAATTCTCGCTCTTGTGCGGTCAGTTCTCCTGCTAGTTCTAATTCCTGAGCTAATTCCTCGGTTGCACCTTGGTTCAGTAAGTTGACAATTGGTGTTGAGACTGTTTTATCGTTCTTTTCTTCCTCTTCCCGCCAGTAGCGTTGTCTTTGAAATGGATAAGTAGGTAGTGCTACTTTACGGCGAGAATAATCGTGATCAAATCCTGACCAATCTAGTGCTACTCCGTGTGTGTAAAGTTGCCCTAAACTTGAGAGCATTTGTTGCCAATCTTGTTGAGGCGGACGTAATGAAGGTAGCCACGTACCAACTTCTTCAGGCAAACATTGACGACCCATTCCCAGAAGAATCGGCTTGGGTCCAATTTCTAAAAAGAGACTATATCCTGAGTTATACAGGGTTTGCATACTCTGAGCAAAATGCACAGGTTTCCGGATATGATTCACCCAATATTCTGGGGTTGCAATTTCATGTGTTGCCTGCTGTCCAGTAACATTAGAAATTAAAGGAATTTGTGGCTGATTGTAAGTGACCTCTTTGGCTACAGCTTCAAACTCCGCTAGCATAGGTTCCATAAGAGGGGAGTGGAACGCATGGGAAACTTGTAGGGGTTTGGTCTTAATTCCCTTTTCCTCCAAGCCGTTACAAATTGCTTGGATGGCTTCACCAACACCGGAAATCACTATGCTTTGGGGACCGTTTATAGCAGCGATGCCTACGGCGGGCTTTGCCAACGCCACTTTATCTGCATAGGGTGCGATCGCTGATTGCACCTGTTCCTGTGAGGCTAACACTGACCCCATCTCACCGCCACTAGGCAGCTGCTGCATTAACCTTCCCCTCGTTGCAATCAGTTTCAGTCCATCTTCTAGGCTGAAGATTCCCGCTACAACTGCTGCCACATACTCACCTACACTATGACCCATGACTATATCTGGTCTAATTCCCCAAGATTGCCATAATTGAGCCAAGGCGTACTCTATTACAAATAAAGCAGTTTGAGTGTAGGCCGTTTGATCTAGAAGTGAGGCACTTTCTTCTGCTACTGTTTCTTGCGGATAAAGCACTTCTAACAAAGGCTTATCTAAATAGGGTCGCAGAATTTCGTCGCATTTTTCCAACGTTTTCTGAAAGGTGGGTTGAGTCTGGTACAACTCCCACCCCATTCGTATATACTGAGAGCCTTGACCTGTAAAGAGAAAAGCTACTTTGGGAGAAATCTTAGCGTTAGAGATTTGGCCTGAAAATAGCCCTGTTACCTCTTTACCTGCTGTTATGTCCCTAAGTTTTGTGAGCAAATCAGCTTTATCAGAACTAATTAATGCGAGTCGATGATTGAAATGAGAGCGACCTGTATTTGCGGTATAGCAAATATCTTCTATCGCTAATTCCGGATAATTTTTTAAATGATTAGAATACTCATTAACGAGTTCTTCAAGAGCTTTTTGAGTTTTTGCTGAAAGGGCTAATATATGCGATTTACGCTCTGGGGACTTTTCTATTTTGACTTGTTCTGGCGCTTCTTCTAGAATTATATGTACGTTTGTACCACTAATCCCGAAGGCGCTGATGCCTGCTCTTCTTGGCTCAGTACCTTGATGCCAGGGTATTGCTGAAGTAGGAATGACTAAAGGAAGTTGATGCCAAGGGATATGAGGATTGGGGTTTTCTAGGTGCAAATGGGGCGGAATCTCTTGATTCTGAAGGGATAAAATTACTTTAATCAAAGCTGAGACTCCTGCGGCTGCTTCCAAATGCCCGAAATTAGTTTTTACTGAACCAACTACCAAAGGTTGATTGTGAGGACGATTTTTACCGTAAACTGCTGCTAAAGACTCTAGCTCGATGGGGTCTCCAAGGGATGTTCCTGTTCCGTGAGCTTCCACATAACTCACCTGATTCGGCTCGATTCTAGCATTTTGTAGTGCTTGCTGAATCACTTCTTTTTGAGCCATCTTGTTGGGAACTGTCAAACCACTGCTAGGTCCGTCGTGGTTAACAGCGGAACCTTTAATCACCGCTAAAATCGAATCTCCATCTGCTATAGCATCACTGAGACGCTTTAGGACTACCATCCCACATCCTTCGCCCTGACCGTAACCATCTGCTGAAGCATCAAAAGTTTTGCAACGACCATCTGGAGCTAATGCTCTCAAGCTGCAACGACCGATAGTGCTTACTGGCCATAGAATCAGATTGACTCCACCTGCAAGGGCTAGATTACATTCTTTTGAACGTAAACTCTGGCAAGCTAGATGTACAGTTAATAAAGAAGAAGAACAGGCAGTATCTAACTGAATATTTGGTCCTTGTAAGCCCAAGAAGTGAGAAATACGACCTACAGCCATACTGCGCGCGTTCCCCGTGCCAGAATGAATGTCCATTGCGGAGACTTTATCCAAATTCATGAACCGTTGGGCATAATCATCTGTACAAATGCCCACATATACACCCGTTTGAGTATGTCTGAGTTTTGCTGCGGTTTGTCCTGCGTTTTCTAGCGCTTCCCAGGTCACCTCCAAAAGAAGCCTTTGTTGTGGGTCTAAACTCGCTGCTTCTCTGGGGGAAATGCCAAAAAATAAGGGGTCAAACTGATCGACTTGTTGGATAAAGCCACCATGTTTGGTGTAGGTTTTCCCAATAGTTTCAGGATTTGGATCGTAGTAGGCGTCTACATCCCATCGACCAGAGGGTACTTCTGTGATTGCATCGATCCCTTCTTGTAATAAACGCCAGAACGAGGAAGGGTCATTTGCATTACCAGGAAATCGACAACCCAGACCAATAATAGCGATTGGTTCAGTTTTTTCTCTGTTAACAGCTTCAAGTCTATTTCGCATATCCTTAATAGTTTGAAGCACTTGTTGAGAGGAAATAACTTGTTGTTCTGTGTCTAAAATATTGGTCATTTTATATTTCCTAGTTAAGTAAAAGTTAGATTTCTTTTAATTCGTCTTGAAGAGTAGTTGCGACTAATTCTTCTTTAATGGCATTCGCGATCGCATCTTCTCTTAACATATTGGTTTTAAGTTCAGTGCCAATAATAGCTTGTTTATTATCATGGCCATCAATTTCACATATTTTAGAGTTCGAGTGCTTAAAAGTTTTCAAGAGTTTAGGGATTAATTGTAGCTCTTGTTCGGTTAAATTTTCTGAAAGATTTAACTCTTGAATTATATTTGATTTAGGTTCTTTTCTAAGACACTTTTCTTATGTCCATTACTAGAAGTCTCCACAGGATAGCGTTGTCTTTGAAATGGATAAGTAGATAGTACCATTTTGCTCCAGGGATAATCTTGGTCAAAGGCTGACCTATAAACCTTCACTCCTCCTAGAAAGGACAACCCATACCTATAACGGCGAACGCTTGGCTCTGCTCTTGTTTTGTCTCTTCGTTATGTGTACTCACTTGCTTCTGTAATTCAACTTCCTCTTTATCGGAAGAAAAATACCTCTTATCTGATTGAAAGTTTTGATTCATCTTAAAACTTCGCTTGAGTTCGTAAACCTTAGCTTCTTTAAGAAAGGATTATTTACAAGTTGAGCAGTTCCAACCACTATCAAGTTATTGGAGATAATCTATCAAACTTTAACTGACAATCCTCGATAAACTGTTATACTATTCGAACGAAAACCTCGTTCGACAGAGGTTTCCTAAAGTACTTGGTATGTAATCTCTTGTTCAGGATTATAAAATAGTATTGTATTATTTGCAATCCTTATTTCTATAATTGACTAAGCAGTTTTGATAAAAAATAACAATGGGTTTTAGCACACCTCTTATTTTCAATATGGTGAAGTAAGCGTTCAAAGATAATGAAATAATCGACTTTAGGGGAGTTTTAATCGCGTGGATTGGCATCATTGGTTTAAAGTCAGCTTTGCTGATTTTCCAAATATTGGTAGTGATTAATACATTTTTGAACATTTACATTACTACTCTAACACATACATTGTGAAGTGATGAAGGTGAGTTTAAGGACTTCCACGGCTGGAGAATTAGATAAAAATGTTACATACGTAGGTTGACAAAAATTTCTATATCTGTTGCCTCGAGCTAAAATTCCTTGATTAAAATATTAAAATGCTGTCCATAGATAAATTTTAATTTTTTTAGTAACGAAAGTTTCTAGTTCATCGAGTTATCCAATCAGTGATATCTTATCAATTGGTGGTGTATGTGGCAGCCTTTTCGCAACCTGCGTTGCCCAATTAATAATAATTGTGCGGTGACGTCATCAAAGTATGCTTTTAAGCAATTTGAGTATCCTTGGTTCAATTGCGCGATCGCCGCCTATATCGAAGCACACATAGAACTTTCGAGGAATACTGTCAGGAGAGATTTGGGTATAGTACTCACCGACAGCCTTATCTTTTGATCCAAGCTGCAGCAGTTGTTGATAATCTTTTAGACGAATGTGATCCAATGGATCACATTCTCCCGACCAAGGAGCGCCAAGTCAGACCACTGACTAAACCTCAACCAGACACTCAGCGTGAAGCTTGGCAAATGGCAGTTGAGGAAGCCGGAAAAAAAGTTCCAACTAGTACTATCGTCAAAGATATTGTTCAACGCATTAAAAACAGAACCAAAAAGTTCAAATGTAACCGAGTGGGTGAAGTTTGCCAAATAATTCCTAAAGATAATCCAGAGTTGAAAGGAAAAAGCGGTTGTTGGTGCATTATCACTCGTCTTGGAGATGGAGTGTGTACTGTGACAACTTGGGACAACGAATATGTCGTTAAGCCCGAAAATATTAAATCCTTTGATTACCTGGAAGAAGAATGCGCTTTTATGCAACAGTTATATTTACGACTCAAGAAGTTTCAATTATTTGGGAATCTGGATACTGCTGCTTACTGGGTTCTAAAGGGTATAGGAAAACTGTCTACACCTTATCTGACGCCATTACAACAAAAGTTATTGAATGTTTTAGACCAGGAGTACAACAGATAAATTCAAAATTTAAAATTCAAAATTCAAAATTTAAGAAGAAAAAATTTTTGAATTAATTAATTCCGGGTACAGGCCCCCCACTGATTTTTAAATCAGTGTTCCTCAAGACGCTCGCGGACTCGAAGAGAGCTACGCTATCAGTAGCGGGTTTCAAGCCCCCACTGATTGTAATTTTGAATTTTGAATTTTGAATTTTGAATTGTTTTAAACCCACACCCGCCTCCAAGAGGCTGTCAAATATGATTCGTCATTATAAGTTATAAGACCGTCTTCCCTTGATATTCCTTTTGTTCCAAGATATCTGAACAAGCTAATAAGGTTCGGTACAATAATCCCATACCTATAAATATAAAAATCCATCCTAAGTATGGTATTTGCGGCAGTTGTTTGGCAATTTCATCAAACAATCCGTTACGAATCACTTTGATGCTTTCAAGATAATATTGAAATAAGAAAGAATACACTAACACAATTCCAGATACTGGTATTGCGGAGGAGAATGTACGTAAAACTAAGGCTAAAGCAAGACCAAACTTGCTCTTTCTTCCATCAAAAGGAATCGTTTTTTCACGTACTTTGGGAAGAAGCAAAGTATTATATTCATCCACATTCTCAAAAAAGTTATTCATGGACTCCATAACCGTCTCAAGACTAAGATTTTGAATGAAGGAACGGCGCTCTGACTCTTTATTATATTTTTTGAGAGTCTTTAAGTAATCAAAATCTGGTACGAGGTACTGAAGTGAACCATCCAATGTTAGCAAAGATCTACTTACCTTTAAAAATCCCCAGTTACTAGGTATATTATATCTAACAGATACTCTGCTAATTTCACTAGTAGCTCCACCTAAGGATTTTTCTTTGTAAGATAACCCGTCGAGTCGAGATTTATCTGCCCAACCTTCAATTGCCCGAGACATTTCGGCACGCACTCTAGGTATATCCACTCTAGGAACATCAACTGCAAAACGGACAATATAGTCCGCTGCTTTTGGATAATCTCCTTTTTCTAGGGCTTGAGTGTACTTTGTGTAGAAAGTCCTCAAATCTTTATCTAAGGAACCAACACTTCCTAAATCAATCAGCACAAACTTGCTGTTACGCAATAAAAATATATTACCAGGATGTAAGTCTGCATGATATAAATTATCTTCAAATATTTGTCGAAACAACGACAAGATTAATTTTTCTCCTACCCTTTTCCGGTCAACATTATTTGCTTGATCCCATTTTTTTACTCTTACAGGATCGTTATTTAAAGCTTTGATATAATCGGCCATCAATACGCCCGGGATATACTCCATAACCAAAACGCGACGTTTGGAATATTTTCTGTATACTGACGGAGTATAAACACCATGTGGTTTGAGTGTCTTTTTCATCCGACGCATGTTGGCTGCTTCATAGCGGTAGTCTAGCTCTTCGGTAAAGATTCTTTCGAGTTCTACTACAGCTTCATCCAAACGCAAGTAGCTGGCAATATTCAACTTTATTAACAAATTAGCAAAAAGTCTAATGACTTCCAAATCCCGTCTGAAAGATTCCTCTAGATTGGGACGTTGAACTTTGACCACCACACGTCTTTTGGTTGTACGCAAAACTGCGGTGTGAATTTGAGCAATAGAGGCAGCTGCTAGTGGCTCTTCATCAAACTCTGAAAAGATTTTATCAATTGGAACACCCAATTCCGATTCAATAGTTGAACGCACAATCTCGATTGGAAATCCCTGGGCACCATATTGTAAACGTGTTAATTGCTCACAAATTTCTTCAGGAAAAATGTCTGTTCTTAGTGCTAGTACTTGGCCTGTTTTAACCCATAGACCACCGAATTCTTCAAATATTTTTCGCAACTCTGTTGCTGTTTTTT
>NZ_JAAKGC010000160.1:1467-8794 GCF_017591665.1 Aetokthonos hydrillicola CCALA 1050 | reverse complement strand
CTGCTTAGTTTCGGCTAATTTCTTGATCCTGCCGCTTGACTCAGCTTCAAATTTGAAGTTGAGTCCCTCTGTCCTGCCCTTGCTTGTTAACTGCTGGTCGAAACCGGATTAGTCCAAACTCCAGTTATTTACAAGCCCCCTCACTTCGTGACGCGTACCTTGCTTCCCCGCAGGGGTACGCCAACGCGCGACGCGCAGCCATGCCCGCTTTCTCTTTACGGGGCGGGGGTAGATTGTAGGGCAATCTTGTGCGCCCCGAAGTAGTATCGAGCCGAGTGGAATTGTGGGCGAAAAAATCTTAAGATACAGTCCAGTTGAAACCCGACCTATGAGTGGGTGGCTTTATGTTTTCCCTACACCCTGTTCCTGCCGCAGTGTACTAGTATACTGTAGCGTGGTTATTGCTTGCTCTGTTAGCAGAGGGTCTTTGAGTGGGTCGTAGCCTAGTTGTTGAGTAATCCGTTCCCTAGCTAAAGCTCGGTACTCCCAGAAATGTTCTCCAGCAGCACATAAACCTAAATACATATTGATAACTTGAGGCTTTCTCCGCAGAATCGTCCATAGTTGTCTCCAGAACTGTAAGCGAATTTCACTCCGGCGTAAGCCTTGGTGCCAGATTAACTGAGCAACAAGCCGCAACCCCTTGCCAGGAGAAAACCGCATGGTTTGCTTTCGCTCTTCAGACGAGCCAATACTGAGACATTGCTCAAAACAGCGTTTGAGATAGTTTGTGGGTTCATACAACTTCCACAAGCCTTCTACATACTCTTTAGCGATTTCATTGATCGAACGGGTAGGGATGAAATTCATTAAGGTATTCTGGTCTCCCACCTCAACTCCGCCAATACCCTCTACTAAACGCTGCTCTTTTTGAAGACGGCTCCAAAGAGCAGTATTGGGTAAAGCTTGAAGAATGCCCAACATCGGTTGAGGAATATTGGTTTGTTCAACAAAAGCTTGAATCCTTTCTCCTGCGCCAGGACGTTCTCCATCAAAACCGAGGATAAACCCTGCATAGATAAGCATACCTGCGTCGTTGATCTTACGACAGGCTTCGATTAACGGATTGCGAGTATTTTGCAGTTTTTGTGTTACTTGCAGGCTGTCTTGGTCAGGAGTTTCTATCCCAAGAAAAACTGCATAGAAGCCTGCTTCATTCATTAATTGCAACATTTCATCATCTTCTGCCAAATTTACAGAGGCTTCGGTGATGAAGGTGAAGGGGTAGTTGTACTGCTTCATCCAAGGAATCAATTCTCTAAGCAAGCGTTTGACGTTACGTTGATTCCCAATAAAGTTGTCATCAACGATAAACAGTGACCCCCGCCAGCCTAAATCATAAAGAGCTTGTAACTCTGCTATGGTCTGATGAGGTTCCTTAGTGCGCGGTTTTCGACCATAGAGGGTAATGATATCGCAAAATTCGCAGCTGAAGGGACAACCACGAGAAAATTGGATAGCCATCATAAAATAGGCATCTCGTTCCAGCAGGTCAAAACGTGGTATTGGGCTAGTGGTGACGTCAGGTTTTTCACTAGAGCGAAAGATTCCTTGCTCAATGCCGCTTTTAAGGGCTTCTAGAAACTGTGGAACCGTCAACTCGCCTTCATCCAAAACTAGATAATGCGCTCCAGAGTTAAGGGCATCTTGGGGAATAGAAGTGGGGTAGGGACCCCCGACAGCCACTTTTTTGCCTAACCCCACTGCTTTTTGAATGAGGGCATGGAAATCTGGCTTCTGCACCAGCATTGCAGAAAGGATTACTAAGTCGCACCACTCCCAATCAGCTTCTGTTTCAAAATTGACGTTGCGATCATAAAATCTAATTTCCCAGTCTTTGGGTAGAAGCGCCGCCACCGTAATCATTCCCAGTGGAGGCAAGACGGCTTTGAGTCCGGCAATTTGCATGAACCGGTCATAAGACCAAAATGACTGAGGAAACAGAGGGTAAATCAATAGTGCTTTCATAAAGTTCCTTTTGCAAAACTCCCTTAAATGGCAATGCGCTTGTAAGCCGCTTTGTATTTAATATCTTCGCCAAGGCACAGGAGTCAGGTTGGGTGTCTCAGCTCACAAGACTGGGACATGGCTCTTGCTTTTACTTATTGGATATCCTCAACCCCATCGATGATGGACAACTTCTAAATACTAAAATATACCGACGATATTAATAATAAAAAAACTTATTTTTTTCTACCTAAAGTAGTAAAGTACAAATTCAGGTAGTGAGCTACCCGACCGCACAAGCGGATGGGGGTTCTGTACTTATAGGGGCGCGCCTTAGTTTGGACTTACCTCCCCTCCCACAGCAATGATGGGGTTCCCTCCGCCAACCAACTGACTAGCAGTTAGTTTCATTATCCGAAACGGACTTCTGTGATCAATACAACTAATCTGTGCAAAAAGTGTACAATCCTGGACTGGCACTCTATTTGTAAAGAATTATTTGATATTTCTTATTTGCAACTTCGTAAAAGTTAAAAATTGTGAACTATAATTGATAGATATATAATAAGCGACAACGCTAATCATTGCGAGGCAGACAATATCAATGATGGATGCTAAAAAGGCTTTGAAGCAGTACGTAGCGGGGTAAAGAAATCCGGCAAAGTAGTAGTACATCTTGATGTAGTTGTGGCTCCTGCATATACCTTACTGCTTCTATGAAGCATGTGTCTTCTCGCCAACGTAGGAGCAGTCATTGTAAACAACTGCCTTGCAAACACATAAGCTGCGCTTAAAACCCCCTATCTTCGCACGGGTTCTTCTAACGGATATATTTTGACTTGAAAGTCCTTTTCGTAAATGATTTAGGACTGTTATAAAACGTTATTTGATATTAAATTATGCCCCGTGTAACCTCAGACTTAGTTCGTTCCTACCTTCAAGAAATAGGTCGTTACCCTCTGCTGACTCCAAGCGAAGAGATTTCTTATGCAAGAGAAGTGCATCAAATGGTACAAATTCAGCAGCAGCAACAAGCAATTGCTATTGAATTAAACCGAAAACCAACTGAGGAAGAATGTAACGATGTACTGGGGAAAACATCTTCTGAAATACAATCAATCCTTCATCAGGGTCAAGTGGCTAAAAACCAGATGCTGAATGCTAACCTCAGATTGGTGGTTTCGGTCGCTAAAAAATATCAGAACCGAAATTTGGAATTCTTGGATTTGATTCAGGAAGGGACTTTAGGATTGCACAGAGGCATAGAGAAATTTGACCCTAATAGAGGTTGCAGGTTGTCAACCTACGTTTATTGGTGGATCACACAATCAATTACACGGGCCATATCAGAAAAATCGCGCACTATTCGCCTGCCTATCCATATTAATGAACAACTTAACCAAATCAAGAAAATACAGCGAGAAATGTCTCAATCATTGGGTCGCAAGCCAACTGTAGCAGAAATTGCGGAATCATTATTAGTTACCCCAGAACAAGTCAGAGAATATCTCCAATGCTCCCAACGCCCTACTTCTCTAGATATGCCAGTGGGAGACGATAAAGCTAGTGTGCTTGGGGATTTGTTACCAGCAAATCAAGTTCTAATACTTGACCAGTTAAATCAGGAACTCGTGCGTCAGAATTTGCGTGAGCTCATGGAATCTTCTTTAACATCCATCCAGCGTCAGGTCATCACTTTGCGCTTTGGGCTTGAGGATGATCAACAAGTGACTTTGATGGAGATTGCAAGACGCCTGAAACTGAGTCGGGAAAGAATTCGACAAATTCAATGTCAGGCGATAAAGATTCTGCGCCGTCAGGGAAGTCATTTGAATAATTAGTTTACTCAACCGGCACACCTGAGCATCTATACAAAGTACAGTTATTAGGCGGATGGCGGTAAAACAATTCTGCGTGCCAAACCCACTTGTCTTAGGCTGACAATCACCCACCAGGTCATATCAATTTCCCACCATTTCCAACCCGCTTTTGCCACATTAGGATAAGCGTGGTGGTTATTGTGCCAGCCTTCTCCATAGGTAAGGAGCGCTGCCCACCAGAGGTTCCGAGAATTGTCATCTGAATCGTGGCTGCGATAGCCCGTGATGTGACTGGCAGAGTTGATCAACCAGGTACTATGCCAAAGCAGAACTGCTCGGAGGAATAGCCCATAGATCACAAATGCCCAACCCCCAAGCAGGTATAGTCCAACGCCGAGTGGAATTTGCAATAGTAAGTAATAGCGATCCAGCCAACGGTAGAATTCTTGTTTCGCTAGATCGGGTGCAAATTTTCGATTCGATTCGTACTCAAAGAACTCTGGACGTTCGTAAAGCAGCCAACCCATATGGCTCCACCAAAAACCTCGTTTTGCCGAGTAGGGGTCTAAGTCAATGTCTTCAGTGTAGGTGTGGTGCCGACGATGTCCTGCAACCCAAAAGATTGGACCCCCTTGTAGTGCTAGAGTACCCAGGATTGCGATCGCATATTCCAATCCCTTTGGAACGTGCAAACTGCGATGTGTCAATAGCCGATGATACCCCAGACAGATGCCGATACTGCCAAGTGACCAGTGCAAGAAGATGGTAACTCCCAGTGCCGACCAGGAGAAAAACCAGGGGGCTAATAACGCTAATGCATGAACGGTTGCAAAAAAGGCTCCGCTCACCCAATTAAACTTGAACGACTGAGCGCTCTTGGGATTAGCGTCAACTATATTGAAAGTCATGAAAGCTCCGTTGAATACCCTTTCACTATAGATGAGTATCTCGTTGCTATCACTCATCTATAGGTATGAGTAATTTTATGACCTGGGTTGAAAGACGACGCATTTATCTACCGTACTAAAACAGTAAAAGTTTCACCCCGCAAAAGCTTACGATTCATACATAGATCAAAATAGTTTATATGACTTTATATAACAGTTTTTACAATTATCCGAAGATAATTACTAGCTATGTCATACTAAAAAGGTGAGACTTAATTCGGTGACAGTGTTTGTTTTTAGTATTGACAGGCTTTTTCCTTTTGGTATTTACAGACTTTTCTCCGAAACCTAAATTTCTAGGCCTTTACAATTTCGGAGACAATTTATGTCAGTTTATGTAGGCAATCTTTCTTATGAAGTTACAGAAGAAGCCCTAAACGCGATTTTTGCAGAGTATGGTTCTGTAAAACGTGTTCAGCTGCCTAATGACCGTGAAACAGGGCGCGTACGTGGATTCGGCTTTGTAGAAATGGGCACAGAAGCAGAAGAAGCCGCAGCTATTGAAGGACTTGATGGTGCTGAGTGGATGGGACGTGACCTTAAAGTTAATAAGGCTAAACCTAAAGAAGATAGAGGTTCATTTGGTGGTGGTGGTGGTCGGGGAGGCTACGGCGGACGTAACCGCTACTAAGCTTTATAGACACAGCTTTTGAAGCTAAACATTAGCTAAGCACATTAGTTGCATTTAGTCCCAGCTCAGGCAGAAATGCTTGAGCTTTTTAATATAAAATTTGGACTAAGCAGCCAAAATTTAAGCTCTCTGAGCTAAAACCTAATCTCTGGAGTTTTCTATGTCAGACTCAGACACTTGCCTAGAACCTGCTGTTTTAATCACCATTATTGGTGAAACGGTGCTGAAAGACTCTATCCTTAAGCTGCTAAAAAGCTATGATGTAAGCGGCTACACCATTAGTCAAGTCCAGGGTGAAGGCGGTCACGGAAGACGCTTGGCAGATTTAGCAGGCTACAACACTAATATTGAAATTAAGACAATAGTTTCATTAGAAGTATCTGATGCAATCATTTCTGCGCTAAAAGAGCAGCAGGGTAAGCGAGCCTTAATCGCTTTTCGACATAATATAGAAGCTTTATATTAGAATTTTCCGCGAACTAATCTTTTTTGCCCAAAGTCTAATTCTTAACATAGCTGTGCGATATTCCATCCGCAACAATTCATCTAAGTTCCGGGGTGCGGTGTCTTTGGAAAAACTTTCTACAAAACTGGTTGTGACTTTTCTACCACTTTGTTTTTCTGCTGCTTTTTTCAAACCGCCTGTATTGGCGTAGTATTCTTGAATATCAGTCAACCCGTATTCTACTGAATCGATTTCTTGAACAATGCGATCGCTTGTCTGCAAAAGCCAATTCAACACTTGTGGTCTAGCTTGACTAATTGCTGTGCTAACTGTACTTCTGTCCAGTTACGCTCTTCTAAGGTGATTTACAGGAATAAAGATACCGCCGCCGTTGGTTTCGACTTCGCTCAACCAACTGAGAGATCGTGAGTTGAGCGAAGTCGAAACTCGCACTCCCCAGGTATTTTCTTTCTCGGAAATCACCTAATAGATCAGCGATGGTATCACCAGGAGAAGATACCCAATCTGGAGTAAAGGAACGAGTTGTCTCAATCATGGTAAGCTCCGAACAGAACAATACAAACGGCAGTGACTTTTGACCAAATATGACATTTGTGGATATCCAGATGACTTCTTGTACACAATAGTAAGCAGATGCTCCATACTATATACTGTAGTAGTTAGCAAGTTTCTACCGTCACCTGCACAACACCTTGCTATGGAACTACCTGTAAAGGAAATATATGCAAGAAACGATTTTATTTCCCGTACCTCAAGGATTTCGGACATTTGTTACCAATCTTGGAATTAGAGATACCACAGACGATTTTTCCTGTGTTGTTTCAGAGGTTAAGTGCACTGCGGCAGGTGTGTTCACTCAAAGTCGCTTTGTAGGTCCTAGCGTTACGATTAGCCGCAGGCACATCGAAAACGGTCAAGCGCAGGCGATCGCCACCATCTCTAAAAATGCCAATGTTGCCAATGGTGCGGTAGGATTAGCCGATGCGGAAGAAGTGATTGCTCTGATTTCTGCCGAAACGGGGATCGCAATAGATAACATTTTGCTCGCTTCTACAGGTCTTATTGGTCATCGCTATCCAATGGAGAACATCCGTAAGGGATTGTCAAATATTAAACAGCAGTTTCTACCAGCTGACTTTTCTGCGATAGCACGTGCCATCATGACAACTGATACAGTGTCTAAACTGTTTGTACGGCAAGTTGGCAAGGCAACCTTAGTCGGAGTGGCTAAAGGCGTGGGAATGATAGAGCCAAACATGGCAACTCTTTTAACCTACTTTTTTACAGATGCAGCAATTCCAAGCGATCGCCTGCGTCCCATGTTCCGCACTGTGATCGATAAAACTTTTAACTGCCTTAGCATAGACACCGATACTTCCACCAGCGATACAGCGATCATTTTGGCAAATAGTTTGGCAGGTGAGGTCAATGAAGAGGAATTTACTCACGCCTTGGAAGACATAGCACGCAACCTGGTGTACATGATTGCGCGGGATGGTGAAGGATCAACCAAGGT
>NZ_JAAKGC010000160.1:0-1457 GCF_017591665.1 Aetokthonos hydrillicola CCALA 1050 | reverse complement strand
TACGGTCGATCAGGCAGCTACTTATGCCCAAGCTAAGCGAGTTGCTAAAGCTATTGTCAATTCGCCTTTAGTAAAGACAGCAATTCATGGAGCAGACCCGAACTGGGGGCGAGTGGCAATGGCAATCGGCAAGTGTTCTGACGACACTGATATTGATCAACAACGCGTAGTAATTCGGTTTGGTAATCTACAAGTCTATCCTAGTGAGCCCAAGCCCGATATTCTTGATCGACTTAAAGCGATCATGGCAGATGAAAAGGTAGGCGTTCATGTGAGCCTGAATACAGGTAAGGCGAGTGCAACTGTATGGGGATGTGCTCTTTCAGAAGGTTACGTAAAGCTTAACAGTCAGTACTCAACCTAACCTAGCAAAGCAGTAAACCAATTTAACCACCCATCCCAGGATTGTACAATTTCTGCAAATTCTGCATAACCAGCTGCTCTAGGATGGGCACCATCATTAGCTTTTGCTTCCGTTAGCCAGATTGGAGAGTTCACCAATTTGGAAAATATATTGAGATATGGAACATTAAGTTCATTGCAAACCAACGCAAATTCCTCTGATAGATTAGCTAGTATTTGATTTCTTTTTTCTTGATTGACATCGCCACAGGGCGGGGGACCCACCATCAAGATGGGGTAGTGCTGCTTTGCTTCGCTCAAAATGTTGCGAGTATTCTCCAGCGACTCGGCTAACTCTATCCCCTGTTGAATACCATTGCTTCCGGTGTCATTCACTCCAAAGGAAAAAATAACTCTACAGTCGTATTCTTTGGGTAGACGATAAAAGACTTCTGATTGCCAACGCTGCTTTAAATAACGACTAGTTTCTCCTCGAACACCTAAATTGTAGTAAGTAATCTCGTATCCTTTTCGATTCGTATGGGCACATACTCTGCCAGTCCAACCCAGGCACTCTGGATCTCCCGTGCCATTGATAAAAGATTCACCAACGAAACAGATTCTAATTTCTTTGAGAGATTCTGACATGACAAAATCATTTTGACGAGAGTAAAGGTTTGCTTTTTCTCACTTTATAGCGCTAACCTAGTTAACACCTTCAATTTCTTCATCTGTCAACTCATATAGATCTCGCAACTTATCTAACTTCTCCTCACTAGCTTGCCAAAAACCTCGCCCGTGCGCTTCTAACATTCTGCTGACAACATTGCGAAAAGCTTCAGGATTGCTTTTACGCAACTTTTCTGCCATTTCTGGATCTAGGGCGTAAGTATCCGCAGCTTGATCATAAACCCAATCATCAGTAAAATCTGCTGTACCACCCCAACCAATTAACGCTGTCATGCGTTGGGAAATTTCAAATGCACCGCCAGAACCTTGATTCGCCATTGCTTGCGCCCATTTTGGGTTGAGTAACTTCGTGCGATACTCCATCCGCAGCAGATCATCTAAATTACGGGGTGTGGTATCTTTGGAGAAACTTTCTACAAAACTGG
>NZ_JAAKGC010000159.1 GCF_017591665.1 Aetokthonos hydrillicola CCALA 1050 | reverse complement strand
CCATCCCTCTACGGTGTACACTGTTAGATCATAGAAATATTTGGGAATTTTAAAGGTAACCCAAAAAATTCCTCTCGGCAAGTTCTATGCTCTCCATCACAGACTGTACTTCCAGATTGCCGTTGTGTTTCTCTACGACAATCTGTCGGGCGATTGCCAATCCTAATCCGGTTCCTTTTCCTACCGCTTTAGTAGTGAACAAATGATCAAAGATTTTAGCTTGTATTTCCTTACTCATTCCCCTGCCATTGTCTCCAATACGAATTAGCACCTGATTCCCAACCTGTTGTGTACAAATGGTGATTTTCTGAGGATGGGTTGTGATTGTTTTAAAAGAATGTATTTGGGCAAGTTCATCAAACATATCAATGGCGTTAGCCAGGATATTCAGAAACACCTGGTTGATTTGTCCAGGGAAACATTTCACGGCTGGCAATTCACCATAGTTTTGAACGACTTGAATTGCGGGACGAAACTCATTGGCTTTGAGACGATACTTGAGGATCAATAGCGTGCTATCGAGACCTTCATGCAGATTGGTGCTGACTTTATGATCCGTATCAGTACGAGAAAAAGTGCGCAGGCTGGTGCTGATATTTAGGATGCGATCAGTTGCCCCTTCCATCGAGTCCAGCAGCTTGGGTAAGTCATCAATCAGGTAGCCAAGATCAATATCTTCTGCATCGTCTTGAATCGATGGGACAGGATTGGGATAGTGCTGTTGATAGAGCGCCAGATGATTGAGCAAATCTTTCACATAGTCTTTGCCATTGTTGATACTGCCATTGAGGAAACCAATGGGATTATTGATTTCGTGGGCAACGCCTGCAACGAGATTGCCCAACGATGCCATTTTTTCACTTTGCACAATTTGCAGCTGGGATTGTTCTAGTTGCTGGGCATAGGTTTGAGCTTGTTGATAGAGGCGGGCATTTTCGAGAGAAATGGCCGCTTCAGTGCACAGAAAGTTGAGTACAAGGATGCGATCACTGGAAAAAATGCCACGAGTTGTCTGATTTTCCAGATACAAAATGCCAACTAAATTGCCCTGACGCAGAATTGGCATACACAGTACACTCTGAGGTTGATGGTAATGCAGATACTCACCTACCACTGGGAGATCAGTCTCTAGCGCATCTACGACAACGATGGTCATCGTGTTTTTAACATACTGGATGAGTTTGACAGGAACAGTGGTGGTGGTGTCTAGTGGAGCGACTTGCAGAGTCGTTTGTTCAAGATCCGCGATGACCCGAACTTGCCATTGTCCATCCCGACAGAGCATCAGAGCACATTTGTCTGCGCCAGAGTTTTGCAGCATGGTTTGGGTGAGGATGCTCAGCAATTCATCCAGATCAATCGTGCTGGAAAGGGTTTGACAGATTTGCAGCAAGGTAGCAAAATCGAGCGTGGTGTTGATACTACTGCTACAAGAACTTTTGCTGCTGGTAGCGGGGTATAAATAGGTAGGAGCCGATATGGTAGCCAACGTTTCTAAAATCGTCTGTTGGCTATGTTGAGCTTGCAAAATCGAGCGTGACAGTTGGGGATAGCGTTGCTCTAGGTCATTGACTTTGGCGTTAGCTCCCCAGCGGGCATAGCAGTAGTAAGCTTCTTGCAGGTAGATTGCTGCAATTTTTTCTTTACCCCACTCTAGGTAAAATTTAGCTGCAAGTTCGTTGGCTAAGGCTTCTTCTTGGAGGTAGCCGTTGATTTTAGCAAGAGAAATAGCGCGATCAAACAGTTCAATTGCTTCAGACTTCTGTCCCGATAAAATGCTTAAAATCGCATTCACTAAAGTGCACTTATGAGCAAAGTTTTCCGGGCAACTCGCTGCCCATAAACTTAGCTGCGCTTGATTTGATTTAACTTTTTGTATATGACTATTGTCTAAACCTAGAAAATGAGTCCGACAATATTCAGCTATAGCAATAGATTGATAAAAATTGATAGCTGCGACTTGATATTTTCCAGTAATAGTGCCAACAAGGTCTTCAGCCCTCTGAGCTGATTCCACTGCTTCTGCATAACGCCCGTAAAAACATAAGACCTTAGTTTTTAGAAGCAAATAGTGGCAAATTGCATAGTCGCTATTGTTGCTCTTGCACACCTCAAGATGCTGCTGCTCAGTTGGGAGATTCTCTGTACGACTCATTGTAAGGTTAGAGAGCCAAATTTTTAATCCAGAGATGACATCTACGGCAAGTTGATAGTTGAGTTTCTTGGCAGAAAATTCTAAATATTCAGGAAGATTTTGCTGAACTTCTAATACGCTGTCTCCTGCATAAAACGAATTGAGCAGCTTGTACATTAAAAGATTACCAGAGAAAACCATCTCCCCAGATTGTAGTCCAGCGACTAATCCTTTATCAAAAATAGGCAGTGAGCAACGTAAGGGACGCACCCAAGAAAGGAGATTATTCCCTAACATATAACAAGCTTTGCATAAATTATCTGCTTGTTTGAATCGTTTGGCTAAACTTTCCGCAAGTACTCCAAATTCATAGCCAGATTGATAGTCACGGTGATAATGTCCCAGATACATTCCATAAGCTGAAAATCCGTTTCCGGACTCAGCTATCACGCCAAAGTTCAGAGATACTAAAACCATCGATAATGCAACGAAAAAGTATAACTCTCCCTTTTGTAGAACATAAACGGGTACAATTAAATTATTCAGGATCTTGATAATTAGGCGTTTATCTGGAGCAGTTGCTTCTGGTTCATTTGCTAACTGATCGGGCTGGCGATTCGCCAATTTCATCTGAATCTCACGCTGATAAGATTCAAGTTTCTCCGATAAGTCGATTTCTGATAAATCAAAATCCAGGCAAGACAATGCCTTTTGTCCATAATGGAGTGCTTGGAGGTACTTTCCTTGCAACGTGAACATTTGAATCGCCAGGTTAAAGGCTTCAGCTTTTTCAATTGGTTTTTTGGCAAAAGTAGAGATCGTTTCAATAATTGCCATAGAAGATGAGAAATCTCCCGACAAATATTTAGCTTCTGCCAGATTAAAATAAACTTCTACAGACTTTTCATTGCATTGCTGCCAGCTATCTGAAGATAACAAGCGTTTAGCCATTGTAAAGTAGTTGACAGCAACGCCATAAGCAGTAGATTCCTTAGCCCTTTTTCCTGCAATACAGTTTAGCTGGAGAAGTTCTGAATGTTCTTCCTGACTTTGATGAAGTTCAAAGCCCTCATTTAAGTGATTGACGATCGCAAAAATTTTGCTACTTTGTTCTTCTAGGGAAACATTAGCTAGCAAAAGTTTGCCAATTTGAAAGTGAGTTGATTGTCTCAAAGTCTCAGGAATGAGAGAGTAAGCAGCTTGTTGGACGCGATCGTGCAGAAATTTGTAGGGTACAGCAATATTCTGTTGAGTCGTGTGAGTCTCATGGCTCTGGAAAAACTTGTAGGTTTCAGAAATAGGAATAATTAAGCCTTCTTGCAACGCCCTCCACAGTGCAGTTGCGGCTTCTGTTTCCGATTGTTCAGAAATGATCGCCAGCGTATTCAAATCAAATTGATTTCCCACGCAAGCTGCTAATTTCAGCACATGTTGGGTTTCTGGTGGCAATTTTTGCAACTGCTGCACCATGAATTCTACTACATCATCGGTGATTGCCACGGTACTGATTTGAGCAATGTCACATTCCCAATAGCGTAGATCCTGATTGAAGGTGATGTAACCCTCTGTATGTGTTGCTTTGAGGAATTGGGTGATGAAAAAGGGATTGCCTTGGGTTTTGCGATTAATTAACTCACTCAGGGGTTGAGCCAGTTCAGTCGAACAAGCTAACGTATCTGCGACAAGATGATTCAAGTCGTGCAAGCTTAGCGGTGATAACGTGATAGTATTAACCGTTTTCTGAGCTTTTTTAAGTTCTTCTACGGTCAAAATGAAGGGATGAACGGGCGAGACTTCATTATCCCGATAAGCGCCTAGCATTAGCAGATAACTATTGTCATTCATCAGCAGTTTTACCAGCTGAAGCGAGGCGGAATCTGCCCACTGGAGATCATCCAGGAAAATTACCAAGGGATGCTCTCGAGTGGTAAAAACCTCAATGAACTTTTGGAATAGCAGGTTAAACCGGTTTTGGACAGCGCTGCCTGACAATTCGGGAGCTGCAGGCTGTTTACCAATGATCTGCTCCAATTCTGGAATCACGTCGATCAGGACTTGCCCGTTATCACCCACGGCTGTAAGAATTTGGCTTTTCCACTGCTCCAAGGCAGCATCCGATTCAGACAGCAATTGCCCCACCAGATCCCGCAATGCCTGGACAAAGGCTGAAAGGGGAAGGTTGCGATTAAATTGGTCGCACTTACCTTTGATAAAATAGCCCCGTTGCCGGACAATCGGCTTATGCACTTCATTCACCACAGCGGTTTTACCAATACCAGAAAATCCCGCCACCAGCATGAGTTCTGATTTGCCATTGGCGACGCGATCAAAAGCTGCCAATAACTGCTGAACTTCTGCTTTACGACCGTAGAGTTTTTCTGGAATCAAAAAGCGATCGCTGAGATCCCGCTGCCCCAACGTAAACTCGATCAACTGCTGTGATGTTTCTCGGTGATGTAAACAGGTTTCCAGATCATGCTTTAAGCCCAGCGCACTCTGGTAGCGATCTTCTGCATTCTTTGCCATCAGTTTGAACACAATCTCCGAGAGCATCGGCGGCACTGACGGATTGAGATGATGCACCTCTGTGGGGCGCTTCGCCAGATGACAGTAAATTAACTCCATCGGGTCATCTGATTGAAATGGTAACTGCCCGGTCAACAACTGATACAGCGTTACGCCCAGCGCATAGAAGTCGGCGCGATAATCAATCCCACGATTCATCCGCCCGGTTTGTTCGGGAGCCAGATACGTTAGGGTTCCTTCCAACTGATTTGGGTTTTGGATTTCCTGAGTTTCCCTGGGTAACAGGGAGGCGATGCTGAAGTCAATCAGCTTGACCTGTTTTGAGTCGGGATGAATTAGAATATTGGCGGGTTTAAGATCTTTGTGAACAATACGATGTCGGTGCAGATCATGTAAAATTTCCGCGATTTGAACAGCGATCGCCAGCACTTCGATTACGTCCAAGGGGCGCTGATGGGCATAGTGATTGAGCGAAATCCCCCCAAAATCTTCCATCACCAGGGCATAGCCATTCCCCACAGGTTCCAGGCTCAGGGGTTCAATAACTCCCGCTACAGGTTGGTGTTCTTTGTGGGCATCGGTGACACCCCGCAGGAGCATAAACTGATTGCGAAACTGTACCAATTCGCTGAAGCTGGGGTACTCGCGCCGCAACACCTTAATCACCACCGGGCGCTGTTGATCTGTTTGAATCGCTCGATAAACCTCAGTACGAGAACCCTGATAGATCTGCTCGACTAGGGTGTAACCAGGTAGGTGGAACGGTGGCTCAGACACAGAGTCAGTGATGGAGAGCATAGAACTTGCCGAGAGGAATTTTTTGGGTTACCTTTAAAATTCCCAAATATTTCTATGATCTAACACTGTACACCGTAGAGGGATGGGAGAGGGGAGACATACCGTTAGTTCCCCTTCTCCCAAAATTGCGAGAAGGGTTAGGGATGAGGGCAATTTTTACGGTAAGCGGGTAACGCTAGGCTGGGCTAGCAGATAGCTATAGACAAGCCTAGAAACTTGACTGATAAAAGCCTTGGCTCTGAGGTCGTCGAAAGGTCTTTTCACAAAAATCCCTGCTAAATAACGCCTACCTGCTGGTAACTCAATAATACCTGCATCTGCAAGAAGAACTCCAAGAGTCCCTGTTTTGTGAGCAAACACTGCATCTTTACCAAGACCAGCTTGGAGTAAACTTTTATTTTCGACACGATGCATTATCTCCATAACTTTGGAGTGACTTGTATTACTAAGCAACTTATTATTAGCAATTAATACTGACAGTCGCACCAAATCTTTAGCACTGGTTGTATTAGTTCCCTTAAAATCACCTAATAGATGGCGAATAGTAGTGTTTTGCAGACCCCAGCTGCGAAAACGCTGATTTAACTTAGCCTTACCACCTAAACGATCAATAATCATATTAGTAGCGGTATTATCGCTGATGGTAATCATCTTAGTCGCTGTTTCTAAAACACTGAGTCGAGTGCCAACAGGTTTAAATTGCAAGTCTCCTGAACCTTGGGCTTCAGCTTTTAAGTCCCTTCGCAGAACTAAGGTGTCATTAAGCTTGACTTTTCCTGCATCTACGTCCTGGAACAAAGCAATCAGAATAGGGTACTTAATCGTGCTAGCAGCAGAAAATACCTTTTCTCCATAGATATCTAAATAGTTACCTGTATCCAAGTCTAAAAAAAACATTCCTGGCGAGAGGAAGTTGTAGCGAGCCATTAATGTTTTAACCTGAGAGGATAGCTGGGACATTTCCTTCCCTAAAGATACGATCCCAGCAAAGGTTGAATCATTACTGATTTGTACGGGAATCTTCTGTTCTTCTAGTGTCGTGTTTGGACTCAAGACTTGTGGGCTCTCGATAGCTACTCGTTCAATCGAGGATAATTTCACCACCCAGTGAGAAGATGAATCTCCTCTAAATATTACGTTTTGGGGGGAAATGGTGTAACCAGGTGCTAATTCTATAACTAATCGGCTTGTCTTGGAATCCATTTGTCCAACACGAATCGCCCTCACTAACGTCCCTAAACTTTGATGAATTGTATTATTATCTAGGTGGGTTCCCGGTAGATCAATAACAAGTCTTGTTGGGTTATTAATTAAAAAAGCTCTTGGTTGAACACCACAATCTGTGGTTAAGTCAAGCTGATTTTGGGTAGGATCAAAATGCCAAGATTCCAGGCTTGCGGCTTTTGCTTGAGAACATAGCAGCACAATACTAATAACGCTGAGTAGAAAAAAGCGTAACCTCATGCGTGTGATTTTTGAGCGACAGTACAATTTACATGGACAGATTTTCTCCGTTTTTTGAGTCCTGTCCGGAAGAAAATTTTGGAACAGGCAGTAACCAAGATTTTGCTGCTCTTTCTCCCGCGTTTGTGTTCGCAAGCTATCTCATCGCATTATTCCCTGTTCAAAGTATGCGGTTGTATATTATAGCTCGCTATTTTTTACGTATTCAGTAATTTTGTTTTTCGAATTACCTCACTGTAACTATTTTTGACATGGATCATAATAAAGATTCCGTGAATTTTCAGTTTTTTTGATTAAGAATAGACGAACTGATGTATTTTTTATAACTTTTACACTATAGTGAGGTGCTTTTTTATAACTTTTTCTTATGATTTTAATTTAAGGTGATAAGCTTATTCATTCAATAAAAGTAGATCTTTAGAAGAAAATTATGTATGCTCGTATAGTGTGAAAAACATGTAAAGTATCAGGGCTTCCCATTTACCAAGAAATGGGAAAGAACTTAATTAATTTAAGATTTTTCCCCATCGTCAATAGTTGTTTCTTGAACACCAACTGAGGATTTCTTATGGTGCGAGGATCAGAGATATATTCCGCTTGGGCGGAGTTTGCCAAGCAATCAAATATGATCATGGTTGCAATCAAAATGCTAGGCCTTTTTGTTGCAAGTATGTTTCTATTGTTTAGATTCTTTAATCTATTGCATCTTATTCCTTGGCATTTAGAGGTAAAGCCTGTTCACCGTTTTAGAATATTACTCACAATGTCGATCGCCTACTCTGGGCATTTAGCGCTTTCGGTGTTTTGGCGGCTTGGGCAAGTTTTGCAGATATGAAATCAGGCTAAGGGTTGGTTGCAAGAAAATTCCCTCTAAACTTATCGCAAGAGGAATGCGACAATAAATCTCTAGTGTCATTCTATATTTACGGGATGGATTAGGCACGCGAGAATTCTTGGAAAGCTTTGAGCGACGACTGTCCAAATCTATATTTCGTTTCTTTACCGACGTGATAACTCAAGCTCATCTACTTGAGTGACTTCGAGAATTTCTAGCTATGATCCCAGAAGCTTCTAGAAAGGGTTTCAGTAAAAGTACTTGACTCAGAACTCAAGATACGTATTTCGCTAAAATCGAGGATTTTAGTGTTCTGATTTTATGTGATACCAATTCTAGAAAAGAATGAAACAGATGGGTAGGTTGGGTAGAACGAAGTGAAACCCAACAAAGGAAAGGCTTTGAGGTGTTGGGTGACCCGCCAGGTGCGTCTACGTTCCTCAACCCAACCTATATTTGTATCAAATTTTTTGTGAAATGGTATGAGCTGCCGAAGACTGCAGTGTTCGCTATTGCAAAAAATCATTTAAATTAATTTAAAGCGTTTATAGCGTTTATAAAGATGATGAAATATATCTTTTATCCTTTGATAAACAAAACCACCCTACCTTTACTAGGGTGGTTATAGATTACTAGCAGAAAGATTACTAGCAGAAAGATTACTAAAGAGCTTCGATTTATTGTGCTTTTAGTAAAACTTCATAATAATCTATGGTGCTGTAATGCCGAATATTTTGTCAAGTGAGCGTGAACCAGATGTTGCACCTGTTTTAGTGTCATCGAAAGCTAGTGAACCAGAGCTAGCGATAGAAGTTGATGTGTGAGTACCTTGATCCACAACGTTTGTATAAGTAGTGGCGTAAGTTACACCTCCAACATTGTTAGTAAGATCTGCCCGAGCGTCAGCAAGAGCTACAATACCTCGTCCTCCTGTAACGCTAGCTGTTTCTTCTTCTGAAAGATTTTCAAAAAGAACTTCTGTGGTGTTTGTATTAACCATTTTCATTGCTCTACTCCTGGGAATTCTATGCTTTATTCTGGTTTTTGAAAACCAAAATTTTCTTTAGGTTTACCACCCAAAAATAGAATATCAATTTCAAT
>NZ_JAAKGC010000026.1:68418-93542 GCF_017591665.1 Aetokthonos hydrillicola CCALA 1050 | reverse complement strand
AAATCCCCCTTTCATCAAAAGGTTAGTAGTAATGACACCTAGCGTTACAGATTCAGCAGTGAAAGCAGCGATTCGTGCTATCGCTTCAGAGTCAGCGACAACACAAGAAAAAATCGAAATGTTGCTCGAAATGGCTCAAAACTTTCAGAAAAAGCCAAAAACGATCCAGGATTTACAAAATTCACTAGAACTGTATAATCACGCATATCAATTGTGTGGTGAAAATTATCCTTTAGTGAAAGCTAGGGTACAGGTGGGAATGGCGGGGGTGTTAAGGACAATTCCTGATACAGGAACTGAACTGCTGCTACAAGCGAAAGCTTATTATGACGAAGCTTTACCAGTTTTACAACAATTAGCCTCAGATGAAGAAGTGGCAGAAGCTAAAATGAATCTGGGGTTAGTGTTACAGTCATTAGTTCCATTTAATTTAGCTCGAATAGCGGAGAGTCTCCAGGCTTACCAAGAGGCTTTGCAGGTGTTTACCTGGCAAAAGTACCCCCAGGAATACGCAATTTTACAAAATAATATTGCGATCGCGTACCTCTCAATGCCGCTAGCTTCAGCACCAGAAGGCTTGCATCAAGGGTTAGCAGTACAGACATTTGAAGAAGCGCTAAAGCATATACAGCTAATTGCTCATCCCAAAGAGTATGCGATGTTGCAGAACAATCTAGGTAATGCTTTGCAATATCTACCAACTCGCCATCCTTTGGATAATCTTTTACGAGCGATCGCGGCTTACGACGAAGCATTAAAAGTGCGTAACGCCAGAGACACACCTCTAGAATACGCGAACACAATATCTAACAAAGCCAACGCCTTATTCAACTTACCCAACAACCCAGAAACACCCGACGCTGGAAAATCCCAAAATCTCTTACAAGTACGTACTTATTATCAATCTGCTTTAGAAATCTTCAACCACTATGAACAGATAGAACAAGCTCAAGTCATCACCCAAGCTTTACAAGAAGTTGACGCGGAAATAAACAATGAAGAAAAAAGTTAATGATGAAAAGGAGTCAGCAGACAGAATTCAGGACGAGCCTGTTCTGCAGGAGGGTCTCCCTCCGTAGGAATCTGGCGTTCAGAATACACCCGTCTCGCGATTCGGAGACGCTACAGGGAATAGCTTTCGTTGGCGTAGCCTGCGCTTTGCGCTTAGCCCCTCGCCTTTAGGCAGGGGTGCTGACCTTTCCTGCTTTGCTGAATTCTCGCTTAATAGCGTAAAGCAGATCCTCGTGATGAATGACTATATCACCTTGCTGCAGTGCTTGTAAACAACAGTACTGCACCACATTCATAATGTCAGAACCACTCAGTTCATAGGTGATTGAAAGTTGCTGTAAATCTACTGCATCAGCTAGTCTGACTTGTGATGGAAAAGCCATTTGCCATAGTTGCAGCCGTTCTTTGGCATTTGGCATAGGGAATTGAACAATTGATTGAAATCTACGTATGAAAGCTTCATCGATGTTGCTCTTGAAGTTAGAGGACAGAATCACCAAACCGTCATAGTTTTCTACCCGCTGTAGCAAATAGCTGACTTCTTGGTTAGCGTATTTATCATGAGCGTCGTGGACATTAGTACGTTTGCCAAAAAGAGCATCAGCTTCATCGAAGAACAGAATCCAATCTTTACTTTCGGCTCGAGCGAAGAGATTAGCGAGGTTCTTTTCTGTTTCACCTATAAATTTTGACACCATCATTGAGATGTCAACCTTGTAAACATCTTTGCCAGTGTATTTACCCAAGAGACTAGCTGTCAGAGTTTTACCTGTACCTGGGGGTCCGTAAAATAGGGCGCGGTAACCTAACTTCAGCTTCTTTTTCATTCCCCATTCATAGAGAATAGTTGGACTATGAATAATCCACGTTTCTAGGTCGCGAATCTGTTGTAAGGTTTGAGGATTGAGAACGAGATCGTCCCACTCCATTTCAGTGGTAATATGCTGAGCAGGAAAACGCGTACTGAAACGGGGACGAGAAAAGTGTCCTTGAATAAAAAGGTCGATATAGTCCTGAGTCATTACAAGTTTTCCACTCATCAAAGGTTCACCCTCCTCTGGCGGATCTAGGTAAAGCACACCCTCACGGGCAAAGGGGTGATCTTCGCTGAAAAGTTGCTGTAGGTAGAGGCGATCGCTAAACTGGTTCCCCGCTAGGATGAACAGCACCGTTTCACCAGTTGGCAGAAAACCCCGATGGGACTTACCCCGCCAGCCACCGAGCTGGGGATAATCTCCAGCTTGGGATAAATGGGGCGTGATCAGTTGATCAAAAAAATCAGCTTGTAGATGGGGAGCTAAAGCCATCAGTAAAGTCAGTTGAGCCGCAATATCTAATTGATGGTTGCGAATAAACCAGATCAGGGGAGTGTCCGCAGCCAACCATTCATCCGGTGGACTGGGCATGATGGCAACTCTTACCTGTTTGTTATCACTGAAGTAAGAGTTCAAGCGCCACAGAACTACTTGAGCTAGGTAGTTTAGTGCTGTTTGTAAGGTTTGGATATCAAGCAAAGGTATCATGCTAAATGCGCTTTAGATAGTCTAACTTATCAAATTTGTGGTAAATCTCAATCTATTTTGATGATCCGCCGATAGCTAGGACGAGTCTAGTGTTTGCACATCTGAATGTGGTCAGATGATTGCGATCGCCAGAAAATGGGGAAGTCTGCTTTAGCCATTCAACAAAAATCTAATTTCGCATTATCCGTATTCTGGTAATGTGCAAGGTGGCAAAATATTTAGTTTTTAATTAATGTATCAATTTCAGTTCTGATTATGTGATTATATTATAAATTATAAAAAATACCTGAGAAATACAAAACTAGAGATCATGAGTTTTTCCTCTATCAAAATTGTGTGTAAACTTTCACAAATTTATTAATTGGTAAATTGAGCGTAGTGGCATCCAAATAAGAAAATCACTAGAAATTATGCAAAAAACAGTCGTTGAACAAACTCAGAAAAACCTTATGAACCTTCCAGTCCTTTACAAACAAGATAATTCACAGATAATACAGTATAATCCCATTCAAGAGGCTATAGAGCTATGGGCAAATATTTCTGATAATAAGACCGGAGAAATCTACCGACAAGCTGCTAGTAAAACTTGGGATATTTTCAAGCAAGCCGTCGCCATTATCTTTTTTTTATGCAAATTACTGATTGCTTCGATTATCTGGATCTCTGGTCTGGCTTTTCAAACGGGTCAGATTTTTCGCAATAAACTGGAGGTAGAACAACCAACTCTTGATCAGATCATATCTTATTTGTTCCAATTTTTACTATGGCCTTTTGCTCGCGCATACGATTGGGCGGCCTCATTCATTAAAAAATATTTGGGATGGGATAAACCTCTGACAGCAAAATCGTCTGCGATTGAGCCGCAACAGATGTCTAATTCTGGCGTAACATCAATAGAAAGTTCCTCTACGAAATGAAGTTAGGAATTATGTACTATTCAAATTGAACATTTTATGTATTACAGGATAAAACATTCTTAATATTTTGTAATACCAATTTTTTGTGAAGCTGCACATTATTTTTACCCCCCTTGGTAAGGGGGGACGGCGTAGCCGGGGGTCAATATATGGAGCTTCATATAAAAATGGTATAAGGTGCGTTACGCTGCGTAACGCACCTTACAAAATATGGAGACTTTTTCAAAAATTGAATAAGATTGCTATAGCAGTCCTATTTAATTTTTGAAAAAAACAAGCACACCTGTGTACACGTATATATCCGTCTTTCCTGTTCCCTGTTGACCGTTCCCTGTTCCCTCCCTAAGCCGAGAAGTTTACAACTCATTTAGGATTGCTATATATATAATTTACCCTTCAGTTATTAATATTTTTAATTCATCTAGAAGGCTAGATATTTTTTCTTTATTTTGAGTCTTGATCAAATAATTTTTCTGATGTAAAAGCTTGTTAATTGCATTAAACTGCTCAGTGAAGGTGTTTTCTGATTCCTGTTTTGTCTGAGATTTAAGTGCTTTAACTCTCGTTTTAATCTGACTCAAAGATAAATTCTCAGCAATTGCTATCTTGAGCAATTCCGCGCGCTGCTGTTCCGACTTTAAACTTCCAATCGTTTGAGCTTTGGTATACTCGATCTCACCACGTCGCAAGACTGACAAAAGATCACTGCTAAGATTAAGTAAAGGAAGCCGACTGGCGCGGAAACTACTAACATTGAATTTTCCTAGTTGTGAGAATAGTGATTCAATCTTTTCAAGTTGAATCAAAACGTTTTGATTCAACTTTTGACCTCTTTGTTTGGCGTTAAAACGGAGGTGTAAGAGAGAGACTACTTCATGAGTATCTATTCCCAAAGAGAGTGATAGCAGTTCTAATATGGCTTCCGTTTCTTCAACCGGATTTAGTTCTTCTCTCTGTAAGTTTTCGATGAGTGCAATTTGTAGAGCTTGTTGGTCATCTAACTCCAGTAAAACAATAGGTACTTCAACTAATCCTGCTTCCCGTGCTGCTCTTATCCTTCGCTCCCCGGCGATGAGTTCGTATTGTCCATCATAAAGTGGGCGGACTAGCACAGGTTCTAAAATACCATGTTCTTTGATCGATTCTATCAGTTGGGCAAGCTTTTTCGGGTCAAAGTAACGGCGTGGTTGTTTGAGAGATAATTGGATAAGGTCAATAGAAACTTTAGTCCGATATTGGACAGGAAAACTACTATAGTTAACATTAGTTCTATATTTTGAACATGCTTCAATAGATTTTTCCAATAACATGATATTTATCCTCAATTTATAAGTAATAAATTTAATTATTCTCACTTTTAGTATCGAGATCAGGAGAATCATAGAGAATATTGTCCGTTTCCTTTTCTTCTAGTAGTCGACTACATTAACTTAGTTAGAATGTTATCATTGTGCTTTAGTACTTTCGACAATTCATACTCCTAAAGTGTAACTACGAGCAAATTAATTCAACAAGCATTATTTATTTGTCTAAGTTTGGTAGATCTGCTAGCTGCTATACTGAAAATTAAAGGAAGAATGTGAGGATCTTGTGAGAATAATGAATATTCATAGTGAATAAAGCACCCAAAAGTATAGTTTGATTATTTATCATTAGAGATTTGCGTAACGAAAAATACATAGTAAAACAATGTATAATAATAATTGTTACAAACAATAAGATAAAAGGTCAGAGAAAAGATATTGTTGTAATTAAGCAGTAATATGGTTACTAAATAAATCCTGGATGAAAAAGAAATAGGTCTAGCGGACAACTCCTGCTCCGGAACCTTGTTACTAAAAATCCTAAATCTTGTAAAAATACGGGGTTAGGAGCAGGTTGACCTCTGCGTTAATTATTTAACGATAGTGAAACTGTCCTTAGGGTGCTCATAATCTAACAGTCAATCTATGCTTGCTTTTGGCATTTGCCCAGCATCTCGTAGAGAGGAGTTCGCGTTAGCCCTGCGGTCAAGTAATCTTAAGTATTGCTGTGTGCATTCATCCTTGGGGTATTTCTAGATCTGGCTGTGTTCGGACAGGGTAGCAAGAATCCCATTCGCTTTTAGCAGTGGGAGTATTAATTCTGAATTCCTTCTAAATATAAATGAGACAATCTAAGACTTTGACTGATTCATTTACCGAGTTCTTATGATCTTTGATGCAATGAGATTGATACAGGTTGCTTTACAGCGCTATATCCTAGAGCGTGAGCCAGAACTTGGACCAGGACAGGTTGTGCTAATAGATAATATTTGTATGGCTGAAGAACTTGGCGGTTCTAAAAATCAGCTCAATGGCCATGTGGTGATGAGCTTGGTAAACCTTCAAGAAGAAGCCACTTTGAAAAATGCTAGTCACTATCGTATGGATAATGGGCGCACTGTTTACCAAAACCCTCCTGTATACCTTAACCTATTTATTCTTTTTTCTTCACTACATAATCAGTATGAAACCGCCCTCAGATTGCTTTCGCGGGTAGTGGAATTTTTTCAGTCGCAACAGGAAATCTCGTTTACCTCTACACCTGGAAATGGCACTATTTCGCCCGATTTGCGAGTCATTCCAGATCTTTACTCCCTTAGCTTTGAACAACTTAACCAACTTTGGGGTTCTTTAGGTGGTAAACAAGTACCTTTTGTCATGTATCGTGCTCGCGTTGTAGTTATAGATGCACAAAAACAGCAGGGTGAAAGCGAAGTTATTTCAGGGATCTCGATCAATGAATGAAGCATAATCAGTAATGAATGTTCTATATCAAAAAATCCTCGATTTAGAAATTTGGCATGACTATTATCTAGGTCAGCCCAATCCTCCAAAACTGCCACCAACTGGTTATGATATCTCTGATATGCTGGCTCTGGTGCCTACAGCAGAATGTGTGGAGGTATTGCGAAATCTTCGTTGGATTTTTCGTCAACAGCCACAGGGAGCGAGTATCTTTGCTAATGTGGAGTCAGTGTCATCGGGTCAGTTTGTGACTTCGCTACCAGTTAATGTTTTTGAAAAGTTGACTTTCTTGTTAGTGGTGCGCGATCGCTATTTTGGCAATTTTACAAATTTACCTCTCACTACGAACCGCGATCAGATTTATTACTTCTCGAATCTATCAGGTAATCATGGTGATGCCTTATTCTTGACTCAATCTTTGCCGGTTTACACTGCCAATACCACATATCACCTAGGACAATTGGTAACTCACCAGGGGAAGACTTATGAAGCGTTGCAGGATAATACTTCTGATAGTGCGATACCTGATGTCGAGGACTGGGAGAGCTTGCCTCTAAGTCAGTATGTGACAGAACTAGACCAATTACCACAACAAGGAATTTCGCGAATATATACCATCCCTAGAGCGAGTCCTCATGAAACTTATCGATGGAGCCTGTTAGATGTCAATGAACAGAAATCTTTTATGTTTGAGGTCACAGTTCCAGATGCTCATACTCCTGGTAATGCGATCGCCACCAATCTCAATCTTTTCGGGCAAATCCCTGGTCGCTATCGTTTATATCTAGATAGTACTCAGGTGGATGAGTTTGTACTATTGAACCCGATGGCTGCTTCTAATGCTTTTGGGCTAGTGGAAATTGTCTTGAATCCTCAGCTAGTGCCATCGGCTTTCTCTCTA
The DNA here is from genome assembly GCF_017591665.1 of Aetokthonos hydrillicola CCALA 1050. GTDB lineage: Bacteria > Cyanobacteriota > Cyanobacteriia > Cyanobacteriales > Nostocaceae > Aetokthonos > Aetokthonos hydrillicola. Next base: position 86,422 of record NZ_JAAKGC010000026.1, on the reverse strand, counting down.
TTAAAGCCTCAGAATAGACAAACTCTAATTCAGCCCCGCACCTACGTCATCCGTTTTAAAAACCGTGCTACCCATTGGCGATATCGTTACCAAAAGCCTCATGGCTTCACTCAAGACGACTTACCTAACTTTGAGTTAAAAGATGACAAAACTTACTTCACCAAAAGACCCAAGAGTTTACTACAACAACCCAAGTATTTACTTACTGACGGAAAAGACCACCTCCTACCAGCACCAGGAGTGATGCTGATCAAGCGAGAAAAGCAAATCGATCCAAAAACAAAGAAAGAAGCGATCGCCTTTTTTTCTGATATCCATTTATAACGAATAACTTAATTACCAAGTACACATCTATGTCAAGTACCTACAAAACTCCAGGCGTTTATATCGAGGAAATCTCCAAATTTCCACCTTCAATTGCTGAAGTCGCCACCGCCATTCCTGCTTTTATTGGGTATACCCAGAAAGCAATATTTCAAGGTGTTGATTACCATCAACTAGCAGAGGATACTGCCACAGCCGCTGAAGCTGCAAATAGAGTAGCAAATGCTACAGATATAGCGAGCGAAGCCGACAAAGTCGCAGGCGAAGCCGAACAAGCCACAAACGAAGCCAAACAAGCCGCAGACGAAGCCGAACAAGCCGCAAACGAAGCCAAACAAGCCGCAAACGAAGCAAAAAAAGCCACAGACGAAGCCAAACAAGCCGCAGACGAAGCCAACAAAGCCGCAAACGAAGCTAACAAAGCACCAAATGATGCAGACAAAGCAAAAGCAGCAGCAGACAAAGCAAAAGCAGCAGCAGACAAAGCAAAAGTAGCAGCAGACAAAGCAAAAGCAGCAGCAGACAAAGCAAAAGTAGCAGCAGATAAAGCAAAAGTAGCAGCAGATAAAGCAAAAGTAGCAGCAGATAAAGCAATAGCAAAAGATGCAGCACAAGAAGTTAAAAAAGCAGCAGATCAAAAACAGAGCGAGGACGACAAAAAAACGGCAGCAACAGCAGCCGCTTATAAAGCAACAGCAGATAATGCTAAAGTAGCCCAGCCCTTGAGGATTACGTCATTATTAGAATACGAACTGTACTTTGGAACAACCAAACCTGAGACTGGAATTGTTGTCAAAATTGAAGAAACACTTGCTCAAAACATAGCCATAGAGCGGAAGATATCTGCCAAAAACGATAACCGCTCTAAACATAATATGTACTATGCCATGCAAGCCTATTTTGCCAACGGAGGAGGTCCTTGCTACATTGTGTCAGTTGGCAAGATAAAGGATTATGACGATGTTAGTTTAAAGAACCTTCAATCTGGAATTGAAAAGGTTGAAAAAGTAGATGAGATGACCCTATTTGTTTTTCCTGAGTCTCAAGCTCTAAATCTCAATCAAAGAGCAGCACTTTTCGATACAGCGATCCAACAATGTTTGAAATTGCAAGACCGCTTTGCAATTTTTGATTTGCAACAACCAACAAACGGACAAACTATCTTAGATGCTGCAAAAGATTTTCGAGATCTGAGCTTGAATCCGGATGCACTCAAGTACTCCGCCATTTATACGCCTAATATCGAGACTATTTTTAATTATCAATATGACAACGCCCTAGAACAAGTAAAGATAGTCTATCTACAGAATGGCCAGCCAGTACTTCAGAAAGATGATAAAGGCAAAAATGTTGATAAGTATCCGAATTTAGCTTCCTTAGATCCTAATCAAAAAGACGGCAATGCAATCCTATTTAACTTAGCGAAAGCAGCGATTAATGATATTCCAGTAATTTTGCCGCCTAGCCCGTTAGTAGCAGGTCAGTATGCTTTTGTCGATAGTACTCGAGGAGTGTTTAAGGCTCCTGCAAATGTGACATTGAGCTCGGTGATCAAACCCACAATAACAATCACAAACGCCCAACAAGAAGACCTTAACGTCCATACTACGGGTAAGTCGATTAACGCGATTCGGGCGTTTACAGGCAAAGGAACATTAATTTGGGGCGCTCGGACTCTAGATGGTAACAGCAATGAATGGCGTTATGTCCCTGTGCGTCGATTTTTCAATATGGCTGAAGAATCGATCAAGAAAGCCACTGAAGGCTTTGTCTTTGAGCCAAATGATGCGAATACCTGGGTGAAAGTTAAGGCAATGATCGAGAACTTCTTGATTCTGCAATGGCGGGCTGGCGCATTAGCCGGAGCAAAGCCAGAGCAAGCGTTCTATGTCAAAGTGGGGCTGAATGAAACTATGACTGCCCTGGACATTCTTGAAGGTCGTATGATTATTGAAATTGGCATGGCTGTAGTGCGTCCGGCTGAATTCATCATTTTGAAGTTCTCTCACAAGATGCAAGAAAGCTAACGAGCAAATCATTTTATGGGCTAACTTGCTCATGATTCCATAATTACAAACAACGATCAAAACTACTCATTTACTCATTAACTAATCATGGTTGACTATCCATTACCGAAGTTTCATTTCCAAGTAGAGTGGGCTGGCAAACGCATAGGATTCACTGATGTTTCGGGACTCAATGTAGAAACCCAGCCAATTGAATACCGTGAAGGAAATATGCGTGAATACAGCAAACTACAAATGCCAGGTATGCAAAAATTTGGTTCAATAACTATGAAACGAGGTACTGTCAAAGGAGACAATGATTTCTTCAAGTGGTGGAATACCGTAGCTCTAAACACAATTGATCGTCGCGATATCACGATTAGTCTTTTGAATGAGAAGCATGAGCCAGTAGTAATTTGGAAAGTCAAAAATGCTTGGCCAACGAAGGTAAATTCAACTGAACTCAAAAGTGACGGCAATGAAGTGGCGATCGAAAGCATCGAGATTGTCCACGAAGGACTAACCATTGAAAATAACTAATGTCTTATGCCATCTTCTACGTATCCTCCTGTCAGTTTCTTTTTTGATGTTGCTTTTTTAGGTAGCTTCCAAGATCAAAAAGAGACTCAAAAAACGGGAACACCAAAAATTATAACTTTGTACAAACAAACAGTGGAAACTCAGTTTCAAAGTGTTACTGGTCTGAGCGTAGACATGCAGACTGAATCCTTGAAGGAGGGGGGCGAAAACCGTTTTGAGCATACTCTACCAGTAGGAACAAAATACAGTCCGCTGGTACTTAAGCGTGGCTTAGTGAAAGACTCGAAAATGATCAAGTGGTGCATGGATGCCCTCCTTAACTTTGACATCCATCCGATGGATCTGATAGTAAATTTACTGTCTGTCAGAACCGAGCCAAAAAATACACAAAAAAGCGTTGTACCACTGATGACTTGGAAAGTGATCAATGCCTGGCCTAAAAAATGGTCAGTCTCGGAATTTAATGCTGAACAAAATACCATTGCTATTGAATCGCTGGAGTTAAACTATAGCTATTTTGAGAACACAGAAGTACCTATTGATAAATAGTTTTAGCTTCGTGAGTACAAACGTTTTTCTTGATTATACGGTGAGGAAAATTTTATGCCACTAGAAATTAGAGAGTTGGTAATAAAAGCCTCGGTTAACGATGGGGAGCAAGGGCAAAATACCAATCAAGGGCAAGTACAAAGTCACTCTAATTGGGAAGATGATCGCTCCGATATCATTGCTACTTGCGTAGAGCAAGTATTAGCAATTCTCAAAGAAAAATCGGAGCGATAAACAATGTACACAGGTGAACTTGCCAAAGTTAAAATCCAGGTCTACAAAGACAAAGGATTTAAATTCAAGGATGAAGGTAAAGAATTTGATCTGCCGATCAATCCAGAGCAAATTTCTCAAAGTTTTAACGTGGAATATGATTCTGCCCAGACCCCTGGCTCCAAAGGTAACAATCCGCAATTTAAATTTACCGAACCTGAAGAACTCAAGCTCAACTTTACCTTCGATGGTACCGGTGTAGTGCGGGTCAAAGGGCAAGCTAATGAATTTCATAAAGACGTAGCTAAACAGGTGCAGGAATTTCTGAATGTGGTTTACACGATGGTGAATAAAACTCACAGACCTAACTTTCTATGTCTACTGTGGGGAAACTTTTCCTTTGGTAATAAAAACGGCTTCAACTGTATCCTCAAAAACTTACAAATCAACTACACCTTGTTTTCTTCGGATGGTAAGCCCCTCAGAGCTAAGATTAACGCTACCTTTGTCAGCTATGATGATATGGAGCGTTGTCTCCGCGAAGAAGGAAAACAATCGCCCGACGTTACCCATGTCCGCAAAGTTACAGCCGGTGATACTCTACCTTTAATGAGTCATCATATTTATGGCGACCCATCTTATTATTTGCAAGTGGCTAAAGTGAATGGTCTGGTGAATTTTCGCCGTCTGGGCACTAATAAGGATTTGAGATTTCCGCCCTTGGAGAAAACAGAACTATGAATGACCTCATCGTTCCTAACAATGCGCTCTATGATGTCGCCACTTTTAAGTTGCTCTCTGATGGTAAGGAGATTACAAACATTTATAAGGTGTTATCTTTGACAGTCGACCGCATAGTTAACCGTGTGCCAACAGCTCGGATAGTGCTACGTGATGGTGCTGCGGACGAAGAAACTTTTACTGCTAGTGAGGGACCTGACCTGATTCCGGGTAAACAACTGGAAATTGCTCTGGGCTATGATGGTGATAACAAAACTATCTTCAAAGGGCTAATTGTCAAGCATTCTTTGAAGGTACGTGCTAATGGCGACTCTGTACTTGTCCTCGATTGCAAAGATTCGGTCACAAAGTTAACTATCGGTCGCCACAGCCGATACTTTACTGAACTTAGAGACAGTGATGCCATTGAACAAATTATCAGTAAATACAACGGTATATCCTTAGAAAAAGTGGAAAGTAACAACGCCAAGCGTCCAGATCGAGAAATTGTCCAACACTACGCCACTGATTGGGACTTTATTCTGTCACGGGCACAGATGAATGGACAGATCGTGCTTGCGGACAAAGGCAAGTTGAAGGTGAAAGTCCCAAATACCAGTGATGACCCTCTAGTTACTCTTACTTATGGTGTTAACCTACTGGAGTTTGAAGCGGAAATGGACGCCAGAAGCCAGTATAAAGCGGTGAAGGCAATGGCTTGGAGCTATGGAGATCAGGCGTTGGTTGAAGCTGAGGGGAGCGAGCCGGACATCAATAAACAGGGCAATTTGTCAGGGGAGGATTTGGCTAATGCGATCGCTCTAAGTACCTGGGAACTACGTCACAGTGGTCGAGTTGAACAGCCAGAACTCAAAGCCTGGGCTGATGCTCAACTACTGAAAAGTCGGTTAGCTAAAATACAAGGACGGGTAAAGACTGTCGGCAACCCCAATGCTCAACCTGATACCTTAATTAAACTAAAAGGCTTAGGTAACCGTTTCAATGGTTTAGCCTACGTATCGGGGATTCGGCACGAAATGAATGCTGGAGCTTGGTATACTCAGATGCAGCTTGGTCTTGCACCACCGTGGTTTTACCAAGAAACAGATATCGTAGATCAACCAGCATCAGGACTACTGCCCGGTGTCAACGGCTTACAAATTGGGGTAGTGGTGCAGTTGCAGGGCGACCCCAACGGCGAAGACCGGATTTTAGTTAAAGCGCCGATAATTGACTCAAAAAGTCAGGGTATCTGGTCTCGAATTGCAACTTTAGATGCGGGAAAGAATCGTGGTTCTTTCTTTCGCCCCGAAATTGGCGACGAGGTGATCCTAGGCTTTCTCAACGATGACCCCCGCGACCCGATTGTGCTTGGGATGCTTAACAGCAGCGCCAAACCAGCACCGCTAAAAGCTGCTGACGAGAATCATCACAAAGGCTTTTTTACCCGTTCCCAAATGAAAGTCAGTTTTGATGACGAAAAGAAAATCATCACCTTGGAAACACCGGGAGGTAACAAAATTATCATTTCCGATGCGGATAAAGGTATTACCTTGAAAGACCAAAACGGTAATACCATGACCATGAATGATGGCGGTATCACCATGAAAAGTCCCAAAGACATTACCCTAGAGGCTATGGGCAAACTGACGCTGAAAGCAACACAGGATACTAGTATTGAAGGTTTGAACGTCAATGCTAAAGCGAATGCTCAGTTCAAAGCCCAAGGTAATGCTGGGGCGGAAGTTTCTACGAGTGCGATCGCTATTCTTAAAGGCTCATTAGTACAGATCAACTAGCGGAGAAAACTATGGGAAAACCTGCCGCCCGGCTCACCGATATGCACGTCTGTCCAATGGTGGATGCTGATTTTGTCCCCCATGTAGGTGGGCCTATATTGGCACCAGGAATACCAACCGTCTTAATATCTGGGATGCCAGCCGCTGTAGTAGGTGACACGTGTACCTGCACCGGCCCACCAGATACTATAATTCTTGGGTCGGCGACTGTAAAGATTGGGGGAAAACCCGCCGCCCGGATTGGGGATACTACAGCTCACGGAGGCGCGATTGTTTTAGGAGCCTTCAATGTACTAATTGGAGGCTGAAATGCAAAACAACGATAAAGCCTTTTTGGGAACAGGTTGGGGATTTCCCCCCACTTTTTATCAGGGGTTTGGAGGTGTGCAGTTAGTGAGTGCGGAAGAAGATATTTGTGAGAGCCTGCAAATTCTACTATCTACAAGTTTGGGAGAACGGGTAATGCAACCAACTTACGGGTGCAATCTGCAAGATTTTCTTTTTGAACCTCTCAACCCTACCGTCGCCAGCAGTATCAAAGAACAGATTCGTACTTCTATCCTCTATCACGAACCCCGCATTTTGCTCAACGGGCTAGATCTTAGCCTTGATGAACAATTGCAGGGTTGCGTTAATCTCACCATAGACTACACCATCATCAGTACAAATTCTCGATTTAATATGGTCTATCCCTTCTATCTGCAAGAAAGCACTGGTACTCTACTTCCTGCTGTTAGTACCGGTCAAGCTTCTGTTAGATTGCTCCCAGCTTGAATTCGAGTCTTGTTTTACGTTTGTCAGTCCAGAAACCCATGAACATCCGCCGCGAGTTACCAAAAAATCCATTAATCCGCGATGGTGTGAGCCAGCGTCAGCGACAGGTATTAGCCCTGTCACCCGATTATGTAAAAATTGACGAGACAGATTTGGCTGACTTTCTGGTCTTTGCTCACAAACTTAGTCAGCGAGTTATTTATTACGATAATAACAACCAACAAAAAAATCATTGGCAAGATTTTTTTAACAACAGCACACCTGTGCAGATCGCTTTAATTAGTAAAACCAGTCCCCAAATAATCAAAGAGAAATATACAAAACAAAAGAATCAATTACTGAAGAATTTGTCTTACCAGAACTCTCAACTTATTTTTGAATGCTGGAGAGATGAGGTATTAATGCCAATACTGAACTGGTATGAGGTGTTAGATTCCTCTACTCCCCTGAAGTCAATTATTAAAGCACTGGTCAGGACTAACCTCAATGAGCCTTTACGGGGTGTGCTTTTCTGGGAGCAGATGAATACAATTTTAGACACAAAACTATACGAAAAATTTATCAATGCATTTGGGATTGATTTCACTTATAAGTTAACAAATGATTACGTTTTTAATAACAGTGAATCAATTTTAACTGACGAACTAGATGATATTTTTAAAGTGTTGTTTAAAACTTATCTTCAAATTATTCAAGAAGCACCAAAATATTTGAAAGACAGTTTGACAGCCCGACAGGATCATCCCCCGCATCTATCATTGTATTTCGCCTTTTGGGAGGTGATGCAACCAGCTAGAGATGACCTCAATCGCATGACTCAGAGACACCTTGACTTTTTTTACCGTCAAGTGTTGCGTCTGAGCGATCGCGCAGCCCAACCAGACCATGCTCACTTAATATTTGAACTAGCTAAAGCTCAAAAAGAATACAAACTTAATGCTGAAACTCGCTTCACCGCTGGTAAAGATGCTAGCGGCGTGGAGATATTGTATAAACTTGATGAAGAAACTATTTTCCACAAAGCTCAAATAGCCAGCTTGCAAGGGCTGTTTTTAGACTCAAAAGAAATTGCTACTGGTAACAGCCCTAAAAATTTACTGGGTTTGTATGCTTCACCCATAGCAAATTCCTTTGATGGTAAAGGTGGAGAATTCCCCAAAGATCAGGCGATTCAAACTTGGCTACCTTTTGGTAATCGCGCACGTAGCCATGCTCTTTTAGGATTAGCGATCGCCTCAAATATTTTTTATCTCCAGGAAGGAACGCGCACCGTCATTTTTACCTTAACTTTTGACCAAGCACCCATTGCAGTAAAAGCCAGTGATTTACCTAATATTTTCACTGTTGATTTTAGTGGTCAAAAAGATTGGGTATTAGGGAAGATTCGCTCGCCAAAGGTTAATACCGAAACTAGCCTAGATGGTCGAACTCTAAAATTAGAAGTTTGTTTAAGTGCTGACCAAGAACCTATCGGTGTTTACCATAAGGAACTACCTGGTGCTGCACTGACCACAAATTTACCCGTCGCCAGACTACAATTGCAAGGTGAAGCATCGGTAAATGGCTTATCACCTTACAGTTATTTTCGCGATCTCAAACTTACCAAACTCACTATCAGCACCAAGGAAATAGAAATTCACGACTTGGTACTGCAAAATGATTTATCTCCCATCAACCCTGGTAAACCCTTCCAACCTTTTGGCCCCAAACCAACAGTAGGAACAGCATTTTATGTGGGAAGTAAAGAAGTTTTTCAAAAAAATCTCTCTTTGCTCAAGATTCAAGTTACATGGCAAGGATTACCTCCTAATTTAGTAGACTATTATCATGGGTATTATGTAAAGGAAGATAGTAATCAGCCAGACTTTAAAAAGTGTGCAGCCGATGTCAAGCGACTATCACAACACAATTGGTCTGCGGAAAGCTTACCTCATGACTACAATCTCTTTTATCCCCCAGGCGATCGCATTCTTATAGACAGGAGATCTACCACTCCTCTATCTGGGGATAACATCGACAACTTAACTAACTTTGACCTACAAACTGCTAATGGCTTCTTGCGGTTCGTACTCAAACTGAACTTCCTACACGACGAGTTTCCCCGGAAATTTGCTCTACAAACATTAGCCTCAGCTAAAAATTTTGCTAAGAGAGAATATGTTAATGGCGCTGTGTATGAACGAAATAGTGGCATATTAACACGATGGCATCCGAGTGTCAAAGGAGTAAAATTAGCACCAGTTACGCTCAACGAGCCTTATACCCCGGTAATTCAGTCAATTTCATTGAGTTACGTCGCCGTCGCCGAGCAACAGGATTACACACTGTTTCATCTTTACCCGTTTGACAGATTCGCGGAAGTAGTATCACAAGACACACCCTATTTTTTACCACAGTTTAGCAATGAGGGTGAATTGCTGATTGGGCTTAGTGAACTCGAACCACCTACTAGTTTACCCTTATTGTTTCAAGTAGCAGAAGAGACCGGAAATACAGCTTTAGAAAAAATCGATATCGAATGGCATTATCTCAAAGATAATACCTGGATATCTTTAAGCGATCGCATAGTCAAGGATACTACAAATGGGCTCATGACGCCAGGTATCGTCAATCTAGGGATTCCGGCGGACATTAGCAAGGATAAAACCACCATCCTTGACCCAAACCTATACTGGATCAAAGCCAGTGTCTCAGCACGTAGCGGGGCGATCTGCAAAATCCTCAGTGTTCATACCCAAGCTGCACGGGTAACTTTTACCGATGAGGGTAACGATCCTAACTATTTAGCTGTACCCCTAAAAGCGGGAAGCATTGCCAAACTGGCTGTACCTACACCGGAAATAAAAAAAGTAGAACAACCTTATGATTCCTTCGGTGGACAAATCAAGGAGCAGCCAGAGCATTTTTATACCCGAATTAGTGAACTCCTGCGCCATAAAGGACGAGCTGTTACCATTTTTGATTACGAGCGACTGGTATTAGCAAAATTTCCCCAAATTTATAAGGTTCGCTGCATCAACCACGGACAAGTCAGTGAAAATCAGCAGTTTCTAGAACTAGTACCTGGGGCTGTTAGTGTGGTGGTAATTCCTGATCTGTCGCAACGCAGCACCACCAATGACCTAGAACCCAAGGCTAACATAAACCTGCTAGAGAAAATCCAGAAATATTTGGCTAGTCTTAGCTCACCTTGGGCAGATATCAGAGTTGTTAATCCGGTATACGAGCATATCCAAGTGGAGTGTCAAGTGAAATTAAAATCACCATACGATGCCAACTTTGGCTATTATCGCCGGGAGTTAGAACAAGCCATCACCCAGTTTCTCGCACCCTGGACAGTCAACCAAGGAGATGAGATTCATTTGGAAGGAACAGTTTACGGTTCTTCTATCTTCAATTTCATTCAACAACAATACTACGTTCATTCTGTCGTTGATTTTAAGATGCATTATGAAAACCAGTGCAATGTTAAAGATGCGATCGCCTCAACTGCGCGATCTGTTCTCACTTCGGTTTCGCCTGAAACCACGGGTAAAACCCACATTATTCAAGAAGTCACTACCCTTGCTGCTAATGAAAAACATAACTTTGGCACTTTAGGCTATGAGGCACTAGCCAACATCATTTTACAAGCAGACAACCAACACTCATAAAAAAATTGAACTATGATAAGCACATCAGCTGACAGCATGACTCTGAAAAATCGTACCGAACTGAAGAGTTTATTCAAAAATAACACTCATCTATCGGCTAACCATTTTGTCTATTTAATCAACTCCCTCTTGAATAAGCGAGAAGATAAATTTCATGGGGTGTGGAAATCAAAGCAAGCCTACCAACCAGGTGACGTAGTCTATTATGACGGCGCACTCTGGGAAATGAAAATGACTCATGAAATCTGTGCCAAAACTGACGAGGAACCAGGTAAAGGTGATCAATGGAAATCATCACTTAAGGAACTAGAGCACAGAGTAGACAAGCTTCAGCAGGATTTGGCAACTCTACGTAAAGAATTTACTGACTGCAAACAGAAGATGGAATTGTGTTGGAAGCAACTGCTTAGATTGATCGCATTACTGTTATTGGGAGTTGCGATCGCATTTGTTTGGTTGTTTGCTAGTTTGATCTATCACCTGCTCACTGGTGCAGCCTGAAAAAAATCAGTATTGCTTTGTAATATTTTATCTCTTAAAGTCTTCTAAAGTCCATGCTAGAATATTTAAGTATCTCAAAGCGTCAGCCCGAATTTCCCGATTACCTCAATTTTCAAACATTAAGGGACATCGGAATCACGCACCTACAAGCTCTGTCTGGTAAACTCTGGACTGATTACAACCTGCATGATCCGGGTGTGACTATCTTAGAAGTGCTTTGCTATGCTGTCACGGATCTAGGCTACCGCAACAACCTAGATATTCAGGATTTACTAGCACTAGATGCTAAAAGCGAGGAGAACAACTTTTTTACCCCTGATGAAATCTTGACTTGTAATCCAGTCACCGACTTGGACTTACGCAAGCTCCTAATTGATATTCCTGGTGTCCGCAACGCAAGGCTTGGAAAATTAACAACCTACGAGCCAGCTATCTACATAGACTATGCTAGCAGCACTCTGAAAACGACTCCCCCAAATCATTTGTCACAAGAAAATGCCCCACGTCTTCATCCCCGTGGACTCTATACTGTATATATTGACCTTGATGATCAGGAGATAAAAAACGCCTGCGGACAGCGAGCTGTTGCTTCGTCTGATACCCTCGATCAAGTGAAAGCTGTGCTGCGTAACTATCGCAATCTCTGTGAGGATGTCCACGATATTGTCATCTTGGGTGACGAAGAAATTGGTATTTGTTGTGATATTGAACTAACAGCTGATGCTGATGCCGAGGACGTATTAGTAAATATATATACAAGATTAGAGGTATTGATCTCGCCTCCTTTGCGGTTCTACACCCTCCAAGAATTGTTAGATAAAGGCAAGAGTATAGCGGAGATTTTTGCAGGTAGACCTGCGGTTACGAGTGATAAATTTTATACAAGTCATGGCTTTATTGATCCAGATGAACTCGAAGCCCTGACTCCGCCTAAGATCATCTACACCTCAGATTTATACCAAGAAATATTAAAAGTGCCGGGTGTAGCGACAGTTAAGCGGCTTAGTATTACTAACTTTATTAATGGTTTAGCGCAGTCGAACCACCCCTGGTATTTACACTTAACAGAAGGTTACAGTCCTGTACTAGGGATTGAGCATTGCCACGTCACACTTTTTAAGAGTGTTTTGCCCATTGCCATAGATGTGAATGAGGTTAAACGCCGCTATCATCAACAAAAAACTGCCTACGCCAAAGCCCTACGGCAAGATTATGAACTGAATCTCGCTGTACCTCAAGGTAGTTATTATAACTTAGCTGATCACTATTCAATTCAGCACGATTTTCCCCTAACTTATGGTATTAGTGAAGAAGGGTTGCCAGAAACGGCTTCTGCATTGCGTAAAGCCCAGGCGCGTCAGTTAAAAGGATACTTGGTCTTTTTCGATCAGTTGCTAGCCAACTATTTCGCCCAACTTGCCCATGTGCGTGACTTATTTTCCTGGGAAGTTGACCAGCAAAATGACTATATGACTCCCCAGCAAGACAAATGGCATACCTATTTTAACCAAGTTCTGGATTTTCCAGACAAGCCCGCCATCCTTCGCAATGGTCAGGATTATCTCAACTCGATTCAAGAAGAAACAGAGATTTACCGCGATCGCCGTAACCGTTTTCTTGATCATATGTTGGGACGGTTTGCCGAGTCTTTTACTGATTATGTGCTATTTAAGTACCAGATCATCCAGGAAGACCCGGACAAAATTATTCACCACAAAGCCCAGTTCTTACAAGATTATCCTTCCCTGAGTCGCGATCGCTTCCGTGCCTTCAATTACTGCAACTGCAACGCTACATCGGACACTGAAAACGTGTCTGGTTTCCAAAAGCGGGTTTCTCGCTTACTGGGTTTTCAAGATGTGCGTCGGCGTAACCTGTGTCATTATCAAGTTTTGAATCATGCTAGTTTTACCTTTTCTGTTAGCTGTGGTGTCGAGAAGCCATTAACTAGCTACCAAACTTACACCACCCAAGAAGAGGCTCAAGCTGCTTTAGAGAAGTTTTTGCTTTTAGCCCTACATAAAGATTTTTACAAGATCTTTAGTTATAAATATGACCCTACCGTCGTAGAAACTGTTGGTCCTGCGGTGGTATTAACCATCTACGGTTATGGAATAGTCGATACAGAAGGAAAAGTTTTAGCTGCAAGTACTGAGCGTTTCTCAACTCGACAACGACGGAAAACAGCACTGCGACGCTGGTTTAGTAACATTCAAGTTAACCACGATCAATTTAAATTAACAGTAGAAAAGTCTAACACGGGCTATCTATTTACATTAAAAGATAAAACTACTGAGCAAATCTTCCTGCAAAGCCTCAAATCATATACTTCAGAACGTGATGCTTGGAATGCTGCTAGTAAGTTTGCACAACATTTACGCTACTTGAGCCGCTACGTCAGCCTTGTTCAAGGTGGAGCTAATCAAAGCTATAGCTTGGGTATTACTGATCAAACAGGTAAAGTACTAGCAATAACACCCACACAGACTAATCCCTTTGAAACTTTTAAGCGACTGAACTCCCTTGAGCCATTCTTAGAAATTGAATCGGTTACAGAAACAACCTCTGGCTATCGCTTCCGGTTAGTAGATTGGCAAAAAGTCACCTTATTACAAGGCACAGAGTTATTAGAGAATGAAAATGCCGCCCGCGATCGCTTTTATCGTAACCTATTAGGTATCTTAGACTCAGCAGCAATTTTCCCCACACAAACCTCAGATGGTTTTAGTTTTCGGGTACTGAGCCGACCACGGGATATTAACACTGTAGTCGCTATCCATCCACAAAACTATGCAACAGCATCTGAGCGTGATGCAGCCATCAACCGTCTATTTCTCTTCGTGCGGACTGCTCGTCTGAGCACAGAGATAACTTCACTATCGCCTGCGTATGTTGGTTATCTTGAGAAGGAAAAAGAGACGGAACTACTAAAGAGCCAGCAACCCCAACCTACAGAGGAAAAAGCTTGGCAATACGGCAATATACTGTTAGAACTGGCTCAAAGGCCAGATAATTTCCGGTTAATAGATGCTCACAATGGCCCTTATGGTTGGGAGCTAACCAATGACGGCAAACAGCCATTCTTTGCTACCCAATATTATGCTAGTAAATCTGAGCGAAATCAAGCTATTAGCGCAATACAAAGCTGTATCAATGATGAAGGTTTTCATGTGCTGGAGCATATCCTCCTGCTACCGCCAAAGAATTTTTCGCTCTCTGAGGAACCGCCATTTTTGCCCATCTTTGTGACGGAGGATGATATGACAAACCAAGGGGAACAGCAGTGGCGTTTAACTAGGCAAGATCCCTACTCTTTTTGGATTAGCATTATTCTCCCATACTGGCCAGAGCGCTTTAGAAATATGGATTTCCGTGGTTTCGTTGAACGTACCTTACGACTAGAAGCACCCGCCCACGTTGCGCTGAAAATCACTTGGCTGGATCTGCATCAGATGGCGAAGTTTGAAGTTGCTTATTCTAACTGGCTTAAGGAATTAGCCCGGAATAGTTGCGATTTAACTAGAACACTCAAAGATCTTTTAACAATCCTCCCTGATTTGCAAAGTGTTTATCCCCATGGTGTTTTGATCGACACCCATACAAGTAACCCTGACAATGAGCCAATTATTCTCAACCAAACTGTGCTAGGAACCAGCTATGATTAACAATATCAACACCATTATTAGCCACAACGGCTACCCTATATTTACATCTAAGCAGGTGTTGAGCAAGGACGACCTAAATAACCTTGTCAATTACCTAGATGAGCAAAATCGGCTTACCCGTGCCTACCTAATCGGTATGGGAATTGTTTGTGGGCTGGAGGTTAGCAGCACGGATAAAACTCAAAAAGCGCAGATAGAGATCTCCGCCGGATGTGGTATTACTTCCGAAGGTTATGTGATCGCTTTGTCAACTACGAAGCTCACCCATTATCAAGACAAATTGTCGGTGTCTTCTACTTTGTTTGCTCCCAGTGAGCCACACCTCAGCACTGGACAATCTGAAGATTTCAAAGTCATAGAATTATTTGAGAAAAGCAGCAATAAAGGACAAACTCTCAAGAAAGATTTGCTGAGCGATCGCGTACTGGTGATCGTTTGTGAACTTCAGGATGTGGAGCGAGATAAGTGCCGACTTGACTACAATAACCCCAGCCAGGAGCGTAGTCTAGTTTACCGCTTTTTTCTCCTACCTCTTACTCTAGTTAAGAAAAAGCTACTTAAGACGGATCAGTTACCCTCACATTGGCAAAGGATTGATCCTGAGGCAATTTTTACCGTACGCAATCACTATCTCCAAGAATTTGACAGTAACCATAAAAAATTCACAGATTTTGCCCCCAAGGTACAACGTTTTGGTTATACACGATCTGGCAAATCTGGCAATAGTATAGATTTAACAAAAATTAGTGACTATAAAACATTCTGGGAAAACTATTACCAGGTTTGTGATAATGCGATCGCGGAAATCGGTAAAGCATTTCCCAAGCTGTTTAGGTTGTTTTCACCTTTTTTTACTACCTTTCAACCGGATTCGGGTCATGATTTTAGTCAGCTACAGCACAACCTGAAAAAACGACTCAACAGCTTTAAGCCAAAGTCCAATACAGTTGAGGCTCCAGAAGCAACCTATGCTCTACAATATTTTTACGATTATCTCAGTCAACTGGTTGCTGCTTTCTATGAATTGGCTGAGGCTGCTTTCGATTTAACGGATGACTGCACACCTGATACTCGACGTTTTCCTAAGTTTCTGATGCTGGGGCTGGTTCCTCCAATATCAAGTGAATCAAATAAGTTACTAAATGAACCGAGCAAAGGATATATACTCACTTCTCCCTATCGTACTCATTTTACCCAACCCCCGATCTACAACAGTAATCAGGTTCGCCTTCAGCAAGTTCGATACCTTTATGAACGTCTTTTAAAATTCTGTGCAGAAGACAGTTTTTACCTGCTACCGTTTTATAAAACTCCACTCAAAATTACGCCAAGTAAAGACCGCTCGGCATTGTTGAGCGAGCAAGCAATCCCTTACTACCTGAATTATCCTAACCTATATAAATACTGGAACTACGACGCCTACCGTAAAGGAAGGAGCGATCGCCATCCTGCTTATTTTTTTCCGAAGAACAGTTCTGGGGACAATTCATCTGTCTTCAATGATTTGATCTATCGACTGGATGGCTATAATTTTTACCGGATTGAGGGACATATCGGTAAGTCGAAGGGCGATATGCTCCTACAACTCCAGAACTATAAACAGCAATATAATCTGCCTTTTGATGTCATCTCTCTCAAACTTGGTAGCCAAAAAAGTATCCAAGAGCAAAACATATCTGGGCAGTTCTCTGATTTAGAAATTGACTTTATTCTTATCAAATATACTTTTCAGCAACTCTGGAAAAAGAAATGGAGACAGAATGTCTTTCTCCAAACACTAAAGCGGTTTTTCTTTGATCAGCCCAATCTCAGATCTATTACTAGTAGCCAATTGTTTAATCCGATTTTGGATTATGCTCGGAAACCGAAAAATTATGAATTCTACCCAGTTGAACCGCAAAATCCAACAAATACTAAATTTCAACTTTACCTCTGCGACGACAGCAATCGGCATATCGCTCGTTACGTTACCCAACCTGACGAAACTAAAGCAAATAGCTTCGACGACTTTAACAATGTGATCTTCGATTTTTCCGAACTTTCCTCTGATGCCATAGCTTTGAAAAAACAACGCGTAGCCAACGAAAAAGCCGGATTTTGCTCTCAATATAAAGTTACTTATGGAATTGTAATTGATTCATCAAATTATTACCTCAAGCTAGTACTAACGTCTGAAGAGAACCAACAATCCCCAGCTTCTCAAAGTAGCAGTTCTCCAAACAACAATGAAATTATTTTAATTTCTTTGAATCATTTTACTGTGAGTGTTGAGCCAAACGAACCACCCATCATCTTACAGCCAGAGTTTAGAAACTTTGAGATCCTTTACGGTTTGTTAAGTGATTTACCTGAAACATTTAATACCGAAAAATACCAAATGGGTAACAAGGAAATCGCCGAGCAACTAAATTATCAGGAATTAGAAGGATTGCTCAGAACTTATCAGCAGCGATTAGAGCAAGTGATGCAACTGCAATTATTCGATAAATTTGCCAAACAACATCCTGGTATGGAACATCTGGGTGGGGTTCCTAAAGGTGGTACTTTTATCTTGGTTTATGTAGATGGTGAAGATGCTCAAGACCTTCTGAAAATAGAGCAAGATCCTGAATACTTCAAAGTAGCAAAGTTACGAACTGAAACAATCGAAAAAGCTGCTTTGTTACCATCATCTTTCCCTGACGAGTTACCAACAAAAGATTTAATCTCCTCCTTAGAGAAACTGCTTCCAGAATTGCAGAAGCGTAAAGATATTGTGGTTGCAGATTTCTGTGTCCCCTATCGCTGCATTAGCGACATAACTTCAGCCAGTTATGTAGTAACCCGATCTCGTCCAATTATTTTACTGGAGAAAAAGTTTTTCTGTGAAGGCGATCGTCATAAGTACCAATTTACCCTAGAACCGAAGGATGGCTCTCTTAAGGGAGAGGGTGTTTTGGTTGAGGAAAGCAAAAAATTCTTCCAACCAAGTAACATTGACCAAGCTAGTAAAGATATTTTGGCAAAGGGACAAGAACGGACAATTACTTTCATCTACACTTTAGATAATACTGAAGAAAAATTAACTGTAACTATCCATCCCCTACCAAATGCAGGTTTCCAAGTAGGTAATCAGGCTTCTAAAACAAGCTTCTGTGCTAATGATGAGCCAGTAGCCCTGATTCCCAAGCTGGCGGGTGGTACATTCCAAGCCAAGGATGAAAAAGGACATCTTTTGGTAGATATCATCCACGACAATCAATTTCACCCCAAAGCGGTAA
>NZ_JAAKGC010000026.1:0-68412 GCF_017591665.1 Aetokthonos hydrillicola CCALA 1050 | reverse complement strand
GCTTCTGTGCTAATGATGAGCCAGTAGCCCTGATTCCCAAGCTGGCGGGTGGTACATTCCAAGCCAAGGATGAAAAAGGACATCTTTTGGTAGATATCATCCACGACAATCAATTTCACCCCAAAGCGGTAAAACTATGTGATGGTGAAACACACAAGGATATTACCCTAGCGTACACTGTCACCAGCAGCCACGGTTGCATCAATTCCGTTCAGCAGAAAGTGACAATTTATGCCCTCCCAGATGCGGGTTTCCAAGTAGGTAGTCATTTGCAGGGGTTGAATTAGTTAACTATCAACGAGGCTTCACATCAGTGATAATGAGACAGACACCAACACCCCTAAACCATCAACACCCCAGTCTGTTAATCTACTCAACCGCCTGCGTGTGTTATTTCTTATGAGTCTTGAGGGTTGTGCTGATGTCAAAGCCATGAGCCGCAATGAAGAATCTGCGAAAGCCAACTGCTGGGTTTGTTGGGTTTCACTACGTACCCCTACGGGGAAGCAAGCTACAACCCAACCTACGTTTTAACGACTCCCTCACCGAATCCTCATTAGCTACACTGCTATGAACACACAACGCCACATCATTGGACGAACAGTATTAGAAGTCGACACCGGGCAAATAGCTGATGTCTGGAGTTTACAGCAAGACATGAGCAGCTTGCTTCAGCAGCAGGGTGTGCGAGAAATGACACGGCTGTTTGACGAATTGGTGGGGGATGGGTTGGTGGTGCGGCTGGATCGGGTGGTGGTGGATATCGGCTCGATTGATCGGCGATTTTTAGCAGACGAATTTATACATGCTTTGCTAGCTGCTTTACGGGAGACTTTAGGCGATCGCCTAACAGACCGATTGCTAAGTGAAGCCCCTGCCGAAACCATTACCAAAAGCCGCCATGCTGCTGATTGGGAGGTGTTGCTGTACTTTCTGTGCTATGGTCGGTTACCTTGGTGGTGTCCCTACGAACACTGGCAGGACTGGTTATCACGTTGGTCGGCTGCCATGCAAAATAATACTAATTGGCAAGATCCATTGCGGGAATTACTGAGGAATAATTCAGCAGCACAGCAACGTCTAATTGAGCAATTGCCAGAGAATTTCCGCCATGAGTTGATATTGCAATTACAGCCTGCTTGGACAAATTGGCACAGCTTGCTAGCTCAAGCTAAACAAATAATGGAGTCTTTGAGCCTGAGTAATAGCATCCGCCAAGAATTAGAAACCCAGGCTTGGGAATTACTCTTAGCCCAAATCAGCAGCGATAACACATCCCTAACTCCCTTACCAGATGAAACTTGGACTCATAACTGGCTCACCCAACTGGTGCAAAACTGGAGCAGGGGAGCAGGGGGGATAAGTGATGAGTTGGCAGCTGATGTCAATCTCAATCTTAATGCTTGGGAACGATTACGCACTAGTATTGATGGGGTATCTCGTAGCCAAAGAGCCTTGTGGTTAAATGCTTTCAACCAAGTGCTAAATGTGACCGATAAAGGGCAGCAAGTGCGTATGCCTCAACTACCACAAACCCCCCCACAAACAGATTGGCAAGTGTTGCTGTACTTTTTAGAATCGGGCAGATTACCCGACGAGCAAGCATCAACAACTTGGCAAAATTGGTTACAACGCTGGGAAACCCTCAGCGAAACTGAAACCGCTTGGCAAATACCTCTGCGGCAATTACTGAAAAAAAATGTAGCAGCAAGGCAAAGATTTATGACTCAATTCCCCGAAGCCTTGCGCCATCAATTAGTATTGCAATTACAACCTGCTTGGACAAATTGGTATACCTTACTAGCGCAAGCTAAACAAATAATGCTGTCTTTGAACCTGAGTAATAGCAGCTGCCAAGAATTAGAAACCCAGGCTTGGGAATTACTCCTCAGAGAAATCAGTGCAGATAATTCTGCGCTTAATCCCCTACCAGTCGCCAGTTGGATGCGTCACTGGCTCACCCAACTGGTGGAATGTTGGCGCAGAGGCGAAAGCTGGCTTCGACTTCGCTCAGCCAGCGATTGGGAGCAGCGCCTCGACTTCGCTCGGCGTCCGGGAGATGGGGAGCAGGAAATAGGCAATCAGAACCCTCGCCAACACCTGCGTCTGCTCATCACCACGTTACCTATTACCGAAACAACTCTTTGGCTCAATGCTCTAGAGCAACTAGTAACTGCGACATCACCAGATGAGGGCAAAACCTCCACTTTGCCATCTATTCCCCCAGACACAAAGAGGACTACACCCACAGAAGAACCAACCCCACAACAGCAGCCATCGGCAAAACAGGTAGAACGCGGTACTCAAGAAATTACCAATCCCTTGAGCATAGCCCCCAGAAGGGCTAGAGGTTCAACTTTATCGACAGAAGAAGAAAGGGCGGGGCTTTATGTCAACCTAGCCGGAATTGTGCTGTTGCATCCGTTTTTAACTTTCTATCTGGATGCAGTGGGGCTATTAGATGGGGAATCATTCCGGGATGAATTGGCACAGCAAACAGCAATTTACCTGTTGTATTATTTAGCAACCAAGCAAACGGATGCCCCAGAATACGAACTAGTCTTACCCAAACTGCTTTGTGGCTGGCCATTAAATGAGCCTGTTTCCCGTGGCTTAGATTTACCTACAACCACCCTCACAGAAGGCGAAAACCTGTTACAAACGGTGATTAATTACTGGGAAGTTCTCAAAAGCACCAGCAGGGATGGACTGCGAGAGGGATTTTTGCAGCGTGCTGGGAAGCTTACCCAAGGTGATGGAAACTGGAAGCTTCAGGTTGAGCAACAGGCGATCGATATTTTGCTGAGTCGCTTACCTTGGGGACTGAGCATGGTGTCGTTGCCGTGGATGTCGGAGATTATGATTGTGGAATGGCATTAGCATCAACATCGGGAACTCACAACTACTTTTCTGTGGAGGTCAAATCTATGAAAACCAACGAGAACCAATACACCAAAAACCATCAGCCAGGGACACAAAAGCCTTGTTTTATTAGTGCAACGCCAGACATAGCTTTCTTTTCGACCCAAAGGGCAGAGTCTACCCCGTTTTTCCAAGCGTTAGATCACGAGCCATTAGCGATTCAAGCAAAGTTGACCATTGGGGAGCCTGGGTCCAAGTCAGAACAGGAAGCAGATAGGGTTGCAGCCAAGGTTGTAGAACAGATCAATAATCCTTCCAGCGACCAGTCAACCCTTAGGCACAGGGTTCAGCGGCAGTCTGAAATAAAAAAGTTATTGCAGGCAAAAGTTGATATTACAGCACAGCAACACCAGTCCGTGAATAACTCGACACATCAAGCCCAGTCTGATCACCAGCATGTCGAAGCCAATGGGGGAGGGGAAGCAACACCGGATTTGACATCAGCCATCCTAAAAGCCAGAGGAGGTGGACACCCAATCTCCGACCGCATCAGAGCACGGATGGAGCTAGCGTTTGGGGCAGATTTTAGAGGTGTGCGGGTGCATACGGATGCGCTAGCCGACCACTTAAATAGGTCTATACATGCGATGGCGTTTACCAACAGGCGGGATGTGTTCTTTAGGCAGGGGGCGTATAATCCTGGAAGTCTAGGGGGGCTTGAGTTGTTGGCGCATGAGTTGACCCATGTGGTGCAGCAGTCGGACAACAGTGACCAATTGCAAAGACTGCGCCCACCGTCAGTCAGCCAGGTATATGGCCTGAATATGGCAATAGACCTAACGCACACAGCAACGCGCACCCCGCCAACACCGGCAGCGTTCCAAGTTGAAAACTACACAACCGTCATCCAGATATACGACCGTACCATTGGACATGAACACGCATATCCTACACTGTTTATTCGCTCGATGGCGATGTTGTCGGGTCAATTGATCATCGACGGTACTCAGGGATGGGAGGCAGATTTACTGAGATATCATGTAACCAATAAGCTGATAACCCCAAGGGAGTACAGCACGATATTGCACCACCACACCGAGTGGGTACAAACAAACCTGATGGAACTGAGTCAATATCAGTTAGATAATGTCAAGAAACATGGAGGTATGTTATGATCATCAGACCAACGATGCGAGTATAGGGTATATTATTTATTGCACGCCCGCTCTAGATGTGTACGAGCCTGCTCGTGTTGGGTGGGAAGCATGAAATGTAACGCACCTTCATTGTGATAACAACGGTGCGAATCGCTGATGCCAACACACCCAACGCGTGATTTTATGGAAACGGCGAAGTTGGCTCATGAAAGCCATCGCCCCTATGGGAAAGCGATCAATCAGATTTTTTACTTCCCTTACACAGATGCGATCGCATCCCAAGAAATCAACCTTTCCCTGAACCCCACCCTTAACCCATAGCCACCAGCGCCGGACATACATCTCAATGCGGAACTCATCCGCACCCTGCTCATAAAGCCGAGAAACCTTGTCCAGCATCCGTGCAACGGTTTTCATCGCTATCCCTAACCCCAGAGGAGAGAAGAAATACCCTGACATCTTGCACCATTCTCAATTAGCCCGATATCCCGCCCAGAACTGAAGTTCCGGGCTAATAGCGCGCATTCCATTGAAATGGACTGAAATCCTTGAGCAGCCCTCTTGAGAGGACTTTAGCTATCAGCCAGCGATTTAAATCGCTGGCTGGCGGAATGGCTGGCTGACAGCCTAGGTGCAAGATATCAGTTACCAATGTTGGCGGATTTCCCTGCAATACGGTTCGGTTAAGGATAATTGTAGCGACTGTCTTAAAAGTCAAGAGATCGTCAACAGAAAATGAGGGAAAAATAGATTTGAGGGTGTATGGTAGAGGTCGCGTCTAGATCTAGGTGGAGCGCGGCGAGGGGTGAGGCACGCTACGCTTTCCGCCGTCGGACAGCTTTAAGATGGACTGATGCATCTAGGGGGAGTAGGAAACCTGAAACGCCATCTTAAAGCAGCCGCGTCAGAATCCTCACCCCTCTTGGGGTAAGGCTTGAAGAGAGTTGGACTCTCAAAGAGTGCGCTTAAGATCACCTGGACTGGCGGCGATCGCCTCGTAAAGGGTTGGCGTTGATTGAGATGAAAATATACACACGCTTTGCGAGCGCGAGTCGCGTAGGCGTAGCCCGCCTTTGGTATCGCCCAGGAAAACATTTTTGTTCAGGGCAGGGGAAAGTATAAAAATAGACTTATGACATTGTGGTGACAATTAGTTGTGAGTTGTCAGTTTTGCGCCAAGGCAAATTATCACGAACCATAGCATTTAAAATGACTAACATTTTATGAACGCAAGCAGTGAGAGCAAGTTTTTTAGATTTACCACGTTCAACAAGGCGCTGATAAAAAGCTTTGATTAGAGGATTATGGCGTATAGCAACAACAGCACCCATATAAAGAGTGGCACGAACATGAGCGCGACCACCATTAATCATACGCTTACCTTTGTGTTGACCACTATCGTGATTAATAGGTGCAACGCCAACTAAACGAGAGATTTGTTTAGCAGTTAACTTTCCCAATTCGGGTAAATCAGAAACCAGAGTTGTTGAAATAACAGGACCAATACCTGGTGTAGTTTTGAGTAAGTTAACTTTATCTATCCACTGCTGATTGTTTTGAGTCAATTGCTCAATCTCGGAATTAATTTGTTCGAGACGTTTATCCAGGTATTCAATATGTTCTTCAATATCAACTAATGCTCTGCCACGAGCGCGTGAACGACGATTTTTTTCAGCTGTTTGCATCTCGACTAATTGTCTTCTACGGCTGATTAATTCGCCTAATTGGCGAGCCGATTCTGATTCAATTGCTAACACAGTTGGCTTCATTGCTTCGCCAAAGTGTGCCAAAGTTTGTGCATCAATCGCATCAGTTTTAGCCAGTCTACCCGTAGCCTTCGCAAAATCTCTTCCTTGCCGTGGGTTGATTAGTGCTACTGGTAACAGTGCTGCCTGTAATTGAATTATTAGTTCTGTTTCTAATCCTCCTGTTGCTTCGAGTACAATTAGATTTATATTATATGATCTAAGTTGCTCAATTAGATTTATAATCTCTAATTCTGTGTTTCCTACTTTCAGCGCTTTGCCTATTGGACGGATATAAACATCCAACGTCGCTTTACTAACATCAATCCCTACCCATTGACTTGAATTCTCCATTTTTCAGTCTCACCCAATTATAAGTATCTTCTGTTTTCATCCCCTTGATTGCACTCATCCTTGCCCGATACGGGCTGTATTCTTTAAGTCTTACTACTTAAATTTTTGCCCCTGGCGACTGTTCGAGTTCTGTCAACGAGATTATTGTAGTGACCCATGCTACAAAACGGTCTATTATGACCTAGGTTGGGACGGTCTACTACTCTTTCTAAGATACAAGGTTGGGTTGAACGTAGTGAAACCCAACAAAATCCTAAAAATGTTGGGTTTCGTTCCTCAACCCAACCTACGCAATTTTGGCTTTAGGCTTTAACCGAACCGTATTGGATTTCCCTGCGCTTACCCACGTAATGGCAATGACTCGTAGGCAAAGCTAACCAATATTTAGCTGGAAATGTTCTTTAATAACAGATATTATTTATTGAAATAGTAATAATTTAGTATTCATCAATTGATGAATCTATTATTCTTTATATAGAAGTTCTATCTAATTTATCCCCCTCAGAAACCTTATTTCGTCTAGAAAAAAGGTTTTTCTCCCTTGCAGATGGCTGTATAGATTAAAGCAATAACTCGTTTTTGTACCTTAGTATGACCAATTTTTTAATGAATAATTAATCATTCGTAATTAACAACGAAAGTCAAGGAAAAAAAGAAAATGGCAGACATTTCCAACTTAAACGATTTGTTCACCAGTTTAGTGGTTGGTGACATTAACTTAATTACCGGATTCGTGTGGCTATTAATAGCAATTGTCTTATCTATGGTCGGTGGTGCTGTTGGTGGTGTGTTATTAGCTAGCAAAGATATCGGTTATGAATTTTCTGCCATGCTTGGTGGATTATTAGCTCCCGCTGGTGCAATTCCAGCAATAGTTTTTGGACTGTTCGTATTAAAGTTATTAACAAATTTATAGGAGGAATGATGTTAGAGTTAGGATGGTTTTCCGCTAAGTTATTTTTCAAAGGAAAGCTTATAAGGGAACCAAGACATTTTGTGCAACAAACCGCTATTGGGACTACCATAGGTTCATTACTACTAATATCAATTGTATTAGTAAAATTTCCTCTATGGTTATCAGTAGTAACATCCAGCTTAGTCACCGGCTTAAGTATGCCATTTCTCCTTAAAGATTTTAAAATGAAGTAACCCTTATAAGAGGTGCCTTACGCTATCGTTCGCATGTCTTATGCTTTGCGCTCTTTGCGTTTCCCCTTGGGCGAAGAGCGCACCCTACTTGTTAATTTTTCATAAAAAAACACTAAATATAGAAATATAATTTCGATAGTGAGGTGTTTATAAACTGCCAAAATCTCTTGGTAAAGCCCATGAAGTCAGTTTCAAAGATACCTTTAGCGGAGTTTCTCTCTCAACCTAACATTGAGGCTTCCCCTGCATGGGAGTTAATTAACGGGCAAGTGCTGGAAAAACCAATGCCAACCCTTTTCCACTCGCGGTTACAACGCAATTTAGTGAACTACATAAATAGTCACACTGATCAGTTTGAAGCCGTGCAAGAACTGCGCTGTATTGTACCACCCTACTCCCCAGTTCCTGATATTTCCATTATTGCTTGCGATCGCCTTCATGATCAAGATGATCCTTTTGAGAGAGCACCTGACTGGTTAATTGAAATTCACTCTCCTGATCAAAGTACCCTAGACTTGCAAAACAAAATTCTCCACTGTCTCAGTAACGGAACGCAATTAGCTTGGCTAATAGATATAACTCGCCAACGGATTTGGGTATGGTTAAAAGATGATCTACCAATGGTTTGTTTGGCTGAAGATACTTTACCATCTTTAGGAGATTTGCCCGAGCTTACGGTTAACGCGGTAATGGCTATGACTCGTAGGTAAAGCTAAGCAAATAAATAAAACCGGATTCATACAATTCCGAGCCCTCAACTATCTGCAACCAATGAACACCCCAGTTAAAATAACTCCTCAAAAATCACCGTTCTCACCTCAAGGTGCGGAAGTGATTTTAGGAAGAATTATTGAACCGGAAAAATTAGTGATTCCTGTCACACCAAGTAGGATAGATATGTTTGGCCCTCGTGCGGTATGTTTAATATCTGAGACAGGACCATTATGGGTGTCAGATACAGGACATCATCGTTTATTGGGATGGCGAAATTTACCGACTACAGATAGTCAACCTGCTGATTGGGTTATCGGACAACCTGATTTTAACCATGAAGGACAAAATGCCAAAAGTGTACCAGGAAGAACAACTTTCAATGTACCAACAGGAATTTGTGCTTGTGGGGAGGGTTTAGCGGTAGCTGATGCTTGGAATCACCGAGTTCTGATTTGGAAAAAATTACCCGAAGATAGCAACGTTCCAGCAGATCTAGTTTTAGGACAAGCTGATTTTACTGCCAATGAACCGAATAGAGGAAACTTAGAAGCAGCCGCCAATACTTTAAACTGGTGTTATGGTGTTTTTTATCATCAAGGAAAATTATTTGTTGCTGATACAGGAAACCGCAGGGTATTGATTTGGCATCAACTACCTCAAAAAAATGGTCAAGAAGCGGATTTAGTCTTAGGACAACCAGATATGCGATCGCGCAACGAAAATGGAGGTGGTACTCCTTCCGCATCCAGTATGCGTTGGTGTCACGATATCACCATTTGGGGAGAAAATCTAGTTGTCACTGATGCGGGTAATAACCGTGTAATGATTTGGCAAGGAATCCCAACAGAAAATAATGCACCTTGTAAAGTGGTATTAGGACAAAAGAATTTTGTTTCTGTCGAAATCAACCAAGGAGTTTATTTTCCTAATGCAACTAGCTTAAGTATGCCTTATGGAGTAACGGCGGCTAGTGATTGGCTGGTGGTTGCTGATACCGCGAACTCTCGATTGTTAAGCTGGAAGAAGCCAGAATCAATTTTATCTTTACAAAATGCCGAAAGTAAAGCCCTAGTAGGACAAATAAATTTTCAAAGTAAAAGTGAAAACCGCGATTTTGGAATGCCAACACGAGACAGCTTGAATTGGTGTTACGGTATAAAAATATGTGGAAAAATAGCAGTAATAGCGGACTCTGGTAATAACCGAATTTTGCTGTGGCGGTTCAACTATGACGAGTGAAGAAATTAGAGTTTGTGGTACTGTTCAAGGAGTGGGATTTCGTCCTACAGTGTACCGTATAGCAAAAGCCTGCGGGTTACGGGGAGAAGTTTGTAACGACGGACAAGGAGTCTTAATTCGAGCATGTGGTAGTGAAGCATCTTTGGAAGAATTTTTTCAAAGGTTGCAGCAAGAATGTCCACCATTAGCAAGAATTCACGAAATCACACGCAGGCGTTACGAAGGTGAATTTACCTTCAAGGATTTTACAATTTCCAGTAGTATTAATAGTACGGTAAAAACAGAAATTGTTCCCGACGCAGCGACTTGTCCCCAATGTAAAGCAGAAATCTTTGACCCCTTTAGCCGTTGGTATCGCTATCCCTTCACTAATTGTACTCACTGTGGTCCTCGCCTAAGTATTATTCGTGCAATTCCATATGATCGGCAAAACACCAGCATGGCTACTTTTACCATGTGTCCAGATTGCGCGAAAGAATACAAAGATGTAGAAAACAGACGATTTCACGCCCAACCGATAGCATGTCACATTTGTGGACCAAACGCGACTTTAGAACGTGCGGATGGTAAACCGATCACAGCTTCTATGTTCTCGATGCTAGATGATGTGGATGCTGTTTGTACCTTGTTGCAAAGAGGCGAAATTGTCGCCATTAAAGGTTTGGGCGGAATTCATCTTGCTTGTGATGCGACACAAGAAACTACTGTGCAAAAATTGCGTCAACGCAAACGCCGATACCGCAAACCCTTCGCTTTAATGGCGCGCAACATAGCAATTATTGAAGAATATTGCGTCGTCAACGCTAAGGAAAGAGAACTACTAGAAAGTTCCGCCGCGCCGATAGTGTTATTGCACCAGCGAGATGAAAACCCTATCAAAAATTCCATCGCGCCATCAGTTGCACCAGGGCAAAATACCCTCGGCTTTATGCTACCTTACACGCCCTTGCATCACCTCATTCTCAAACGAATGAATCGCCCGATTGTCCTCACAAGTGGTAATCTGTCTGATGAACCGCAATGTATTGATAACGACGAAGCGCGTGAGAAATTAGGAAAAATTGCTGATTATTTTCTTTTGCACGATCGCGCGATCGCCAACCGGGTTGATGATTCGGTGGTACGAGTGATAGGCGATAAAGTACAAACAGTTCGCCGCGCTAGAGGATACGCACCAGCACCTATCAATTTACCGCCTGGGTTTAACAAGACTCCCCAGATTTTAGCAATGGGCGGTGAGTTGAAAAATACTTTTTGTTTATTGCGAGATGGACAAGCATTTATTTCTCAGCATTTAGGAGACTTAGAAAATGCGGCTGCTTTTAAAGCTTATCAGGATACGCTAAATTTATACTTAAATTTATTTGAGCATCAACCAGAGGCGATAGCCATTGACCTTCATCCCGAATATCTATCAACAAAATTCGGTAAAGAATTAGCAGCTAGCTCTAGTCTGGCATTATACCATATCCAGCACCATCACGCCCATATAGCCGCTTGCATGGCAGAAAATGGCATACCTCTCAATTCACCACCTGTTTTAGGAATCGCTTTAGATGGATTAGGCTACGGTGAAGATGGAACATTATGGGGTGGAGAATTTCTTTTAACAGACTACCGATCTTTTAAGCGATTGGCAACATTTAAGCCAGTGGCAATGATTGGAGGAATACAAGCAATTAAAGAACCTTGGCGGAACACTTATGCTCAATTAATCTCAGCTTTTACTTGGGAAGATTTACAGAATAAATATTCTGGTTTAGATCTGTTGAAATTTCTACAACAAAAACCAATTAACCTTATTAATCAGATTATAGCAAAAAAAATCAACTCTCCCCTAACTTCATCGGTTGGACGATTATTTGATGCTGTAGCTGCTGCTATCGGTATTTGCCCTGAAGAATCTAGCTATGAGGGGCAAGCAGCAATTGAAATGGAAGCCATAGTCGAGCAAAGTATCTTTAATTCTTATAAAGAAACGCTAATTTATCCTTTTAATATTGAGATATACGATAGCATTTACTGTATAGACTCACACCCTATGTGGGAAGATTTACTCGATGACTTACAGCAGCAAATTACTCAACCGATCATAGCTGCTAAATTTCATCAAAGTTTGGCAGTTTATATTGTAAAAATGGCACAGCATCTTTGTCAAGAACATGCTATAAATCAGGTAGTTCTGACGGGAGGAGTTTTTCAAAATTGTATTTTATTAGAGCAAGTCAAGATTCGCTTACAAGCTTTAGGACTCAACGTACTGACTCACAGCTTAGTTCCAGCTAATGATGGCGGTTTATCACTAGGACAAGCTATTATTGCAGCTGCTCAATTAACGTAATCGTCTAAGGGAGCATCCCAAATGTGCAAAAACCTTGATAGCCCTCCTCCCCTAACCCCTTCTCCCAAGATTGGGAGAAGGGGAACTAGAATTATTTCTCCCCTCTCCCATATTTGGGAGAGGGGCTAGGGGTGAGGGTACAAAGGTTTCGGACACCTATTAGGATGCTCCGATTTTTACTTCTGACTCCTTAACTTATTAGTTCTGTATTTTTTTCTAAAAAATAAAATGTGCTTAGGAATTCCCGGTCAAATTATAGAAATAACGGATATTCAAAACAAACTAGCCGTCGTCGATATAGGTGGTGTGAAGCGTCAAGTTAATATAGCTTGTATCGTTGACGAACAGCATCCCCCCGAGGCTTGTGTTGGTGATTGGGTATTAGTCCATGTCGGCTTTGCTATGAATCGCATTAACGAACAAGAAGCAGCTGAAACATTACAGTTATTGCAAGAGATAGCTAATATATGAAATACGTTGATGAATTCCGCGAACCAGAAAAAGCTAAAGCTATACTCCGTGAGATAGAAAAATTAAGTACGCTTTCTCTTAAAAATCATAATGCCCCTATTAAAATAATGGAGGTATGCGGTGGTCATACCCATTCTATTTTTAAATATGGTATCGAAGAAATTTTACCAGATGTTGTAGAACTGATTCATGGTCCTGGCTGCCCTGTTTGTGTGATGCCAAAAGGGAGATTAGATGACGCGATCGCCATCTCTCAAAATTCCAACGTCATCTTCGCGACATTTGGCGATGCAATGCGGGTTCCTGGTTCCACAACCAGCTTACTGCAAGCCAAAGCACAAGGCGCAGATATTCGCATGGTTTACTCCCCCCTAGATAGCCTGCAAATTGCTAGAGACAACCCTAAAAAAGAAGTTGTTTTTTTTGCTTTAGGCTTTGAAACAACCGCCCCCAGTACAGCTTTTACTATCCTACAAGCAGAATCGGAAAAACTCAATAACTTCAGTATGTTTTGTAATCACGTCCTCGTGATTCCTGCACTTAAAGCACTACTAAATAATCCTGATCTTCAACTCGATGGATTTATTGGCCCTGGTCATGTCAGCATGGTTATTGGTACTGACCCTTATAAGTTTATTTCCGAGCAATATCATAAACCAATTGTTGTTTCAGGATTTGAACCTTTAGATATTTTACAATCCATTTGGATGTTATTACAGCAGCTAGTAGAAAATCGTTGTGAAGTAGAAAACCAATATAACCGAGTTGTACAAGAAGCAGGAAATCGTGTCGCGCTTACAGCCATAAACAAAGTTTTTACGGTGCGAGAAAACTTTGCTTGGCGTGGTTTAGGTGATATACCAGAATCAGGATTTAAAATTCGACCAGAATATGCCCAATTTGATGCAGAACTAAAATTTACCATTCCTAATCAGAAAATTGCTGACCATAAAGCTTGTAAATGTGGCGAAATCCTCAAAGGAGTCATGAAACCTTGGCAATGTAAAGTATTTGGTACAGCTTGCACCCCACAAACACCTATTGGTGCTTGCATGGTATCTTCTGAAGGTGCTTGTGCAGCTTACTATAAATACGGCCAGTCGCGTCGCTCCAAGTCAAAAGTCAAAAGTCAAAAGTCAAAAGTAACAACCCCATAAATAAACTCAGCGGCTTGAAATATGGGCGTAGTATTTCATCTTCCATAAATAAATTTACTTGCTCTGTATCCCTTTTTTGCATCGGTTAGGAGTCAGAATTCAGGAATGGCAGTCCACAATAATAACCCAATAGAGCATCCTTTATTTTCAAAAAATCGCAACCGACGAAATAAAGTGCAAGATACTCACATCACTCTTGCGCATGGTAGCGGTGGTAAAGCAATGCGCGATTTAATTGATGATATTTTTGTCAATACTTTTGATAATCCTATTCTCTCTCAACTAGAAGACCAAGCAAGTTTTAATTTAGCAAGTCTCATGCAACAAGGAGACAGACTTGCTTTTACTACTGACTCCTATGTTGTCGACCCTTTATTTTTTCCGGGTGGTAATATAGGGGAATTAGCTGTAAATGGAACAGTCAATGATTTAGCTGTGAGTGGTGCTAAACCTCTCTACCTTAGTTGTAGCGTAATTTTAGAAGAAGGGCTTGCTGTAGACACTTTGCGACAAGTTGCTGAAAGTATGCAAGCCGCAGCCAAAAAAGCAGGTGTCCAAATTATTACGGGTGACACAAAAGTTGTGCATCGAGGCGCAGCAGATAAATTATTTATTAATACCACTGGTATAGGAGTTATACCACCAGGAGTTAACATTTCTGCCCAGAATATTCAACCTGGAGATGCCATCATTCTCAATGGCGAGATAGGTAATCATGGCACAGCTATTTTAATTGCCCGTGGAGAACTGGCATTAGAAACTAATATAGAAAGTGATTGTCAGCCGTTAAATAGTCTAGTGGAAACTATCCTCAGTGTGTGTCCTGATATTCACGCTATGCGAGATGCCACACGAGGTGGTTTAGCCACAGTATTAAATGAATTTGCCATTAGTTCTAATGTAGGGATTCGCCTTGATGAGCAGTCTATACCAATTCGGGAACAAGTCAAGGGTGTTTGCGAAATTCTTGGTTTAGATCCATTATATTTGGCTAACGAAGGCAAGCTAGTTGTGGTAGTTGGACGTGAAAATGCCGAAACCGTTTTATCAGCGATGAAATCTCACCCATCTGGAAAAAATGCTTGTATAATCGGCGAAGCACTTTCCTCTCCTCCTGGTGTAGTTTTATTAAAAACAACGTTTGGTGCTGAACGCATCCTCGATATGCTTGTTGGCGAACAGTTACCACGAATTTGTTAAATATCTTCTTAGCTTATGCACGAACTAGGAATTACTCAAAATATTGTAGCGATCGTCGCTGAACATGCTAAAGGGGTAAAAGTCAAACGAGTCTTATTAGAAATTGGTCAGCTTTCAGCAATTATGCCAGATGCGATACGATTTTGTTTTGATATTTGCGCTCAAGGCACAGTTTTAGAAGGTGCAACACTAGAAATTCTAGAAACTCCAGGTTTAGGGCAATGTCGTAAATGCAGTAAAAAAATTGCTTTAAAGCAGCCTTTTGGTATTTGTGACTGCGGCAGCACTCAACTTGATTTAATAGCTGGTCAAGAACTTAAAATTAAAGAAATAGAAATAGAAGAAATATGTGTGTAACCTGCGGTTGTTCTGATAATGGTGAAACTAAAATTGCTAATCTTGACACTAATCAAGCCATAGCAATAAATACTCAAGGTCATACTAATGACCACGAACACACTCATACTCACGCGTTACCAGATGGTACTGTAATTACTCATTCCCATAGCCATGATTCTATAACTGAAGCATCTCATGTTCATGCAAAAATACATAGCACGACTATATCTTTAGAGCAAGATATTTTAGCGAAAAACAACCTAATCGCAGCCCAAAATCGTGGATGGTTTAAAGGTCGAAATATCCTCGCCTTAAATTTAATGAGTTCTCCAGGATCAGGAAAAACAACTTTCTTAACAAGAACTATTAATGATTTAAAGCATCAATTATCTATTAGTGTTATTGAAGGCGACCAAGAAACTAGTAACGATGCACAAAAAATTCAAGAAACAGGCTGCAAAGTTGTGCAAATAAACACTGGGACAGGATGTCATCTCGATGCAGCAATGGTAGAACGGGGATTGCAAGAACTCAAACCCCCGCTAAACTCGGTGGTAATGATTGAGAATGTTGGTAATTTGGTTTGTCCAGCTTTATTTGATTTGGGAGAACAAGCAAAAGTCGTGATTCTCTCAGTTACAGAGGGAGATGATAAGCCAATCAAATACCCCCATATGTTCCGTGCTAGTGAGATTATGGTGCTCACCAAAATTGATTTGCTACCTTACGTGCAATTTGACGTTCAACGCTGCATAGAATATGCTCAGCAGGTTAATCCTCAAATTAAGATTTTTCAGGTTTCTGCTCTTACGGGAGTTGGGTTACAGAATTGGTACGGGTGGATAAAACAAAAAGTGGCAAGTTTTGTATCTTAACTGGGGGTTGTCCGGAATCGAGGAAATTGGTGTTGTAGTTCTATCCATAACTGATTAATTTAAAAATCACTATAATTAACCACAGGCCATACTGTTTCGACAGTATGGCCTTATATTTTAAGAAATCTTTACATTTTTATACAATATCGCCAAGGATGTATTGGTTAGCGCTGAAGAGCCATAAAGATTCCTGTTAATCCCTAAATCTTAGTATAATATGTATAATCATTAAGTTAAGTTATGGTTAACTAATGGTTAACAAAAGATTAATAAGAGGATGGGAAACAATTGGAACAGGATAATCCCGTAGATAGAGACGGTTTTTTCTTACCTCGTGCTCAATACCATGGTCAATTGACGCCTCAGAACCTGGTATTTAACGCCAATCTTCAAGAATTTAGTCAAAAAGTTAGCTATATTTCTGCGCTAGAAACTTCTGGTAAAATCTCCCCTGATGAAGCTTACAGGAATATTAAGGCACTTTGGAAACAATTTAAAAGTAGTACAAAAGAACTTGGTATTAATAGAAATCCGCCAGAGGCGCTCTAGAATATGTGCCAAGACTTTTCTTACCAAAATTTGCAAGGATGTTCTTTTTCTGGTCTTGATCTTACAGGGGCAAATTTTAGCCACGCAGATATCCGAGGGGCAAAGTTTACTAATAC
Source organism: Aetokthonos hydrillicola CCALA 1050 (assembly GCF_017591665.1). GTDB lineage: Bacteria > Cyanobacteriota > Cyanobacteriia > Cyanobacteriales > Nostocaceae > Aetokthonos > Aetokthonos hydrillicola. Next base: position 52,144 of record NZ_JAAKGC010000026.1, on the reverse strand, counting down.
CATTTTGAGAGGTGCTAATTTCAGCTATGCCTGGACTGGATTGCCACCTCGATGGCGGATTGCTTCAGTTTCTCCGGATTGACGCACAGTAGCGATCGCTTGCTCAATTACCCCTTGCAGTTCCACTGGCTCAAAATTCAACAATAGGAGTATCTACTGCCTGTAAATTCAATAATTGTAGCTCATGCTGTTGGACTTTTTTGACGAGGGACCACCGAAGATGATCGGCACTAGCAAACTTCATCGGAGACTCACAAAGCCAGCCTTTTTAATTAATTCCTGACCCTGAGCGGTGAGCAGTAATTGAGCATAGGCAACGCCTGCTTGTTGATCAACTTGATTATTTTGTTTTACAACCACGGATAACCGGCGGCTCAGGGGATACTGACCACTTAAAAAAGCTTCGGTGTTGACTTGGTTCCGCTTTTGTGGACACTCTGAAAGTGGGACAAAAGGCAGTTTATAAGGAGGAACAAATTCATTCACGTTTCGGCCTAGTGGCAACGGTTTAACGTGACACTGGGAAACGACTAATGGTGCTGAGGTGTAGTAAATACCTCCTGGAGTCGCTGCCACTAGCCGCAGCGCTTCGGTTGTTGTTGGAATCAATTTTACAGCAGGGTTAGTGTCCCGATCTTTTTTACCGTAGGGTATAATTTTTAGGTTGGGGCCACCGACAGCACTCCAGTTGGTAATCTTGCCTGCGTAAATACTGTTGAATTGCTCTACTGTCAGACCTTTTATATTTAAACTTGGGTTGACAGCGATCGCAACACCATCAATTGCCACTGGTATTTCTTGAAGGGAAAAACCAAGCTTTTGAGCCTGCTGATATGCGTCATCTGCGATCGGCACAGAGGTTTGAGAAAATGACAGTTGATTATCTAATAACATGCGGACACCTGTCACAGAACTAGGTGCACCGCGATCAGGGTCAGTGTAGCGTAAACGAAAGTTAGGGTATACGCTCTCAATAACCGGGTCCACTTCTTTGCGGATGGATACCCAGGTTGTGCTGCCACCATAATTAAACACCCCAGAGGGAACATTCTGCACCTGTGAAAAGCTTTTGAGGTTAGACTGCTCTGGCGACGATAATCGATTGTTAGTTAAACGCCCCAAATCAACGCCAGAGCTTTTCATCAACCACCAAGCACCGGCTCCCACTAATCCCAGTGTAAGGAGTGTAGCCAAAACCAGAACAGCCGTTTCGTTTTTCTGGGACATAGATAGACAGCTTCTAACCTGCACAAAAGATTAAAGAACTTTTCCACCATACTATCAAGCTTGAACTCCCGATGCTATTGATAATATCTGTCGTGCCTCATAAAAGGATTCCGTTCTTGGAGAATATAATCGCAGCGCCATTGGTGATGAAAGTGAACGCGGTGAATACATCTGTTGTAACGTGCCCACCGTCTCCTTTCCCATGATTCTGCCAAGTATTTGGGCGTAGGATAAGGACGATAATCGCGACTAATTTGCGCTACAGTGTTTTCCCTATCTGTGCTGACGTTCACTAAGCTTTGCACGCCTTGAACTCGACCGGCAGTACCTAAGATGCTAGCTAATACTGCTATGCTAGCAATACAAGAAGTCAAAAGCTTTTTATTGATCGACATAATCTCACCTCCCTTGATGGGATATGAGAGAACTTGTCTTCTTCATATCTCTAATTTTAATGTTAAAAGATAACTATGAGGAACTTGTGAGAATTTTTGATAGAATTTCGTTTTTAAGTAGTAACAAACAAAATTTACATTTCTTAATTTTAATTTAAGGAAAGTTCCTGTTTTTTGTTCTCTATTAACTCTTCAGTACTAGTCAATGAAATGAATTAGCAAGCGAACAGAGTTAAAATTGTCTTGCATAATTAGTATTATCAAAAATAATATTGTTGTTATTCAAACAATCAGTCTAAAAAAGTCGTATAAAAGCTCTTTATTCGTTACTAATTGTTGAATATTTCTGTCAAAACTCTCAAATAAAGACTTTCATTAAAAGTTTATTATGCCTCAGAAATTCATCAAATTTTCAGCCTAACTTTAAAGTATGCCTTGACATACTTTATTAGCAGTCTCTAATTGATTGGCTCTCTCTCCATCGTACTTTGTATAAAACAAGAGTGCCAAATAATCAAAGGAGATAACATATAGGAGGAATATTACGATGAGTAGCATCGTTCAACGTCGGAAGGAATTTGATTTCTTCAAGATGTGGGATAGTTTTTGCGCGTGGATTACCAGCACTGATAATCGCATTTATATAGGCTGGTTTGGCGTTCTGATGATTCCTACCTTGCTAGTTGCAACCATTTGTTTCATCCTGGCTTTTATCGCAGCTCCCAGTGTAGACATGGATGGCATTCGAGAGCCAGTAATGGGTTCTCTTCTAGATGGCAACAATTTGATTACAGCTGCTGTTGTGCCAACCTCAGCTGCGATCGGTCTGCACTTATACCCAATTTGGGAGGCAGCTTCTATCGATGAATGGCTATATAATGGTGGCCCTTACCAGTTAATTGTGCTGCATTTTCTTATCGGTATTTGGTGCTATTTGGGTCGACTTTGGGAGTTAAGCTATCGCTTGGGTTTACGTCCTTGGATCGCTGTTGCTTTTTCTGCACCGGCTGCTGCTGCAACCGCAGTTTTGCTGATTTACCCCATCGGTCAAGGTAGCTTTTCTGATGGTCTTCCTTTGGGAATTGCAGGTACTTTCCATTTTATGATGGCATTTCAGGCAGATCACAATGTCTTAATGCATCCATTTCACATGTTAGGGGTTGCTGGAGTATTTGGCGGCGCACTCTTGAGTGTCTTACATGGATCTCTAGTCACCTCAACATTCATTCGGAAACCCGGTGATGATGAATTAATTAACGCTAAGTATAAGTTTGGTCAACCTGATGTGACATACAACTTCTTGGCAGGACACTATGGTTTCTTAGGACGTTTGCTAATTCCTACTTTCGCTAGCCAGAACCATCGCACTTTCCATTTACTTTTAGTCGCCTTGCCAACCATAGGTATTTGGTTCGCGGCGCTCGGTGTGGGTGTAATGGCATTTAATTTGAATGGGTTTAACTTTCACCATTCCATCTTAGATAGCCAAGGTGCAGTGATTAGCACAATGGCAGATTTGCTGAATCGAGCCAGCCTTGGAATTCAAGCAATGCATGCTCCTAACACTCATAATTTCCCTCTTGTCCTTTCTAGTGGTGGATCTATTTCAATCAGTTAATCAATATTCTCATCTACACTTGAGTAAGATTTGATTTGCCTTAGCCCTTCAATTTGGGGGCTAGGCTCTCTTTTTTATGTAATGTCTATTTGTTTTAAATGTTATCCTAGCTGGGAGGAGACACCGAAAGGAGTGGGGTTTGTGAGAAATGGAAAATGGATTGGCTATTTTGCTTTAGCAATTTCACTCTACATTCTTTGGCAAATACACCAAGTGCTGTTATTGGTATTTATGGCAGTGGTGTTTGCAACAGCGTTAAACAGTTTCGTTCGACGTCTTGAGCGGTCTGGAGTTAAACGAGGTATCGGTATAGCTTTCTCTCTAGGATGCCTTGCAGTTTTTATCGTTATTTTTATCGGGGTAATTATACCACCTTTTGTAGATCAATTTCAACAAATTATTCAACTCATACCCAAAGGATTGGATAAGTTACAGGTATGGTTTCAATATCTCCAAACTCGAATGCCATGGTCATCGAAGTACATTCCGGGCTTAGAGAATTTACTCGAACAACTTCAACCATCTACTGTCCAGCTGGCAAGCAGATTTTTTGCTTTTTTTTCCAATATTCTAGCGGTTACTTTAAATCTACTGCTTGTATTAGTTTTAACAGTTATGTTTTTGATTAATCCTTTGCCTTACCGCCAGGGATTTATCCAACTATTTCCTGGTTTTTATCGCAGGCGGGTTGATGAAATCCTTTGTCGATGCGAAGTGGCACTGGTTAGCTGGATCACTGGCATTTTAATCAATATGCTGGTTATTGGAGTTGTGAGTGGGATTGCTTTATGGATTTTAGGAGTACCGCTGGTATTCGCAAATGCGCTACTGGCAGGATTGTTAGAAGCAATTCCTAATGTGGGACCAACTTTAAGTGTTATTCCACCAATGGCGATCGCGCTCCTCGATAACCCTTGGAAAGCTGGAGCAGTTTTGATTGCATATATTGTTATCCAGCAACTTGAACAATACTTGCTAGTACCTTTTGTTATGTCAAAGCAGCTATCTCTATTGCCAGTTGTTACGCTGATATCTCAAGTCATTTTCGCGATATTTTTTGGTTTCTTAGGTTTGTTTCTAGCAATTCCACTAGTGATTGTAGGTTTAATTTGGATACAGGAAGTCTTAATTAAAGATGTGCTTGATCGTTGGCAAGCGAATTGAAATATTTATTTACATTTTGATAACAGCTTTTCCTCACAAGTTCCTCAAATTGTTATCCTAATATGACATTAGAACCAGCAAGGTAGTCTTCCTTATCAACGATGAAACAAGGGAGAATTGGAAAATGAATGAAAAAGCATACATTCTGATCTCGGCGACTGTTTTTGCATCAGTGGCTATACTGCATATTGCGAGACTCGTTAATCATTGGACACTTCAAATTGGCGCTGTTAGTGTTCCGTTGTGGGGATCTTGGTTAGGACTTGTAATCGGTGTGTTGTTGAGTGTTTGGGCTTTCCGCTTAATGACTCAATTGAGTGGTAGCCGTGTATAATTATTCTTGCTTGTCAGAAGAGGCTTGAAGCCTTGAATCAAGCTAAAATGGGACTATTCTGAATTCAGAACAGCCCCATTCGTGTTAAGTAAGTGAACGTTACAAAACTAAAGAACTTATGAACAAGATGAATCTTGCTAAAGTTTTTACAAAACTCAGAATATAGTTGGTTTTATTGTGCGGACTTACTTAATCGATGAATCAGAGGTGCACATTGATAAACCATCGCTGCACGACTATCTACATCAAGTTTAATAAAGATGCGACGTAGATGAGCAGAAACGGTTGATTCACTAATATGGAGTTGCTTTGCAACTTGCTTATTTGACCAACCTAATGCAACTAATGCAGCAACTTGTAGTTCTCGACCTGTTAAACGACTAGTGAGTGTAGAATCTATAACTTCTGAAGGATTGGGCGTATGGATAACTGCGTAAGGATGCCCCTTGAATTCAAAAGATCCTAAAACTGGTAAGGATTTTTTAGAATTAGATGTAGCGGAGATAGATTTGTTATTCTTATCTGTATATTCAGAAAGCGGAATGATTAAAAAACGAGAGTTATCGATATAAAACTCGCTAACAGTACTAAAGTCAGAAGTTTGGTTTGGTTCTTTGGTATCTGATGAAACTGATCTGATGCTTGTTTGCATGATGATCCCCTGGGAAATAATTGCTCAAAAAGATTGAGCTTTTTCAACACAAGTAGCTTTTAAGAAAAATTGATGCTTAACTAAGGTTACTTTATCTAATTAAATGGTAAAGTTACTCGAATTATTGTTACAACATTTTCAAGAAATCTATGTTTAGTTCGATTACAAAACCGATAAGATTGTAATCATCACTAGCACAAAAAAGCAGTCATCAAGATAAAACTCTTATGCTGCAAGCTTTGTACTTATTGTAGATGCTAACTTAGTTTGTGCCAACCTGTACAGGAAGCAGCACATTGGATACCCAGTTCTGGAAGAAGGGGATCTTCTGCACCAGTCTGGTAACTCCAGTGTTGCAATGTTATAAAGCTTTACGGTCATAACTGTGCTTACTGGGTAACTTATAGACTACAAAGAAGGGCGCTTTCCACAAGATAGCGACTCCTTGACAGTAGTCGTATCAGTATCCGCGCAAGTTTTACGACACGACAATGAGGTATTTGCATCACATGTACAAATTACAATCGGTTTTCAACTGAGTTAGATAATACCGATTAATTGTGAGGAAAATGTGAGGTTGGATAGGATAAATCCAGATTATCTAGTTACAGTATTAATTACCAAAACATAAAAGAGCTTTGTGTTTCACCGCGATTTGAAGCTTTCAACTATTTACCTGCATGAGCGATGTCGGTGAGACTCCTAACTGGTGCAATCGATTAATCAAAGATGCACATTGATAAACCATCGCTGCACGGCTATCTACATCAAGTTTAATAAAGATACGACGCAGATGAGCAGAGACCGTCCATTCACTAATGTGGAGTTGCTTTGCAACTTGCTTATTTGACCAACCTAATGCAACTAGTGCAGCAATTTGTAGTTCTCGACCTGTTAAACGACTAGTGAGTGTGGAATCTATAACTTCTGAAGGATTGGGAGTCTGGATAACTGCAACCGCGTAAGGATTTCCATTGAATTCAAAATATCCTATAATGGATAAAGATTTGTCTGGATTAGATGTAGCAGAGACAAATTGGTTATTCTTATCTGTAGATTCAGAAACAGAAATGATTAAAAAATGGGAGTTGTTGATAAAAAACTCGCTAACAGGGCTAAAGTCAGAAGTTTGGTTCAGCTGTTTGGTATCTGAAGAAACCGATCTGATGTTCGTCTGCATGATGCTCCCCTGGGAAATGGACTATTAAAAGAGGTTGAGTTTTTTTTACGAAGGTAGCTTGTAAGAATAATCGGCCTGTAATTTTACCGATAATAGGGTTGCTTTATCCAATTTATTGGCAAAGTTACTTAACTTATTGTTACAAGGTTTTCGAGAAATTTAATTTATCTCTACCTTGATCAGAAAACAGACAACATTGTAATCATTACTAGTACAAAAAGGTACTTGCTTTTATTCTACAAGCTTTGTACTTATTCTTTATCTATTTTAGACGCTAGCTTTTTTCTACTCTCCTATATACAGTAAAAATGCATAAAAATGTAAATTATTTTATTTAATAGTTTAAAAAAACATCAATTATGATCATTTTTACAACTAGATTTTAATTGAACCTTGAGTGCTTTATTCGTCAAGATTTTTAAGTTTTGGTAAAATTATTTGGTTAAATTATATTAAGTACCAAAACCCTTTAGTATTTATCCAGGAGTTATCGTAAGATTCTGGAGCATGAACTGATTCGTTAGGAGAGAGTCGGTTCGTCAGAAGTTGTTGTGATTGCTGATGAATTTCAGCCCTGAGAGGGAAGATGAGATGCACAACGGCAAGATGAGCTCCTGCCCATAAAAATTTAGCAGTGTCTGTATCTATCAACAATTGATGTAGGTAGTCTCGTTCCAAAGCAACGACGGAATTTTCAGAGGTAAGGAATTGGCAGGAAATACCCCAACTTTCTAATGTTTGACAAATTTCTGGAGGAAGGTTACGCTCAAAATCTGCGTGGGGTTGGTGAGTTAGAATGAAGGCAGACTCCAAACTTGCTGCTAAAGCTGCCGTATCTCGAAAAGCTAGAGGTAAGAGATAATCTGTAGTTTGAAGCAAATTCAGTTGATCGTTCAGGGTGTTAGCGATCGCTTCCCAGTGCCAGAATATATCTAGGTTTCTATGTTTCGGTAACAAGGATTCTTCGGGAGTATCTCCGAGCCAAAAGAGATTTAGCCCCGCCATATCTCTTTGTAGACGAAACTTCTCCCATTCTTTCAATGACCAGAGTGTCTCTTCCAGTGCGTGACGTTGTTGCTCAGGTGTTTTTTCTGGAGTTAAGCCTCTGGGTGTGATCACTTCAGGTTGTTGTAGGTAAAAGGCTGAGTTCTCAAGGATGTGCCTGAGTTCGCGCACCATCCACAATTCCATCACCTGTCCTAATCGCTTAATTAGAGGGACACCATATCGAGAAAGTACAAGGGTTGGATCAATAACACAAGTACGGGAAGGACGAGGGACGACCGCTATCAAATTTTGTGGTAGGACCATAGAGTTTACATTTCTTAACTATGTTTTAGACCACAGGAGTTCTTCTCCAAGAACAACTATCTATACCAATCCTATTTATTTAAGTAGTCTATATACAAATCGCCAGAAACTCGGTTTCTTGAAGAAACCGAGTTTTTCCGGTTAAAAACAATTAGGACCGCTACATATCCTATACTGACAACATAATAGTTCAGGCGATACTTCCATTAAAGTCACATAAATGAAGTTACATCACCAGACTAGCTCAAATTAACTACTTAAGATGATCGAGACAGAACAGGTGACTTGTAATGCAGATTGAACAGCGATATTACTATAAACAAAGCAACTCTGCTTAATGAAGATAGATTTAGGTCCAATTTACACCATTATTTACGTAATGCCCAGTTATGAATTTCTTATCGTTTGTTTCTGACTGGCTCACCGGAAAATTTTTGAACCCCCTATTGGGTAAATTTCTGCATTTGAGAAATCGGCATTTCTTTATATTTGATACCATTTTTTTCTCAATAGCACCATTATTAGCTCTGAATGTTTATTTAGATGGTAACCTTACCCTAGAAGCGTACAAACCAGAGTTAATCCTCGTGATTCTACTGTTCTTAACAGTCAAATTAACTGTATTTTGGGGTTTCGGTTTTTATAGACATTATTGGCGCTACGCTGATATTGACGATCTAGTATTTATAGCTATGGCCACGATAGCTGGGGTAATCATAGAAAGTCTATTATTTGATACTTTCTATTACATATCTCCTCTAACTAGAAATCAGCTACCACAATCGTTGCCGTTTCTTGACGGATTGATTTCTTGTATTTTCATTGTGGGATTACGTTTCAGTATTGGTGCTATAGAAAGAGTTACTCATAAACCCGGATTATTTCACCCAAGAGAGCGGGTATTGATAGTCGGTGCTGGTAGTGCAGGGGTTTCACTAGTTCAAGAAATCCAGAGAAATCCTCAAATTGGTCTTGAGCCGGTTGGGTTTATTGACGATAATCCCAATAAATTAAACTTACGTATTCGCGGAATTCTTGTAGTTGGCGATCGCTCCAAAATTCCTGAAGTTGTCAAATCTCTACACGTTCATAAAGTGATTATTGCAATGCCAACAGTTTCAGGACAAGTGATTCGGGAAATTGTAGATATTTGCAAAGCAACAGGAATTCAAACAAGTACTTTACCAGGAATACATGAAATCCTCAACTGTCGTGTGCGGGTAGATAGTATTCGGGATGTACGGATTGAAGATTTGCTCAGACGGGAACCAGTACAAACAGATATTGAACGAGTTTTTCGATTTCTCAAAGGGAAGAAAGTATTAATCACAGGTGCTGGCGGCTCAATCGGTAGTGAACTTTGCCGCCAAATTTTTAAATGTTGTCCTGCTCAAATTATATTGATAGGACACGGAGAAAACTCTGTATTTAATATCCAACAAGAACTAGAACAACTAGCCCATATCATCAAAAATGATGACAAAATACAAGATCAGATCCCTCAGATTTTTACCTTTATTGCTGATATTCGTTTTCTGCATCGACTAAAATACGCTTTCGAGCGATTCCAACCAGATGTGATTTTTCATGCGGCGGCTCATAAACATGTCCCTCTCATGGAATTAAATCCACCAGAAGCAATCACCAACAATGTAATAGGAACAAAAAATTTGCTCGACTTGGCACAGGAATATGGTGTGAACAATTTCGTGATGATCTCCACAGATAAAGCCGTTAATCCTACCAATGTCATGGGAGCTAGTAAGAGAGTTGCTGAAATGTTGGTGTTACAAGCTGCAAGACAAAATGGTAAGCCTTACGTCGCTGTACGTTTTGGTAACGTTTTAGGAAGTCGGGGTAGTGTGGTTCCTACCTTCAAAAAACAAATTGCAGTAGGAGGTCCAGTAACAGTTACTCATCCCGATATTTGTCGTTATTTCATGACCATTCCAGAAGCAGTTCAACTAGTTTTACAAGCCTCAGTACTGAGTCGTGGTGGTGAAGTGTTAATGCTGAATATGGGCGAACCGGTCAAAATTGCTGACTTAGCAAAGGAACTTATTCGCCTTTCGGGATACGAAGTAAACAAAGACATTGAAATTGTGTACACAGGGTTACGACCGGGGGAAAAGTTATTTGAGGAGCTATTTATTGCTGGAGAAGAATACGAAACCACAGAACACGAAAAGCTATTTTTAGTGAAAAATGCTAGTCAGATTGTTCCTCAAAATTTAGATATCTTTGTAGAAACATTGTGCCATGCAGCAGGTAAAAATGATGTGAATACTATCCTATTTATCTTAGAACAATTAGTGCCTGGCTATAGCCCAAAATACTTGCCAAATAATTCAACAGAAAAGGCTAATCAAAAAATGATTTTTGTGGAAAAACAAAATGTAAATGTATTAGCCAAAATAGAACCGAGAATTGTGTAAACAAACTAATGGACTTGAAGACAATACTAAGCTGAAAATATCGGATCTATAACATTTGTCTTAGAAAAGGAGATATTTATGCAAGTTCAAATCAATCAATCTAGTAAACCTCAAATTAAACTATCTAAAAGAGTTCAAGAAATCCTAGTTTGTCCCATCTGTCATAATCATCTAGATTTGGGTAGAGAGGACTGCAATTGTACAGAATGCAAAGCTATTTTTCCTATCAACAATGGTATACCAATATTAATTGATGAAAATTCAAGTATATTTTCTGTTAAGGATTTTCTATATCATCGCAATACTACCTTTAATTTATCTCGTAAAAATAAATTCATAGAATTTCTTAACCGTTTAATTCCAAGCATTAGTATCAATATCAAAACTACAGAAAATTATCATCGGTTAATAAAGCTCTTACTTGCACGCTCAACAAACCCAAAAGTCCTAGTTGTTGGTGGGAGTATATTGGGTAAAGGAACAGAAGTTATTGTCAAAGATCCTGATATTGAATTAGTGGAAACTGATGTTTCTTTTGGTCCTCGTACAACCTTAATATGTGATGGCCATAGCCTACCTTTTGCTGACAATTCATTTGATGGTGTGATTATACAAGCGGTACTTGAACATGTCATCGAACCGTCGCGGTGTGTAGAGGAAATTTATAGAGTACTAAAAGATGATGGCCTAGTCTATGCAGAAACGCCATTTATGCAGCAAGTTCACGCAGGATGCTATGACTTTACTCGATTTACTCACTTGGGTCATCGGCGTCTATTTAGAAAATTTGAGGAAATTGATAGTGGCGCAACATGTGGGCCAGGAATGGCATTGGCCTGGGCTTATAACTATTTGCTGTTGAGTTTTACGACATCAAAATTTTTGAGAAAGCTGATTGGATTATTTGTCAGGCTAACAGTATTTCCTTTAAAGTATCTTGATTACTTATTGATTAATCGCCCAGGTACTCTTGATGCTGCGTCAGCATATTACTTCATTGGCAAGAAAAGCGATCAAATTCTTTCAGATAAAAAATTGGTGAATTTGTACAAAGGTGTTTGCTAAAAATAGGAAATTTTAACCAATGCCCCCTACTAAACCACTAACACTACGTCACAATTTTTTTTGGACTTTTATTGGTAATGCTGTCTATGCAGGATGCCAATGGGGGATGCTGATGGTGCTAGCGAAACTCGGCAGTCCTGAAATGGTTGGGAAGTTCACTTTGGGGCTGGCTGTCACAGCACCCATAATTATGTTTACTAATTTGCAATTACGAACTGTCCAAGCAACAGACACTAAACGACAGTATCTTTTTAGCGATTATCTTGGGTTGAGGCTGTGCGGAACAGGATTAGCAATGTTGATCATTGCAGCAATTATTGCGATCTCTGGATATGGATGGGAGACTTCGCTAGTTATTTTGGTGATGGGTTTAGCAAAGGCATTTGAGTCTATTAGTGATGTATTTTATGGGCTAATCCAGCAAAACGAACAGATGGATCGCATTGCTATATCGTTGATGATTAAAGGTCCTCTATCATTGTTGCTATTAGGTTTAGGAATTTACCTATCAGGTAGTGTCATTTGGGGTGTAGTGGGGTTAGCTGTTGCATGGGCTATAGTTTTGGTTGGTTACGACTTTCACAGTGGTGCATTAATGCTAAACCAGGTAGCAAAACTGCAACCTCGTTGGCAGCCGAAAAAGCTAGTCAACCTTCTATGGCTCTCTTTGCCTCTGGGATTTGTGATGATGCTAATCTCACTTAATACTAACATCCCTCGTTATTTTATTGAGCGGTATTTGGGCGAGCGAGAATTGGGTATTTTTGCGGCTTTAGCCTACTTGATAGTGGCAGGAAATATAGTAGTCGATGCGCTAGGACAGTCAGCTAGTCATAGGCTAGCTAAATATTATGCAACGGGAAACAATATCGCCTTCCGTATTCTCCTGCTTAAGCTAGTAGGAATTGGTGCTTTATTAGGTGGGATTGGTGTTTTGGTATCTGTCGTTGCTGGACCACAGATTTTGACTCTTTTGTATAGACCTGAGTATGCTCAACGGGCAGATTTATTTGTCTGGTTGATGATAGTAGCGGTAATTAGTTATGTGTCTTCTTTCCTAGGGTATGGAATGACATCGGCTAGATACTTCTTTATCCAAATGCCTTTGTTTACAATAGTTACAAGTATATCGGCTATAGCTTGTTTCTGGTTAATTCCTAGCATGGGACTCTTAGGAGTGGTAATTGCACTGTTAATAGGCACATTTGTCCAGGCTGTAATTAGTGTAGGAGTTGTTGTACATGCAATACACAAGCTCAAAATATCAACAACTAAGCAGTCATCATTATGAAAAAAAATCAAAATTTTATGTGAATTGAAATTACAATCAACTACCAAAAATGTAAAAAAAAGAGCTTTGTTTAACAGGAAAGCCCTAATATTATAAAAGTAATTATTTATGCGCCATATCAACTTTAAAAATATCGGAAAACACAATCACAGTCGTAGATTAGCTAAAACTAAGTTCGTTTTGTTTCTGCTAATATTCTTAGTCCTAACACTGACACTGGTTGTTAAAGCTTCGTTTGTAGTCAGCCAAGATAGAGTTTTAGAAGTGTTCCCTACACCTAAGACTGCTCAAAAAAGTAGCACTTATGCTGTTACTGTTAACGGTAAGCCTGTATTTGTGCATAAATACAACTCCATCAATTACGTTCATTTTGCCTTTGCTGGCATTGCTGAACTGGAAGTTAGCTATAAAGACCGGATAAAATCATACACTCTGAGTCCTAAAAGCATCAACATTCCATCTCGCAAAAACGGCAAAATAATTTCCTTCTCCCTAAATGTCCCTAGAAAACTTATTCTTCATAAAGTCAATGAACTGGATGAACAGTTATATATTCTGGCAGACCCTTTGGAAGACAACTCGCCGAAATTAAGTGATGATAACGTCACCAACCTCCTGAAATACGGTGTAGATAGCACTGGTACAAACGATGTTACTGACAAGATTCAACAAGCCATCAACGAAGTTTCTGCTCGTAAAGGAGTGCTTTATATTCCACCAGGAGTTTATAAAACTAAGCAACTAAACTTGAAAAGTAACATGACTCTATATCTAGCAGAAGGATCTGTACTAGAAGCCACTAAAGAGATAAATCCTTCCTATGGTCAAGGAGTTCTACAACTCGAGAACGTCAGTAATGTGAAAATCATGGGACGTGGAGTCCTCAAAGGCAATGGGTCCTATTGGCGACCAAGAGGAGGATGGTACAGCTTGATCAAAATGTTAAATACTAATAATGTACTTTTACAAGACATCATTATTCTGGATTCACTTATTAACAATGTTTGGATCCAATATTCAGAAAATATTATTGTATATAACGTCAAAATTTTAACAGATCCGAAACCAACTTGGTTCAATGCGGATGGTTTTGATTTCTGGTCTTCAAGAAACATTACTGTTGATAATGTTCTTTACAAGAGTACGGATGATGCTACGTCTCAGGGTGGCGACAAGAAGGGTATTATACAAAATAATGAAAATATTAATGTTAGAAACTCCGTCTTTTATTCTGATAGTAGCGGTAGTAGCGGTTTTACAATTGGTGCAAGTACTAATCAGGACTTTGTCAGAAATATTAATTTTGAAAATGTAGATCTGGTTTACACGAATAGTATCGCAAACTTTTGGGCAGTGACAAGAGCTACCTATGATAATATTTACTTTAAAAACATACGTGTAGAGGACATTCTTCGTCAACCCACCAGTCCTGATGATTCTGCTGCTTTATTTCACTTCCAGATAAAGTTAGTAAGCCCCCAATGGGAACCTACATCATCTCCTAACAACTTGGGTCGGATCACAAATGTATATCTTCAAAACCTGATGGTAGACAATAAAGGTAAAAAAGAGTCTATTTTTCAAGGCTATGATTCACAACGAGATATCAGCAACATCACTTTTGATAATTTCTTTCTTCAAGGAAAGCTAGTGACTACACCTAAGGACGGCTTCTTCAATTTAATGCCCAGTTACAAAGATAGTAAACCCTATGTAAAATTAAACTTTACCAAAAGTAATCCCACAACTGTGAATATTACAGCAAACAAGATGTATGTATCTAAAATAGGGGATATTGGTGAATTTCTCGTAACTCGTACAGGTGACAAGAATAAAGCTTTAAAGATAAATTACAGTATTAAGGGAACTGCTGTAAGTGGAAGTGATTATAAAAAAATTTCTAATTCTGTGACAATTCCTGCTGGTGCGGCTTCTACAAAAATCTCAATTCAACCTATACAAAATCACAAAAATAAAGGACTAAAGACAGTTTTTATAAGTTTAGATAATCTGCCTAACAGCACTCAATATATGCTTGGACCCAACTTCCATGCAGTGGTCAACATTGGACAGTTATGAAATTTGTAAGTAGTGAATTTTTTAGTGGGTGAGATAGATAACATGCTTCAGCAACTTAATAGGTATATAAAGGAAAATAGAAACACGCCATTGAAAAATCAGGAACACCTGCGTATCCTCCATGTTGTTGGCGGGATGAATCGGGGTGGGATCGAAACCTGGTTAATGCACATCCTGCGCCATATTGACCGCGATCGCTTTCAAATGGATTTCGTGGTTCATACTACTGTAGCTTGTGCTTACGATGAAGAAATTCTCTCTCTAGGCAGTCAAATTATCCCATGCTTAAAGCCATCACAACCTTGGTTGTATGCTCTTAATTTCCGGCAGATTTTGCGTGAATATGGCCCTTACCACATTGTCCACAGCCATGTTCATCATTTCAATGGTTATGTCCTACATCTTGCCCAACAAGCAGGTGTCCCAATCCGCATTGCCCACAGCCATCTAGATAGCTCAGCGTTGGAAGCAGACAGAGAGTGGTATCGCCACTTATATCTAACTTTAATGAAATCTTTGATTGCTCGTTATGCTATCCTTGGTTTAGGATGTAGCCAAGTTGCGAACGCAGATTTATTTGGTGTCAACTGGAAAACCGATCCCCGATGGCAAGTTCTTTACTATGGCATTAATCTTACTCCTTTCCAGGAGCCTATTGATGCAATTAAAGTTCGTTCTGAATTTAACCTTCCTGTAGATGCCTTTGTGATTGGTCATGTTGGCCGCTTTGATCCACAAAAGAACCATCAATTTCTCCTAAAAATTTTTGCTGAGGTTGCAAGACTCGTACCGTCAGCGTACCTTTTGTTGGTCGGTGAGGGCGTTCTCCAACCAAAAATAAAACAACAAGCCTGGGAAATCGGTATTTCCGATAGGGTTATCTTTGCAGGTAGTCGCTCTGATGTTCCCAGACTTATGCGGGGTGCGATGGATCTATTCCTCTTTCCCTCCCTCTGTGAAGGATTGGGCTTGGTCTTAATTGAAGCCCAAGCAGCAGGGTTATCCTGTATCTTTTCTGATGTAGTTCCAAAAGAAGCAGATGTGGTCAAGCCGCTTTTGAAGCGACTATCTCTATCACAGCCAATTTCAGAATGGGCGAATGAGCTTTTAGCTTGGCAGAATCGAAAACCTAAAAATTTTCAAACTGACGCTTTTAAACTTGTAGAAGCTAGCCCTTTCAATATTGAAACTTCGGTGAAGCAGTTGGAGAAGCTTTATCAAGCCCAGTTCGCCAAAAAGAAGTCTTCCGATGATTCAGAAAAACGTTTACTCCAAAATTTATTTAGATAGTGCCATTATCTCCGTTTTTGTATGCTGCCTAATAGTATTGTGGTGTCTTCAAACCTCAAATCAGTTCGAGCATTGGTTTCTGATTCCCATCACATTAAGTGGGATTGTGATTGGTATCGATACTGTTAACTGGTTTCGCGGTCGCCTAAATATTTTTGATCCAGTTGGAATTATAGGTATACTAGGTTTCCATTTCTTCTTCTTAGCACCCATATTTCATGTTAGTTGGGACAGTTGGTTAGAGCCTTGGTATCAGTATCCTCCAGACTGGCGACCCTGGTTAGGTGGTATGGCAATTCTAAATTTATTGGGTCTTTTTGTATATCGCTTTTGTAGAAATTTACTGGTAAAAAAGCCAAATAATCAGTCGGGGCAGAACTTATGGCTTATCGAACCAAAGCGATTTCGCTGGATTGTCAGCTTTGCTATGATGCTTTCTGCTGTACTTCAACTCAAAGTCTATCAAGAGTTTGGCGGAATCATGAGCTATATTGCCTCAGCCACTGATGTGGAGGAATTAACTAAATTTGAGGGTATGGGAGTTGTATTTCTTTTTTCAGAAAGTTTCCCAATTCTGGCAATGATGGCATTCACTGTCTATGCGCGAGGAAATAAACGGCTGCAAACTTGGCCAGTATTGATCGTAGTTTTGCTGCTATTTCTAGTACTGCAGATATTTTTTGGTGGTCTTCGGGGGAGCCGTTCTAACACAATCTGGGCTTTGTTTTGGGTAACAGGTATGATTCATTTCATGATTCGTCCAATTACTAAAAAAGAAATTGCTATTGGATTAGTTTTTCTTCTCTTCTTTATGTACTTATATGGTTTCTATAAATCCGGAGGTGTGGATGGACTCAAGACTGCTTTAGACACTCAGCAATCTCGCACTGAGTTGGAAGATAAGTCGGGGCGAACGTGGCAAAACTTAATTCTAGCAGACCTTGGACGCAGTGATGTTCAAGCTTATATGCTGTACAAACTTATGCTTTCTAATACTGACTACGAATATGCGTGGGGCAGAACTTATACAGCAGCAATAGCTACCTTATTACCTGGAGGAATTTTGCCACAGAAGCCGCCTCAAACTTCTAAGGAAAGTACAGAACTTTTATTTGGGAGAGGTTCTTTCAATACCGGAGAATGGGTGTCTTCAAAAGTACATGGTATGACAGGCGAACTTATGCTTAACTTTGGACCTTTTGTTGTGCCTTTAGCATTCATCCCGCTAGGGATTCTGGTCGGCTGGGTTCATCGCTGTTTGTTTACTTGGAAATTTTTAGATAGTCGCTTAATTCTGTTACCTATGTTGGTCAATTTATGTTTTGTAGTTCTCGTCAGTGACCTTTATCTCGATATCTTTTTTTTGATGAAAAATAGTGGTCTTCCTACTCTAGTTATTTTGTTTAGTTCTCAAAAAAATGTGTCACCACAAATTTCTAACGATCTGAAAAAGTAGGAAATCAAAAAATGATTTTAAAAATGTAATTTTATTGTAATAACAACTTGTATTCTGTTTAGTGGAGATTTTAATAATTAAATTAAAAAAGCTAACTAGTAATGAAATCTTAGTCAAGAGGTAAACACAATGCAAACAAATCAAAAAGAAAATATACGTCAATACTATATTGGTGAGCGTGGTACAAATTATCATGCTGCAAGACATTCTCGTGATCCATACGTACAAGAAGTCGTGGCAAGAGAGCGTACACGTAAGTTACAACCATTGTTCAAGGCTGATGATACAGTTCTGGAATTTGGAGTTGGTACAGGATTAAATTTGCTGTACCTCCAGTGTCAACGTCGGGTAGGATATGATGTGAGTATTGCTGGACGTGAAATATGCACTTCTGCTGGCATAGAGTTTATTAATGATAATACATCATTAACTGGACAGCAGTTTTCAGTAGTGCTGTGTCATCATGTGCTAGAACATGTTCCTGACCCTTATGATTGTTTGGAAGAGATTTGGCAGCTTCTCCAACCTGGAGGAAAATTGATTCTCTGTGTGCCTTTTGAAATTGATCGTCGTTATCGACATTTCTATACTGGTGATTTGAATCAACATTTATTTTCTTGGAATGCACTAACTCTTGGTAACCTGGTTTCCTCAATTGGTTTTAGTGTAAACTCCGCAAAAGTACATCCATTTGGATATGAACAACGGTTGGCTTTTCTTGCTAAATACGGACTCTCCACCTACCATTTAGGACTGTGGGTAATCAGAAAACTCATTCCAGCAGACGAGATTCTTCTGATTGCGACTAAGAATGAATAAGCAATTTGTGGTATTAATCATCTCCTCCTACTATACCAATCCGGTTTGATGTCTCAACTTACAAAGTAGAGGTAGGTAACTGCTTTGAAGGTAAGTAAACCTGTACAGGCTTTTGTCAAAAATTAAACAACTATTTTAAATGAAAGTTGTAATTACTATTGAACACCGTTTTGACCGCACACCGGATGGTAAAGTGTGGACATATACCACCTGTCCATATTCCTTCTGGAAACGGTATCTAGACGTTTTTGAACACGTGCGTGTGATAGCACGTCTACGAGAAGTTTCTTCCGTACCATCCGACTTTAAACGTGCGGACGGCGAGGGAGTTTCGTTTGCATCTGTGCCATACTATATTGGACCCTGGCAATATTTGCAGAGGTTTCACCAGGTCAAACGTGTTGCCAAAAATGCAGTTGGTGCAGAAGATGCCGTGATTCTACGTGTGGGTTCACCGATCGCGGCTTTAATTCAACCCTTCTTACACAGAAGTGGTCATCCCTATGGTGTAGAAGTTGTAGCCGATCCCTATGATGCTTTTGCACCAGGTTCTGTCAAACATCCTTTACGCCCATTTTTTCGTTGGCTATCTCCCCGCCAATTGCAGAATCAGTGTGTGAAGGCTTGTGCAGCTGCTTATGTAACTCAATACGCCCTTCAGCACCGGTATCCCCCAGCAAAAGAAGCTTTTTCAACTCACTATTCAAGTGTTGAATTGCTTGATACAGCTTTTGTATCTTTTGCTCGTTCACCTCAACAGGAGATGAGCAGGTTGACTTTGATTACCGTAGGTACACTAGCTCAACTATATAAAGCTCCAGATATATTGATCAAAGCTGTCGCTGCTTGTGTCAAAGAAGGATTAGATCTTGAGTTAATCTTGATTGGAGATGGCAAGCATCGACCAGAATTGGAGAGGCTAACTAAAAATATAGGTTTAGGAACACGGGTTAATTTTCTGGGTCAATTGCCTGCTGGTGATGCCGTGCGTACTCAGTTGGATCAAGCTGATTTGTTTATCCTACCGTCTTACCAAGAAGGCTTGCCTAGGGCGATGATTGAGGCAATGGCCAGAGGACTGCCATGCATTGGCTCTACTGTCGGTGGAATTCCTGAACTACTACCTCCTGAAGATATGGTACCGCCTGGTGATGTAGTTGCTTTAGCAAACAAGATTCGTGAGGTGGTAAATAACCCAGAGCGGATGGCTCAAATGTCTGCCCGTAACTTGGAAAAAGCAAAAGATTACAGACAAAAAATTCTTCGCGATCGCAGGATTGTCTTCTACCGCTATGTAAGAGAAAAAACAGAACAATATATTTTGCAGGGTAAAGCAATATAATGTGTGGAATTACTGGTTTTTTTGATATTCGTAGGCAAATTGCTACAGAGAGAATTGGGTCTGTCGTAGAACAAATGTCTTTTGCTTTACATGCTCGTGGCCCAGATGATAGCGGTATATGGATAGATACTGAGGCTGGTATTGCTTTGGGACATAGACGACTTGCTATTATTGATATCTCCCCAGAAGGACATCAGCCTATGATTTCTGCTGATGGTCGTTATGTCGTCGTGTTTAACGGTGAAATTTATAACTTTTTAGAATTACGAAGTCAACTAGAAAATTTAGGTCACCGTTTTCGAGGTCATTCCGATACTGAGGTGATGCTAGCAAGCTTTAGCCAGTGGGGCGTGAAGCAGGCGGTTAAGCTATTCAATGGCATGTTTGCCTTTGCTTTATGGGATGTGAGTGAGCGAGTTTTACATTTAGGACGCGATCGCCTAGGTGAAAAACCCTTATACTATGGCTGGTTAGGTAATACTTTTGTGTTTGCCTCAGAATTAAAAGCTCTTAAAGCCCATCCAGATTTTCATCCAGAAATCAACCGTGATGCGTTGGCTTTGTTTCTGCGCCATAACTATATTCCTGCACCTTATTGTATTTACAAAGGACTATATAAATTACCACCAGCAACTCTCTTGAGCTGGAATGGCAAAACTCGTGAGCCTCAGCTTTTCCCCTATTGGTCTGCAAAAGAAATAGTAGAATCAGGTATTACTGATCCGTTCACAGGCTCAGAAGTTGAAGCTGTAGAACAGCTAGAGACTCTACTTAAGAATGCTGTAGCGCTCCGAACAATTGCTGATGTACCTTTAGGAGCGTTTCTCTCAGGAGGGATTGACTCTTCTACAGTTGTAGCCTTAATGCAATCTCAAAGTAGTCAATCAGTAAAAACCTTTACTATCGGTTTCTATGAAGACAAATATAATGAAGCCCAGCACGCTTTAGCAGTGGCACGTTACTTGGGTACAGACCATACAGAACTTTACATTACTGCAAAACAGGCGCTTCAAGTCATTCCTAGACTACCAACTTTATATGATGAGCCTTTCTCCGATCCGTCGCAAATTCCCACCTTTTTAGTATCTCAGCTCGCTAGACAACATGTAACAGTCAGTCTTAGTGGGGATGCTGGCGATGAATTGTTTGGTGGATACAAACGCTATTGGTTGTGTCGTAATATTTGGCAAAAAGTTGGCTGGATGCCTCGAATAATGCGCCATATTGCTGCTCATACCTTGAGGAGTGTATCTCCAAAGACTTGGGATCTTGGTTTTGAAACCTTGAGTACTCTACTGCCAAGGAAACTCAAACAGCCAGGCAATTATGGAGATAAATTACATACATTGTCAGAAATTTTAACGGTTCCTAATTCGGAAACGATGTATGCTAATCTTATGTCACACTGGAAGAACCCAGAGCAAGTAGTTATCGGTTGCTCTGAACTGGTGAAGGCTTTCAACAACTACCAATCTTGGTCAAATTTGCCAGAATTCAGTCAATGGATGATGTACCAAGATATGGTGTCATACTTACCAGACGACATCCTGGTCAAAGTGGATCGTTCCACTATGGGTGTAAGCTTGGAAGGGCGAATCCCATTCTTAGATCATCGTGTAGTTGAATTTGCTTGGCGCTTACCACTATCGATGAAAATCCGTAACAATCAAGGTAAGTGGCTATTGCGTCAAGTTTTGTACAAATATGTACCACAAGAACTTATAGAGCGTCCCAAGATGGGTTTTAGCATACCCCTCGATAGCTGGTTGCGCGGTTCGTTGCGTGAGTGGGCAGAAGATTTACTCAATGAAAACAGCTTACATCAACAAGGGTTCTTAAATCCCAAATTAATTCGCCAGAAATGGACAGAACATCTAACCGGGGTTCGTAACTGGGAGAATCATCTTTGGGATGTACTGATGTTTCAGGCGTGGTTAAACCAGCATTACTAAATATGCATAGACACTTATCAATAAAATTGTAAACTTATGGCTACTAACATTGTAACCGGAGCGGCAGGGTTTATTGGTTCTCACCTTGTAGAAGTGTTATTGAAACAAGGAAAAGAAGTCATCGGCGTTGATGAATTTAACGATTACTACAGTCCTCTCTTAAAGCGCAAGAATATTGCACACTTGTACTCCTCACCCAAATTTAAATTAATTAAAGGAGATATTCAGTTTTTAGACTGGCAGACGCTTTTAGCAGATGCTGAGGTAGTTTACCATCAAGCAGCACAAGCAGGAGTCAGAGCAAGTTGGGGTCAAAGTTTCCGGGCTTACACCGAACGAAATATTAATGCCACACAAGTGTTACTGGAAGCAGCAAAAGATGCCAAAAACCTAAAAAGGTTCGTCTTTGCCTCTACGTCTAGCTTATATGGTGATGCCGAAACTCTACCGACTCATGAGGGTATGTGTCCACAACCGGTTTCTCCTTACGGTATTACTAAGTTAGCAGCTGAGAAGTTATGTGGGCTGTATCACAAAAACTTTGGTGTCCCTTTTGTAGCGTTACGCTATTTCACAGTTTATGGACCCAAACAGCGTCCGGATATGGCATTTCATAAGTTTTTTAAATCAATTTTGCAGAGTCAACCAATTTTCATTTATGGCGATGGATATCAAACGCGAGACTTTACATTTATCAGTGATGTGCTAGCAGCTAATTTAGCCGCTGCTACCGTACCTCAAGCAGTTGGTGAAATTTTCAATATTGGTGGTGGTAGCAGGGTGATGTTATCCGAAGTCCTAGAAATGATGGAGGAAATTGTTGGAACTTCTATACAAAAGAACCACATTAAAAACTCAATGGGAGATGCACGTCACACCGCAGCAGACATATCCAAAGCACAAAAAATTTTAGGCTATCAACCGCTAGTTTCTTTGCGCGAAGGTCTAACTCAAGAATGGCAGTGGATTAGAAATTTGTATACATAACAAATTAGGAAAATTATTTTCCAATTTATTGCCTAATATTTCAATTCATGTGATTCCAACTATTCATTGATATCAATACTGACAGCACTAGAAATTATCGATTAACTATGAAGAAACTTTTAATAGTCGCTACGATTCCACTTACCTTAAGCAGCTTTTTCCCTTACATTACACGCCACTTGCAAGCTAAAGGCTGGCGTGTCGATGGTATGGCAACTGGAATTTCCAGCGACGCTAAATGCTTGGAACTTTTTGATCAAGTTTGGGATGTAGATTGGTCACGGAATCCTCTCAAGCCACAAAATCTTATTGTTGTTCCACAACAAATTCGAGAAGTTTTTGCAAAAGAGGAGTATGACATAGTCAACGTAACCACACCAGTAGCTTCATTTGTAACGCGATATGCTCTTAATGATTTGATAAAGCATTTTAAACTGACAGTCATCTACACTGCTCAAGGGTTCCATTTCTACCGTGGAGCATCAGGAATCAAAAACTCGATTTTTCTCGGACTGGAAAGCTTAGCTAAATCTTGGACAGATTATTTAGTAGTAGTTAATCACGAAGATGAGGAAGCAGCAAAACGTTATCGTCTTGCTCCTATTGAACAGATTCGTTATATCCCAGGAACAGGCTTGAATGTTGAACGTTTTCATCGTCATACCATTGCTGAATCTGAGCTTATTCATCTGCGCGAAGAGTTAAGTTTACCTCCTGATACTCCACTGTTTCTCTCGGTCGCTGAGTTCATTAAACGTAAACATCCTCAAGATGTTTTAAGAGCATTTGCTCGTCTCGGTCGACCGGAAGCATATTTGGCTTTTGCCGGTAATGGACCACTGATGGCTCAAATGCAGCAGTTAGCGTACCAACTGGGCATACAAAATCAAGTTCGCTTTTTGGGGGTACGGCGAGACATTCCCACTTTAATGCGTGCTGCTGTAGCTACTGTGCTTGCCTCTGAACAAGAGGGACTACCAAATTGTGTCATGGAGTCTATGTCTATGCAAACTCCAGTCATCGGCACATCAATTCGAGGAACTCGAGACTTACTAGAAGGAGGTTGTGGTTTGCTCTTTAAAGTGGGAGATATAGAAGCACTAGCAGCAGCTATGGCATGGATTTTAGATAACCCACAAGCAGCTAAATCTATGGGTGAGCGAGGACGAGAACGGATTGCTGATTATGAAGTGCCACGTATTTTAGAGCAATACGAGGCTTTATATGCCGAGGCTATATCGCGTAGAGAGTTTTCTTTTGCAAAGGAATTCAGGAGTCAGAACTCAGAAGGAGCCACTGCGTTGGACGGGTTCCCCGGCTTGTAGCATGTGGCGTTCAGTCCGTACCCCTACGGGGAAGCAAGCTACAAGCAACCTACAGGGTCTTAATGTTTACTGACAAACTCAAATCTTAAAGTTTTGTCATTGATTATACAGGGATGCATCTACCTATGAACGCTAAAGAATTGCAAAATAAAAATTTTGGCTTTAAACCTTACAGAAAATTTATCAAACCTACATGCGATCGCATTGCTTCTGCAATTACCTTGTTAGTTCTGTCTCCTGTGATCCTAATAATTGCGATCGCCATCTACAGCAATATGGGGCATCCAATTTTCTTCTGTCAACGCCGCCCGGGTAAAAACGGTCGTATTTTCACCTTTTATAAATTTCGCACTATGACGAATGACAAAAATCGTGATGGCGCTTTACTAACTGATGAACGGCGCTTAACACCTCTAGGCAAACTTCTCCGACAAACTAGTTTGGATGAACTTCCTCAACTTTGGAATGTACTCAAAGGGGACATGAGTTTTGTTGGACCTCGTCCCTTATTAGTGCAATATTTAGAGCGCTACTCACCTGAACAAGCTCGCCGTCATGAAGTTACACCAGGAATCACAGGTTGGGCTCAAGTTAATGGTCGCAATACAATCCCTTGGGAAGAAAGATTTGCTTTAGATGTTTGGTATGTAGATCATCAATCTCTACAGTTAGATTTGTGGATCATGGTTTTGACAATATGGAAAATCCTCAAACGTGAAGGTATTAACCACCCAGAGGCTGCAACCATGTTTGAATTCAAAGGAAATCGTTAATAATCGTTAATCAAACAGAAAATCAATACACAGGAGGCCATATGATAAGTACAGTGGTTAATCACAATAGTACAGACAAAACCTATCGCTTTAAACGCTTTCTTGACCTTCAATGGTTTGATATTAACTGTGATCTGCACATGCACACATCTCAAACAGATGGGAAGGCTACAATTCCACAAATTCTCCAATTATCTGTAAATCAAGGTTTGAATTGCGTAGCTTTCACAGAGCATGTCCGCAAAGATACAACTTGGTTTTCAGAGTTCGCTCAAGAAGTCAGGTCATATGCAGAGGTTTATCCTCAACTCAAAGTATTAGTAGGTTGTGAAGCTAAGGCACTCAATGCAACTGGTGGATTTGATGTGTCAGAGGAAATTCTTGCTGAGTGCGATTTGGTCTTAGGTAGTGTTCATCGGTTTCCAAATAATCAGGGAGGGTACATCAATGTGTGTGGACTGACCCCAGAGGGATTTGCCCAAATCGAATTTGAGTTAGCTCTCGGTTTACTCAAATATGCCCCCATGAATGTGTTAGCTCATCCTGGTGGGATGTATTCTAGACTTCACGGTGAGTTTCCAGCAGAGTTAATGCGCGAGTTAATGAAGGTTAGTCTAGAGCGAAAAATTGCTATAGAAATTAATACCTCCTACGTCAGGAACCTACCCAATTTCTTGCAATTGTGTGCGGAAGTCAATCCCTTTGTTTCAATTGGTTCAGATGTCCATCGTTTAGAACAACTCGCGAATTGTCGGGATCAATTATATGGTTTAGGAGTCGGAACACGATGAAAGTACTAGTGACTGGAGCGGGTGCTGTATTGGGTCAGGGTATTATCAAGAGCCTACGGATGGCTAGTACTCCTTACCATATCATTGCTGTAGATCCTGATCCTCGTGCTGTAGGGTTGTATTGGGCAGATAGAGCATATTTAGTTCCCTTAGTTGTAGATCCATCGTATTTGGATGTTGTGCGCCGCATTATTGATCGTGAAAGACCTGATGTGGTGTTGATTGGGACAGATATAGAATTGTTAGTTTATGCTCTTCATAAGTCAGATATCGAATCTACTTATCAAACGCGAGTCATTGTTAGCCCACCCCATGTGATTAAGATTGCTGATGATAAATGGTTAACTTATGAGTTTTTAGCAGCGAATGGATTTCCTTGTCCTAAATCTGCTTTACCTGGTGGGGTTTTTGATCTGTTACAGGAATGCGATTTTCCATTAATCGTTAAACCTCGAACTGGTGCTCGTTCTATTGGTGTTCATTTGGTAAAGAATGAGGAGGAATTGCATCAAGCATTAAGCCAAGTGGAAAATCCTGTTATTCAAGAATGTATTGCTAATCCTGAGCAAGAGTATACCAGTGGAGTGGTCCTAGAGGAGGGAGTTGCGAAGGCTGTAGTCACCATGCGCCGTGATTTGCGTGATGGTAATACTTATCGTGCGTATGTGGAACCTGATGCTCCTTTTAACTTCTTGCTAGCAAAGATTGCTGAAAAACTTGGAGGAATTGGTTCTCTCAATTTTCAATTCAGAGTTGATCAAGGACTCCCTAAAATATTTGAGATCAATGCCCGTTTTTCTGGTACTACTCCTTTGCGTGCTCATGCTGGATTCAACGAGGTGGACTACATCGTTCGACATTATGTTCTTGGTGAGCCTATACCAGCACCCGATGTGCGAGCGATCGCTATTTTCAAATATTGGAATGAAATTGTAGTTCAACCAGAACAAATTACCGAATTAGCAAACAATTCAGGACTTTTAGATTCGGTGGTTTTATGAATGCTGAATTCATTCAAGTCTCGAATTATTTGTGGATAGAAACACTACAAAAAACCTGGCATGATATTTATCAATTACCTGATTATTTTGTTTTAGAGGCAACAAGAACAAGAACAATTCCTGAAGCTATTTTGTTGGTTGATGGTAATCGGTTTTTGTTTGTACCCTATTTGCTGCGTAGTTGTGATGACATAGGTGCTAACGAAGAAATTTTTGATGTGGTTTCGCCCTATGGCTACCCAGGAATTTTGTTAAGTGAGGCAGCTATCAGTACACCCGAATTTTTAGATCTTGCGATAAGGGAGTTAAAACATGTATTAAAGGAGAAAGGAATATGTTCGGCTTTTTTTAGACTGCATCCCATAATAAATCAGAATCTTTGTCACAATTTACAAAGTTCGATTTTTACAGTTAATGGGAAAACAGTCTCTGTAAATTTAGAACTTTCTGAGAATCAAATATGGTATCAGACTAAGCCAGATCGCAGAAAAATAATTAATAATTGTAAGCAAATCGGATTAAAAGCAAGGATGGTTATTTTTGCCGAGTACATTGAAGAATTTTCTGCAATTTATACAGAGACAATGGACCGAGTAAGTTCGGCAGACTGGTATTATTCTTTTAATTACCAATATTTCTCAGAAATGAAAGAATTACTAGGAGAAAAACTGTATTTATGTATAGTTGAAATTGACAATCAAATCACTTCTGTAGGCTTGTACACAGAGTATCGTGGGATAGTGCAAAGTCTGTTTCGTGGAACAAGAAACAAGTTTGTTCACTTTTCCCCTAGTTCTTTAGAAATTGATTACGTCAGATGGTGGGCTAAAGAACGTGGGAATAAATTTTTTCACTTAGGAGGTGGAGTTGGAGGTGCCCAAACTAGTCTTTATCATTTCAAAGCTAGTTTCTCTAAACTCCGGCATAGTTTTCTAACAATGCGCCTGATTATAGATCAAGAAAAATATCGTTACTTAGTTGAGCAAAGAGCAAAATTTTTAGATTCTGATACCGAAAAGATTCTTAATTGTGGTTTCTTCCCTGCGTACCGTTATAAATAAGAGGAATTTCTATCCATGGCTAACAGCAATACAATATATACTTCTAGGGAGATGTACAGCAGTGTAGAATTTAATTTTTGGGCATATAAGGAAGAGTCATTATCACCTGACGAAGAATTCTTAATAGAAAAATATTTAGATAAAAATGCAACAACTATTGAAGCTGGAACAGGTGGAGGAAGAATTGTTTCATCATTAGAAAAAATCGGATTTAAACACCTTTACGCCTTTGATTATGTACCGGGATTTATTGAGATAGCAAAAAAGAAAAATATAACAAGACGGATATATTTTGCTATTGAGGATGCAGTTTCATTAACATACAAAGACTGTCAATTCGAGCAATTACTTTATCTCAATCAAATTATTTGTACTATAGTAGATGGAGCCGCAAGGTTAAACGCTTTTAAAGAAGCATATCGTATTTTGAAGAAAGGTGGAACAGCGATATTTTCCTTTCTAAATTTTGACAGCAGAGCAAAAATCCCATTTTACATACCGTATGTAATATATATACATTTATTGAGGAGCCTTACTAATACTCAACGCTCAATTCAATATCTTCCTCAGCTTAAATATGGGGACAAGACTAACTGGCAATCACTGCTTGATAGCCCACCTTATATGTATTGGTATAAGCCAGAAGAAGCATATCAAATTCTCAAAGAAGCAAATTTTGAAATAGTTGCACTTGGTTCTAATTTTCAGATAAATCAAGGAAAAATGCATACTAGCCTTGAAAGTTTCAAACAGGAACCAAATCAGGGAATGTTGTATTTTGTTTGTCAAAAATAATTGAACATATCAGGTAAATAACTATGAAGATTACTTCACTCGGTCACGCAGGTCTAAAGATAGAAACTCAAAATGCGACAATACTTGTCGATCCGTGGCTTTCTCCAGAAGGAGCTTTCTTGGCGTCATGGTTTCAGTACCCTGATAACCATCATTTAATGACACCTTCACTACTGCACCCAACGGCGATCGCAATCTCTCACGAGCATTTAGATCACGTTGACCCTTGGTTCCTCGCCCAAGTCCCAGAAGACATACCTGTTATCATCCCTCATTATCCATCACCGATATTAAGAAAAAAAATTGCCACTGCAGGTATAAAGACAATTATCGAAGTTCCCCAATGGGAATTGGTACAACTCGCAGAGGGGATCAGTTTGTTTTTTGTGTCGGAAGAGTCGCCCATGAACCATGACTCTGCTATGGTAATTGTTGGTGATGGAGAAGTACTGCTTAACCTTAACGATGCGCGGTTGTCTGCAACACAACTTTGCACTATAAGTACCAAAGTGGGTGGAATGATTGATCTGCTAGCAATCCAAGGAGCAGGAGCTTCCTGGTATCCAATGTGCTACGAATACCCTCAAGAGAAACAAACGGAACTCTCTAAGCGAAAGCGTATTGCTAAGCTCAAATACTTGGAGCGGGTACTGACTACTATAGAACCAATAAAAGTTCTTCCATTTGCTGGTCCTCCTTGTTTCTTAGATCCAGATCTGGCGTGGGTAAATACTGAAATGGAAGACGGTATTTTTCCAGATCAGCAGCAAGTTATAGACTGGTTGGCAAAACGGGGAATTCAAAACACCCTGCTTCTATTACCAGGGGATGCTTTTGATATCACCACAAACAAGAAAGAAACAGATCCGATTTGGAGTGAGTTTTCCTTCAGCGACCGCGACTCTTATTTGCAAAAGTATGCTCTCGCAAAAGCTCACGATATTACAGCATTCAAAGCTCGCTATCCTGAACCAACCGAGTCTCTTTGGAAACCATTTCAAAATTATTTCCAACGTCTGTTGGCAATGAGTCCCTACTTTAACAGCAAAATTGGAATGCGAGTAGGTTTTGATATTGTTGGAGCAGGTGGTGGAAAATGGGCGGTGGATTTTCGACCAGGCTTGGAAGCTGTGTTTGAAGAGATGGGGGAATGTAGCTACAGATATCGTTTTGCATCTCGTTGGCTTCTTCCCATTTTAAATGATGAACTGCCTTGGGAAGATTTCTTTCTGTCTGCGCGATTTCAAGCTTGGCGAAACCCAGATACCTACAACGACCATCTTCTGGGATTGCTGAAATTTGCTTGTCCTAATTCTCTCAAAGCTGTAGAAGATTACGAAACTTCTATGAATTCAAACGAGCAAATAACCATTTATTCGGAGGGACATACTTATCAAATACAGCGCTATTGTCCACATGCAGGTCTGGATTTACAAGAGGTAGGAGAGATTTTACCTGGAGGTATACTACGGTGTTTGGGTCATCACTACGAGTTTGATCTAGAAACTGGAAAATGCCTTAATGGGAAATGCAAATCACTCAATAGCCAACCAACTCAAGTACTTCAGACACAATAACTGCAAAAAAAACAATGGATAAACCAATTCTCCTGTCAACACCTCACATGGGCGATCGCGAACTAGAATTTGTTCGAGAAGCCTTTGACACTAACTGGATTGCTCCTGTTGGTCCCCATATACATGCTTTCGAGCAAGAATTTTGCCAAGTGGTTGGTGCAGGTTATGCAGCAGCTCTGAGTTCTGGTACAGCAGCGCTACATTTAGCTTTGCGATTAGTTGGCGTTGAATCTGGGGATGAAGTTTTGTGTTCAACCCTAACATTTGTTGCTAGTACCAACCCAATTATTTATTTAGGAGCAAAACCAGTCTTTATTGATAGCGATCGCGCAACCTGGAACATGAACCCAGACTTGCTTTACAAAGCATTAACTCGCTGCATACAAAAAGGCAATTTGCCTAAAGCCGTTCTACTAGTACATTTGTATGGTCAAAGTGCTGATATCGATCCAATCCTAGAGATATGCAATTACTACGAGATTCCCTTAATTGAAGATGCGGCTGAATCTTTAGGCGCTACCTACAAAGGGCGTTCTCCTGGAACTTTGGGACGCATTGGTATTTACTCCTTTAATGGTAATAAAATTATCACCACCTCTGGCGGCGGGATGTTAGTCTCAAACGAGCCAGAACTAGTTGAAAGAGCTCGTTTCTTAGCAACTCAAGCACGTGATCCCGCACCTCATTACCAACATTCAGAAATAGGCTACAACTATCGTCTCAGTAATGTTTTGGCTGGTATTGGTCGCGGTCAATTACGTGTGTTGAATGACCGAGTAGCAGCTAGACGACGCAACTTTGAAATTTACGCTGCTGCTTTGGGAAATTTGCCAGGAGTAGAATTTATGCCAGAAGCGGCTTTCGGACGTGCTACACGCTGGCTTACTTGCTTGACAATCGACCCTGAATTGTTTGGTGCAGATCGAGAACAAGTCCGTCTAGCACTTGCTAAACAGCAAATTGAAACTCGTCCTGTCTGGAAGCCGTTACACTTACAACCAGTATTTGCGAACTGTGAATGTATTGGCGGCGCAGTAGCAGAAGACTTATTCACACGCGGTCTTTGTTTACCTTCTGGTTCTAATCTTACAACTCAAGACTTAGAACGAGTCATCAGTGCAATTTATGCAGTTCACCAAAACAATAAAAGTAAACATAATTCCCTGGTCATGAGTCATCGCTAACAGAGGGGAAGGCAGAGGGCAGAAGGCAAAAGGCAGAAGGAATTTATTCATGGAAACACAACCACCTGTTGTAAATTTTGATAAATATTGGCATTTACTCAAACGCCATGGTTTATCTGCTTTAGGAATCTTTATCCACATTTTCGTAATATCATTATTTCTTTTATCTCTCAAAAGGCCATCTTATGAAGCAGAAGGAAAACTGTCATTCCAAAGGAACAACACAATTTCTTCCCTCACTGGGGTAGGAACTGAAATCGGGAAATTAGAACCACTAGTACATGATAAAAGTAATCCTGTAAATACAGAAGCGGAAATTATACGTTCTATCCCTGTTGTGCAAAAGACTATAAACAAACTCAAATTGCAGAACGACAAAGGTGAAACTCTAAAATCGAAGGAATTTCTTAAACATCTAACTATTAAAGAGGTTAAAGGAAGCGATGTTCTACAAGTTTCTTACAGGGATAGTAACCCTCAAACATCTGCGGATGTTGTTAATACTTTAATGCACATCTATTTAGAGCAGAACATTTCTTTTTATAGAGTGGAAGTAGCAGCTGCGCGTAAATTTATAGAGAAACAGTTGCCAACGGCAGAAACAGTTGTTCGTAAAGCAGACGCTGAATTACGTCGATTCAAAGAAAAAAACCAGATTGTTGTTTTGCCTGAGGAAGCAACTAAAGGCGTGGAAATGATTGCTGATTTGGAGAAGAAAATTAGCGACACTCAATCTAGAATTGCTGATGTTAATGCGCAGTCTCAATCCATCCGCAAACAATTGAAAATGAATTCGCCGCAAGCGATAACTATGACTTCCCTCAGTCAATCTGAAGGAGTGCAAGATATTCTCAAAGAAATTCAACATTTAGAGTCCCAAATTACAGCCAAAAAAACTGTTTTACAGGATAAACACCCTGAAATTATTAAATTAAAAACACAATTAGCAGGCTTAAGAGAATTACAGAAAAACCGAATTTCAGAAGTTGTTGGAAGTCCTCACTCAAAAGTGAAAGGTAATTTGCAAATTGGAGAATTGCAACAAACACTGAGTGCAAAACTTGCAGAATTAGAGTCAACCAGGCTTGGTTTAGTGAGTGAAGTGAGTACTTTATCAAAGTTAGAAGCAGATTATAAACAAAGGCTCAAACGATTACCACAACTGGAGCAACAACAACGGGAATTAGAACGTAAGCTACAAGCAGCCCAATCTACATATTCTATGCTGCTACAAAAGCTGCAAGAAAGCCGTATTGCAGAAAATCAAAATGTAGGAAATGCCCGAATTATATCTGCTGCTCAAGTTCCTGAAGACCCTGTTTCTTCTCCTATAGTTATATTCTTAAGTGCAGGCTTAATTGCTACTTTAGGTGCTTTGGCAACTATCTATATTTTGGAAGTAACAGATAAATCAGTCAAGACTATCGACGAGGCAAAGGAATTATTGGGGATGACTTTATTGGGGGTTATTCCTTCGTTTAGTAAGTCTCAAAAATCTACTCAACATAATGAAGAATCAGAATCTGATAGTCCAAAACTGATTATGAGAGATACTCCTTGTTCTCCGAGTAGCGAAGCTTACCGGATGTTGCGGGCGAATTTGAAATTTATTAGGGCGGATAAAAAGTTAAAAGTGATAGTCATCACAAGTTCTGTCCCTAAGGAAGGTAAGTCAACAGTAGCTGCTAATTTAGCGATCGCAATGGCGCAGATGGAGTCTAAAGTTTTACTGGTAGATGGGGATCTGTACTCCCCAGTTCAGCATCACATTTGGGAACTACCTAACGCTAAAGGTTTAAGCAATGTGATTGTAGGACAAGCTGAAATCACAACTGCTGTTAAAAAAGTTATGGATAGCTTAGATGTCCTGACGGCTGGTGTTCTTCCTCCCTGTCCAGGATCTTTGCTAGACTCAAAACGCATGGCAACTTTGATTGAAAATTTCACTGATAACTATGACTTCGTAATTGTGGACGCTCCGTCTTTAAATGTTGCAGCTGATGCTGCGACTCTCGGTCAAATGGCTGATGGGGTTTTGTTCATAGTTCGTCCAGGTGTAGTTAATTCTGTTGATGCTACTTCTGCTAGAGAACTTTTAGAAAAATCTGGTCAGAATGTTCTAGGACAAGTTGTTAATGGAGTCATTTCTCAGAAGAAAAGCCGCAGCTACTACATGAAAGAGGAATACTACCAGCAAAAACGGGCAGATCTGATGAACAACGTCACGGAGAAGCAGGATCGCTTAGACGGAGTAGAGGAAGCAGGAAATGTGTGTTCGAGTACTATGGACTTCCTTCCAGCTAAAGATTTACCTATGTAATTGTTCTTCGACAATCCTCTACCCACCTGTCTGTTTGACATTGATAATGTCGTGCAGTGTTTCTAACACTGAACGGTGACGCCAAGCAAGTTGCTGACGGGCTTTAGTTGCATCCACCCGAACACAACGATCATAAATATAGTGAACTCGCTCTCTGCTGAGGGGCGGTTGCCATTTAAGTAAGCGCCCGATAGGATCGAGTAAGTTCCCCAAAAGCCGTACTAAAGGTTTAGGAGCTTCGAGAGGAACTGGAATATTTGCTTGTTGCCCAATGATCTCAAACATTTCGCGTGTGGACAACTCACCAGCAGAAATAATGTAGTGTTCTTTTGGTACACCTTTTTCAGCCGCTAGAATCATCGCTGCGGCCAAATCGTCTACATGAACAAAGCCAGTTATGCGATCGCCTCCAGCCCATAACTTTAAACGTCCTTTCAAAAATTGCTGCATCACCGGACCGAAATGAGGATCGTCAGAACCATAAATTCCTGAAGGGAGAACGCTAACGACTGGTAATCCACGCTCAGCAAATTGATCCACCAATTGTTGGGCTTGATATTTCGTGCGATCGTACGCAGAGGAAAAGTCAGTCTGTGTTCTTTTAAATGTTTCGTCTACGACCTGTCCTTTAGTATCACCAAACACACCTATTGTGCTACAATAGACGACTTTAGAAACCCCAACTTCATAAGCTACTTCCAAGACTGCTTGAGTTCCTTGTACATTCACCCGCTCCATCTCAGCTTCATCGACCACCCCTAACTCCACATAAGCAGCGGTATGAAAAACTGTGTCTACTCCAGCGATCGCTGCTCGTAGGACATCCTTATCAGTGATATCCCCGTAAACTAATTTTGCACGGCAATCAGTAAGACGTGCTAAGTTGCTTGACGAACGTACTAAACCGCTCACATCATCGCCTCGTTGTTCCAAGGCTCGCACCAAGTGAGAGCCTGTAAATCCGTTGGCTCCAGTCACTAACGCTTTCATCAAACTTCCTTCCGAAACCGAACAATTTTAACATTAACTACACAAATTTATGTGCTCATTCTAACTACCGAATTCTGAGATTTTCTTAATGGCTTTACATAAAATTCATAATTCTGGCTAAAAATATACAATTACTTTAAAAAGGCCTCGCTATCTGATTGTTTAATATGAGTAGGGCTAAAAATTTGCTTTTTATATAGAAAAAAGCAATTTGATAAAAATGCAAGCTACCTTTACACATTATGGTTGCAACGGCAAAATCTAAAACTAGGCTACAAATGAGCCGTTATGGCAATCGCGGAAGAGTTTACCTGTTCGCTCCCATGGTAGATTTCAATATCATGGCAGAAGTCGGTGATACTCCACCCTAGAGGAGAGAGCGTGCTGCAGGAAATCATACGAGAAAATTATTAAACGATATTTAGCTAAAAGTCAGGAAACTTATCTCCCACAACAAGGCTAGGGAGATCGAATCAATACAAGCGTAGAAGGAGCTTGCAAGCCTTTTGGGTATGTAGGTGTAATTTTTCATGGATCTTCTTCGATTGATTTCTTGCACATCTGTTAGTAATTCAATAAAAGGCAAGAAGAGCTTTCTAGAGCGGGAGCAGGGTAACAAAGGAGAACTCAATTGCGGATTGGTAAGTTTGATTCGCGTCGATATAGAACCTTGACTAATCCATGAAACGCTAACATTTCCCCTCCAACCCTCTTCCCCTCAACCGTACTCCAGAAATTTTGGACTAACTTGAACTGTTGTCATGAATGGAAAAAAATCAACTCTTCGATTGATACAGCTTTACGCAAAAGAATATATACTCACGGGAGTACTTGGAGGTATACCTACTCCTATTGGTAAAGTGCTACGAAACCTCGCCTATCGCTCGATTTTTGCGAGAGTCGGAAAATCGGTTTATATTCAACCCTATGTGCGGTTTATCGGTACTAGGACAATTGAGATTGGAAATTACGTTCGTATCTATAGTGGTACTTATATCAGTAATAAAGGTAACCGGATTCGCTTTGAAGATAATGTATCAATTGACCGTGGAGTAGATATTAGAGCTTATGACCAGGATAACGGTCACATCACTATTGGTGAAGATACTTACATTGGTCCATACGTCTGTATGGCCGGTCCTGGTTTCATCCGGATTGGAAAAGATTGTATGATTGCT
Organism: Aetokthonos hydrillicola CCALA 1050; assembly: GCF_017591665.1. Taxonomy (GTDB): domain Bacteria; phylum Cyanobacteriota; class Cyanobacteriia; order Cyanobacteriales; family Nostocaceae; genus Aetokthonos; species Aetokthonos hydrillicola. The sequence continues at coordinate 16,552 of NZ_JAAKGC010000026.1, read as the reverse complement.
TCACACTCATCACTTTACGCAAACAATCACATTTTTGATGATCCAAAGCGCCCATTTAGAGTACAGGGTGTGAGTACCAAAGGTATCGTAATTGAGGATGATTGTTGGCTCGGAACTGGAGTCAGAGTATTAGATGGAGTCACTATTGGTAAGGGAAGTGTCATTGGTGCAGGTTCAGTAGTCACTAAAAATATTCCCCCTTACTCAATCGCTGTAGGTGTACCAGCACGAGTGATTAAAAGTCGTCAACTTACAGAATCTTCTTTTTTAGCTGCAAATACTCTACGGAATTAAATCAAACATTGAACCCCTATTAATACTGCACGGGTTTTGGAAAATTGTAGGTTGGGTAGAGCGACAGCGAAACCCAACAAATGCCGATAAATGTTGGGTTACCCTGCGGGAAGCCGCCAAGGGCGTCTACGTTCCTCAACCCAACCTACATTAGATTTAAGTTTTTGGCAAAACCCGTGCAGTATTCGAACCGCTATTAATTCCTACATCATGTCTTTGGTTTGTAGTTGCGCTTTAGCGCACCGAAGTGCAACTACAAACCTTTTCAGTCGTTTTACAAAACTTCACATACTTGGTACTATTCCAGGTGACTTACGCAACTTATTTTTACATGATTCCGTAGCTCATCACTCTCTGTTGGACTTTAAGAGATCGTCGCTTTTTAAATAAAAATATTTAGCTCTATCGAGAGCTTATTGTAATTTTATGTAGTGCGACAGAGTTACAGATAGCCAAGAGCAGATTTGCTAAAATAATGCCATGAAAACGTGGCATAAAAAAAAAGATGGCAGGAGTTGTAGGACGGACAGGAAACCCAGGAATTAGAAATCCGAAAAAGAAGAATGAAACTTGTTTCACTATTGAACCTGGAAAAGAACCAAAGGGACGCATGATGGGATTTCGCCCTCCAGTTTCTTTAGAAAAGCAAATTGATACGGCGGTCGTTGCTTCGGGTCAGACTTTATCTGATTGGTTACTTTCTGCTGCAATAGCGAAGCTAACCGCTGAAAGTCGTACCCCCTATCTGGAAAAATCCTCTTGAATCATGTTCCGATGCCTTGCCTTATTTTCCAATAAAAACAATGCATTTTGCTTATTTAGCTTTGAAAACATGGGATAATGAGGTGTAGGTGAGAAAAGGAGGTGATGCAATTGGTCAACTCACCAAACAATGCTAGTCATAGTCGTAACGGAGACGCAAAGGACACTAACCCATCATCCATCTACGAAAACCTAGATCCAGGATTATGGGCAAAGACTGATGCAGAAACTGGTGAGAGCGAGATCGTTTTCAACCAACAGATTCCGGAAGAAATTCGACCGGATAAGCTGTTGCGCATTTAATTTGTATATGCGACGCGGGCAAGATGCCCGCACTACAATAATTTCACATCTTCGTTTTATATAATCTAGCTGCGCATCAGCTTAGCATGGATGAAAATGAAGATGATTCACCAAATCCTAAACGTAACTAACTAGCAATTAGCTTCCCCAGCTAGCACCTGGGGGGCTACATTACTTTATTAAATCGAATTATGAGCGATGAGTCCAGTTATTTATCCAATTTACTACCGGGTGATTAGATGTGAGGGTGGCAAGTGGTACGTTAAGGGAGCCAAGCTTTGTAGCCCAAATCACATACCAATTGGATTAGAAAATGCTGAATCTTATGGAATTACTACTGAATCGCTGCTAGTTTCCCTTTTTCGGATTAATGGCGGTTTAGCAGGATACTACATAGCTAATCTACAAGAAAAGAAATATTATTACTGCGGCTTAAGTATTGAGGATGTTCAAGCAACTTTCTTCAGTCTTGGTATAGGGAGAGTAGAACAATAGCCAGGGTTCGTGCGTAAGCGTCGTGTTCTTTTAAAGAATTGATATTACTTACGCAACCCATTTTTACAATGATTCCGTAGCTCATCACGCTCTGTTGGATGAGTAGCAAAATAATCTTGAAGCCATTGACATCCTCGTGCTAGTAAATCATCCAAATCCAAGTTCCACAAAATTACTTTGCCATCTTCACCAGCAGAAGCAATAATCTTGGCATCAGGACTGAAAATTAGGCTTTTCACTGGCTTTTTATGTCCTGTGAGGGTAGTTAACGGGGTTCCATCCTGTTTCCAAAGTTTTATAGTCCCGTCATCACTAGCAGAAGCAAGAATTTTATCAACAGGGCTAAAACTGACGCTTGTCACTGAACGGCTATGTCCATTTAGGGTAGTAATTAAAGTTCCATCCCGTTTCCAAAGTTTAATAGTTTGATCTGCACTACCTGAAGCAATAGTCTCTCCATCAGGGCTGAAACTTATACTATTAATATCTTTTCTATGTCCATTCAGGGTAGTAATTAAAGTTCCATCCAAACGCCAAAGTTTGATAGTTCTATCGTCACTATCACCACCAGAAGCAATAGTTTTACCATCTGGGCTAAAACTGACACTGTTTACCCAATTTTTATGAATATCTTTAATATGGGATGAAATAAGAGTAGGAGCATCTAACTTCCAGATTTTAATCATTCCTTTATCAGTACCAAAAGCTATAATTTTACCGTCGGGGCTAAAACTGACGCTTGTTAGCAGACCTTCATAATCAGGGAGGGCTTTAATTAGCTTGAGCGTCTTATCCCTCTTCCAAAGTTTAGCACCTCGATTCATTCCAACAATAATACTGTTACCATCAGGGCTGAAACTGAAGCTATTGTCGAAACCTTGATGTCCTTGCATATATCCTTGTACAGTATCAATTAAAGTTCCATCTCTCTGCCAAATTTTTACTGTTCCATTACCACCCGAAGCTATGATATCCGCATTAGGGCTGATAATCATATTTTGATGTCCATTTAATTTAGTTACCGGAGATACATCTAAGTGCCAAAGTTTAACGTTCCCATCTTTGTCAGCAGAAGCGATCGCTTTCCCATCGGAATTAAAATTGACGCTGACGACCGAATCACTATGTCCAACAAAGGTATCAATTAAAGTACCATCTAGTTGCCAGAGTTTGATAGTTTTGTCAGTGCTGCCAGAAACAATAATTTTACTATTGGGGCTAAAACTAACGGTGTTTATTCTTGTATCTCCCTTGATATTTTGTCTTAAAGTGCCATTAAGTTTCCAAAGTTTAATGGTAGTGTCATTATCAACTACAGCAATAGTTTCTCCATCCGGGCTAAAAGTGATCCTTGTTATCAAACCTTGATGACCAGAAAGAGTGTTAATGAAGCTTCCATTGCGGTTCCAAAGTTCAATATTTTCTTCTTCTCCGCCGACAGCAATAATTTGACCATTAGGGCTGATTGCAGCAGTTTTAATTAAATGACTCTGCATTTTCATAGGTATAGTTTTAATCAGATTTCCATTTAATTGCCAAAGTTTCACGGTTCCATCTTTGCTGGCAGAAGCGATAGTGTTATCGTCGCTAAATGACACACTGACTACCGAACGTTGATGTCCAGAGAGGGTTTTGGTGAAAGTACCATCCCGCTTCCAGATTTTAATAGTACGGTCATCACTAGCAGAAGCTATGAATTGGCTATCGTGGCTAAAGCTTAAGCTTTTCACTGTATCTTTATGCCCATAGAGGGATTTAATTTGAGTACCATCTCGCTTCCATAGTTTAATAGTACCGTCATCAGCGGCAAAAGCTATTAGCTGACCATCGGGACTAAAACTCACAGCACTATCACCTATTGTTTGACCAATATTAAATTGATTATATTCACGAATATTGACGAGAATATTTAGTAAAGCTGATAACGGAGTAGTTGTTTGATATTCTGCTAAAGAAGACTGATTTTGCACAAGCTGTTTTAAATCTTGACTAGCTTTCATCGCTAACAATAAAGCTTCAATTTGCTGGGATTTAGATTGTTGTTCGGCTTTATACCCTACCTGTGTCAGTCTTGTAGCTTCCTTTGTTTGATGTAGTAAATACTGTCCTACAAAAATCATAATAGTCGCAACTATTCCTCCTATGAAAATGATATATATTGCTTTCTGATTAGCTTTAGCTACTTGTTTATTGGTTTCTGCCAGTTTTTGGCTAGCTATTTCATTATCATCGGCTAATTTCTGATTACTTTTCGTCAATTTCTGATTAGCTTCAATTTGTAATTTTGTGGTGATTTTTTGGCTTTCTTGTAAATATTCATAATCAGTGTTACTAAGATTTCTACCAACTGCCCATATTAAAGCCTCTTCTAAAGCTTTCCCTTGTAGTAGCCAGGAGGGTTGTTTATGAGAATTTAACCAGTTATTAATGGCTTCACTATAGGGACGAAGTTTATCTAATTCTTTTTCAATCCAATCGTGATTAAAAACTGCTTGGTAAATGGGATTATATACTTTCAAATATCTGTCTTTCTTAACTACTAAACCTGATAGCCTTAATTCTGTTTGCGCTTGGCTACTATCTACAACTACCGTTTCAGTAGATTGCAAAACTTGCTGATATAATCCCAATAATCTAGCTGATTTTTGTTCGTTCCGCAGTAGGCGATCGCGTATAGTCCTTAAATGTTCTGGTTCATCTTGAGCTTCCCAATTATTGATAATATATTTATCAACTAATTCGTTAACATTTAAATAACTATTTGCTCCTTCTAGAGCAATTAAACTACACACCTTTTGTGTTAGAAATGGCTGCCCACCAGTCCAGTACAATACATCTTGTAATATTGCTTCTGGATTCTCTACTTTGTCTACTAACCCTGGAATTAATGCATCTTTCGCTTCAACAAAGTTAAATCCAGTTAGTTCTATAGAACTACCAATGTTAAACGGGGTACGTTCTCTCTCTTGAATTAAATCTCCTGGTGTCGCTACTCCTAGCAAACAAAAAGTTAAACGTTCATATTTGCTAGATTCTGAACGTTGATTGTAACAAGCACGAATTAAAGCAAAAAAATCATCTTTCAATTGAGTTTTGAGCAAAGTATCAATTTCGTCAATAAAAATGATAATATTCGCTGAGAATTGATTCAATACCAAAGACTCAAGAAGTAAGTTTAATCGCTGCACATCTGTCCAAGAGTCATGCTGTAACCACCAACTATTAAAATCTATATCATCAATTTCCAAACTACTTAATAACTGATTGGCAAATCCCTTATACCATTTTTCAGGACTGACATGACTACCAAGGATAGTCAAATCAATAGAAGCACATTTTATGCCTATTGCTCTGAGTTTTTTGATTGTTTGAACTCGCAAACTAGATTTTCCCATTTGTCGCGAGTTGAATACAAAACAATACTCTCCAGCTTTCAACTGTTGAAAAATTTGTGCATCGGCTTTTCGTGATACATAAGTTCGATGATTAGGATTTAAACTACCACCAACTTTATAATAGTTGTCAAATTCCATGATTTTTATACTAGTTCAATTTTTGATATAGTCATGTAGGGGCGTAACCTCCGGCTTCTCGCAGAGTAAGCCGTTCGCCCAACACATAATTAATTTTCACGAATATGTCTAATTCAACCTAAATTAGGAGTAGCACTTATTGAAGCTGCATTCATTAGAGACGCTCGCAAAAATATTCCTGATACAAACGGCAGCGTGGTATAACAATATTATTGTTAATTTTAATTAGTCCCATGCTGTCTAATTGATAGATTTGGCGATTTTTTTGTTCTAATTTTACTATTTGGTTAGTCTTCAATATTGCTTTAAAGACAGTTCCTAATTCTTGATTTTCTTGAAGAGTCTCCAAATGTCGGCGTAAATGTTCAGTATAAATTCCTGTATCGGTAGTTGCTTCTTTGATTAATTGCTCAATACTTACATCCTGACGTACTAGATAGTAAAATGCCAATCGCACTAAGTAAGGATGACCTCCAACTAAAGACATTATGGGAAGAATAGATTTACTATCCAAACCGTGTCGAATAGCTAAACTTTTTACCTGCTCCTCATTAAATTCTTCTAATTTTATCGGTAAACCTACATTAAAAGGAGATTGATTAATATCTAAACGTCCATAATCCTCCGTGGAATGTGATACTAATAACCGCAATTTTTCCCATGTTTCTGATTCATTGGCATTTTCATTCCAATTACGCAACATGGGGAAGAAATTTTCATAAATTTCAGGATACTCAAATAATTTATCAACTTCGTCTAAAGCGAGAACTAAAACACCATCTAATTTTTTGAGTAAATTTTGGAAAGTTCGAGTGCAATTGACCATACTGGGAGTATCTTCATCCCAGGCTTGTAGAGAAGGTGCGGAAGATAGTTGATTGCTTACATAAGCATAAAAACAACGCAAAAAATCATTGACATTGGTAAATTTATTTGTTTCTATTAAGCTGAAATTTAGGTAAACTGTGCTATAGTCATTCTTTTTAGATTCAGATCTAATTCTTTTTAAAAGAGAAGTTTTGCCCATCTGTTTAGGAGCTTTAATCCGAATGAGCGCACCTGGTTCTTTGATAGCACTATAACAACGAGATTCAATCGGAGAACGTTCTTGATAAAAGGCAGAATTAACTGGCTCTGAACCTTCTGGAAACCTTATCTGATGAATGATATGCCCGCATTTTCCTAAAGCTTTAAGACTGACTAACTCCGGCTTATATTTTGCAAATATCTCAATCAAATTACAACGGTAATCTGGTTCTATTTCCGGAGGAAAGCCAAATTTAGTCGATATATTTCTCAGCTGATGACTAGCAGTAGAACGATGCGTAGCACCAAGTTCTCTGGCTATGTGTTCATCTGTCTGTCCTTGTAAAAATAATGGCAATACCTTCTTCTGCTTAGGAGTTAACTCATATTGATAAATGTGTTCAAACGCTTCTTTGTTCATAAATTATGATAAACTTTTACATGAGAACATACTTAGTGTTGATTTTACACAGACTATTGACTTGCCTGTGCATAAATGATACTATCTTTTGGCTTCTGTTACAAATTACAGAATAAATTCAATAACTACAGTTTTTAAAGTACTTGATTTTATATGACGCACCGAATTTTTATTGTGCTGCCGATAGCTTCCCGCAGGGTAACCCAAAATTTATAAGCGTTTGTTGGGTTTCGCTGACGCTCTACCCAACCTACGATTTCCCTTAACTGAATTCTTACAACATTTAAGAACTTATTTATAAACCAAAAGGAATTATGCACGGGAAGCTTGAAAACTGGTTTCTTCGTGGCTCTCTAGTGTTTAAAGCAAAGATTTTCACCAAACACCGGGTTAATTTACGTAAGCCATAACTGACTTATCAACTTTACTTTAGCAGCAACCAGATAGACATTAACGATGTTGAAGAAAATTTCACCAAGATAGCTCTTGAAGTTAAATTGATGAACTTATTCTCAAATAAAGAGAGATCTATAACTCAGGCTTTAAGATGAATATTAACAAAGCGAGAGCGGTAATTTTAGTATTTATTAATTTTACTGTTCTGAAGAAATAACCGGTTTGCAATTATCCCCAAATTTTTCTTGATTAGCGTTAAAGGAGAAAAATATGAACTTCAAGTCAATAGGTTTGTTATTTACCAGCTGCGTCCTAACTGCTATCTGCATGACTTCTATGCTTAGTCAAGCAAAAGCTGATGACGGAGTTCGCTTTATCTGTGCTTCGGGTTACGACCAAAAAGCTGATAAACGCTTTCCCACAACTTATGGTTGGACATCGCGGGGAAAAATAGCAGTTATCCGTTGGAAGTACCCTTGGTTCAACAGTCAAACTATTACTCCTGACAAACGCTGTGAGGAAGTATCATCAAGGTTTCAAAGTGCTTTTGACAATCAAAGCTTGTCTTACATCACTAATGCTACAGCCAATGGTCAATCGGTAATTTGTACAGCAAAAAAAATAGATGGTCCCTGCGAAACTATATTGCTAACTTTACGAAGCGAAGATGATTCCGTCCGGATTCTTGATGAACTCAAAGACCGCCTGAGAGGACGTAGTACTAAACCGATAGAGCATAGTTCTGCCAGACCTCAAGTATACTACAAAATCGACATGAAGAAGTTTCTGGAAACAGCCCCTGTAGAAAAAGAATAATATCAATTCTTGCTCATATCACGCTGGTGCTATGTCAGTAGATATTCTCGTAGTAGATGCTTCAGTGCTAGCAAAAAACAGATGCGTCATAACCGCTAAAGTACCTTACTACGAGTGTTTTTTATCTATGGGTTTAGTCAACACTATTTTTATCAATAGAAAAAATGAAACACTACAAGATTGTTGCGATCGCTAGCTTAAGTAGTCTCCTGATGTTCGCTAGCAGCTACGCTAAAATATCTCAGCAAGTATCTGGTCAAACCACTTCTATACTTGCAACTAATACCCTATCTACAGAAAAAATTCGTCAATTGGCTCAAGCGGTCAATGTTAAAGTATTGAGTAATAATAAAGGCGGAAGTGGAGTATTAATTAGCAAACAAGGGCAAACTTACACTATTCTAACTAACGCCCATGTTATCAGTACTAAAGGGACTCATCGTATCCAAACACCTGATGGTAAGATGCATAGGGCTACCATTATTAGTCGTGGTAATTCTTTATCAGGTGATGATTTAGCTGTCTTGCAATTTCAATCTCAGGAAAACTACCAAATTGTTGCTTTAGCAACCAACTCGAATTTAGCAGAAAATCAAGAAGTATTTGCGGCTGGTTTTCCTGATGATAGCAAAGAATTAGTCATCACCAATGGAACAATATCTGTGGTTTCTCCTCAACCATTAATCGGTGGTTATCAAATCGGGTATACCAATGAAGTTCGACAGGGGATGAGTGGAGGAACATTATTAAATCAAGAAGGTAAATTAATTGGGATAAATGGTTTAAATAACAATGCGATTTTAAACGATACTTACACTTATCAGGATGGGACGGTTCCTAATGTAGAAGAAATTCAACGATTGAAAAAATTTAGTTTTGCCGTTCCCATTCAAACTTTAGCTAAAGTTGCTCCTAAATTAGCAGTTATTCCTCCTGAATGGCGAAACAACCAGAGATCTGTAAAACCGCCAGTAGGTAATACGTTAGCGGATAAAATTAATAACATAGCTCAACAGATTACTGTAAGAATAGACTTTAAATCTAAGAAAAATAATCAGGAATCTAATGAGAATGGATCGGGAGTAATAATTGCTAAGCAAGGAAACACTTATTATGTAGCTACGGCAGGTCATCTGTTCAAAGAATCAGATTATCAACATCAAATTATTACTCCAGATGGCGAGCAATATGCAGTACAACCAGAAAACATAATTAGGTCAGAGAGAACACACGCAGTACTGATAAAATTCATTAGTAATAAAAATTACGCACGTGCAACTATTTCTAACTATAACCAATCCGCTTTAGATTACTTTAACCAAAAACCAAAACAATTTTGGGTATTTTTATCTGGTTTTTCCGCAGGGAGTAAAAAGACAAAATTAAATCCAGGGTATCTTCAGGTAAAAGAAAATTTATTTGCAAGTACAGACAGCCCTGGCTTGTTGAATAATTACCTGAATGGAGGCTATAGGTTAAATCTAAGTTACTCCAATTTATCGCTACCAGGAATGAGTGGAGGACCAGTACTAGATGCTATGGGACAAGTGATCGGAATTAATGGCGGTACTGAAACTCCACCAAACGGGATTAATGGAAGTCATAAAGATTTACCAATAGGTTTTAGTTACGGTGTACCGAGTAGTAGTATTGTAGGTTTAGCCATACAAGCAGGAATAAAGTTAGCTGTCAGTTCTAAGACACCAAACATCAAAGATTCAGAAATTAATTCACTGTGGGAGCATCCGATATTTGCTATCGCAAAGCCGCCAGCAAATGCAAATGAACATGAGTTATTTGAATATGCCAATGAAGTATCGCGAGTCAAAAAATATTCAGAAGCATTGGCTGCTTTAGAAAAGATACTGAAGCAGGGCAAAGAATCTTGTAAAACTTATTATGTAATTGGTTCAATATTAGCGAATAAAGAGGAAAAATATGAAAAAGAAAAAGCTCTAAATGCTTTTGATAAAGCAATTGCTATTGAACCACACTGCTCTGAGACTGCTTGGAAATTTAAAAGTAATGTATTATATAATTTGAAAAAATATTCATTGGCTTTGGCAGCAGTTGACAAGGCTATTAAGTCTAATAGTGAAGATTTTAGTCTTTATGTGTTTCGTTCCTCAATATTACTTGAATTAAAAAAATATCGAGAAGCACTAGTAGCAATTAACAAGGCAATTAAAATTAACGATCCTGATAAAATTGAGAGTTTGGATTTTAACTACTTCATACGGGCTAATATCCACATTATTTTAAAAAATTACCGAGCAGCACTTACTGATTTGAATCAATTGATTACACTTCAACCTGATCATCCTACTGCTTACATTGCACGAGGTATTATTTATGCTAAATTGAATGAGCATCAATCAGCATTAGCGGATTATAGTCAAGCAATTAAGCTTCAACCTAATAATGCTGATCCTTACATTCGGCGAGGTGATTTCTATCTCGATATTAAAGATAATAAAGCGGCGTTAATAGATTATAATCAAGCAATTAAGCTTCAACCTAATAATGCTACTGCTTATGCTTCGCGAGGTGAATTATACAAGCGTTTGAAAGATAATAAAGCAGCACTAGCAGATTATAATTACGCGATTAAACTTCAACCAGAGCAAGCAATTCTATACTTTTGGCGAGGCACTTATTACGATGTTGTCAAAGATAATAAAGCAGCCTTAGCAGATTTTAATCAGGCGATTAAGCTTCAACCTAATAATGCTGGTGCCTATTACAAGCGGGGTAATATCTACAAGAATTTGAAAAATTATCCAGCAGCGCTAGCAGATTTTAATCAAGCAATTATACTTGAACCTGATAATGCTTTTGCTTACTACTGGCGGGGTAAGTTCCACAAAGATTTGAAAAATTATCCAGCAGCGCTAGTAGATTTTAATCAAGCGATTAAATATAACTCTGATATTGCCAATGCCTACAGGCTGCGGGGTGATGTTCTCTCTCTGTTGAATAAGTATCAAGAAGCACTGGCAGATTTGAACCAAGCAATTAAATTTCAACCAAATAATGCCGAGAACTATATTGAGAGAGGTATTGTCCGCCAAAAACATAAAGACTATCAAGCTGCACTAACAGATTACAATCAAGCGATTAAACTTCAACCTGATAATGCTAATGCTTACTACTGGCGGGGTAGTGTTCTCAATCTTTTGAACAAGTATCAAGAAGCACTGGCAGATTTGAACCAAGTAATTAAATTTCAACCAGATAACGCCGAGAACTATATTGAGAGAGGTATTGTCCGCCAAGAACTCAAAGACTATCAAGCAGCATTAAAAGATTTTAATCAAGCCCTAAAAATCTTGCCATCTAATGATACCAGACCGCTTGTTTCACGAGCTATTGTCCTTGCTAAGCTGAACGATTATCAAGCAGCGCTGGTAGATCTTAATCAAGCAATTAAATTTCAACCAAATAATGCCAAAAACTATTTTTTGAGGGGTCTTTTCCACAGAGAACTCAAAAACTATCAAGCAGCGCTGGCAAATTACAATCAAGCAATTAAGCTTCAACCCAATTACCCCAACGCCTATCAGCAGCGGGGTAATGTCCTCTTTTTGTTGAAAAAGTATCAAAAAGCACTCACGGATTACAATCAAGCGATTACGCTTCAACCTGATAATGCCGATAACTACGTTTTGCGGGGTAATGTCCACAAAGAGTTGAAAAATTATCAACCTGCACTAACAGATTACAATCAAGCAATTAAATTCCAACCCAATAATGTCAACGCTTACTACCAGCGGGGTGATCTCAGCTATTTGTTGAGAGATTATCAAGCAGCACTAGCAGATTATAACCAAGTGATTAAACTTCAACCTGATAATGCCAATGCTTATTATTGGCGGGGTGTTGTCCGCTATTTCTTGAAAGATTATCAAGCTGCACTAACAGATTTGAATCGAGCAGTTAAAGTTCAACCCAATGATTTTACCAACTACTACTGGCGGGGTTTTGTCCTTAAGGAGTTAAAAGATTATCAAGCAGCACTAGCAGATTGCAATCAAGCTATTAAACTTCAACCTAATGATGCCAAGGGCTACTACTGTCGGGGTGTAGTTTACCAAAAGCAAGGAGATGATAACGCCGCATTATCTGAATATGCTCAGGCGCTCACCAAAGATAAAAAATTTGCCGCAGCTAACGCAAAGATTGGGTATATCAAATACGAAAGGGGAGATATTGAAGAAGCTATTCAAGAGTGGCAAAGAGCAGTTGAGGTTGATAGTGACTTAACAGGAGCGCAATTAGCACTTGCAGTAGTTTTGCATAGCAAAGGAGAGCAACAAAAGGCTCTAAATATGGCACAAGCTACCTTGCGGTTAGATAAATATTTAGCTGACGTTGAAGTTCTCAAACAAAATCTTTGGGGTACAAAACTAATTGCAGAAGGAGAAAAGCTTCTCTCTCATCCTCAGATCCAAGCATTGGGAGTCAAGAAATAATACCAATTTCCTGAAATAACATAACAGATAGAGTGTGTAGGGGCGTTCCCCTTTAGGGGTTCCTGTTAGCGCAGCGAGCCCGCGGGTATAGGGTACGGCGTTCTCCCCTACAGGTGGACGCTTACTACGAGTATTTTTTATCTATGGGTTTACTCAAGGTTTTTTGAGCAATGGAAAAAATGAAACACTACAAGATTGTTGCGATCGCTAGCTTAAGTAGTCTCCTGATGTTTGCTAGCAGCTACGCTGGAATATCTCAGAAAGTATCTAATCAAACCAATTCTATACTTGCAAATAATACCCTATCTCCGGAAAAAATTCGTCAGTTGGCTCAAGCGGTCAATGTTAAAGTATTGAGTAATAATAAAGGTGGAAGTGGAGTATTAATTAGCAAACAAGGACAGACATACACTATTCTAACTAACGCCCATGTTATCAGTACTAAAGGGACTCATCGTATCCAAACACCTGATGGTAATATCCATAGGGCTACAGTTATTAGTCGCGGTAATTCTTTATCAGGTGATGATTTAGCTGTTTTGCAATTTCAATCTCAGGAAAACTACCAAGTTGTTGCTTTAGCGACTAACTCGAATTTATCAGAAAATCAAGAAGTATTTGCTGCTGGGTTTCCTGATGATAGCAAAGACTTAGTCATCACCAATGGAAAAATATCTGTGCTTTCTCCTCAACCATTAATCGGTGGTTATCAAATCGGGTATACCAATGAAGTTCGACAAGGGATGAGCGGAGGAACACTATTAAATCAAGAAGGTAAATTAATTGGGATAAATGGTTTAAATAACAATGCGATTTTAAACGATACTTACACTTATCAAGATGGGACGGTTCCTAATGCACAAGAAATTCAACGATTGAAAAAATTTAGTTTTGCTGTTCCCATTCAAACTTTAGCAAAAGTTGCTCCTAACTTAGCAGTTATTCCTCCTGAGTGGCGGAATCGGCAGCAAGCTGAAAAACCGCCAGTAGGTAATACATTAGCGGATAAAATTAATAACATAGCTCAACAAATTACTGTAAGAATAGACTTTAAATCGAAAAAAGATAATCATAATCGGGAATCTAATGAGAATGGATCGGGAGTAATAATTGCTAAGCAAGGAAACACTTACTATGTAGCTACGGCAGGTCATCTGTTCAAAGAATCAGATTATCAACATCAAATTATTACCCCAGACGGCAAGCGATATGCAGTACAACCAGAAAAAATTAAGTCAGAGAGAACACATGCAGTACTGATAAAGTTTACCAGTAATAAATTTTATCCAATAGCAACTATTTCTACGTACAATCGCTCGGCTTTTGATTATATTAATCAAAAAACGAAGCAATTTTGGGTATTTTTATCTGGGTTTCCCGCAGGGAGTAAAAACTCAAAATTAAATCCAGGGTATCTTCAGATAAGAGAGAATTTCTTTGAACATATAGACAACCAAGATTTATTGACTTATTTCCTTAACGATGGTTATAGGTTAGCTTTGAGTTACTCCAATTTATCCCAGCCCGGAATGAGTGGAGGACCATTACTGGATGCTATGGGGCGAGTCATTGGTATTAATGGAGGTATTGACGATGAAAAAATAACCTGCGCTAATGAAGAAAACCAAGAAAAAAAACGCTGTTCTACTGAAATAGGTTTTGGGTATGGTGTACCTAGCATTAGTATTTTGAATTTAGCCAAACAAACAGGAATAAAGGAAGAATTATTCGTCAGTACAGATACACTAAACACCAAAGATTCAGAAATTAATGCGCTATGGGAACATCCATTGTTTGCTATTAAAGAGCCACTACCCAACGCAAATGAGGATGATTTATTCCAATATGCTAATAAACTATGGCGAATCAAAAAATATTCAAAAACGGTAGATGTTTTAGAACAAATACTGAAGTTAAACAAAAACTCTTATGAAGCTCATTACGCAATTGGTTTAGTATTATCGAATGAACAGGATAAATATGAAAAAGCTCTAGATGCGCTTGAAAAAGCAATTGCTATTAAGCCATATCATTATCAAGCTTGGAAATATAAAAGTAGTGTATTAAATAATTTAAAAAGATATTCAGCGGCTCTAGTAGCAGTTGATAAAGCTATTGAGTACAATACAGATAAAGACTTGAGTCTTTATGTTCTTCGTTCTGGAATATTAACTCAATTAAAAAGATATCCAGAGGCACTAGAAGCAATTAACCAGGCGATTAATATTCAGGGTTTTGATTTCAACTATTTCATGCGCGCTTATATCCGCTATCTGTCGAAAGATTATACAGCAGCATTAGCAGATTCTAATCAATTGATTACTCTTCAACCTGATAACGCCAAGAACTACGTTCTCCAAGGTGATATCCAGGTTAGGTTAAAAAAGTATCAATCAGCTTTAGCAGATTACAAGCAAGCGATTAATCTTGAACCTGATAATTATGATGCTTACGTTTCGCGAGGTAATTTATACGTTGAGATTAAAGATAACAAAGCAGCGCTGGCAGATTACAAGCAAGCAATTATAGTTGAACCTGATAATGCTTTTGCTTACTACTGGCGGGGTAAGTTCCACAAAGATTTGAAAAATTATCCAGCAGCGCTAGCAGATTTTAATCAAGCGATTAAATATAACTCTAATATTGCTAATAGCTACATTTTGCGTGGTGCTGTCCATAAAGAGTTGAACAAGTATCAAGAAGCACGAACAGATTATACTCAAGCAATTAAACTTGAACCTGATAATGCTAATGCCTACAGGCTGCGGGGTGATGTTCTCTATCTGTTGAATAATTATCAAGAAGCACTGGCAGATTTGAACCAAGCAATTAAATTTCAACCTGATAACGCCGAAAGCTATGTTTTGAGGGGTATTGTCCGCCAAGAACTCAAAGACTATCAAGCAGCGCTAGCAGATGCCAATCAAGCGATTAAATTTCAACCCGACAATAGCAACTACTACGTTTTGCGGGCTAGTGTCTACAAAAATTTGAACAAGTATAAAGAAGCCTTAGTAGATTACAATCAAGCGATTAAACTTCAACCCAATCATCTTAAATATTCTTTGCGGGCTAGTTTCCACCGATATTTAAAGGATTATCAAGCAGCGCTAACAGACTACGACCAAGCTATTAAGCTTCAACCCAATTATCCCAACGCCTATCAGCAGCGGGGTAATGTCCACTTTTTGTTAAAAAAGTATCAAAAAGCACTCACCGATTACAATCAAGCTATTACGCTTCAATCTGATAATGCCGATAACTACGCTTTGCGCGGTAATGTCCAAGTTGCGTTGAACGATTATAAAACAGCACTAGCAGATTATGATCAAGCGATTAAGCTTCAACCCAATAATAGCAGATACTACGTTTTGCGGGGTAATGTCCACAAAGAGTTGAAAAATTACCAACCTGCACTAACAGATTACAATCAAGCAATTAAACTTCAACCCAATAATGTCAACGCTTACTACCAGCGGGGTGATCTCAGCTATTTGTTGAGAGATTATCAAGCAGCACTAACAGATTTGAATCGAGCAGTTAAAATTCAACCCAATGATTTTAACAACTACTACTCGCGGGGTTTTGTCCTTAAGGAGTTAAACGATTATCAAGCCGCACTAGTAGATTGCAATCAAGTAATTATACTTCAACCTAATGATGCGAAGGGCTACTACTGTCGGGGTGTAGTTTACCAAAAGCAAGGAGATGATAACGCCGCATTATCTCAATATGCTCAGGCGCTTACCAAAGATAAAAAATTTGCCGCAGCTAACGCAAAAATTGGGTATATCAAATACGAAAGGGGAGATGTTGAAGAAGCTATTCAGGAATGGCAAAAAGCAGTTCAAGTTAATAGTGACTTAACAGGAGCGCAATTAGCACTTGCAGTAGTTTTGCATAGCAGAGGAGAGCAACAAAAGGCTCTAAATATGGCACAAGCTACCTTGCGGTTAGATAAATATTTAGCTGACGTTGAAGTTCTCAAACAAAATCTTTGGGGTACAAAACTAATTGCAGAAGGAGAAAAGCTT
>NZ_JAAKGC010000158.1:6827-8949 GCF_017591665.1 Aetokthonos hydrillicola CCALA 1050 | reverse complement strand
TCTGGTAAAGGCTCTCCGTTCAGCTTGAGGTTACGGGTGAAATTACGTAAGCGAATCGGTTCGTTGGGTTGCAATGATTCACTTGGTAACCAATAACGACTTACTCCATAGACTCCCTGTTCCCAAAAGTGGCGATAACTCAACTGACCATTACCTTGCATTGTCATTATTACCCGATAGGGAGAAATTTCTAACCACAAAATTCTGGGACCACTGGGAACTTGAATGCTGCTTGCTTCTTGATTGGAATGATTTGAATCGTGAGAAGAAGGCTCTCGTGAGACTAAGGAGTCTACTTCATAGCTTGTAACGGGTGGTGCTGTCAACAGTAAATGAAAGCGATCGCGATCTTTTTGATACAGTGTTGCAGCAGCTTCTAAGACAGACCAAACTGGTAAGTCTGTAGAAATGAGTGATAGTAACACGGGCTTACGGTGATGAGTTAGCATGGGAGCGTTTTTATAAAATGAAATAAAGCCGAACTAATACTAAATAAAGCTAGTACTGCTTGAATGGAAGCAAACTGTCGAGCCTGCTCTTATTTTGGCTTTCTAACTGCTTTCCATGGTAAGTTGATTTCTACCATAGTGTACTAGTAGTGCTTTGCGGAATTCAAAATAAAAAATTAAAAAAGTCTATTAAGTCACTTTTTCACTAATTTTCTATACCAAAGGGCTTCCCGCAGGTTGCCATAGCTTTATTTCCGCGCTTGCTGTATGGTAGGTCTGGTAACACGATAGGATACTAGCGCAGTCACACGTCAGTTTATCGTAATGTCGAGTTCCGTTATAACCGTAGAAATCAAAGAAAATATTTCTCATAACTTAATTATTCAACGACCAGCTAGTGGATTATGTTTACATGGTCGTATACGAGTTCCAGGAGATAAATCAATTTCCCATAGAGCGCTAATGTTAGGAGCGCTGTCTCAAGGGGAAACTCAAATCGAAGGGCTACTGCTAGGAGAAGATCCCCGCAGCACGGCTAGTTGTTTCCGAGCTATGGGAGGAGAAATTTCAGAACTAAATACAGAATTAGTGCATGTTAACAAAAACGCCGTAATTCCCCTTCTTCAACGCAGTAAAGAGGGGATATAAGGCGGGAAAAATTGAGAGGATTTTCAATGGCACAGATCTCGATAGCCACACAGATCATCGCATTGCTATGAGTTTAGCGATCGGCAAACGGGGTTCGCCTTACCCAAACCATTCGCTGACCATTTTTGAGGATTCCCAAGCTCATAATGATCCCCTCATAACCACGGAGGGATCAAAGACACCAAAGGGCGAAAGCAAAAAGCAACTAATCCGCATTTAGGATTTTTGGCACTTTGAAAAAGTCACCTTCTTGTTCTGGTGCACTTTGAAGAATTGCTTCTCTATCAGGATAGGTTTCTAGATTATCTTGTCGTGTCACATTACTAACATCAATTGCCCGTGTAGTTGGCGCTACATTGCTCACGTCCAATTCGTTGAGCTGTTGAAAATAATCCAAAATACTTCCCAATTGAGTAGTAAATTGTTCTTCTTCCTCCGGTGTCAATTCTAACCGGGCTAGATGAGCTACTTTACGCACTTGTTCACGATCTATCATTTCTGGCTCCTAGACATATATATCAATCTGCGATCGCCCAGTAGTCTTCAGCCAGTTTTGGGCTTCAATGTAGTTATTAGGAGCCAGACGAATAGCTCTGATCCAATAATCGGCAGCTTTATCAAACATTGCTTCTTGGGCGTTTTCGTCTCCTGCTTCCTTGGCTTTTTCTCCGAGGTAATGGTAAATTACCGCGATGTTATTCAATGCTTGGGGTAACTGGGAGTTGCATTCCAGTGCTTGGTGATATAGCTCTAAAGCCTTTTCATGATCGCCGTTGCTGGCGTAAATTAGACCCATGTTGTACAAGATATAACCACGATCATTAGGGTCTTCTTCTAATGCTAGAGCTTCTTGGTAGTTGTCTAAAGCTTCAGCATACTCTCCATCTGCTTGCGCTGACATTCCATCTCGATAATAGACAAATGCCTCTTTTGCTTTTTTGTTGGTTGGCAGAAGTTTTAGGATTAGATCTGCCATCACAGTAAAAGATTTGTCAATAAAGTTATCGTTTTTCTGGGTTCTTGGC
>NZ_JAAKGC010000158.1:0-6817 GCF_017591665.1 Aetokthonos hydrillicola CCALA 1050 | reverse complement strand
AGCTTATGTGCCTATAGGTTCAGCCTTTAGGAGATTTGCACAATACACTCTGGGCTATTGTACTTCGGATTGTTGACGATTGTACTAACTGGGTAACCAATCATTGATGAAGCTGGGTAGGGATCCAAGATCTGCTGTAGTGGTTCTGGTGTTTGCACCTGGGGGTCTAACCACAGATTATAATCCTGCTTTTCTAAGATGACTGGCATACGATCATGAAGTGATTCTACTAATTCATTAGGTTTAGTTGTCAATATTGTACAAGAAGCTATTTCCTCACCTTCAGGAGATTCCCATTGTTCCCATAATCCTGCAAAGCCAAAAGCCTGTTTATCCTCGAGGCAAAAATAGAATGGTTGTTTTTTACCAGATTGCTTTTTCCATTCATAAAAGCCATCAGCAACTATCAAACACCGCCTGCGTAGAAATGCAGCGCGGAAAGCTGGTTTTTCTGCCACAGTTTCGGATCTAGCATTAATGAGCTTGGCTCCTATAGTTGGATCTTTTGCCCATGAAGGAATTAAGCCCCAACGTAACCGTTTGAACTCACGCTCTTTGCTGTTTTGATTACATAGCAGGGCTATTACCATTTGCGTAGGTGCGATATTGTATTGCGCCTCAATTTCAATATCAGGATCAACACTAAACGCTTGCGATAAAGCTTCTTTTGTTTTAGTTAAAGTATATCTTCCACACATTATTTCTTTTTGTTAAATAAAAATCTTTCTATACTTACAACAAATAATACTTTGATATTTTTTATTGATTAGAGAATTTATTCTTAAATTATAAATACATTATATTTTTAATAATTGTAGCAGAAATCTTTGTTTTTTTCGAGCAGATGCGGTATTTTACTCGAATGATTAATCAATTACTTCATCTAAATATTTGTTGGCATGGAAACATTGCAATTGTATGATTTTTTACCCTCTGGCAATGGCTATAAAGTACGTCTTTTACTGACACAAATTGGCGTACCCTTTGAAAGGATAGAGGTTAACATCATTAAAGGAGAGACACAAAGGCCAGATTTTTTAAGTAAAAATCCTAACGGCAAAATCCCAGTTTTGCAAATTGAAACAGGAAAGTATTTGACAGAATCAAATGCCATAATGGTCTATTTAAGTGAAGGAACAGAATTTTTACCATATGACCGATTTTTACGAGCGCAAGTACTACAATGGCTTTTCTTTGAACAGAACAGCCATGAGCCTTTTATTGCTACCTCAAGATTTTGGATTTCCATTCTAGGTAAGGCTGACGAATATAAAGAAGCTATTGCACAAAAACGTGAACCAGGCTACGCAGCACTCAGAGTCATGGAAAACCATTTAAAAACCCGCGACTTTTTGGTGGGAGGGCGATATAGCATAGCAGATATCAGCTTATTTGCATACACACACGTTGCTGATGAGGGTGGCTTTGAAATGACACAATTCCCAGCGATTCAAGCTTGGATTGAACGCGTTAAAGCACAACCTCGATATATCAGTATTACACAACCATAGATTTCTCGTAACAATAGTTACACTGGGTGCCTACCAATTATAATAAAAATCCAGAAAACCCATGAAGAGTAAGACATTTATGTCCAAACTCCGTACTTTAGGTTTATATGATGAAGATTAGTTATACAATGCCAGATTCCTATGGAAATAAAAGTTAGTTGACGTGTGTCCCTAAGTTTTACGGATAGAGACGCTAGGTGCTACTCTTAGAGTGCCTAGCTCTAACAATGATAGGCAGTGAAATTCCGCTACATTATATCTAGACATCAACTTCAATTAATTTCTGCCTAGAAGATAAACCAGATTTAATTCTGATATATGATTTTGGTACATTAAATTTTTTGGAGAGTAATTCAATTAATTCTTGATTAGCCTTTCCGTCCACAGGGGGAGACTTTAAATGCACTGTTAAACTACCGTCTGCTTCCTCTTGAATCTTTTGAACCTTGGAATTAGGTTTAACTTTAACTTTTTTTTGCATAAGTAACTTTTTGTAATTGCCGCAGCCATAACCAACCTAAAACACAACCCAAAGCATAATGAGGAAAATCCCACCAATCAAAGGTTGTACCGATTAACCATTTACCTATCAAGGTAGCGCGAATATCTTCTAAAACAGGTGGATGCCAAAGCTGCAAAAATTCCAGTATACAGGTAATGATAAATACCCATAAAGTAATTTGTGTTACCGTTGAGCGACTCCTGAAAAATAAAAATCCAAACAAGCACCAGAAGATCTCATAAAAAATAGCCGCTGCGTGATCATTAAACCACTCATGAGCAAGACCAGTATAATACTTAAATAAAAAGCCTATCGGTATAACGATAAGCAAAGAGAGGATTATATAGAGGTTTCGAGTTTGTTTCGAAAGCATTTGTAACGAACCTGTTCAGAGTGAGTCGATGAACCAATTATCCGTTACATCTGCTGAAAAGCTGCTTCTAGGGGTAATGAGGGTTACCGTTACCGATCACAGCTATTTTGTGTCGGTAAATTAATTCGCCGCCATACCAGCCGGATAAGCCAAGAAGCGTGGCTATGATAACAGAGAGTATTAGCCCCCAAGGTAATATTGGTGAGACTGGGTTGTTCAAACGTAGTAGTAAGTTAACAATCGTCAGCACTAGGGCAGAAGCGTTAAGAATCAAGTGCGCCCAGCCAGCAGTACGTTTGCGAACTCTTTCTATTCTGAGAAAGTCTAATATTCCAGTTAAGGCTGCTGCTACTCCTCCTAGCAATCCACCAGCTATTAGCCAGAAAGAAGCCTGCGCCCAAAAAGCACTGCTAGTTAACCAGAAAACTACGTCGGTTAAAAGTGCTCCAACTAAGAAAGCAACTGGGAATTGCACAAGAATGGGATGTATGGGATGCCCTGCGATCGCAACAGTACTAGGTATACCGGAATCATGAAATTCTCTGTTGTCACTTTCCAAAAAAGCTGGAATATTTGGGTATGGTGTTGTTTCTCTATCTTGAGTTTCCATTTTAGGTTATCGTTTATTGATTGTGAACGCTTGATTGTTAGAACTTACTACTACCAACTAACTACTGGGAATTTGCTCAACATATGCTTCAGCTTGCAATGTTAATTTACCTGGGTTTACGTCTAGCTGTTTAATCTTGAGCGTCATTCCTTGTAAATCAAAGTTACTCAAATTTAAAATTTCGCTTGTTTGCTCAACTAGTGCTTTCGTTAAATCTGGCGATACTTCTTGATTGTTACTAAATTCAACGTTTTCTAAAGAAACTGTTTGCCCGTTAGCGCTAACATTAGGGATTGCTGAAAAAGCAACTTGTTTAGTTTCATTAGTTTCTTGTAACAAAACTGTTGCGTTGAGTGATATTTTCCCATCACTGAGTAGGCGAAATTCTATGTTTCTTAGAACAATTGTCCTTAATTGTCCATCAACATGAATTTTTTGACTTTGTAATTTTGTCCGTACATATTCAGAATTAAAAGCGCGGTTGATATCATCTTCATTTAAAACAACTCGCGTGCTGGCTTTGGTTGGTTTTGTGAGTTCTACTTTACCAAAAGCAGCACTGATAGGATTGATAGCAACGCTACCCATATGCATTTCTAATTCCTCCATTCGGAGGTCTTTCTGCATTACTAGTCCTTCGCCTTCAATTGTGACTGAATCGACCTGTCCTTGAACCAATTTAAGTGGGTCTGTTTCAATATCTACATCTAAATTTTCTACTTCATCTAGCTGGCTAGATAACCCTATTTCTGCAGCTTTATTTAGCGCTTGCTCTCCTATTCCAGGACTATCTGTCATGCTAATAAATCTCCTATTTGACTGTCCTGAAATCAATTTAGAAAAATGGTATGAAATTTTTATCTATCTAGTGATGGAGTAAAATTTTTATTTCTACCCATCGGTCAGAATACATACTACAAAATACTTTTCACTAACTCATCTGCCTAATGATAGATGAAAGATTGATTTTTGTGTTAAGAAACTTAGTAGTATTTGTACTTTGGAAATAGAATATTATTTTTCTACCCATAGTGTTGAATGCTATCGTTCAAAAGAAAGATGAATAAATGCTAAATATTATGACAACCTAAGAGAGAACATGACTTCAAAACTACATAATAGTTTTCTGAGGAGAACGACTAATGGTAGCAACTTTAGATGATACTAAACGCTCTGCGATCGCAGTAAAGTTGGCAGATATAAAAGCAATTCAACAACTGATTATTGAAAACGAGCAGCAGTTGATAAGAGAAATAAGCGATCAAGAGATCAAAGATCGCTTTCAAAACTTGCTCAAAGATGATCAGAAAAACTTAGACGTTCTCGAAACCGTAATCGGTCAATATGGCATTCAAGCCAAGCCACAAGAAACCGTCACGCAATTCATTGAAAAGGCTCGAGAGCTAAATAAAGGCTCAAAACTGAGCTTGTATGAAAAAGTGTTTCAGCATGAATTGCTTAAGCATCAACAAGTCATAAGCGGGCTGACAGTCCACAAAGCAGCACAAAAAGTTGGTGCAGATGTACTTCTCGCAATCGGACCTTTAAATACTGTTAACTTTGAAAATCGTGCTCATCAAGAACAACTTAAGGGTATTCTAGAAGTTTTAGGAGTTCGGGAGTTAACTGGGCAAGATGCTGATCAAGGAATCTGGGCACGTGTTCAAGATGCTATGGCAGCATTAGGCGGTGTAGTTGGTAGTGTTGTTACTCAAAACACCGACAAAAAAGATTTAAATATCCAAGATGTGCTACGTTTAGACCACGGCAAGGTTAATACCCTCATCACCGAGCTAGTAGCTAGTAAAGATCCTCAAAAGATTCAAGAATACTTCGGTCAAATCTACAAGGATCTAAGCGCTCACTCTGAAGCTGAAGAAGAAGTCGTTTACCCAAGAGTACGTTCTTTCTACGGTGAAGGTGATACTCAGGAATTGTATGACGAGCAAGCGGAACTGAAGCGGATACTAGACGAGATTAAGGCTATCAACCCATCTTCATCTCAATTCAAAGACAAAATTAAACAGCTAACAGATATTCTTGGTGATCATATTCGTCAAGAAGAAACCACCTTGTTTGCTGCTATTCGCAACAATTTGAGTACTGAGCAAAGTGAGCAATTAGCTACCGAGTTCAAAGCTGCTAAAGTACGGATCCAAGAAAAAGCAGGCGTAGTTAGCAAGTAGAAGTCGCTTACAGCTTGAGATTTTCAGATCATGCTAGGTTAGATCTATAACTCCCAGCGGAATTAGTTGGGAGTTTTTATTCATTCCTGCTCTAACAGCTTCGAGAGCCTGTTTCTCATCTCTTGTATTTGGCGATCGCTCTTAGGCAAGGTTAACATCCGAACCTCTATCTCTGCAATATTGTCAATCCGAGTGGTTTTCTCCCATATTTTGGTTTCTACTTCGGATTCGTGTTCGTAACGAAATGTTACAGTTTCCCCACAAACCTCCAGAATTTGGACATTTTTCAACCAACCGTTACTGCTCTTGACAAAAAGCCACACGTTAGCTTTGCCAATCAGTTCTCTAAGTTTATTCTCCATACACATAAAAATCTAAGTTCAGACACGCCGAAACGCTAAACAACATTTTTTCCATCTATCTTAAGAATTATTTTTACATGATCTTGTGAATTTTGAAAAGCCTTTTGTCAAGGTATTTTTACTTATTGAAGCCAAAAACTGAGCTAAGACGCTTCTACTCCCCCATATTCTCCTAACCTGCTTGCGTATGAAAGCGTCTTTATGGTGTATATATAGAGAACATAAGGAAAGTATAATAAGTAAGGAGTAACAATGTACATCGTACAGGTTGCCTCTGAATGCGCTCCTGTAATCAAAGCTGGAGGCTTAGGCGATGTCGTTTACGGTCTCAGTCGAGAATTAGAAATCCGAGGACATTGCGTCGAGATTATTCTGCCAAAGTACGATTGTATGCGCTACGACCATATTTGGGGTCTCCATGATGCGTACCTTGACTTATGGGTACCTTGGTATGGTGCTGCAATTCACTGCTCCGTCTATTGTGGCTGGGTACACGGGAGGGTTTGTTTCTTTATTGAACCCCACTCAGCTGATAACTTCTTTAACCGAGGGTGTTACTACGGTTGCAACGATGATAATATGCGCTTTGCCTTCTTTAGCAAAGCTGCTTTAGAATTTCTGCTTCAGAGTAATAAGCGCCCTGATATCATTCATTGTCACGACTGGCAAACTGGTTTAGTTCCAGTGATGTTGTATGAGGTGTTTAAATATCATGGTATGGATCGCCAGCGAGTTTGCTACACCATCCACAACTTTAAACACCAAGGCATAGGCGGTGTTGAAACTCTTTGGGCAACGGGTTTAAATCAAGAAGCATATTATTTCCAGTACGATAAGCTGCGTGATAACTTTAACCCCTTTGCCTTAAACTTTATGAAAGGGGGCATGGTTTACTCCAATGCTTTCACGACAGTTTCACCAAACCATGCGTGGGAAGCTCATCACACAGATGTTGGTTGTGGTTTAAGTCATACTATACACTTACATCAGGATAGGTTCAGTGGCGTTCTCAACGGCATAGACTATGACTTTTGGAATCCTGAACTTCACCGTTACCTCCATCCTCATTCCTCCACCCATCCTTTCGACTACACCGCACTACCCCACCCCGCTTTCGTTGAACCTCTCCTTTTCCTCCCTGTCGATCGCCCTCTTTATGCCTACCTTGGTCGGTTCCATCCACATACCCGTGTACCTTCAGTTCTTAATCACATTTATTACGCACTCTGCCCCTGCGCGACCTTTCGGCTACTCGTTTCCTCAACAGAGCCCG
>NZ_JAAKGC010000157.1 GCF_017591665.1 Aetokthonos hydrillicola CCALA 1050 | reverse complement strand
ACCTGCTACAGGAAATGAATTGATTGAACGCTTGACTTCTGGGGTAACAAATGATTTGGAAGGTAGAGAGTTACGTCCGGTATGGCAGAGTGTTTCTATAAAAGAGTATCAAGAGTATTTTGCTTCTTTACCGGAAAAAGTACAGCAGGGTATTAGTGAGCGTTGGGGTAACTTAGCAATAGATGAAAACGTATCTCCTACAATCTCTATTCCTGGTATTCAGTTAGGTAATGTTTTCGTAGGAATTCAGCCAGCGCGAGGTTATGACGTTGATCCCAGCTTAAATTATCACGCACCAGATTTAGAGCCTACCCATACTTATTTAGCTTTTTATTACTGGGTAAGGAAACATTTTGATGCTGACGCTGTGGTTCATGTGGGGAAACATGGAAATTT
Source organism: Aetokthonos hydrillicola CCALA 1050 (assembly GCF_017591665.1). Classification (GTDB taxonomy): domain Bacteria; phylum Cyanobacteriota; class Cyanobacteriia; order Cyanobacteriales; family Nostocaceae; genus Aetokthonos; species Aetokthonos hydrillicola. The sequence goes on along the minus strand of NZ_JAAKGC010000157.1, from coordinate 8,564 downwards.
AGAATGGCTTCCTGGTAAAAGTGTTGCTCTATCTAGTGATTGTTATCCAGAAGTGGCTTTGGGCTCACTTCCCCACTTATATCCTTTTATTGTTAATGATCCTGGCGAAGGTTCACAAGCAAAGCGCCGTGCTCAAGCAGTGATTGTGGATCATTTAACGCCACCGTTAACTCGTGCGGAACTTTACGGTTCTTTGCAAGAGTTGGAGAATTTAATTGATGAGTACTATGAGGCTGAAAGTTTAGATCCTGTACGATTACCAGTTATTTGTGAGCGTATTGGCGAATTGGTGACGCAAGAAAATCTTCACTTAGATTTGGGATTAGAAATTGCACCACCAGAGCTTTTAAGTCAAAATCCCCAATTACGTAAGTCTCAGGGAAGGGAGACACTTGTGCATAGGGGTCGCTCAAGTATACAAAATTTTCTTAACTGTGCTGATGGCTATCTTTGTGAATTAAAAGAATCTCAAATTCGCGATGGCTTGCATATTTTTGGACAGTGTCCACAAGAGCGACAGTTACGGGATTTAATTGTGGCGATCGCACGTCATCCTCATCGCAATTTACCAGGGCTCACCCGCGCTTTAGCTCAAGATTTTGGTTTAGATTTCGATCCTCTTACAGATGATTTTAGCAGTGAGTTATCTGAAAAATCTCGTCAGATTTTAGCTGATAAAACTCAAAACTCTACCTGTCGCAGCGTCGGCGATGCTGTTGAAGTATTGGAACAATACGCTGCTATTCTCGTCGAACAAGTTATCAACAATTCAGTACCCGAGATTCAATATCCACAATCTCAATTAGTTCTCAATTGGATACGCTCAAACCTTCTCCCTGCTTTGCAAGAAACTCATTTAGAAATTACCCACTTGTTACACGGACTTGACGGTAAATATGTCTCTAGTGGTCCTGCTGGCGCACCTACTCGGGGACGTCCGGAAGTTCTGCCAACTGGTAAAAACTTTTTCTCCGTTGATATCCGTGCGCTTCCAACAGAAATTGCTTGGAGTGTTGGCAGAAAGGCGGCTGAAGCACTAATTGAGTTTTATAGCCAAAAAAATGGGGAGTATCCAAAGTCACTAGGTTTATCATTGTGGGGAACTGCCACAATGCGAACTGGGGGAGATGATATTGCTGAGGCGTTGGCTTTACTTGGTGTGCAACCAGTGTGGGATGGTGTGGCGCGGAGGGTGGTAGATTTTGAAATTTTGCCACTTTCTGTTTTAGGGCGTCCACGTGTTGATGTAACGTTGCGTATTTCTGGTTTCTTTCGAGATGCTTTTCCTAACTTGATTGATTTATTTGATCAAGCAGTAGCAGCAGTAGCAGCGTTGGATGAACCCCCAGAACAAAACCCTTTAGCAAAACAAGTTTCCGAAGAAACTGAGTATTGGAAAAAAATGGGTTTTAGTTTAGAAGAAGCAACCAGGCGATCGCGCTACCGCATTTTTGGTTCTAAACCAGGTGCTTATGGTGCTGGGCTCCAAGGCTTGATTGAATCACAAAACTGGACAGATGATCAGGATTTAGCTCGTGCTTACATTAACTGGAGTTGTTATGCGTATGGGGGAAGCCCCTCCGGGGAAGTCAAAAGTCAAAAGTCAAAATTCAAAAGTCAGGGAGATCTTGAGCAGGGGGGAGTTTCTTGCAATTCTCCGGTGTCAGCACCTGAGGCGTTTCAGCAGCGGTTGCAAAACATGCAGATTGTGTTGCACAACCAAGATAATCGGGAACATGATTTGCTAGATTCTGATGATTATTACCAATTTCAGGGTGGTTTAACGGCAGCAGTGCGTGCTGTACAGGGAAAAAATCCAGAAACTTATTTTGGTGATAATTCTATACTTGACAAACCAAGAGTTCGGCATGTAAAAGAAGAAATTGCACGGGTTTATCGGTCTCGTGTAGTTAATCCCAAATGGATTGCTGGCGTGATGCGCCACGGTTATAAAGGTGCATTTGAAATAGCGGCAACGGTGGATTATTTATTCGCTTACGATGCTACAGCCAAATGTGTGGAAGACCATATGTATCAGGGGATAGTACAAGCGTACCTATTTGATTCTAGTGTCTTGGAATTTATCCAAGATAATAACCCCTATGCTTTGCGTGATATTGCTGAGAGATTATTAGAAGCATACAAGCGCAATTTATGGCAAGATGTGAGTATACAAACACTGGAATATTTGCGAAACTTAGTTCATCAAGCTGAAGCCGTAATCGAAGAAAAAACAGTGGTGTAGGAAAAAAAAATTATGGATAATATTGCGTATTTACACGTAGCTTTTGACCACGAAGATTGCTCGCCCCAGGAGTTAGTTTCTCTAAGCTATTTGCTAAAGAATGCAGCAGCACCTGATTGGAAGCGCCTTTCTGGTGGTGCATGGAAGTATATGCTACCCATTGTCCTCTGCTTATCTGTACTGAGTTCTGTTGGTAGCGTTTTCGCCCTTGAAAGAGGTGATCAAGGACCCTCTGTCAAACATATACAGCAGAAATTGAAATCGATGGGCTATTACCAAGCTCCCATTACTCAAGTATATGACACTCCGACAGAAAATGCTGTTCGCCGTTTCCAAGATGCTGCTGGCTTAGATACTACTGGGATTGTTGGAGCAGCTACTTTGCAAAAGCTAGAAAACTGGCGTAATCTGTCTGAGGGTCAGGATCATTATTCTTCGAAAAGATTGGCTACTGTGAGTTATCAAACTCAGAAACCCAGCACTGAAGGTTCAACACCTAAGAATCAGCGCAATTCTAACGTGTTGAAGAAAGGTGATGAAGGTCCACAAGTCAGAGCCTTGCAAGAAAGATTGCGAGTAGCAGGCTATTATTATGGTAACTCTAACGGGATATTTGGACCAATTACTGAAGAGGCTGTTAAACAGTTCCAAGAGGCTTACAAGTTAAATGTTGATGGGATTGTGGGACCTGCAACGCAGCAAAAATTGCCACCTGTGATCGCTGGCAGTAATGGAGATCAGACTGCCAAACAGCGTACTGATGATGATAACCTTCGCTTGGGCGATCGCGGAGAAGCAGTGAGAGTTCTTCAGGCTCAGTTGATTAAAGCAAAATATTTGGAAGGAGAGCCAAACGGATACTATGGTCCTTACACTGCGGATGCTGTAAAGCGGTTTCAGGCGGCTAATTACTTGTCTGTAAGTGGTGTTGCAGGTCCTACTACCCGTGCTAAGTTATACAGCTTGGTTAATACAACTCCTAACAAAAGCGAGTTTGATGTTTTAGAAATACAAAGACGACTCAGGGATCAAGGGTTCTACAAAGGACCGCTCAACGGTGTTTTGGGAAATGATACTAAGAAAGCTATTAAACAAGCCCAAGAGTTTTATGGTATTAGCCTAAGCGACGTTAGAAGTGGACGCTACTAGTATCTGCTAATCATTCAGTTTCACATAGTTACTTACTTTTACACTAAGTTAGTAACTGCTCAAAAAGTTCTGTGAGTGATTGATGGTAGTATCTTTACTCTTCTCAATTTTTACCCAAGTGCTACATTGGCATTAATGCTCGTTGGCATTTGGGGCAAACAGCATGGATGGTAAGCTGACAGTCGAGGAGTTGATAACCTTCTTTTTGAGCAGTTTTCGCCCCAATTTTTAAGATAGAGTCGTTTTTAAACTCAATGGTTGTGTTGCACCTCACACATATTAAGTGATGGTGATGGTGGGGGTATGGCTGGTTGAGTTCATAATGTTTATGTCCCTCTCCCAATTCTAATTCTCGTAAAATGCCCATCCGCGCCATCAGCTTTAAAGTTCTGTAGATGGTGGAAAGGCTAATTCCTTCTCCGTGTTCTGCTTCTAATCTATGGTAGAGATCTTCCGCGCTTAAATGTTGTCCTTGGGGAAGCTGTTGAAAAATCTGTAGAATTGTCTTTCTTTGAGGAGTTAAACGCCATCCACGTTCATTTAATTCCGCCCTGAGTGAAGTTTCTGTGTAAACAGTCATGACTAATTTTTCTCAATAAAGGCTGCTAGTTGCGAATATAGCAAAAGTTTTGCTGGATTTGCAATAATTGTTCTCTATTGAGAATAAGTATTAATACCCCAAGGAGTAGTTAATTGTTGGGTGTTAGTTAGCCAGTAACCAACTAACCGAGTAACAACTAACCACTACCCTTTACGCCTCAAGTGAGTGACTCCAAATAGTCGCGGATAAGATTGCGTCGTTTTGGTTGACGTAGTTTTTGCAATGCTTTGGATTCAATTTGGCGTACTCTTTCTCGTGATAAGTCTAGAGCACGTCCAATCTCTGCTAAGGAGTAAGGATGACCATCTGACAAGCCGAACCGCATAAGAATGACATCACGTTCGCGGCTAGTTAGATCTGCCAAAAGGTTCTGCAAGTCTTTTTGTAAAGATTCTCGCATTAACATTTCTTCTGGCGTTACACCGTCGGTTTCGAGTAATTCTCCTAACTCAGTATCTTTATCTTTTCCAACCTTGGTTTCTAGGGAAACAGAACGAGGTACTCGTAATAAAACTTCTCGAACTTGTGCAGGGGTCATTTCTAGTTCAAGCGCTAAATCTTCAAGAGTCGGTGTGCGACCTTTTTCTTGGGCGATTTTGCGTTGAGCTTTTTTGATTTTGTTCAGTTTTTCAGTAATGTGGACTGGTAGGCGAATTGTGCGGGAAGAAGTCGCGATCGCCCGCGTGATCCCCTGACGAATCCACCAGTAAGCGTAGGTGCTAAAGCGATAACCCTTTGTGGGATCAAACTTTTCAACAGCTCTTTCTAAACCTAAAGTTCCTTCTTGAACTAAATCTAACAATTCCAAACCGCGATTTTGATATTTTTTAGCAACAGATACGACTAGGCGGAGATTAGCCTTGATCATATGTTCTTTTGCCTGCAGTCCATCGCTTTGAATCTGCTCGAGTTCTTCTACTTTCAACTTAGCAATTTCAGCCCAACGGCGCTTTCCCTGTGATAGTATTCGCTTAAGTTCTAACACCTCTACGCCAGCAGCACGAGCCCAACGTTCCATAGAAGGGCGATGTCCTAACTCAGATGTCAAACGCTCTTGAGTTTCAATAATTTGAAGATAGGGTGAAATGATTTCTTCTCCTTGCTTCGCCGCGTTTGCAAGAATGATCCGCATCCGCAGGTAGCGCTGAACTTTTTGCGATTCTGCAACTTCTTCATCTCGTCCTAACAAACGAACCCGACCAATTTCTTGAAGATACAAACGTACCAAGTCTGTGCTGCGTCGGTTAGGATTTGCAGCAAAACTAGCAGGATCGCTAGCAGCCATCTCTATTTCAAGATCATCAATTGGTAACTCACTTTCGTCTATTGTGAGATCCGCGTCGAAGACCTGGCGGGATGGTTTGGTACCGTAGTCGGCATCTGCGTAAAAAGATGTTGCTGGCATAAAGATCGTCTCAATGGCTCCAGGTAACAATAGAATACGGTCAAGCTAATCAACTGATGCTATTGTTCCCGTGATTTAGGATGAACTAACACGGTTATGGGTTCCAAATAGATTTTTTTTCAAAAAATCTACACTGGTTTTAGTTGACACAATATAACCCGTAATCGAGTAGCGGCTAAGCTTCCTCGACTGAACCAATAGCTATTAAAATGCACAGCTCGGCGTTTAGTCAGTTATCAGTTATCAGTTATCAGTTATCACCGCATCATAGGCCTTGATCACTGATAGCTGTTTACTGTTCACTGTATTTAACTGAATTCTTTTTCTTAATAACTCTTAACTAAGAAGAGTTTGTTTAGTATAAACATATATCAGAAACAATAATGGTAACAAAGCACTCAAAACAAATTTTTTGTTGTATTTCTTTCATTTATCTTGGTTTCCCTTTTTACCATAATCTAGTACTTAAGTATCTTTATATACATCCATATTTTCTTTAACTAGACTCAGAATGCCACTGGAATAAGGAAAGCCTCAACCAAAAGCTACTCAAAGGGTAGTTCAGATGTAACAGGGATCGTATGGTGACCCACAGTGCTCAAAATTCAAAATATATAAGCCCTAGGTAACCATACTCCTATCTACATGAGTACCTAAGTGATTTCCTGAAGATTTCCTAATTTTATTTTAAAGAGGGAGCAGCCCCCTTGGGGAAGTCAAAAGTCAAAAGTCAAAAGTCAAAAATCGGGGAGCAGGGGGAAAAAAGGCACTTTGCCCTATGCCCTATGCCCCATGCCCCCTACTCCCTATTAATGGTATTCTGGCTTCATGTCTCGGAGCATCAATTCTGAAAGCGCCTGTTCAGGTGTAATTTCACCTTGGAGTACGCGATAAACTTGCTCGGTGATGGGCATAGAGATATATTGCTGCTTGGCTCTTTGTACCAAAACTTGGGTTGTGTTGATACCCTCAGCAGTTCCTTCTAAGTTGGCAAGAATTTCTGTGAGTGTTTTACCAGAACCTAACTGGTAGCCTACTTGGTAATTGCGGCTCAAGGCGCTATTACAGGTTGCTAACAAGTCTCCCAAACCAGACAAACCGTAAAATGTTTCCATTTTTGCGCCCCACTGGACGCCGATGCGAACCATTTCTGTAAGTCCACGTGTGACTAACGCCGCTTTCGCATTGGTTCCTAGTTGTAAACCATCACATACACCAGCGGCGATCGCAATTACATTTTTCAGTGTTCCCCCTAGTTCAACCCCCAAGGGATCAGGATTGGTATAAACCCGGAACAAATGGGACGAGAATACAACTTGCACAAACTCCGCCGCACTTGGGATACTACTAGCAACTGCTGTTGCAGCTGGTAATGATTTTTGAATTTCTTTAGATAAATTAGGTCCCGACAAAACAACCACTGGGGAGTCGGGGAAAGTTATTTGCCAAACTTGCGAAGGTAAGCAGGTTGTTTGGGGGTCTAAACCTTTGGTTGCTGTTACAAAAATTGACTTAGGAGAAACAGGCAAAGATTTTACTTGCTCAGCAACACTGCTCACACCCTTCATTGAAATTGCTGAAAGAATAATATCAGCACCTTCTATCACCGATGCTAGGGTTTGGGAACCTTGGCGCGACCAGATGCGCACTTGATGACCATTCGTCTGTGCCAAATTTCCTAAAGCAGTTCCCCATGCACCAGCACCAAGAATAGCAACTAATTTTGGATTGGGGTTTGTCCCCATCTCCTGATCCTCTTGACTCACAAATTTAAAATTTACTGCGTGGATAACGTTCCATTAATTCTCTAACTTCTTCAGCATGATATGAGCTTCTTGTCAAGGGTGAAGCAACAATTTGTAAAAATCCTAATTGTTCACCGAACGCCTTCCAAGCCGCAAATTGTTCTGGGTGGATAAATTCATCTACTTTTAAATGTTTTTGACTGGGTTGGAGGTATTGCCCAATTGTTAAAATATCACAATCCACAGCCCGTAAATCCTGCATACTCTTGCGGATTTCTTCATCGGTTTCGCCAAGCCCCACCATGATACCAGATTTAGTGTAGATCCAAGGTGCAATATCACGGGAACGTTTTAACAATTCCAATGTCCGCTCATAGTTACCTTGAGGACGCACGCGGCGATACAAACGTGGAACTGTTTCTGTATTGTGGTTCAGAACTTCTGGCTGAGCTTTTAAAATTATTTCTAGTGCATTCCAGTTACCGCATAAGTCTGGAATTAGCACTTCAATAGTTGTTTGAGGAGATATGGCACGAATAGCTTCAATACAACGAACAAACTGTGATGCACCGCCATCTGGTAAATCGTCTCGGTTCACAGAGGTGATCACTACATGATTGAGTTTCATCCGGCGTACTGCTTCCGCTAGTCGTCCTGGTTCTGTAGGATCTAGGGGTTTGGGTTTTTTTTCAAAGTCAATATCGCAATAAGGACAAGCTCTTGTGCAAGCTGGTCCCATAATTAAGAAAGTGGCAGTACCAGCTTTGAAGCACTCACCAATATTTGGACAGGATGCTTCCTCACAAACTGTATTGAGGGATAAATCCCGTAAAATGTCTTTAACGTTACCAACGCGCTCCCACTGCGGCGCTTTTACCCGCAACCAGTCTGGTTTAACAGTCACAATCCGCTTTTACCACTTTAGATATACAAAGTTAATGGTAGCAAGCTTCTGGGTTGGTGGATGAATTCTGGAAAACGGTTTGGTTTTGTGGTGCGATCGGGCCTATATTATGGTATCCTTATTATTGGCGTTATTATTACGGGATGTAGCGCAGCTTGGTAGCGCACTTCGTTCGGGACGAAGGGGTCGCTGGTTCGAATCCAGTCATCCCGATTGGCAGTTGTAGAGTGAGAAATAATTTCTCAATAAGGTGATTTACAGGAATAAATATACCGCAGCCGTTGGTTTCGACTTCGCTCAACCAACTGAGGGATCGTGAGTTGAGCGAAGTCGAAACCTTGAGTTGAGCGAAGTCGAAACTCGCACTCCCCAGGTATTTTCTTTGTCCCAAACCACCTAAGAGCTTTTCAGTAGTTACAATCTACACAAGATTTCCGCTTATCGAGAGATCTTTGATGATCTGTCGGTGAAGAATTCGAATAGGGCTAGGGAATCGACGTTAAGACAACCGCAGG
>NZ_JAAKGC010000156.1 GCF_017591665.1 Aetokthonos hydrillicola CCALA 1050 | reverse complement strand
CGATACGGACAAAACAGGGACACTGACCAAGAATGAGATGACGGTTCGGCGACTGTGGATTCCTACAACTGAGATTAAAGTCACAGGAGTAGGGTACGAGCCTACTGGAGAGGTACAAATTCCTTCTGGGTGTATGGAATCACACGTAAACCTGCTGTTGGTGGGTTCGGCTCTGTGTTGCAATGCCCGCCTGAAGCATCCAGCCGGTTCTAGTCAATGGCAGGAGATTGGCGATCCCACTGAAGCTGCTCTCCTGGTAGTTGCCCTAAAAAAGGGACTGAATCTTGAAGAACTACAGCGTCAACTTAAGAGAATTCAGGAAGTTCCGTTTGATTCGCGCCGACGGATGATGAGTGTCCTTCTACAAAGAAGTTCGGATGATTTGGATTTAGGGTTTGAGTTAGAAGGGCAATCGTCCCAGATCAAAACGCTAACGGCTCCCTATATAATTTTTACAAAGGGATCGCCATTGGACGTGCTGCAACACTGTCAACAAATTCTCAGAGATGGGCGTATAGAAGAATTATCAGAAGCAGAAAGGGCAGAGGTGACTGCTGCTAATGATGGATTTGCAAGGAGAGGTTATCGAGTTCTGGGAATTGCCACCCAGCAGAAAGAGGAGCAAGAGGCAAAAGGTGCGCAGGAATTGGAGCAAAATCTGATCTTTGTTGGCTTGGTGGCAATGATTGATCCGCCAAGAGAAGAGGTTGCAGAGGCGATCGCTCAATGCCATCAAGCAGGTATCCAGGTGACGATGGTGACAGGGGATTATGGACTAACAGCAGAAGCGATCGCCAAGCAAATTGGTTTAGTAGATGGTAAAGCCAGGGTTGTTACCGGCGAAGAAATGGGACATCTATCGGATGCCCAGTTGCGTCAGATCTTGCAGCAAAAATCCGGGCTAGTCTTTGCTCGTGTGATGCCTGAACAGAAATTAAGACTGGTTCAAGCGTATATCGGAATGGGTCATATTGTAGCTGTGACAGGTGATGGAGTCAATGATGCTCCAGCCTTAAGATCTGCTAATATCGGTATTGCGATGGGTATGAGCGGCACAGACGTGGCGCGGGAAGCGGCTGATATCGTGCTGATTGATGATAACTTCGCCACCATCGTCATGGCGATCGAGCAGGGACGATCTGTATATCAGAATATTCGTAAGTTTATCACCTACATTTTGTCATCCAACATGGCAGAGTTTATCCCCTTTCTGGCGATGGTCTTTTTAAAGATTCCTCCAGCTTTGGTAATTCTGCAAATTCTGGCGATCGATCTAGGCACAGATATGGTTCCCGCCCTAGCGTTGGGTGCAGAAGAACCGGAAGCAGGCATCTTGCTTCAACCACCCCGCAAGAAGTCGAAACCCTTACTGGATATGTCTTTACTCTTGCGTGCCTATTGCTTTTTAGGGTTGCTGGAAGGATTGGCGGGAATGACAGGTTTTCTGCTGGTTTGGTGGGCAAATGGCTACGGGATTACTGAGTTGCAAGCGATCAATTTGCCTATTCTTGCACACTCGGCGAATGCTACCCAGATGGCAATTTATCATCAAGCAACAACTGTTACGCTGGCGGCGATCGTTGCTTGTCAGGATGGTAATGTTTTCGCCTGCCGAAGTGAGCGCATGTCGATTTTTCGCTTAGGCTTTTTTAGCAACCCCTTGATTTGGTTAGGCATTGCTGTTGAGTGGGTACTTATACTATCTATTATTTATGTCCCATCCTTACAAAAAATTTTTGGGAGCGCACCCCTATCTCTCGTGCAATGGTCGTTGCTAATCCTCTGCCCACCACTAATACTGATGGCTGATGAAGTAAGAAAGCAAATTATTCACAGATAGGCGATAGCGAACGCGAGCGTTATGGACTGATCACCTTAAATATTCAGCTTGTTTTTCAAGATTTAAAAAAGTTAAATATGGAAATCTTCAAGGAATAATTTGTACTCACACTTTAGCAGATGATCACGGTTTTGGTTTAAAAAAGTGTTGAACAACTTAAACAGAATATTAATTACTATTTACTATATAGAGAAATTTTAAATCTTTTGTGAGTTATAATATATATAGAAACAGCGATAACGCTACACGTTGAGAGGCAACCAATATGGATGCCAATGAAGTTTTAAGACGATATGCAGCCGGAGAAAGAAATTTTAGAAAGGTAGATTGGCGAGGGATAAGTTTAGTTAAAGCAAATTTGAGTGGGGTAGATTTGACTGGGGCGCATTTGAGCAACGCAGATTTGAGCTACTCAGATCTCAGCGGGGCTAATCTGAACTGGGCTGGACTCAAAGGGGCTAATTTCAAGGGGGCTAATCTGAGGGATGCAAAAATGCCCGATGGCAAAATGCATAATGATCTCTTAGAATCTGCAAATTACTTTGCATAATACCTGATAATAAATCCGCCGTTGATGAGCGGTGCCGTTAATCTAAAGGCACCGCTTATTGCTAGATAATACACAGCAATACTTGCTTTAAAGATAAAGGCTAAACCAAATACAAACAAGCTACTTTACACGTATTTGAGCTACAGCAATTTCAGTATAGATTACGCTTAAATACTAACAATTACTTTTCATGTCCTAGTTAACCAAATCAACCAAGAAATGAAACAGCACCTTGTTATCCTGTAGGAGAAAAGATGCTAAATTATTGCCCTCTACCAGTTCACTCCTTTATGGAATGAATTACCCAGAATCTTTAGCATTAGTTCCATATGCAATCTCTATCGGAGTGGCTATGTACCCAAGGAATAGATTTCCTACTAATCTTTCATCCCTCCAAGGGCTGCAAGTACTAGTTGTAGATAGTAGTGTCGATTGCTGCAATTTAATTACAGTGTTGCTGCAATCCTATGGTGTTGAAGTGCAACAAGCGTTTTCATGTAAGCAAGCTCTGGAAATATTTGGGCAATGGCAACCTGATGTCCTTGTGAGTGAAATTGCCTTGCCGCTTGAGGATGGTTATACCCTGATTCAACAAGTGAGAACCACAAGGGGAGAACGAGGGAAAACGGTACTAGCCATTGCTGTGACAGGGTATGACAATGAAAAGATGCTTCAATCCGCTCTGGATGCTGGATTTGACCTGTGGTTCACTAAACCCTTTGATTTTGATGAGTTCCTTGCTGTGCTTAACTGCTTAGGGATTTGTCAACAGTCCTCATATGCGATCGCTCAAGGGATTTTGGGTGAGGTGTCTAGATATCGGGGACTAAGTCCTGAAAAGCAGTTATATCGGGCATTTTCAAGCAAGCATCACCATGTTTCAATGGTTTGAAAAACTATCAACAAATCAATGTAATTTCGTTCTGGAGATTAAAAAAAATGTCTTTTACTATCGAGTCTGCACGCTTAATTTTTCCTAACACTAAAGTTGCTAATGCGGTTCCAGCTACGGTTGAATCATTCAATCAACTCAGTGCCGAGGATCAGTTGGCTTTACTTTGGTTTGCCTATACCGAGATGGGAGTTACAATCACTCCCGCTGCTATGCAGGTAGTCAACATAGTTTTCGCAGAAAAAACCCTGACTCAAATCAAGCAGATGTCTGCTCATGAGCAAACGCAAGTTATGTGCGATCTGGTTAACCATACTGATACGGAGATCTGCCGGACATATTCATCTTTCGGCACGAATGTCAAATTGGGCTTTTGGTATCAGTTAGGCGAGTGGATGAAACAAGGAATCGTTGCTCCCATTCCAGAAGGTTATAAACTTTCTACCCAGGCATCAGATGTGCTCGAAGCTATCCGTCTAATTGAAGGCGGTCAGCAACTCAGCATATTACAGGATATTGTCGTCAACATGGGGTATGCCTATGCCCCAACGGTTGGCACTCAAAAAGTCAAAAAGCCTGTGGTTCCACCTAAAGATCCTGCACCCCGAGCTAAGGTCAGCATTGAGGGCATCGACAACTTTACAGTCCTAAGCTATATGGAGAATATGAATGCCTTTGACTTCAAGGCTACTGTGGCTTTATTTACTGAAGACGGTGCGTTGCAACCCCCTTTCCAAGAACCAATTGTTGGTCATGAGTCTATCCTTGCCTATATGCGTGAAGAATGCTATGGACTCAAGCTAATTCCTGAGCGGGGGGTATCTGAGCCAGCACAAGGAGAGTTCACTCAGATTAAAGTGACTGGCAAAGTGCAAACTCCCTGGTTTGCTGACAGTGTTAGTATAAATTTAGCATGGCGTTTTTTGCTCAATCCCCAAGGCAAGATTTTCTTTGTGGCGATCGACATGCTGGCATCTCCCCAAGAACTACTAAAACTAGGCGTTGTAAGCTAGAAGAGTTTGAAAGTGATGAACTTTGCGTTTTAACCCTGAGCGATGCTCCGGTTAATGGATTCGATCAGTAATGCTGCAAATACTATTTATTGGGACAGCAACTACCTATAGTTGTTGTCCCGTAACTTGTTAGATGTAGTTTATACACAGTAGTATATAGAAAATTTACAGCATTATTTATTTTACTTTGCAATAAATGTTGCAATTTTGTTACAAAAGTGTTAAGTTTAGTGTACATGAGATCAAAAAAACCAAAAGTAGAGCTTATAGAAAGCGGTTTAGTAATTGAAGAATTCGGTAGGCTGAACGACTACGCCATCGAACCCGAAGAGTACGTGATGGATGAGCCTCAGTTTAGTTTTACTAAGTGATTGGAGAATCATTATGTCCAAATTCCAAAAAAGCAACAAAGAAGCCAAAAAAGCCAAAAAGCAATCTGACGGTACTAATAAGCAAAAGAAAGACCCTAACAGACGTGATGGATTTGTAACACGTATTAGTAAAGAGTTCAATAACTAATACAACATCAAATTGACAGTTTTCAAAGTAATGGAGTTAGAGAAAGCACCATGGAAGATATCGAATTAACTTTAGAGCAAGAATTTAACCTCAGAAATTTTACAGATCAAGTGCGACAAATGTCCCGCGAACAAGCTCAAGAGTTCTTAATCTTGCAGCATAAGCACATGATGATTCGGGAAACGACGTATCGAGAGCTTCTCAAACAAGAGTGGAAATTAGGTCTGGACTTTGCCCCACTGTAAAACCAGTGAGATAATCCTTACTTTGTGCAATTAAAAAAAAACTTGGAATATTAACCATGTCAGCTAACACAAACATCACCTCCTCAATGAAAGATAAGCGTAATGCTTGGATCTGGGGATTTACACCTCAAACTGAACTTTGGAACGGTCGTTTTGCGATGATTGGCTTCATATCTGCCGTCGTGATTGAAATAGTTTCTGGACAAGGTTTGCTTCACTTCTGGAGTATTTTGTAAGTCAATGCCGATTAAAACAGAACAACCAACTCCTAACCCTTCTCGCCGGTTTGGTAGCATCTTTCTGGCGCTGGGGGCTTTATTCCTAATCGCAAATTTTATATTGCCTTTTGTCTTAGGTCCTCAGATTCCCGGTGTTCCCTATAGCCTGTTCATTCATCAGGTTGAAGCAGGGGAAGTTGCACGGGTGCAAGTTGGTCAAAACGAGATTCAATTTCAATTGAAAACGGTCAACGACCAAGCGGGATCTGTATTCTCTACTACACCCATTTTTGATTTGGGATTGCCCAAGTTGTTAGAACAAAAGGGCGTTGAATTCGCCGCAGCACCTCCGCCCAAGAATGGATGGTTTACCAGTCTTTTGGGCTGGGTGGTTCCGCCGCTAATTTTTGTCGCAATCTGGCAGTTTTTTGTTAGACGAGGTGGTGGTGGACCCCAAGGTGTTCTCTCTATTGGTAAGAGTAAAGCCAAAGTATATGTAGAGGGGGAAGCTGCCAAAACGACCTTTGCAGATGTGGCTGGTGTAGAGGAAGCCAAGACTGAATTGGTCGAGATTGTGGATTTTCTCAAGACTCCAGGACGCTACACCCAGATTGGGGCGCGGATTCCTAAGGGAGTGCTCTTGGTCGGTCCTCCAGGTACTGGTAAAACGTTGCTGGCTAAAGCAGTGGCTGGGGAGGCAGGCGTGCCGTTCTTCAGTATCTCTGGCTCTGAGTTTGTAGAACTTTTTGTTGGTGTGGGTTCTTCACGAGTCCGCGATCTGTTTGAGCAGGCAAAGAAACAGGCTCCTTGCATTGTATTCATTGATGAACTGGATGCGATCGGCAAATCTCGCAGCAGTGGTGGGTTCTACGGTGGCAATGATGAGCGGGAACAGACACTTAACCAGTTGCTAGCAGAAATGGATGGGTTTTCACCAGAACAAGCAACAGTAATTGTACTAGCTGCCACAAACCGCCCTGAAGTATTAGATCCTGCTTTGTTGCGTCCTGGTCGATTTGACCGTCAAGTATTAGTTGATCGCCCTGAACTGTCGGGGCGAGAAGCAATTCTCAAAATCCACGCTCGGAAAGTAAAGCTGGGTGAGGACGTGAATCTTAAGGCGATCGCGACTCGCACCCCCGGTTTTGCAGGTGCAGATCTGGCAAACTTGGTAAATGAAGCGGCTCTGTTGGCAGCCCGCAATCAACGCTCTTACGTTGCTCAGGAAGACTTTGCTGAAGCAATCGAGCGGGTGGTGGCTGGTCTGGAAAACAAAAGTCGTGTCCTCAACGATAAAGAAAAGAAAATTGTTGCTTACCACGAAGTCGGTCATGCCTTAGTCGGTTCTCTGATGACTGGGACTGGTCGAGTCGAGAAAATTTCTATCGTCCCTCGGGGTATGGCAGCACTGGGTTACACACTGCAACTGCCAACAGAAGATCGGTTCCTCATGGACGAAGCCGAACTTCGAGGTCAGATCGCCACCTTGCTTGGTGGACGCTCAGCAGAAGAAATTGTGTTTAACAGTATAACTACTGGTGCAGCCAATGATTTGCAGCGAGCGACGGATCTGGCAGAGCGGATGGTCACTACCTACGGGATGAGCAAAATCTTAGGACCACTAGCTTATCAGCAGGGACAGCAAGCCATGTTTTTGGGCAATGGTGCGCCTAATGCCCGGAGGGTAGCAAGTGAAGAAACGGCACAGGCAATTGATCGTGAGGTGAAAGAAATTGTGGAAACCGCTCATCAGCAAGCTTTGGATACACTTATGCGTAACCGAGACTTACTGGAGGCGATCGCCACTCAACTCTTAGAGACAGAAGTGATCGAGGGTGAGAAACTACACAGTTTGCTCTCACAGGTTCAATCTGCAAACAATTGATCAATACATATGAACAGTAGGGGCACGATAATCCGCGTGCCCCTACCTGTACGGCATCCAAACGAGAAACGCTATAGGTCATAAATTTTGCTCACTTTTAACTACTTCTCTCCCTTGAGATGGTTAAAACAACAGAAAAATTGGGTTACATTTGAAAGATATCTTTGGTTAGTGTAAGTATTAAATATGCTAATCGAGCCTAACCTCTACGCAATTACGGCATGAACAAACCAATCCTGGAAAAAATTGGTACTAAATCTGAGTCTGGGACTAATACACCGTGGTACGTGGCGGTGCATCCCCACCCTCTACTTAAAAAAAAATACTCGTACTCGATTGCCATCAATCACGTCTTAGAGCGTAACCCAGCTCCCATTGCTGACTTTGACTCGTGCCTGTTTGGGTGCTACGGCACACCAGAGCAAGCCATAGATGCTGGAGTAGAGCAAGTGGAAAGTGACTCACTTTAAACAAATAGGGGTTATGTAGGAGCTAACTGTTTGACTTTTTCTTCCATTGACGACATCAGCGATTGAAATGGCTGAATAAATTTGTCAATTCCTTCGTCTAAAACAAGAGACATCACTTCGTCCAAATTAATATTGATTTCTGGGTCTTTTAAATTGTCAATTAAGTGATGGGCTTCTTCTAGCCCAGTCTCAAGCCGATTAGCAATATCACAATGATCAGCACATGCTTCTATTGTCGCTGGAGGTAAGGTATTAACAGTATCCGGTCCCACTAACTCGTTCACATACATGACATCATTGTATGCTGGGTCTTTAGTGCTGGTACTTGCCCACAACAGTCGCTGTGGTTTTGCGCCTTTTTCTGCCAAGGCTTTCCAACGTTCATGGTGAATAATTTCTTTGTATTTTTGGTAAGCAATTTTTGCATTGGCGATCGCTACTTTACCTTTGACAGCAGTTAACTTCGCCTTTATAGATAAGTCGTCAGAACCAATTGTCTTAATTCTCTGTTCAATCAGTTTGTCAACTTGAGTGTCAATCCTGCTAAGAAAGAAACTAGCGACAGATGCTATTTTAGCAATATCTTGACCCTTGTTTACACGAGTTTCTAGACCTCGAATATATGCCCAAGCTGCCTCTTCGTAACTCTTCACAGAAAATAGTAGAGTAACGTTGACATTAATGCCTTCACTAATCACCTGTTCTACTGCTGCTGAGCCACTGAGAGTAGCGGGAATTTTAATCATTACATTTTCCCGCTCAATTTCGTGATAATAGCGCCGCGCTTCATCAATTGTAGCTTCTGTATCATTTGCGATAGTCGGGGGAACTTCGATACTTATATATCCATCTAATCCACCTGAAGCTTCGTAGATAGGGCGGAAAATATCACACGCATTGCGGATATCTTCAAAAATCAGGGATTCGTAAATCTTGTTTACAGGTAATCCTGCACGGATTCCGGCTTCAATATCTGCATCGTACAGTACATTTCTGGCGATCGCCTTTTCAAAAATAGCGGGGTTAGAAGTAATCCCGCGTATACCCCGACTCGTAATCATGCGTTCAAGTTCACCAGACTGAATCAAATCGCGGGTCAAATTATCCATCCAGATACTTTGACCGTAATCTTTAATTGTTAACAATGGATTGCTTGCCATATTTTACCACCAAATACGATTTCCGTTATCATCTACCCGCGCTTGCCGAATTACATCAGAGATTTCTTCTGCGTCTTTCACATGATGGAGTGCTTTTTTTTCACCGTTTGGGTATTCACTGGAGTTTGGACTAAAAGCTCAGACAGAAGCAAAGCACGGATAGAAGAAAAGATAAAAAATAGACATTAGTACTGAGGCGCGGATTGATTGTTAGAGAGGAAAGCAGTCAGAAGTTACACTGACT
>NZ_JAAKGC010000155.1 GCF_017591665.1 Aetokthonos hydrillicola CCALA 1050 | reverse complement strand
GAAACAACGTAAGGAGAAATCAGCGCGCCGCTCTCGTCAACGCGTTGAGCCTGGGAACCTTAGCGATAAGGATATTAAGGCATTTGTGTCTTAAGAATCCCCGTCTCTTTAGAGCGGGGAGTGTCAAAAATAATTATAAATTCAAACATTTGGGATGGTACCGCATCAATTGTATACGACTGACGAATAATCATGGGGTATTTAAATCCCCGTCCCAATAATTCTGAATTCTGACTCCTGTCTCCTGACTCCTGTCTCCTGAATTCTGTTGAAAAAATTCCCCATGAAAAAACCCGGCTTAACCGGGCAGATGTTCTGTTTGTCGAATATTAGTGTGATGGTTACATCTTGACTTCACAAGTTAAAGGGCAAGCAGCATATACAGTGGTTTGCGTTTGGTCTGTTTCTCCATGGAGCCAACTTAACCATTTGACTTGCTTAGGATGAACTCCTTTAAGAGTTAACATACCTGCCGCAAAAACAACTGCCATAACATTCAACATAACCAAACTGCCAGCTACAAGCAAAACCGCACTGACAGGCATTACAGATTGCAGAACAACCGACAACAAACACCCAACAGTAGCCATCAAAACAACTAAAGGAAAACCGACAACCAGCAAGCATACTGCCAGGGTGAAAGTCCAGATCAGAAAGCTTTTGATCAAAAATAAGGAGTTGCTCTTGCTTAAATTAGACGTTTGAGACAAAGTCATGACTTTTCCTCGCAAATACAACGAAAATTTAGGATTTAGAAATCTCTCGTTTTTCGAGTGAGATCAACAATTAGTGAAGTTCAGTATATAAAAACTAAATGCCAAGATGAGCATTTTTTTAATAAACTTTACAGTTAATTTCTAATAATTATGGATCCAAGTCTGGTTATAGATTTGAGGAAAAGCGATCCTCCGCCATCTATCTTTAGACATAGAACCTCATAATATGCCCCAAGTTGCTAAATTTTAGGGAATTCTTCCCTCGGTTGCTTAATATTTCTTATAAAAAGTAGTGTTGATTCTCATAAATCATCATTAAACTTAAGCAAATTAATAAAGAAGCGAACAGAGTATAGGGAACAGTGAACTCTCGATCATAAAAAAATCGTGCTAAGTGAATTTATGAGGGGTCATACCCATCAGATAGATATATCTTAAGTTCTGCGGATTCAAGCACACTCTTTGGTTGAAAGCGAAATTTATTCCTGGGAGAAATAACAGCCAAAAATAAGCACTTTAATTCCTCAAGGGTTAACCCTTTGAGAAATTAACAATAGCATCTTGATATTTATGTGAATTACCGTATATATTAGCAATATTTATGTATTTTTTATTACTTTAATAACCAAGTATTTTCATCGTCTATCTTGAACTAGAGAATGTGTTAAACCTGTCTATATTGCTCAAAGTGAATATGTTGAACTAATCAAAATTTTGATTGAAACAATAAAAAGTATACAGCAGAGACAGGCTTTGCTGATCTGTCGTTCTGCGACAAGAGAAATGAATTTTTAGTATCAACACAACGAAAAACCTATTGGGAAAACCAGAGTCAAAAGAAGCTCAGATTAACTCGTTTACATACATTCATTTTTTTTTATGACAGAATCACAAGATTTATCAAATTCAACCACCACTACAGTCCGTAATATGCCTCCGCTTCCGCCTCCACCAGCAATGGGGAGTACACAGCGTCAGCAAACACAAACATTGGACATGTCAAGTAGCAGAAGTACACCTCATGCTCCTTCTGCCCATCGTCCGGGAACCCCGCCATCCGTACCACCTTCCTTACACCGTAAAAACGCTTCAGGATTAACTTTAGAACACTTGATTAAGGAAGCTTATGATAAAGGGTATTCTGACATTCACCTTGGTGTAGGTGAAGTACCTCGCTTTCGCAACCGAGGAGAAATCCAAACAACAGATTATCCTGAAACCGATAAAGAAACTTTTAACAGCTGGATGCAGGAGGTATTGACAGATACAGAAATTCAGCGCTTTATAGAACATCTAGAATTTGACGGCGCGACGCAGTACGACTTTGCTCGCGTACGGATAAATATTTTCGACTCCCTCAAAGGCTACGCGATGGTGCTGCGGTTAATTCCGCTCAAAATCTTAACTATAGAACAGTTGAGATTACCCCCAGTTTTTAGAGATATTTGCCATTACCATAAAGGTCTGATTTTGGTAACTGGTCCAACTGGTTCTGGTAAGTCCACCACAATGGCAGCGATGATTGACTACATTAATAAAGAGATGCCTAAGCATATCATCACCATTGAAGATCCAGTTGAATTTGTACACAAAAGCCAAAAATCTTTGATCAAACAGAGGGAAGTGGGAATGCACACCCGCAAATTTGACAACGCTTTGAAAGCAGCTTTGCGGGAAGATCCAGATTTAATTCTAGTTGGAGAAATGCGGGATAAAGAAACGGTCAACACCGCCCTGAAAGCTGCGCAAACTGGTCACTTAGTTATGGGGACACTCCATACCAACAGCGCTGTAAAAACCATTGAGCGTATTCTCAATCTCTATTCAGGGGAAGAACAAGAAGCAATGCGGGTGGCGCTTTCTGAATCCTTAGTATCAGTTATTGCCCAAGGTTTGTGTCGCACAACCGACGGGAAGCGCGCTGCTTTCCATGATATTTTAATCAACACTGAAGCTGTCAAAGACTGGATTAAAGACGGTAAATATGATGAAATTACCGAACTTATGAAGCAAGCCGGTTTTGATGGGATGATTACTATGAACCAGTCTTTGCTCAACCTTTACCAAGAAGGTCGTATTACCGAAGAAACCGCTTTAGAAATGTCACCTACTCCTAACGAGATGGCGCAGTTCCTTCGCGGTAGAGTATAGAAACAGTTATCAGTTATCAGTTATCAGTTATCAGCCAGGAATAATATGTTTATCTTTGGGTTTAAGCCGAATACCATACACCTTGATCACTGATCACTGTTTACTGATAACTGTTCACTGTTCCCTACCCCCTATTCCCTTCCCTTGACTTCAAACAAACTACCTTCACCACAACTATTTAAAGGCATTGCTCTATTTACACCAGGGGGAGATTTAATCTATACCCTAGACCCTACCAAGCAAGGTCGATGGCATTTACATTTATGCTCTACGTTACAGGAAATTCTAGATTTACCGGAGCCACCTCACTTCTTAGTACCGTGCTACACGGCAACTATTGATCATTGGTTAGACCCCCATAGCAAAAAAATCAGGACTTTTGCTGAAGCATATCCAGTGGTTATGCGACATCAAGCTGTCCTTAATGCAATTTTTGGTACAGGTGAACTAGTATGGCAGCAGGCTCCTTGGCAAGAGGGGTTGTGCGATCGCATGGTATTGGCGACGTATTACTCATCGTTCCCACAACTTTGGGAAGATCACGACTTAGTTGTGCGTTTAGATGTTTCAGAGCCAGCGCAGTTGTACTATCAACCAGTAGCAGTTGCACAACAAGTACAATCAAAAACCCAAGGTTATGTTCTCCGTTTGTTCGTTGCAGGACATGGTCCCAGTACCGAACGCATTCTTCAAAATCTTCATGAACTCTTAGAGCAGCACTTAGGCCAACCTTACACTCTAAAAGTCATCGATGTTTTAACTCATCCAGAACAAGCAGAAGCAAATCAGGTTTCTGCTACTCCTACTATTGTGAGAGTTTGGCCTCAACCTATTCGACGAATTATTGGGGATTTAGACAATGTGGAAAAAATCCTCCAAATGTTGGGTGTGCCAGAAAACGGTTGGGGTAATGCAGGTTAGGTAACAGTTATCAGTTATCAGTTATCAGTTATCAGTCAAGAAGAGTAATGTGTTTTTCTTTGGGTTTAAGCCCAGTATCATACACCTTGACCACTGATAACTGTTTACTGTTCACTGATAACTGCTCCCTATCCCCTTACTTGGACTCGGTGAAATCAGCATCAATTACATCATCACCGCCACTAGTAGAGGAGGAACTACTACCAGCACCATCAGAAGAAGCGCTAGCAGACGCACCAGCACCAGACTGTTGATAAATATTGCTACCAACTGTAAACAGAACCTGTTGTAGTTCTGGCATGACTTTCTTGATCTGCTCATCGTCATCTTTAGAGATAGCATCTCGCAGGTCTTTTACCAAACCTTCAACCTTGGTCTTATCAGCAGCAGGAACTTTATCGCCCAATTCTTGGATCTGCTTTTCAGCTTGATAAGCTAAAGAATCAGCTTGGTTCTTGCGGTCGATTTTCTCACGGCGTTCTTTGTCAGCAGAAGCGTTTTGTTCAGCTTCTCTCACCATGCGTTCAACATCAGACTTATCCAAAGTAGAAGCACCAGTAATACTGATAGACTGCTCCTTACCAGTACCTTTGTCCTTAGCGGTAACGTTTAGAATACCGTTAGCGTCAATGTCGAAGATAACTTCAATTTGAGGTACACCCCGTGGTGCTGGAGGAATACCGTCTAGGCGGAAAGTTCCCAAGCTCTTGTTATCATTTGACATTTCCCGTTCGCCTTGGAGGACGTGAATTTCCACGTTAGTTTGACCATCCACGGCAGTTGAGAAGACTTCTGATTTTTTGGTGGGAATAGTGGTGTTGCGAGGAATAATTTTGGTCATTACACCACCTAAGGTTTCTACACCCAAGGATAGTGGTGTTACGTCTAGCAGCAAAATACCTGTAACGTCACCAGAGAGAACACCTGCTTGAATAGCTGCACCAACTGCTACCACTTCATCAGGGTTAACGCTTTGGTTGGGATCTTTACCCAACAACTGCTTCACTAATTGTTGAACAGCCGGAATACGGGTAGAACCACCAACTAGTACAACCTCATCAATATTTCCCTTATTTAATTTGGCATCACGTAGGGCATTTTCTACAGGAATGCGGCAACGATCAATCAAATCTGAGCACAGTTTTTCAAACTGAGTACGTGTCAGGGTTGTATCTAAATGCTTCGGACCGTCTTGAGTAGCTGTGATAAATGGCAGGTTAATTTCTGCTTGAGTAACGCTGGAAAGTTCAATTTTTGCCTTTTCCGCAGCTTCGGTTAGACGTTGTAAGGCTTGTTTATCTTTACGTAGATCAATGCCTTCTTGTTTTCTAAATTCTTCAGCCAAGTAGTCAACGATTTTTTTGTCGAAATCGTCACCACCAAGGTGGGTATCACCAGATGTTGCCAGTACTTCAAACACACCGTCACCTACTTCTAGGATCGATACGTCGAAGGTACCACCACCAAGGTCAAATACGAGGATAGTTTCGTTACTCTTCTTGTCGAAACCGTATGCTAGGGAAGCTGCAGTGGGTTCGTTGATAATCCGTAGTACTTCTATACCAGCAATTTTACCCGCGTCTTTGGTAGCTTGCCTTTGGGAGTCGTTAAAGTAAGCGGGAACAGTGATAACTGCTTGAGTTACAGTTTCTCCAATGTATTTGCTCGCATCCTCAACTAGCTTACGAAGAACTTGTGCAGAAATTTCTTCTGGAGCAAAGGGCTTACCAACAACAGGACACTCTAGCTTGACGTTGCCACTGCTTTCGCGAAGGACTTTGTAAGAAACTTCTGTCGCTTCGTGAGTAACTTCTTCGTAACGGCGTCCGATGAAGCGTTTTACAGAATAAAAGGTATTTTCGGGGTTCATCACCGATTGGCGTTTAGCGATTTGCCCGACTAAGCGATCGCCATTTTTTGCAAAGGCTACTACTGAAGGTGTTGTGCGAAAACCTTCTGCATTGGCAATAACTGTGGGTTTGCCACCTTCCATTACTGCTACGCAGGAGTTCGTTGTACCTAAGTCAATTCCAACAACTTTTGCCATTTTAGATTCTGGCTCCGTATTACTACTAAAGAATGAATGGGAGTATTTAACGCTAAATTTTTTACCAGCTACATTAGTAAAGCAGCCAGTTCAGCATAAATTCCTTTGGTTTGGTTTTTCTTTGGGGGATTTATCCCAAACTATGCTGACATATATACTGAACTCCTAAAACCAGTCCTTGAAGGGTGGTTTTCCGAACCTTTTTAGGACGGTTAAGATTCAGAATTTGTTTTCTTTAAATTGGATCATCGATTCAATCGCTTTCACTGTGTCTAATGTATGAGAATTAATACTACGAGGAATTGGGGTGAACCGTAACATCAAAGTGGTGTTTGCCGTCTTTTGGGAATGGGGAATGGGGACTGGGTATTGGGGACTGGGGACTGGGGACTGGGGATTAGGGTTAGTTGTTATATTTATAGTTACTGTTATTGTTATTGAGGTCAGGTATTCACATAAGAAAAACCCAATACCCAATACCCAATACCCAATACCCAATACCCAATACCCAATACCCAATACCCCATGCCCTATGCCCTATGCCCATTGCCCTATCTCCTAGTTTGAAAGCTAGACTCTCGACTCCTTTACAAATTGGCTCTTTTGAAGTAAAAAGTCGGGTTTTACAGTCGCCCTTGTCTGGAGTCACAGACATGGTGTTTCGTCGTTTGGTGCGTCGCTATGCTCCAGAGTCAATGATGTATACCGAGATGGTAAATGCAACGGGGCTACATTATGTTAAAGCGTTGCCCAAAATCATGGAGGTAGATCCCAACGAAAGGCCAATCAGTATTCAATTGTTTGACTGTCGTCCAGATTTTCTTGCAGAAGCAGCTGTCAAGGCAGTTGAGGAGGGAGCCGATACTATTGATATTAATATGGGTTGCCCTGTAAATAAAATTACCAAAAATGGGGGTGGTTCTTCACTGCTGCGTCAGCCAGAAGTCGCTGAGGCAATTGTTAGAGAAGTGGTGAAGGCTGTTAATGTACCTGTAACGGTAAAAACCCGTATTGGCTGGAATGACAGGGAGATCATTATTCTTAATTTTGCTCAGCGAATGCAGGATGCAGGAGCAAAAATGATCACGGTACATGGACGCACCCGTGCCCAAGGATATAATGGTAAAGCTCGTTGGGAATGGATCGCTCGGGTTAAGGAAGTTCTTTCTATCCCAGTCATCGCTAATGGCGATATTTTCTCAGTTGAAGCTGCGGTGAAGTGTTTAGAAGAAACTGGTGCTGACGGGGTCATGTGTTCCCGTGGAACCTTGGGTTATCCGTTTTTAGTAGGAGAAATTGATCATTTTCTCAAAACTGGCGAAAAGTTAACACCACCTACCCCTATTCAACGGTTGGAATGTGCCAGGGATCATTTACAAGCTTTGTGGGAATATAAAGGCGATCGCGGTGTGCGTCAAGCACGTAAGCATATGACTTGGTATGCTAAAGGCTTTGTAGGCGCTGCTGACTTACGGGGACAGCTGAGTGTGATTGAAACTGTATCCCAAGGTGTAGAGTTGATTGACCAAGCGATTGAAAAACTGACTCATGGTTATGAGCTAGAGGAAGAGACAGAAGCTAGCCTTGCTTTGGTCTGAGACAATTTATTGCAAGGTAGGTTGAAACCGAGTTGAATGGTGGGCGACCTAGTTTTCCCTGCTAAGAGTTACCTTTCATTTTTGTTGAGGACGTAAATACCCTTCCTCTTCTAATTTCTGTATGGCTCTTTTGCCAGCTTCTAGTCCATATCGTTGACCAATAAGTACAGATTCCTGAGTGAGTTGAGGAAGAACTGCAATTGTTTTTTTACCGATAGGTGATTGGTAAAATGCAATTAATTGGTTTATATCCTCGTTGGAGTAGTACTTACTATAGATAGGAATAAGTTCATTCAATAAGTCGTCTGGTTTAAATTCAGCCAAAAAAGTATCCCAAAATTTTTGTGGTACTTGTGGATATTGGGACTTCAAGCTCATGAACAATTGCGTTACAATTTGTTGAGAAAGACTCGATGCACCTGTTATTCTTAACAATTCTTTGATGTTATTGATTTTTTGTGTCTCTTGAGCATTAGGCTGTGTGTTGATCCCAGACGAGGTTTGAGCAAAAGCCGCTCCATAGCAAGTTGTTAGTAATGAAAGAAGTAGGGCTGAAACAAAAATTTTTATGTTCATGTAATATATTAAGCAAGTTAAAATTGGAAAAACCAGCAACTGTTGTATATTTATGCTTTCCCAATTTTAAGCGTGTAAAAGGCAACAGGCAATAGAAAATCGGCACTTATATAATTAAGTCTATTACTTGACAACTTTCAAAGTTTTTAAGCTACTATCAGCACAACCACTGATAAACGCTCCCGAGTTTTGGATATATTGTAAATATTCTAAAGTAACTTTATTGATAACTTCTCCAGGCATTAAGACAGGGATACCAGGGGGGTAGGGGCAGACAATTTCTGCACAAATGCGATCGCTTGCGCTTTGTAACTCTAACGTTTCTGTTTCTGCGAAAAAAGCTTCACGAGGCGAAATATGGTCATAATTACCGATCTTACAAAAAGAATCATCCCACATAGGGGGTTTTAAAGTCAAGCCCGAAGAATTGAAGGCCGGTGATGGAGTTGTTCGATAATCTTTAGCAAGAGTTGTAAAAGCTTGCACTAATTGCTCAATATCCTGTTGGGTATTGCCCAAACTGATGATAAAGGTGAGATGTCGTTGTGACGGATATTCAGCAGTTACACCCAGCTTATCATTGAGAATTTCATCAGCTTCAAAGCCACTCAAGCCTAACTCAGAAACAGTCACAGTTAAGCGGGTTCTATCTAAAGTCACAGAGCCTGATCCCTTGGACGCGAGATCGAAAACCGATAAGCCGGGAATTTGACTAATGCGATTTCTCGCTTCCTCCGCTAGTTCCAATGAGTGACGCATTAATTCTTTTCCATAAACTGCCATTTGCTGGCGTGCTGCATCCAGAGAAGCAAGAAGCAAATAACTAGGACTCGTAGACTGTAAAAGTTGCAAAGCTTTACTGATGCGATCGCTATTGATCTTATTCCCTTGAATATGCAACATTGATGCCTGTGTCAGAGCACCAAGTACTTTGTGAATCGACTGTACCGTTAGATCAGCACCCAAACGTAAAGCTGGAGTAGGTAGTTGGGGATGAAAGGCAAAGTGTGCGCCATGTGCCTCATCT
>NZ_JAAKGC010000154.1 GCF_017591665.1 Aetokthonos hydrillicola CCALA 1050 | reverse complement strand
TTACCTTGACGCTGGATAATGGACAGGAACTTCAAGCTGAAGCAATGCTGGTTGTCATCGGGCGTGAACCAAACACAAGCGCATTAAACGTATCAGCAAGCAGTGTGGAACTGGACGCAAAAGGGTTTGTCAAAATAGATGATCAGTTTCGCACAACTTGTAATGGAGTGTATGCGATCGGGGATGTGGCAAATCAACCTGCATTCACTCATGTGAGTTGGGAAGACTATCGCCGTTTGAAAGCAATTTTGTCTGGTGAGAATAGAACTCGCGCGGATCGCGTTCTGGGTTATGCAGTCTACACAGAACCACAAGTCGGACGAGTTGGTATGACAATTGAAGACGCAAAGAAAAAGGGTATCAATGCTCGTTGCGTCACATTACCAGTGTCGCAGATCGCTCGTGCAATAGAATGGGGTCACGATCTTGGTTTCTACAGGATGGTTGTCGACAATGACAACGACAAGATTCTAGGGGCGACACTAGTCGGTTATGAAACGGCTGAGTTAGTACATGTCTTTCTATCTTTGATGGAGGCTGGAGCCACTTGGCAATTGTTAGAACAATCTGTCCATATCCACCCTACTTACGGAGAAGGTTTACCTAGCTTAGCACGATTGTTGCTTGGAGATAATATCCCATCCTGCCCTAACAGGTAAGAACAGCCTAACTGATTTTCGCGATCGGCGCAATGCCTTGCGCCGCTACAGCACATTGTGTTCAAAATTCCCTAGTTCTAATTAGAACGTGCTAGAACATACATAAATATAATAAATTTACTAGCACTAAAAGAATGACGACAATTGCAAATCTCAAACGCGAGAGCCAATTGCCGGTTATTATTACCGACCATGAAGGCATCGTGAATTATATTAATCCTATATTTGAAACCACGTTTGGATGGAGTTGTGCTGACATCGTTGGTCAACCACTCACCCTCATCCTGCCTTCTTATTTTCAAGATGCACACAACTTAGGGTTTTCTCGCTTCAGTACCACAGGGGTTTCGACGGTTCTTAACCATCCTCTACAACTCAAAGTCAGAACCAAAGACAATTCTGAGATTGAGTCCGAGCATATCATTATCGCAGAGAAACAACAAGGTCAGTGGGTTTTTGCAGCTACTCTCCGTCCTCTAGAAACCTGATCCCAGTATTTGTCCTAGAATCTAGAGTACACAGCTATGAATCAAGAAACTTTAGCTAAGCAAATCAATCAACTGCGTACCACCTTGGGAAAAATGGAAATTGCCCTTGGGACGGTAGATGAAGCAATTGTTTGGACAGATAGTCAGGGAAAGATACAGTGGTGCAATACCGCGTTTGATCGCCTGGTAGGTGAGCGTCACATTCTCATATTAAATAAAGAACTTTCTGAGATTTTGCCTTTAAGACAAGCTGGAGAAAGGATTTCAGGGTGTGCGCATCCCATCTGTATTGCTTTAGCAACAAAACAGAAGAATCGAGAGTGTTACGAATTTCAAAAAGATTCCCAGGAATTAAGTTTAGAAATTTCTTGCTCTCCTGTACAGATTCAAGATCCTTACTCACCAGAAGAAGGAGACATAAGTATAGTTTTAGTAATCCGTGATATTACTGAACGCAGACGAACAGAACAATCTCTTTTAGAAGCTAAAGAGTCTTTAGAACGGCGAGTTGTTAAGCATAACGAAGAATTAGTCATTTCCAATGAGCAATTACAAGCAACAACATCACGGCTAAGTGCACTGATTCAAAACCTACAAGCGGGAGTTTTGGTTGAAAGTGAATTAGGGAAAATTATCTTAGTCAATCAAGAATTTTGTAACCAGTTTGGCATTCCAGTACCTCCGGAAGCCTTAATAGGGATTGATTGCGCCCAAGCTGCTCAAAGTACTCAACTACTTTTTAATAATCCAGAAGAATTTGGCAAGAGGATAGTAGAAATTCTGGAACGTCGGCAAGTTGTTGTGAATGAAGAAGTACAATTGCGAGATGGGCGGACTTTTTCCAGAGATTATGTGCCGATTTTTGTAAAAGAAATTTACTACGGTCATTTGTGGTTGTATCGAGATATCACTCATCACACACAGATAGAAAAAGCGCTAAAACTTCAAAGTCAGCGATCGCACCTCTTTGCTAAACTCTCTTTAAAAATTCGTGAATCTCTACAAATCGATGAAATCCTGCAAAACAGCGTCACAGAGGTGCAAAAACTACTACATGCTGATCGTGTAGTCATCATGCAACTACACTCAGATAACTCTTTAACTGTTGTTCAAGAAGCAGCCCTTCCGGGTTTCCCCATCATTCAGGGACAAAATATTATTGAACCTTGTTTCGCAGACAGCTATATCCAGAAATACCGTGAGGGAAGGATTAGTATTATTCCTGATATAGAAAAAGCTGATATCCAACCTTGTCACGTCGAATTTCTGAAACAATTTGCTATAAAAGCCAATGTTGTTGTCCCAATCATCCTTAAAAGCGAACTTTGGGGCTTACTAATTGCTCATCAATGTGATAAACCCCGACAATGGAGTAACTGGGAAACTGAACTTTTGCAATTATTAGCTGATCAAATAGGTATTGCTTTAGCTCAAGCCAAATTGCTACAAGCAGAAACTTTTCAGCGACAAGAACTTGAAGTTGCACGTCGTCAAGCTGAATTAGCATCTCAAGCTAAAAGTGCTTTTTTAGCTAATATGAGTCATGAAATTCGTACCCCAATGAATGCTGTGCTAGGGATGACTAGCTTGATATTAGAAACTCCCCTAACACCAGAACAGCGAGATTTTGTAGAAACCATTCGCATTAGTGGAGATGCGCTCTTAAGCTTAATCAATGAGATTTTAGATCTATCTAAACTTGAAGCAGGGGAGATGTCTTTAGAAACTCTAGATTTTGACTTATCTACCTGTGTCGAAGAAGTATTAGACTTGTTAGCGTCCCAAGCCCATAAAAAACAATTGGAAATTGGAGCATTGATCCATCCCAATGTACCTACTTACCTTCAAGGTGAC
The DNA here is from genome assembly GCF_017591665.1 of Aetokthonos hydrillicola CCALA 1050. Classification (GTDB taxonomy): domain Bacteria; phylum Cyanobacteriota; class Cyanobacteriia; order Cyanobacteriales; family Nostocaceae; genus Aetokthonos; species Aetokthonos hydrillicola. Next base: position 6,280 of record NZ_JAAKGC010000154.1, on the reverse strand, counting down.
GCCAGTCGCTTGAGACAAATTTTGATGAACTTGATCGGTAATGCTATTAAGTTTACAAGTGTTGGCGAAGTAGTTGTGGAAGTAGAACTGAAATCACAAACCTCTACTGAAGCTATTATCCATTTCGCAGTCAAAGATACCGGTATTGGCATTAGTCCAGAAAACCAGCAAAAACTATTTATGCCATTCAGCCAAGTAGACGCCTCTACTACCCGTAAATATGGTGGTACTGGTTTGGGATTAGCTATTTGTAAGCAACTAGTAAACTTGATGGGAGGAGAAATTGGGATTGATAGTCATCCTCGAAAAGGATCTCAGTTTTGGTTTGAACTTCGGTTTGCCAAACAGCAAAAACCTGCTTCACCAGTAAAAGCTCATAAACTTTTAGCTGATCTTCGCGTGCTAGTTGTAGATGAAAACGCGACTAATCGAAAAATTATCTACAATCAAGCTATTCGTTGGGGTATTCAGGTAGATGAAGCAAATTGTGCTACTACCGCACTCACGGCTATACATAATGCTACTCAACAGGGTATTCGCTATGATGTCGCCTTGATTGATTTTCAAATGAGTCAAACAGATGGCATTTCTCTAGGAGAAAAAATTAAGGAAAATTCTGCTACTGCCGATTTACCATTAGTTCTCCTCACTGCTACTAATCAAAGAGATGAGGTAGAACGAGCCATGGAAACAGGATTCACGAGTTATTTAGTCAAACCAGTTAAGCCATCTAAGTTGCTCGATACTATCATGAATATTTTTGGAAGTCAACCAAGTATTGACCAACACTTGTGTTCCGTAATACCTAAACAAAATACTAGCTTTGCTAAAGCTAAGTTACGAGTGTTGTTAGCAGAAGATAATTTGGTCAATCAGAAAGTTGCCGTTAAGCAACTCCAAAACTTAGGCTATGAAGCCGATGTGGTTGCTAATGGTGAGGAAGTTTTGCAGAGTATAGAAAAAATTCCTTACGATCTAATTCTTATGGACTGCCAAATGCCAATTCTCGATGGCTTGGAAACAACAAGAGAAATTAGACGACGACAAGATAAATTCTTTGCAAGTGGTCATCAACCTATAATAATTGCAATGACTGCTAATGCTATGAAAGAAGATGAACAGCTTTGCCTGCAAGCAGGTATGGACGACTATTTAAGTAAACCTGTAGTTAAAGACAAATTGGCAATGGTACTAGAACGTTGGAGCAAAATTATACTTACTACACCTGAAGAAACCCTGTCTAGTAAGGATGAAAGTTCGCTTGACTTACTCATTGATTGGGAACAATTGCATCAAATATCAGAAAATAATCCCGAATTTGAGTTGGAAATCTTGCAAATTTACTTAGAAGATGCGAGTTCTCGTTTAGAAAAAATCAAAGCAGCGATCGCCACTAATGACATTGAAATCATGACAAAAGAAGTTCATCAGCTTAAAGGTTCTAGTAGTAATATCGGAGCTAAAAGTATAGAGATTGCAGCAGAAAAATTAGAAAAATTATGTCGTCAGTATGAACGTAGAGGTACAGCTGTATTAATAGAACAGATAGAAAATTTTATTGAACGTATTCAAAATTTTTTAAATTAAATAAGGAGTCAGCCCCCTTGGGGAAGTCAAAAGTCAAAAGGAGTTCTGAGGGTATTGAGCCCATCCACGATAAAGCACCAACCAGCTTGCGAATCAGTGGCAATCACTGCCTCGATATGCTGAGCAAAATCCCTTTCAGTACGAGTTGAACCAATTGTCGGAGACCTTCAGCGTTGCATAGAATACGCTCGAGCACTTTTATATTGAACGACTTTTTTTTAATTGCACCTGAGGGAGCCGAACGTGAAGTAGCAGTAAAGTATAGGTGTGTTTTCAAAAAGTAGTGCATAGATTGTGGTAAATAAAATTTGGGAATATTGAAGAAGGCAGAAGTACGCTCGTCTGAGGGCAGAAGGTTCCTTTCGGTTGGGGATTCGACCCCAACCGTTCATGTTGCAACGTAAAAGTTGTTGGGGTCTTAAACCCTTGTTCCCTCCGGTCACGGGCAGAGAACAGGAGTCAGAATTCCATAAATGCCTTCTGCCTCCTGCCCTCTGCCTTTCCCGATAAAACCAGAAAGTTTTAAGAAATACTAGTAAGATGGGTTTACTAACTATTGCCGGATATGAGCTAAGGGAACAACTCTATAATGGTTACAGAAGCCTGGTCTATCGAGGGATTAGGGAAGTGGACTCATTACCTGTAGTCATCAAACTACTGAAAAATCCTTATCCCAGCTTCAGTGAACTAGTAAAATTTCGCAATCAATACACAATTGCCAAAAACCTTAACCACCCTGGAATCATCCAAACATACAGCCTGGAAACCTACCGAAATGGTTATACATTAGTAATGGAAGACTTCGGAGGGATTTCTCTAAAGGATTATTTCATTAACAATAATCATGTGGGCTGTCTAGATGAATTTTTGGAAATAGCGACAGATCTTAGCAATACATTAGATTATCTGATGGGGCATGGGGTTATCCATAAAGATATTAAACCAGCCAATATAGTCATTAACCCAGAAACTAAACAAGTCAAATTAATTGACTTTAGTATAGCATCATTACTGCCACGGGAAACACAAACTTTAATCAGCCCAAATATATTAGAAGGAACACTTGGGTATATTTCTCCAGAACAAACAGGAAGGATAAATCGGGGGATTGACTACCGCACAGATTTTTATTCTTTGGGTGTGACTTTTTACGAATTACTAACACAAGAATTACCATTTCAGTCAGAAGATGCAATGGAATTGGTATATTCTCATATTGCAAAAATGCCTATGGCATTAAAGAATAGGGAAGAAATTCCACAGGTTCTTTCAGATATTGTGATGAAATTGATGGCAAAAGATGCCTCAGACCGGTATCAGAGTGCATTGGGGCTAAAGTATGATTTAGAAAAGTGCTTAGTTCAAATACAGGAAACAGGCAAAATAGAAGACTTCGTGATCGCACAAAAGGATGTTTGCGCTCGCTTTACCATCCCCGACAAACTTTATGGACGAGAAGCCGAAGTAGAAACAGTCCTGCAAGGTTTTGAGCGTGTTAATACAGGTGCAACAGAAATGATGCTGGTAACTGGTTTTTCCGGTATTGGGAAAACTGCGGTTGTCAACGAAGTTCATAAACCCATTGTCCGGCAACGAGGTTATTTGATCAAAGGGAAATTTGATCAATTTCAGCGAAATATTCCCTTTTCAGCTTTTGTACAAGCATTCCGAGATTTAATGGGTCAATTACTCACAGAAAGCGATTTTCACATTCAGCAATGGAAAAATCGGATATTAGACGCTGTGGGGCACAATGGACAGGTCATTATCGAAGTCATCCCCGAATTAGAAACAATTATTGGTCAACAACCACCAACACCACAATTATCAGGAATTGCTGCCCAAAATCGCTTTAATTTATTATTCCAGAAGTTTGTACACATATTCACCACCGCAGAACATCCCTTAGTGATCTTTTTAGATGATTTGCAGTGGGCAGATTCCGCATCTTTGAAGTTGATAGAGCTGCTAATGAGTGAATCAGCCCAGGGATATTTATTATTAATAGGTGCTTATCGAGATAATGAAGTTTCAGCCGCCCATCCTTTGATGTTAAGCTTAGCAAAAATTACCAAATCTCAAGCCACAGTCAATACCATTACCCTCAACCCTCTAAGTAACGATAGTTTAAATCAATTGATAGCGGATACATTAAGTTGTGCAACAGAAATTGCTCAGCCCTTAACTCAACTGGTATATCAAAAAACCAGTGGCAATCCATTTTTCAGTAGGCAGTTCCTCAAGGCACTTTATGAAGATGGACTGATTAAATTTGATTATGAACAAGGAAATTGGCAGTGTAACACTACTGAAGTTAAGGCGTTAGCAGTGACAGATAATGTAGTAGAGTTTATGGCATTGCAATTGCAAAAATTGCCTGAAGATACTCAGTCAGTTTTAAGGTTAGCCGCTTGCGTTGGTAATCAGTTTGATTTAGCAACTTTGGCGATCATTTCACAACAATCTGAGATAGAAACAGCTGCTGCTTTGTGGCAAGCGTTGCACTCAGGATTAATTTTACCTACTAGTGAAATCTACAAATTTTATATTGAACAATCAATCCAAGATGTAAAGCCAAACTCGCAGATTGTCAATTATAAATTCTTACATGATCGCATTCAGCAAGCCGCCTATTCCCTGATTCCTCCAGACGAAACTGCTGCAGTTCATCTGAGTATTGGTCGACTACTCCAAAAACACACCAACATAGACGAACGCGAATTGCAACTGTTCAAGATCGTCAATCAACTTAATCGCGGCAGATCTCTCATTAATGATGCCACGGAACGAGAAGAACTAGCGCATCTCAACAAACGAGCAGGCACAAAGGCACGGACATCCTCCGCCTACGATGCTGCCATGAATTATCTCAATACTGGGTTACAGCTTTTATCGCCTCAGTGTTGGCAAAATCAGTACGATCTCAGCCTAGAACTCCACCAACTAGCTGCCGAAGTTACTTATCTTTGTGGTCACTATGACCAACTGACAAAGCTTCTAGCAATCGGGTTACAACAGAGCCACCACCTATTGGATCGAGCGAAATTCTACGAAATTCAAGTTTTGGCACTGATAGCACAACATCAAGCTCGTGCTGCTGTGGATTACGCCTGTAAAATCTTGCCCAACTTCGGCGTTCACATGCCCCAAAAACCATCCCAACTGCAAATTATTCTGGGATTCTTCGCCACCCTTTATCATATGTCGAGCAAAACCCCCAGGGATTTGCTGAAGTTGCCCCCCATGTCCGATCCCTACAAATTAGCCGCTATGAGCCTGTTGACTGTCATGGGATCAGCCGCTGCCATTGGGATGCCAGAGATACTGCCATTTACCACTTTCAAGGCGATCCCTATTTACCTGCGCTATGGTAATATTCCCAAATCGTCGATGGCCTATATGATCTATGCCTTTTTGCTGTGCGAGCGGATCGGACGTATCGACGCTGGGTATGCCTTTGGTAAAGCCGCGATCAAATTATGCCATCAGACTTCTTCTCGGGAAGCATTAGCTCCTACCCTGTTTCTGTGGAATCGCTTTATTGCCTATCGCAAGGAATCCCTACACAGCTTGTCGCCATTGCTGTTGGAAGCCTATGAGATCAGCTTGGAAGTGGGAAATTTGGAATATGCCGCCTATAATCTCTGTGTATATTTTGCACAAACCTTTTTTATCAAACAAAATCTAGTGGATTTAGCATTAGAGGCGATCACCAGTCGTCTGGCGATTCAGAAGCTTCAGCAGTCTGTTATGGTTATGCTGCAAGATTTGTGTTGTCAGATTATGGAAAATCTGATCACAGCACCCGATGATGTTTGCCAATTGGTTGGTCGTTTTTTTGATGAAACTGTTGTTCAAGATCGCGAAGTCCAAGTTTATACAAGTTTATTTAAAACTCTGTTAGCTTTCTGGTTTAATCGCTACGAGCTAGCGATAGAACAAGCCGCGATCGTTGAAAAACTTTTGGGCAATCTTGATGGAACTTTTTTCAAAACTCTTTTCTATTTTTATGATGCACTACTGAGCTTGGCAGTGTATCCGGATCTGACTAGCGCTAGACAAAAAGTCGCTCTAGCCAAGGTCAAGACTACTCGTCAACGTCTTGCGGTGCTAGCAAAATCGGCTCCCATGAATTACCATCATCAGCAACTACTGCTAGAAGCTGAATACCTACGTGTACTAGGCAAACTCAGCCAAGCAATTGATTTCTACGATCGCTCCATCTCTGGTGCCAAGGAAAATGGTTACATCCAACAAGAAGCTTTAGCAAACGAGCTGGCTGCTAAATTCTACCTGGACTGGGGCAAACAAAAAGTTGCCCAGACATATATGCAACAAGCTTATTACTGTTACGCTCGTTGGGGAGCACTAGCCAAAATTAGGGACTTAGAAAAACGTTATCCCCAACTGTTAAACACCATCTTACAATCTGCTAGTGCTTCCTCCCTCAAAGGAAGCTCAACTACCATTCAAGCTACGGCTTCTAATTCTAGTAGCAACATTTCTAGCTTACTCGACCTAGACACCATCGTGAAAATTTCCCAATCTTTTACTAGTGAAATTCACCTAGAACGATTGGTAGAGCAAGTCATGCAGGCGGTGGTGTCAAATGCTGGAGCCGATAAGGGCGCATTAATCTTGAATGATCAAAATATTCTAACAGTAGTTTCCCAATATGTCAACTCTCAGGTAT
>NZ_JAAKGC010000153.1:7326-9317 GCF_017591665.1 Aetokthonos hydrillicola CCALA 1050 | reverse complement strand
GGAAGAGTTACAAGAGGATGGGGTTTTCTTGTTGAATTTACTGACAATGGATAAACCTGTTCAGGATAACTCCATTTTACTCCAACGCATCCAGCAACTTGAACCAGACGAGCAGCTACGCCATGTCATAGAATATGCAAGGTCTGCCAACTTGATATCATTAGATTTTGGGGTAGCTGAAGCACGGGGTCTAATAGAGCTTTTCAATAGCCATTTCCGGGCTGGATGTAGTTACATTCCCCAACCTTATCCAGGTAAGGTTACCCTGTTTGTAGCCAGCGAGGAGAAAGTCGAAGAGCCAACCCTGGGCTGGGAAAAGTTAGCACATGAAGGAGTAGAAATTCACTCAGTTCCTGGCAATCACCAATCTATAGTTAGCAAACCTCATGTTCAGGTTCTAGCTGAACAGTTGCGGGTCTGCTTAGAGCAATCCCAGGCGAATAATTGAGGAAAACGACATGACTAAACATAGTATAAACGCAAGAATGCGAGTCTTCGTTATTACCTGGATTGCACAAATGGTTTCCGTAATTGGCTCCGGTCTCACTAGCTTCGCCTTGGACGTATGGGTATACCAACGTACCGGTTCAGTCACCCAGTTTGCACTCGCTGCTCTGTGTACACAGCTACCGCATATTGTGATGTTACCTTTCAGTGGTGTCCTAGTAGACCGTTGGAACCGACGCTGGATAATGATTATGAGTGACTCTGGTCTTGGGTTGAGTATCTTGGCGATCGCCTTGTTACTCACTATTGGTCATCTTGAAGTCTGGCATATCTATATCGCTGGCGCTGTCGGTTCCATCTTCAGCGCCTTCCAAGGGACAGCCTATAGCGCTACCATTCCCCTGTTGGTTCCCAAACAGCATCTAGCTCGTGCCAATGGTATGGTCGAGCTAGGAGAAGCTGGCGCACGACTCATCTCACCTGTGCTAGGAGGTGCACTGCTGGTGACCATTCATCTACAGGGTGTCATTGTGATCGATTTCGCCACCTTCCTGTTCTCCCTAATCACCCTGCTTTTCGTCCGGTTCCCTAGTACTAAAACCACACCTGCTCTAGAAGCCAAGAAAGATTCTTTGCTTTCCGAGGCTACCATAGGCTGGAAGTACATCACCAGTAGACCAGGATTGCTAGGGCTGGAGATTTATCAAGCAGCCAGCAACTTTGTAGGGGAAATCTTTGGTTTGTTAATTATGCCGTTGGTGCTGTCGTTTACCTCCCCAGCCAGCCTCGGTATTATCCTATCCATCGTTGGCGCAGGTGCTTTAGTGGGTACTTTGGTAATGAGTACTTGTGGAGGACCGCAGCGACTCATCTACAGCGTTTTAGGTTTTGAACTACTGGGTGGACTGTCTATCTTAGTTGCTGGGCTGCGCCCCTCCGCCCCACTCTTCACGGTCGCTACCTTTCTAGCCTTCTTAGGTGTGCCAATCATTTACGGTTGTGGTCAAGCCATCTGGCAGAAAAAAGTTCCCCATGAATTGCAGGGAAGGGTATTTGCCACGAAACAAATGATTGCAATGTCTTCTCAACCAGTAGCTTATCTAATTGCAGGTCCGCTAGCGGATCGTGTATTCGAGCCTTTAATGGCTGTCAACGGTCCTCTAGCTAGCAGTATCGGACAAATAATAGGTGTCGGACCGGGTCGAGGCATTGGTCTATTATTTACTGTCCTGGGAACCTTTAACATTTTGCTGACTATTGTAGCCTACCACTATCCCCGCCTGCGCTTGATAGAGGATGATCTGCCGGATCTGATTTAACAATTGGGTAGTGCTACAGAATTATGGCGGGTGCGGGGGGGGGGGAAAAAAAAAATATGGGAGAGGGGGGGAAAGAGTTTTTTTTTGGTGTGTTTTTTTTTTTTTTTCCTAATACCCCCCTTCCGGTTGTTGGGGAGGGAAAGACCCATCCGCTGGGTTTGATGGGGGGTTTGACTCCGGGAAACAGGCAGAAACAAAATAAAAATTTTTAGTATATTTTTCTTT
>NZ_JAAKGC010000153.1:0-7316 GCF_017591665.1 Aetokthonos hydrillicola CCALA 1050 | reverse complement strand
GTAGTCTCTATTATTGCTTACCAGTATCCTCGCCTGCGGTTTGTGGAGAAGGAACTGCCTGATCAGCTGGATTAGCTGGAGTTTCAGACTCAGGAATACGGATAGAACTAATAGTAATCTTAGTAGTATATTTCCCGTTGTTACCAACCCAAGGCTTGACTCTTCTAATATAACCAGTTTTAGGACTTCTGAGTACAGAGATTTGACTAATTTTGTCATCAATTGCTGAGAGCGAAATTTTTAGTTGTGCTAATTGATAATCATGTTCACGCACAGCCTGCTCATACTGCTGCATCTGTCGACTGAACTCTTGCTGGGTTTGGTTCTCAGCCTGACTTCGCTTAGTTTGCTCGATACTTGCATCATACTCTAGAAGTTGACGACGAGACTTGGCGGTTGCTAGCTTAGACTTTGCCACAATAAGCTCAGACTCTGCCATTTTAACTGCCATTTGTAGTTGTTGTAGTTGTTGCTGTTGCTCAATGGCTGAAGCCTCTAGCTTAGCTTTTGCTCGTTCCAGTTCAGATTTGGCTTGCTGCTCGTTAGATTGTAACTGCTTAAGTTTTGCTTGTTCATGCTGAAGGATCTGAGTTTGTAATTTCATCTCCTTCATATTTAGAATTAATTGTTCTTGTTCTTCGACTTTTTCTTGAGAATTCTGCTGGGCTTCTTCAGCCTTTTCCATTTCAGCTCTTCTCTCTGGGTTGTCAGTTTTTAGCAGTTCTGTTCGAGCATTTAAAACCGATTGTGCCTGGGTTAATTTCATGTGTGCTTGAGCGATCGCTGCCTCTTCTTCTGCAAAAATTGGTGGAGGAAGTGGTTTACCTGGTAGAGGTTCTTTAGGTTCAAATGGCAGATGAATAATCTTAGCTTTTAAATTTTCTATATGCAATTCAATAGACTGACGCTGTTTTATAAGTCTATTACGCTCTAACTTATTATCTACAATAACGTCACCTTCTTTAACGATATCACCTTCTTTAACTTGCAGAAACGACGGATCATCGACTGTCACTGACAGCCGAAGTGGGCGATCTATAGGACTGAGCCTTTTAGGAGGCTGTGTTTGAGTAATCGCTGGCTGTGTTGGTTGTGTTGATGGGACAGTAGAGACTTGTCCCATGAGTTTCTGCATCACAGCCGGTCTAAATAGGACGAGGGCGAGTGCTGCCACTATTGCCGAGCTAGTCAGAAACTCTTTCATAGTAAGGTTTAATCTTGCAGAGCTGTCCCTCTGATCCCATTCGGACTAAAGCTTGTAAAGGTCGCAGTTGAGCCACTACATTTTCAGCGAAACGGAAGCGTTTAGCAACTCGTTTCACTTCTGACTGATCCACTGGTAAAACAATTTTGCTAGAAGAGTTAGCAATAACTTCGTCGGAGATTTCAGCATCTCGTTGAGATGCTAACACTGCATTCATACCGTATTTTCTACCATCTGCTAAGATTAATTTTATACTATGAGAATTCTTGATCTCTTTTGCTTCATCCACAAATAGATAGGTACGTGGTATTTTGCCTTCGACTTCTCCTTGAAGACGGTGAGAGTCCATCAATTGCTTTGCTAATGCTTCTGCTGCGATCGCACTCAACCCTGGGACTTTTCCCAATGCTGACAAATCAAAACGAATAACTTGATGACTTAGATCTGGTTGAGTTTTGTCAAAAATCCCATACTGGAATGTTGCCGCTAGCTTTAACTGTAGCTTGGCTGATTCCTTACAACCATCTTCAACTCTACTTTCAATCTCGTTACGTAGGTCAGCAAATGTAGGAGGTGTGCGTGTCCAGGTAGCCACATCATCCTGTCGGATACCACGCATGTTATAGCAGTTGATTAAAAGGTCGATGATAGCTCCTTCTTGGTTCGCACCTAGTTGTAAAGCTTTTTTCAAAATTGCCGCAACTGCTATTGCTTGTAAGTTAGGACCACCACCTTTTGTATCTATATCAATGGTTAAAAGATTGATTCCATAGGGTGATTCCATATTAAGCGGGTAGCAAATTTCGTTTGGTAACTCTAAATCACCATGAAAATCGACCGTAATAACGCGAAGTGTTGAAAACACCTTTGGCAACTCGTAAGCGATCGCTTTTAAAGTCTGCGTTTTTCCTGAACCGGATGCTCCAATTAGAACAACGTGACCATTAGGAAGCTTAGCGGGATTCCAGAAAACGTTCTCTCCCAGAAGAACTCCACCTGTTGGTTGAGTTTTTTGGGAAGCAGCGCCGGTGTTTTTGGCTTGACTAGGTTTAATGACTGGGGTTGGTAGTGGTTTCATTAATAATCCTTATTTGTAATTGTCCACTACAGTACTGATCACCAAAATAGGTCAACACTGTAGAAAGTGGGGCAGTTTCAAGGTTCAGAGATGAACCTGACACTGTGATATAGGGAAATTGGTAAGGGTCTGGCGTGTATTTCACACCGTCTGGATCATCAATAGAGATTTGTCCGCTTACAAATACCATTGCGCCTGGACGGTTATAGGTTTCAAGTGCGCTAATGAGATGGTCATCATCCAACGTTAAAGGTTCAATATTGGTAATGGCTGGTCTACTGACATCTGCTGTAATATGCTCAGTAATAATTTGAGCAGATGGATCTGTTCCAGCTTTGTAAAGACGCTTGTCAGGAGATTGAACAATAAAGCCATGTCCGCGAGCTTCAATAATTATGAAATCGCCTGCAACTGAAGATCGATCCTTTGCTCTCACTCCTTTGATATGAGCTGTGATTAAGTGATTTGAACCTGAGCGATTATAAACTACTTCAACACCAGAGGGAGTGGCCATCAAACGATTAAAATGTGTTAAAAGTCCGCCACTGGCGTTCATATTAAAAATGAAAACGGCGAGTATAACAAGTACTACTAGTATCCCTGTTTCGACTCGACTGCCAGTCTTTATCCGAAAGTTACGATTTGACGGACAGACGTACCGTTCTGGCGCTGGCCATAACATTTCCACTCCTGATTTAGTGAAAACATCTGCAAACCACCCGAAAAAGTATCCCATGGTAATTGCATGTGCCACTTGCAAAAACCTTCCTCTAAAAACAAACACAATGGCATAGGTAACAGCTGCCACTATTGCGGTCGCGAGTAAACTATGAGTGCAGCTACGGTGCGGAAACCTTCTCTCAAACCAGTTAGCAATCCAAGGGAACATCCGACCAACTGTACTAGTTGAGACATCAATATCAGGAAATAACCCAGCACTCGCGGCAATTGCTACAACAGCAGGATTTGCAGTCCCTAATATTAAGCTTGTAGCAGTAGCACTAAAAACCATGTGAGTAATACCCATCATCGCTGTTGTATCCTCCTGGTGTTTTCTTTTGGTAATGTATACAACACACGAGAAAATCCCATAAAGATGATTGCTCCCATTCCACTCAAAAGATAAAGAGCATGATTGTTGGTGCCTAAACCAATGAAACGGAAGATCATAAATACAAGACCAAGACTGAGAATCATTGGGGTCAAATCAACGTATCTACGGTGATCTGCCGTTTCAACCTCAAGTCCCAAGTACTCCTCATCAATAGCACGCTGAGCAAACATTGGGTTTCCACCAGCGCGTTCTTGGAGTCTAGCTAAGTCTGTATTTTTGAGATTGATTCCTCTGTCAAGTGCAGCATTTTCCATAATCTCTCGAATTGCGTAGTCTGGTAGTGGGGCAAGTTCAATGCGCGGAATACTCAGAAATACATCGGTTCGTGGTGGATTAGTAGCAAGTAACAGCATTGGTACTCCCTGCTTTCGTAGTTGTTTCAGCCATAAACGAAACTGAGCAGTACACCTATGACAATCGTCAACAATAATGAATGCTGTGGTGTCATCAAGGTGAGCCGAGATCGCTCTCTTCAATTGATCAGCGGCTAGTGCTTTGCCTTCTATGTTGTGAGTGTCGATATCAATCTGATCTGCTATCTCTAAAAGCATTTGCTTAAAAGATGCAGGCTCAACAACCGCAACAGTAAAGTTATCGCTTTGTAACCTCTCTACTACAGCATTAGCGAGTACAGTTTTACCAGAACCTTCTTCACCAGTTACGAGGATTGAGCTATCCGCTAAAAGCGAAGCTACAATTCGGTTAAGTTCCTGGACTCGATATAAACGAAGGTTGCCAGTTGTTTGTACTGTTGATTGCAGGTTAACAGGCTGTTCTTCTATTTCTTGTAGTTCTTCTACTTCTTCTAATTCGTCTAATTCTTCTAATTCGTCTAATTCTAACTCCTCTGTCAATGATGTACTGTCGTTGTTTTCAGTGATGGTGTGATTTTCATTAATAGTGTTACTTTCAGTGATGATCTTCTTACGCTTGGGTAAGAAAGCCATAGCACCTGCAACCGCTGTGACGCCTGATATTATAGAGATACCATTGGCAGCAACAACAGCGGTCACCAAAAGCATTAACGCAAAGTTTGACCAGCTGCTATTAAAACTCGCCCAGACTGACTTTACTGAAACTGTGCGATCGCCAGCTGGGCGAAATACTCCGGGTCATACTGTTCAGAACGCCTTTGACGCACTTCCTGAGTTCTTTTACGAACTGCTTCTACTTTTGAAAGTAGCTCTGGAGGAAGCTTGTCAGGATTTTCTAAAAAATGCATGACCATTGCTTCTTCTCCTGCCATTAATGCCGCTGCTCTTTCTGCTCCACGTAAGGTAATCTCCATTAAGTCATTCTGAGCAGCATTACTGTAGACTGCTTTACCTTGTACAGGATTAGGTACAGAATCATCCCCTCTTCCCACTGGCGACTTCTGCTCTTCTTGCTCAGAAAGCTCACTGCTGCCTGCAACTGTAATTGCAGTCTCTTTATTAGCCTTCCACTCATTTATGCATCGTGATACTTCGCGATCGCTTCCCCCAGTTTGTTCTCGCACTTTATCCCGTGTAACTTTTTCTCCTAAACTTTCTAGGTAATCGCAAACTTCAAAAACCTTCTCTTTTAAAGTTTTTTCGCCTTCCATAAGTGCTACCAAACAACGTATTAATAAAAATCTTACTGTCAATAAGAACTCACAGTACACCGTAGCATTGCGGAGGTACGATGATAGCACTTGTCTTCAGCTTCTGGATCAACTCGTAGCCATGTCTACATAAATATGCAAGAATGTATTGGAGATTTTAGGTGAAATTGGTGAAATTGAAATGGTGTCAAATCATTGTTAGCCTAAGTTGTGTCCTTTTGACTATCGCCTGTAACAATTCGCATACTACTATCCCAAATTCAGGTACGAAATATCTCAAAGTAGCGACAGATCCGACATTTATACCATTTGAAATCCAAAGGGCTAATGGTAAGTTGGAAGGGTTTGATATTGACTTGATGAACGCTATCGCCGATAGCAGTGGGTTTACAGTTCAGTTTCAAAGCCTTCCCTTTGATGGTATGATATCAGCGTTGCAGGCCAAGAAAATTGATGCAGCAATTAGTGGGATGACAATCACCCCTAAACGGCTCAAAACAATCTCCTTTTCTCGACCTTATCTGAAAGCTGGGCTTGCGATAGCTGTTAGAGAAGACAATAGCGATATTCAAGATTTAAACAGTCTCCAAGGCAAAAGAATTGCTGTCCAAATCGGTACCCCAGGGGCAGATTTTGCAAAAACTATCCCGAATGCGAAAATTAGTACATTTAATTCTGGTCCCGAATTTTTTCAAGACTTACTTAATGGGAATGTTGATGCTGTTTTTTGCGATGCTTTCGCGACTCTATATGCCTTAAAAATTAATAGTCTCCCAAAAATCAAAGTTGTTGGTAATATCCTTACGGAAGAATACTACGGGATTGCCACACCTCAAGATTCTCCGTACCTCAATCTAATAAACAAAAGCCTATCCACTTTGTTTGCTAATGGTACTTATACAAAAATTTATCGCAAATGGTTTAATACTTTGCCTCCTCAATTACCAGAACAATTGTACTAATAAAAAGGAGTCAGGAGTCAGAATTCAGGAGTCAGAAGTAATCCTGTCTCTGGATTTAAAACCCTTTATTCATCCACCAGTCAGATAGGACACCTAAACTGAATTCTTTTTGCTAAGCAATGAGTAACTACTTTCGCCCCAATGTTGACGCAATGGCTGCTTACGCTCCTAGTGAGCAACTTCCTAAAGATAATACGGAGATAATTAAACTTAACAGTAATGAGAACCCTTATCCTCCCTCTCCTATGGCGATGGAAGTATTGCGCAACTTTAAAGGGGAGTGGTTGCGACGGTATCCTAATGCATTTGCACAGGAATTTCGTGAAGCAGCTAGCACAGTGTTGGAAGTTCCAACTGATTGGATCATTGTAGGGAACGGTAGTGATGAAATATTAAACGTGGTGATTCGAGCTTGTGTAGAACCAGGACGAAAGGTGGTTTACCCTACGCCAACTTACGTACTATATCGTACACTATCACAGGTGCAATCTGCGGAGATTATTGAAGTTCCGTATACTAAGGACTATCGCTTACCATTAAAGGAATTAATTGCGGCTAATGGTTCTGTAACATTTATTGCTTCACCTAATAGCCCTTCTGGACATGTGGTTCCAGCAGATGAACTACGAGAATTAGCGAGCAACTTATCTGGGGTTTTCGTGATTGACGAAGCGTATGTGGATTTTGCTGAAGAGAATGGGCTGGTGTTAGTTAAGGAATTTGAGAATGTCATAGTTATTCGGACTCTTTCTAAGGGATACTCGTTGGCTGGATTGCGCTTAGGGTTTGCAGTGGCAAATCCTAAGCTGCTAAGTGGACTTTATAAAGTGAAGGATAGCTATAATATTGATGCGATCGCCTGTGCTGTTGGAGCGGCTGCAATAAAAGACCAAGCTTATAAAGATGCTTGTGTAGCAAAGGTGAAAGCATCGAGAATAAAGTTAGCAAAAGACTTAGCTCAATTAGGTTTCCGGATTTGGGATTCCCAAACAAACTTCTTGCTTGTTCAACCTGCGCAAGGGAATGCTGAGTATCTGTACCAAAAACTCAAGGAACAGAAAATTTTATTGCGTTACTTTAAACAGCCAGAACTTGATGATAAATTACGCATAACTGTTGGTACTGATGAGCAGAATCAAGCACTCGTGAAGGCTCTTGCCAAAGTCCAGAGCGAACTTCCCAAAGCGGTATTTAGGCAATAACCGGAGTATTGTAAATTTTTATAAAGAATATAGACAAGTATTCTCATAAATAGACAAATATGGCTAAATTGAGAATATGAAATTATCACAGTACGCCGAACACATTGGAGTAAGTTACAAAACTGCTTGGCGTTGGTGGAAAGCCGGTAAACTACCTCATCCTGCTAAACA
>NZ_JAAKGC010000025.1 GCF_017591665.1 Aetokthonos hydrillicola CCALA 1050 | reverse complement strand
GAGATGGTGATAAAGCTGGTGACTATCTGAAAAAATACCCAGAAAAAACCCATACTTTTAGTAAAGAAATGCGGGAGTGGGGTAAATGGTTCAAAGCTAGACCACTGAAAATGGGTCGAGTTATTTACGCTGCAGGTGATAATTTTTTAGGTGTCTTTTACGATAAAGAAGACTTAAGAGAGAGATTAAAACCAAAGTATTGTGTCGATTGGTTTAGCGATTTTAAGTCTAAGATTTGGCGTGATAAGAAAATTACTGTCAGCGTTGGGTTTGTGTGGGCATTTCCGGGAATTCCACAACAAGATATATTACAACATTGTCGGGAAGCAGAAATATCAGCAAAAAATAACGGAAGAGACAGGGTCGCGTTTCGTATCTTATTTAATAATGGGAATCATTTAGAATGGGTGTGTCCTTGGTGGTTTTTAGAAGTGGGTTTGTTATTGGGTTATCGAGATCGCGATAAAAATAAGAATAAACCACAGCAAAATTGGCAACACATATACAATGATGTCGCGGTTTTAGAATCCCGTCATGCTTTCGATAACGATGGTTTAGATGTTGCTTTAGCTTTGCTAGAGATATATTTTCCCGAGCATGTCGATGTAGTGAAAAACAACCTACTACACTCCGAATATGCAGATTTGACGAAAACTCAAGCCGGGATTTTAGGAGAGGACACAATGTACCACAAGGAAAATTCCCCACAAATAGATCCAACTAAAGTCAACAGAGCATTAACCAACTGGATAATTAACCTCGCTAAAGTCGGATTTCACCTATGTCACGCGTAGAAACAACAGACAACACATCCAAACAAAAGTACCTGTTGTACGACATGACACGTTGTCTGATTGTAGAGAGTTTAAAACTGAAAGCACTAGCTTAACACAAACATTGACACGTGGTCTTAAGACGGTTGACATTAATAGACTAGTATGTTATTGAGTTGCTTTTATCTTGTAGTTGATTCGCTTTACCTGATATGGCGATCGCTGTTGTTTCCAACTAATCCGACTGAACGCAGTCAGCGCTAGATATCTTTTTATTTAACAAAAAAAATAATACAATTAAGTTTCCAACTAATCAGACAAAACGTGGCGAGAAATCCTGCTACAGAACAAAAGCAAATTTTTGTCTACAAAACCACAGATCAAGGCAGAGTCAGATCGATAATCAGTTATAAAGACTGTCGCAAGCGGTCGGTGTAGAACTACTCGCAAGTTCCTCACATTCCCCCAAGCTTGGAATAGAAAAACGATGACTCAACAGAAAACTAACCCATACATATCACTTGTGGAAATTCCTGCCGGATATCTTAACATCATGGGCTATGTCGATGAATCAGAAGTGAATGGTCCTGGATCTCGTGCTGTTGTCTGGGTACAGGGATGTTTAAGGGAGTGTCCAGGTTGCTTTAATCCTGAATCTTGGTCTTTTGAGATGAATCAACTGAGAACAATTGACAGCCTTGCAGAAAAAATTCTCAGCAATCCTCGTAATCAGGGAGTAACATTTTCTGGAGGGGAACCGTTTTGGCAAGCTCCCGCACTGGCTTCCCTTGCAAGCAAGGTAAAAGCAGCTGGACTTAATGTTATGTCGTTTACTGGTTTCACTCTGGAGCAGTTGCAAGCCGAATATGCTCCGGCCGGTTCAAAAGATTTGCTTGCACAGCTAGACATATTGATTGATGGTCCCTACGTTGAGTCACTAGCTGTTAACTCTCCCAATTCTCCTGTTTCTTCGAGCAATCAAAGAGTTCATGTCTTCAATCCTGCTTTCAAAGACCAGATTACCTGGGCAAGCGACCAAATAGAAGTTCATATTTTTCAAGATGGCAGCCGTTTAATTACAGGGTATCGAGGAGGACTGGAATTAACGGATTAATTTTGAGCAACATTGTTTTATACGAGTAAGTTGGTGAAAATAATACCAACTATGTAAATTTTTGTAAAAGGACTCAAAGGCTTGTAGTTGCACTTTAGTGCACTAAAGTGCAACTACGAACCAATTACCATTTAATCCTGCCACCTACTTACTTGACAGTATTCTCTTAATCTTTTAATCTCATAGCTTACACGAGTTGCACCATAGAATGCAACAGTGGCTATATATGTAGCGTTGATTGATACCAAAAACTAATCATGAAAAAGTTAATACCATTATTACTGAGCGCAGCCCTACTTGGTAACACAGTTGCTTGTAGTAAACCGGCTGATAAGACAAGTAGTACCAGCACAACCAACACAAGCAATCCCAACACAACAAAGACAACTAATACTAGCGCAATCACTAGTAATTCTAAAGGTCAGCAAGCTAGTGTTCCAGCAGGAACTACTTTTGACACCATTCTCCAAGAAGATTTATCTACTGCCAAAAATCGCAACAACGATCGCTTTACTCTGCGAGTGAAAAACTCTTTAGTTGGTGGTAATCCAACCTTGAAAGATGCTCAAATTCAAGGACATCTTGAAGATGTTGTCAAGGCTGCGAAAGGCAAGAAAGCTAGTTTGCATTTAGTGGTTGACGACATAATGCTCAAAGATGGTCAAGCCTATCCTCTTGATGCATCTTTAGTCAACACTCAAGTAGAAACAAAAACGAAAGGCAAGTTTATTCAGAATGCTGGCATTATTCTAGGTGGAGCAGTGGCAGGTCACTTTCTTGGTAATAAAGCCAACTTCAAACAAGGTGCTTTAGCTGGCGGTGCAGCTGCAACTGCTTTTGTGTTATCTAGTCCTGGTGGCGAAGTCGTTCTCAAAAAAGGAACAAACGTTAAGTGGAAACTTAAGACGGCACTTAATACGGCAGGATAGGGAATGGGGCATGGGGCATGGGGCATCGGGTTTGAAGCTTTTCCGACTAATAGAGCAAAATGAAACTTAAATGTGGAAAAGCTTAGTATTTAGAGCGCTGAATCTTTGGCTGAGAAGTCCCTTAATACTGCGCAGGATTTACCTTTTTTCCTATTCCCCAATGCCCCATGCCCTATTCCCAATGCCCCATGCCCTATTCCCAATGCCCCATGCCCTATTCCCAATGCCCCATGCCCTATTCCCAATGCCCCATGCCCTATTCCCATCAACAGCTAAAATATTGACATAGGTAAATATCAAAAACAAGGGGTTAGTATGCGCTTACTACACACAATGTTACGAGTTGGTAATCTTGAAGAATCCCTAACGTTTTACTGTGAAGTCTTAGGAATGAAGTTACTGCGCCGAAAAGACTATCCAGGAGGGGAGTTTACCCTGGCTTTTGTTGGCTACGGTGATGAAAGCGATAATACAGTCATAGAACTTACCTATAACTGGGGTGTGGAAAAATATGAGTTAGGCAATGCTTACGGTCACATTGCCATAGGAGTTGATGATATTTATGCTACTTGTCAGGAAATTAAAAATCACGGTGGAAAAGTAGTCCGAGAACCAGGACCTATGAAACATGGTTCTACAGTGATTGCTTTTGTGGAAGACCCAGATGGGTATAAGGTAGAATTGATTCAACTAGGTACTCAAGGATCTGCGGTTAAGAAAGAAACAGAAAAGCAACTTTTAAATCAGTAATTATGACTAATATAGTGCAGCTGTGATTGAATTGAGTGTACGACCATGTCTGCGGCAAAGAATTCGCTGGCAAAAATTTTTTGCGGGTAGTTCAGTCAGTTGCGGAATTTTTATTCAAATGTGCTCCCCTTTAGAAGCAGCGAATTCTTTGCAAATCTCTCTCCCTGATCAGTATTCATCCATTACTGACAAAGAATCTGGGGTGACTACAAAGGTAGAACTTCCTAAACTAGAAGTATCCCGACCAGAAAAAAATTCTAGTTTCACAAAGGCAGAGTTCTCTGTTTATAGAGATTACAGATTTCAAAGTGCGAAGTCTAGTAAAGAACTTAGGAAAACTATAGCGCTTTCTGATTCAGTGGCCTACGTCGCTGGGGGTGAACAGCTGGCTGATCCAGCAGTGGTTGTAGATCATCCATCTGAAAAACAGTATAATTCTCCCTCAGCACCATTATTTCTTTACGATGTTGTACTGGGCTCTCATCAGCCAGAGAATCTTAATATAGAACAACAAAAAAAATTGCTTGTTGAATCCCCCAGATTTATCAATGAACAAGAACAAGTAAAATCTGAGGAGTTGACTGAGCAAAATTCCGTTTCCGAGTTGTCTGATGTCAAACCAACAGACTGGGCTTATCAAGCATTGCGATCGCTTACTATCCGTTATGGTGTCACACTGGGCTACCCAAATGGAATCTTTGCTGGTAACCGTTCCCTTTCCCGTTATGAATTTGCTGCCGGGTTAGCAGCCGTTTTAGAGAAAGTTAATAGCATCATTGGCAGTGCTGTTGGTAATCCGTACGTTCAAGAAGATATGATGACTCTGAGGCGGTTACAAAAAGAATACCGTTCAGCTTTGGATCAATTGCAGCACAATGTAGACTCAATTGCAATTCGCTCAGCTAAACTGACTGCTGAGCAATTTTCTCTAACCACGAAGCTACAGAGTCAAACAATTATTGGTTTTACCAATGGTAGTAACGCCAATAGTACTATGGTCGCGCGATCGCGATTAACTCTTTCAACAAGCTTCCATGCACAGAACATACTCGTTACTCAGCTAGAATCTGGTAATAATGGTCTTGATGCTATTGGTCGAGCGCAAAACAAAAACCTAAAGCTTTTGGGAACCACTGGTTTAATAGCCAATGGCGGCGGACTCGATTACGGGGAATATGGCTCTAATGTTACCCTAAGACGTTTGTACTACTCGTTTCATCCAACAAAAAATCTCGGAGTCACTGTTGGAGCAAAAATGCTACCACGGGATTTTATAGACCGTAACAGGTACGCTAACAACGAAGCAATTGATTTTAGCTCTAGCTTTTTCCTGCATAATCCTTTGATTGTCCAAAATCAAATTGATCGTGGTGGAGGAGCAGGTGCGGCGATCGCATGGAATCCTGGTGGGGGAAAATTCACTTTGCGATCGCTCTACATTGCGGCGGATGCAAATCAATTCAACTCTGCTAGAAACACAGGTGGTTTATTTGGCGATAGACATCAAACCAGTGTAGAACTAGAATATGCACCCAGTCGTCGTCTAGGATTACGGTTACAATATACAAATGCCCTAATCAACAACACCGATATTAACGCCTTTGGAGTTAATGCTGAATATAGCTTCAACCGGAGTACAGGAATTTTTAGTCGCTTGGGATTTGGTAATTATCAAGGATTCAACACTGCTATCAATCGCCGTATAGATTTACAGCCCTTCAGTTGGGTGGTAGGTTTAGGGTTTCGGGATCTTTTCGTTCCTGGTACTCTTGCAGGTATTGCCATTGGTCAGCCTTTTGTGACGAATGGTTTGGGTAATACAACTCAAACTAACTTTGAAACATTTTACAATTTGAAACTAAACGATAATATCAGTATTACTCCTACATTTTCATGGGTAACCAACGCTAACAACGATTCCTCCAATGGCACAACCTGGGAAGGCACATTCAGAACAGTTTTTTCATTCTAAAGTAGGAGATTAATCAGTGAACAGTAAACAGTTATCAGTTATCAGAGTGTATGGGACGATTGATAACTGGTAACTGGTAACTGATAACTGATTCAGTCCCCAGTCCCCAGTCCCGTAATAATTAAAACAGTTATTGTAAAAATGCAGCCGACAGATCCGAATAAATTTACTGATAAAGCTTGGGAAGCGATAGTCAAATCGCAAGATATAGTTCGTGCGTATCAACAACAACAACTAGATGTTGAACATTTAATCATTGCTCTGTTACAAGAAGACAGCGGGCTAGCAGCAAGGATCATTGCTCGTTCAGATATTGATCCCGTGCGATTGCAACAGCAGCTTGAAGGATTTGCCCAACGTCAACCCAAAGTAGGAAAAACAGATCAACTCTATCTCGGTCGTGCTTTAGACGCAATGCTAGATAGCGCGGAGGAATATAGAGTCAAGATGAAAGATTCATACATTTCTATTGAACACATACTCTTAGCCTTTGCTGAAGATGAACGTATTGGGCGGCGAATTTTCAAAAGCCTCAATTTTGAATCCACTAAGCTAGAAGCTGCTATTAAGGCGATTCGCGGTAGCCAAAAGGTAACCGACCAAAACCCCGAATCACGCTATGAGGCTTTAGAAAAGTTCGGTAGAGACTTGACAGAACAGGCAAAAGCTGGTAAGCTAGACCCCGTTATTGGACGAGACGATGAAATCCGTAGGGTTATACAGGTGTTGTCTCGTCGCAGTAAAAACAATCCAGTCTTGATAGGTGAGCCTGGGGTAGGTAAGACCGCGATCGCAGAAGCCCTAGCACAACGTATTATAAACGGTGACGTTCCCGAATCTTTGAAAAACCGGCAGTTAATTGCCCTAGATATGGGTAGTTTGATTGCTGGGGCAAAATTAAGAGGAGAATTTGAAGAACGCCTGAAATCGGTACTTCGGGAAGTTACAGAATCAAACGGTCAAGTTGTCCTGTTCATTGACGAACTGCATACCGTTGTTGGTGCTGGTTCCACCCAACAAGGCGCAATGGATGCAGGAAATATACTTAAACCAATGCTAGCAAGAGGTGAACTGCGCTGTATTGGAGCAACAACGTTGGATGAGTACCGCAAATACATTGAAAAAGATGCTGCTTTGGAAAGGCGCTTTCAACAAGTATTAGTGGATCAGCCAAGTGTGGAAAATACAATCTCTATCTTGCGGGGGTTGAAAGAACGTTACGAAGTTCACCACAACGTCAAAATTTCCGACTCGGCTTTAGTCGCAGCAGCAACATTATCAGCGCGTTATATTTCTGATCGCTTTTTACCAGATAAAGCAATTGACTTGGTAGACGAAGCAGCCGCACAGTTAAAAATGGAGATCACTTCCAAACCCACAGAATTAGAAATTATCGATCGCCGTTTGATGCAGCTGGAAATGGAAAAGCTTTCATTGGCTGGAGAAGAGAAAACTACGCCTCAAACTAAAGAGCGTTTAGAGAGAATTCAGCGAGAAATCAGTAATTTAACTGAAAAACAGCAAGAATTGAATGGACAATGGCAAGGAGAAAAGCAGTTACTAGAAGCAATTAGTACTTTAAAGCAAGAAGAAGAAAAGTTGCGGGTGCAAATAGAGCAAGCAGAAAGAGCTTATGATCTTAATAAAGCTGCTCAGTTGAAGTTCGGCAAATTGGAAGGTTTACTCCATGAGCGCGAAGCTAAAGAAGTCCAACTTTTAGAAATTCAAAGCAAAGGTTCCACACTGCTGCGAGAACAAGTGACAGAAGAGGATATTGCTGAAATTGTCGCAAAATGGACAGGAATTCCCCTAAATCGGCTACTGGAATCTGAGCGACAAAAATTACTGCAACTAGAAAATCACCTACACGCACGAGTTATTGGGCAAGAAGAAGCTGTATCATCTGTAGCAGCAGCAATTCGTCGCGCTCGTGCGGGGATGAAAGATCCTAGCCGTCCAATTGGTTCGTTTTTATTCATGGGTCCTACTGGGGTGGGTAAAACTGAGCTTGCCCGTGCTTTGGCGCAGTTTCTTTTTGATGCTGATGACGCCCTTGTGCGTTTGGATATGTCTGAGTATATGGAAAAACACTCGGTATCTCGTTTGGTAGGTGCACCTCCGGGATATGTGGGTTACGAAGAAGGTGGTCAACTTTCCGAAGCTATCCGTCGTCGTCCTTATGCAGTGGTGCTGCTAGATGAAGTGGAAAAAGCGCACCCTGATGTGTTTAACATTTTGTTACAAGTACTCGACGATGGTAGAATTACGGATTCCCAAGGAAGAACAGTGGATTTCCGAAATACTGTGATAGTAATGACAAGTAACATTGGTAGTGAACACATTCTTGATGTTGCTGGCGATGACTCTAAGTATGAAAAAATGCGGGGTCGGGTAACAGATGCTTTGCGATCGCACTTCCGTCCTGAATTTCTGAACCGTGTTGATGATATCATTATCTTCCATACCCTAACGCGGAGTGAATTAGGACAAATTATCAGGATTCAACTCAAACGAGTAGAAAATCTACTTGCTGAGCAAAAAATTTCTTTGGAAATCACCCCGGCAGCTTGTGAATATCTTGTAGAAGTGGGTTACGATCCAGTTTATGGTGCGCGCCCAATCAAACGAGCAATTCAACGAGAAGTAGAAAATCCCATTGCTACCAAGTTACTAGAGAATACTTTCGTTCTTGGCGACACAATCGTAATCGATTACGGAAATAACAAACTCACCTTTAGTAAGAAAAAGAAAGTATCGCCACCACAAAATGCACCCTACTTAATTGAAGCTTCCCATGAAGTGTAAAAAAGTACACCAAGTACGTCGAGAAACACAGTAGACATGCCACTCGTTTCTGTTGTTATTCCTGCTTTTAACGCGGAAAAAACAATCCGACAAACTATTGAATCTGTTGTTAACCAAACACTAACAGACATAGAAATTATCGTCATTAATGATGGTTCAACAGATTCAACAGCCAAGGTGATTGAGATCGTAACTGATTCACGGTTACAAGTCTTTTCTTATCCTAATGAGGGTGTAGCCGTCAGTCGAAATCGGGGAATTTCTAAAGCTGTCGGCGAATTTATTTCCTTTCTCGATGCTGATGATTTGTGGACACCAAATAAGTTAGAAAGCCAGGTAAACGCTTTACGAGAGCATCCTGAAGCTACTGTGGCTTATAGCTGGGTAAACTTTATTGATACTGATGGTGATTTCTTATACCCAGGTTACCGATTTACACTGACAGGTGATGTTTACAGCAAGCTTTTTGTACAGAATTTTTTAGATAATGGCTCTAATATTTTAGTTCGCACAGAGGCGCTACAAACTGTTGGTGGTTTTGAGCAATCGGTTTCTCCTGCTGAAGATTGGGATATAGCATTGCGCTTAGCAGCACGCTATCAGTTTGTAGTAGTTCCAGAAGCGCAAATATTATATAGACTCTCTGCTAATACCTTGTCGTCAAATCTTTATAGACAAGAAACTGTGACTTTAAAGGTAATCGAACGTGCTTTGGATAACAATGAGAAAGGCAAATCAGTACAGCACTTAAAAAAATACAGCTTAGGTAAAATTTACAAATACCTAAGTGTGAAAGCTGTTCAAGCGCCTGTAGAAAAACAAAAAAGTTGGGTAAACGCTCGATTTCTTTGGTGCAGTGTTAGAAATGATCCTTCGATTTTAAAAGAAAGAAAATTCATGATAATCATGGTTTTTAAAGCCATGTTTCCTCGATTGTACAACAATTTTAGGAAAATTAAGGCGTTCATTACTTAATAACCTATCCGCCAAGACCTATATCACCAGAAACAACAACCCTAAACCCAACATCATCGTTTCTGCTGTTGAACAGATATCTACTACGATAAGCTGAACGGGAAACCCAAGGATAGATATACCATGAACCGCCGCGTCGCAATCGAGAATCTAGATCATTTTCATTTGTCCAAACACTACCATCATTAGGCGCACCGACATAATTATTGTGCCAGTTATCTTGACACCATTCCCAGATATTACCATGCATATCATACAATCCGAAAGCATTTGGTGGGAATGTGCCGACGTCAGTTGTTTCCCGACGATATTCACCTTTTGGTTCTAAGCCATAGGTATAGTGACCATCATAATTAGCTAAATCTGTTGTAATTGTTTCACCAAAGTGAAAAGGGGTAGTTGTTCCAGCACGAGCGGCATATTCCCACTCTGCCTCACTAGGCAAGCGGTAGTTTTTACCAGTGATGTATGATATTTTAGAACAAAACTCAGTAGCATTATCCCAAGTTACCTTTTCAACAGGTCGTCTTGCTCCGGTAAAGTTAGAGGGATTGTTACCCATAATAGCTTGATACTGTTCTTGGGTAACAGCAAACTTACCCATGAAAAAAGATGGAATAGTAACAGTGTGCTGCGGATCTTCATTGGCAAGTCGTTGTTGTTCTCTTGGGAGCGAACCCATGACTAGCTTACCAGATGGAATTGCTACCATATCTAGTGTGACCCCATTACCAAGGTCTTCTGTAAAAAAGTTTGCCTGACCAAGGCGACGGTTGGTGATATTTCCTTGTATATCCACACTCACAACTTGGAATTGGAAACTTTGTAAAGCTAATACTTTTGTCTTCGCACCCCTTTGTGAGATGTTCTCGCCCAAAACAGCAGCTATAAAACCAGCCCCCGCGAAACCAAGGGTTTGAATAACTCTCCGCCGTGACCATTGGAGTAGTGGTGGTGTTGGTGTTGTGAGTGCTTGTAGTGCTTCTTGAGCACAGAGGTAACGTAAACTGTGGTGACGCCGCACCATTTTGGTTAAGATATTTGTCAGATGATTACTAATTTTTACTTTGTCTTGCCAAAGGATTTCACCTGTTAATGGATCTTCAGGAAGGTCTATAGGCAAGATACCAGTTAGTGCTTGAATAGCAGTGAGCCCTAAAGCATACATGTCACTACCTAGACAAGGTTTGCCATTCTTTTGTTCATTAGGCATGTAACTAGGAGTGCCAATGATAACAGTAGAGGTCAATTCACCTCGAGAATTCTCTGTTACGGAGCCAATTTCCTTAACTGCTCCAAAGTCAATCAAGAAAATCTTACCATCTTCATGCCGCCGCATGAGGTTGTGAGGTTTAATATCGCGGTGAATTACCCCTTGGTGATGTACAAAGCACAATATCTCCAACACTTCCTGCAATAGGTTGGTGACGTAATCCTCACTTCGCTGTTTCCCTGGCAAAATTTCTTTACTGAGGTCTTGTCCTTGGATAAACTGCTGAACAATATAAAGATTGTCATCCTCTTTAAAGTGAGCCAATAGCCGAGGAATTTGAGGATGTTTACCTAGTTTTTCTAAAATAGCGGCTTCTTTTTCAAATAGCTCCACAACGCGGAGTTCAGTATGATGTGGACGCAGTTGCTTTACAACACATAGAGGCTGACTAGGTTGCATAGTATCCCTTGCCAGAAAGGTCATCGCAAAGCCGCCACCGCCTAATTGCCGAATGATTTGATAGCGTCCACTTAATGTGGTCACAATGCTTTTGACACCCATCTAGACCTAACGAATCTGAGTATAGTTGTTATTAGCTTGACATAGCAACTTGCTTATTTTTTTGAATTGGGTTTCTCGAAGCCCTATTTTAATGAGGGTAGGGTGTAGGGTGTAGGGGGTAGGGTGTAGGGCAAGAATCAGTGGCGAAGTCTGAGTACAAGCCCCTACTTTTAAGTATGAAAAGAAAAGAAAAATATGTTTTGATAAGCACCGGGCTCTGAACACGGCACCCTTATTTGAAACCTCTATTTTTAAATATGGGGTTCCCACATTCTACACCCTACACCCTACACCCTACACCCCACCCCCTACACCCTGTCCATGGTTGGTAGTTAGCACACTTTGTCACAATAGCTTAATACTTTTATAATAAGAATGTCACAAAGAATTTCTAGATTATAAATATATTATCTTGAAACCTTTACACAAAGCAAATGTATAACATACCTCCTAATGACGATAACACGTCAGAACAGTACAAAAAATCACCCGTGAACGACAGTTCCGCAACAAAAACCCGTAACGTTGCACCCTGGCAAAAAGCAGCTTTTAACCTATCCTTGGTGTTGCTCGGATCTGGTATGACATTTGCAGGAGGCTACCTGGCTTCTAATTACCAACAGGTTTCTAACAATGCTTCCAATTTGGCAGTTAGTAGAGTAGATGCTGCGCCTCCATTACCAGTCGCTACTGATCCAAACTTCGTTACCAGGATAGTTAAACAGGTTGGACCTGCTGTTGTACGTATTGATTCTTCTCGAACAGTAAAAACCAATATACCAGAAGAATTCAGAGATCCGTTTTTTCAGCGTTTCTTTGGATCTGCACTACCAAGTCCACGAAACCGGGTAGAACGGGGTCTTGGTTCAGGCTTTATTATCAGTTCTGATGGTCGGATTTTGACCAATGCCCACGTTGTAGATGGTGCGGATACAGTGAAGGTAACCTTAACAGGTGGAAAAACCTATCAGGGTAAAGTGCTTGGGAAAGATGAACTGACAGATGTTGCTGTGGTGAAGATTCAGGCTAGTAATCTCCCAACAGTAAAAATAGGAAACTCAAATGGGCTGCAACCTGGACAGTGGGCGATCGCGATCGGTAACCCTCTTGGTTTAGACAATACCGTCACCACAGGTATTATCAGCGCCACTGGACGCGCCAGCAACCTGATTGGTTCAGATAAGCGAGTTGATTATCTTCAAACAGACGCCGCAATTAACCCTGGTAACTCTGGTGGTCCCTTGCTGAATGCTCAAGGCGAGGTGATCGGTATGAACACAGCGATCATTCAAGGTGCGCAAGGCTTAGGTTTTGCCATCCCTATCAATACCGCGCAACGCATTTCCAATCAATTGATCGCTACAGGTAAAGCACAACATCCATACCTAGGAATTCAGATGGTTGGGCTAACACCTGAAATTAAGCAAAACATCAACTCAGATCCTAACAGTGGCTTGAGTGTAGATGAAGATCAAGGTGTTTTAGTTGTCAAGGTTATGCCCAATTCCCCAGCAGCTAAAGCAGGAATACGTGCTGGTGATGTCATCCAAAAGCTGAACGGTCAAGCTGTTAAAGATGGAAACTCCGTACAACAGGTGGTAGAGAATAGCCAAGTCGGGGGAGATGTACGCGTAGAGTTACGTCGTCGTGGACAAACCGTCACCATAGGCGTACAACCTGGTGCTTTTCCAACCGCTCAAATAACTCAATAAAAGGGAATCTAGCAATAGAATAGATAATAGAGGGTTTCGGATAGTGTCTGGAATCCTCTTAATTTTTCTAGAATTAAGGAATTAAGTAAAATTTTAGTAATCTAGGGTAAAGGTACTTAATAATATGGAACAACTCACTCTTGATCAATTTGGTCGTGTCGAAATTCCTCAAAAAATACGCCAAGAGCTAGGAATTAATAATGAAACCAAGTTATCCTTAAAAGTTGAAAATGGTCAACTAATTCTTAAACCTGTGCAACCGGAAGTAGAAACCTACTACGAAGATGGAATATTAGTCTTTAAAGCTGAACCAGTTGGTAGTACAGAAACAATTATTGATGACTTGAGGACCGAAAGAATAAATGATTTAGCGTCGTGGTAAAAGCTTTATTTGACACCAGTGTTTTAATTGCTGCTTTATGGACTAATCATCCTAAGCACTCAGGTTGTACTGCACTTGTAAAAAAAGTGAAATTGGGAAATCTTCAAGGAATAATTTGTACTCATACTTTAGCAGAATTATATTCCGTTTTAACACGCCTTCCCATCAAGCCTCCTGTTTCTCCAAAATTGGCACAACAATTAATAAACGAAAACTTAGCAGAATTTGAAGTAATTTCTCTTTCTGCACAGGATTATGAATCTGTGATTAATAAAATGGTAACTTTGAACTTAACAGGAGGTGCAATCTATGATGCTTTAATTGCTCAAATTATTCTTAAAACAGAAATAGACCAGTTACTCACCTTAAATCCTAACCATTTCATCCGTCTTGGCGAAGAAATAGCAAAATTAGTAGAAGTACCAACATAAGGTGTATTTTAGTAGTAAAAGCCGACGCACATGCAAGTTACATTCGATTTACCTGATGAAGTTGTTACTCAGCTTCAACTCTTTGAAGACAAACTACCTCAAATCATAGAGTTAGGGTTACGAGAATTTAATGCAAATGCGATCGCGAATCCCACCCTGCAAAGCGGGATCGCCCAAGAAGGATTTTCAGGTATGGCTGAAGTCCTAGAATTTCTCGCAAGTCTCCCCAGCGCTGAAGCCATTATTGCCTTGCGTCCCTCCGAATCGCTGCAAGCCCAAACTAGCGCCCTGTTAGAGAAAAATCGGACGCTTGGTTTAACCCCAGCAGAAGAACAGCAATGGCAGGGGTATCAATATTTGGAGCATATTGTTAGAATAGCTAAGGCCTACATTCCCCCCGGTCTACGGAGACAAGTTTATGAGCGGGCAAAAAATTTTTTAACCAAGTATAAATAGTATGATTAACTAGTACAGCGCGGCAGAAATCAGTAGACCATTTCAAATAGCCAAAAGCATTGATTTATAACACTTTTGACTTTTGACTTTTGACTTTCGCGAAGCGGTACTAGGCATTGCCCGTGCCAGTTTTGATTCTCTCACAATTAACGCGAGTTAATTGATTTCAAAATTCTACAATATATTAACTAACTCTCGGAGCTTTAAAATTTCTCGATTTATTTAGGTAAATCGAGCTGGCTATGTTGTATCCATCTAATAAAACTCTTTATTCATCCTCGAGTGCCATGCAAGTATATTGCACTAGACAACACGTAAATCATGAGAGTAACCGCTTTTGCAGCCAGTGTGGTGAAGCGTTACCTCTTTCCCCAGGGTTGGTTGTCGAAAACCGTTATGAAGTTGTACGTTTACTAGGGCAGGGTGGATTTGGACGCACATATTTAGCGCTTGACATCAAGCGATCGCAGCAAAAGTGTGTGCTCAAGGAATTCGCACCGCAAATACAACAGCAGCAGGAGTTACAAAAAGCCAAGGAGTTATTTGAGAGAGAAGCGAATGTCCTCAAAAGACTTCAACACCCACAAATCCCACAGTTTCACTCTTGGCTACAAGTGAAATTAGGCAAGAAGGATTTTTTCTTTCTAGTGCAAGATTATGTAGAAGGTGACAATTATTTACAGTTATTAGAAAATCGTAAAGATAAAAGGCAGGGCTTTAGCGAGCAAGAGGTTACAAAGCTCCTGCAAAATATTCTACCAGTATTATCGTATATCCATTCACTAGACGTTGTTCACCGTGATATCTCTCCGGATAATTTGATTTTGCGGTCTTCTGATAATCTACCAGTATTGATTGATTTTGGTGGTGTCAAGCAATTACCAGCAAGTAAGGGTTTTTGGTTTACTCAACTGACGGAAAATCGCACTTTGTTGGGGAAAAAGGGCTATGCGCCAGAGGAACAACTACGACTGGGGCAAGCGTTTCATAGTAGTGATTTATACGCTTTAGCTGTGACTGCGCTGGTGTTGCTGACTGGTAAAGAACCAGAACATCTCTATGATAGCTATCACGGAACATGGCGCTGGGGGAAAAAAATCAAAGTGAGCTCGCGGTTGGAAGCGGTGTTAAAAAAAATGCTGGCTTATAAACCAGATGATCGCTACCAACAAGCTGATGAAGTCCTCAAAGCTTTAGGTTCGTCCACTCCCACAAAACCCATAAATTCTCAGCTTACCAAGATTAAGACTATGGTACTTGCGCCTGGAAAACAACGCGCTAATGCTGTTACGAGTCAAGTTCAAAGCAAAACCCAAGCAATTGTTAAATCTACTCGTTTCCCTATTTGGCTACGACCTTTTGCTTTTGGTTTAATTGGAACAAGTGTAGTTGTTTTGAGTTTTGTTGGTAGTTGGTTGCTAGTAACGACAGCTATTCAGACTGTATCATCTATTTCTCTACCAAAATTCTCCTTACCAGGAATCTCACTGCCAAAAATCCCTGATCAGTCTAATTCTCCGAAATCTGATAAACCAACGCAAAACAAGGAAATTGATCCAAATACCCTTTTAAGTCGCCGCCAACAGTTAGAAATTCCAGAGGGTTTCTTAAATCACATAGTTAATGATACTTTTTATACTAAACATCCAGATCTACGCGGTCGCAGTCTTACAGCTAAATCCGAGGACACTGCTTTACGAAAAGAATGGTTTGGCGTTGCGGACGAAGTTTTGAATAAATTAGAACAAGCTAACCTAAGTACTGCGTCTCGTCGTAAACTAGGAAGCTATAGTGGACGAGATTATACAAATTGGGTACAGCAAGCACAAGCAGGTCGATTAGGTAACTATACAATAACTCAACTCCAGAACGATACAAATGAAAAATTTGACAAACTCTTTCCAGGGCAACGGCACGGAAACGGGAACCTTAATAAACAAACATTTGCTCAAATTTGGTACGCGATCGCGGCTGATCAAGTACAAAGTAAGAAATAAAAAGGAGTCAGAATACAGGAGTCAGGAGTCAGAATACAGGAGTCAGAATATTCCATGCTTGAAGTCAGGGGTTTTAAGGAAAAATTTTTTACAATCAAGCGTAGTCTCACTAACATTCATTCT
Organism: Aetokthonos hydrillicola CCALA 1050; assembly: GCF_017591665.1. Classification (GTDB taxonomy): domain Bacteria; phylum Cyanobacteriota; class Cyanobacteriia; order Cyanobacteriales; family Nostocaceae; genus Aetokthonos; species Aetokthonos hydrillicola. The sequence continues at coordinate 80,422 of NZ_JAAKGC010000025.1, read as the reverse complement.
GAATTCTGAATTCTGACTCCTGACTCCTCACTAACTACTTTTCACAACGAGTATACTAGAATCTTAAAAAAATAATAAATAACAACTAACAATGAACCCTGTCTATTGCTCAAAAGGACACGAAAATCCCCCAGGTAGTCGCTTTTGTCTTCACTGTGGGGAGAAATTGGGTAATCCTGTAACTCAGGGTATCCAAGCGGGACTAACTTTGAGCGAGCGCTATGTCATTGTACGTCAACTTGGACAGGGAGGGTTTGGACGCACTTATTTAGCTGAAGATCTCAACCGCTTTCGAGAATTTTGTGTTTTAAAGGAATTCTCTCCCCAAGTTCAAACAACTTATGTTGTACAAAAAGCTGAGGAACTGTTTGAGCGAGAAGCAAGTGTTCTCTACAAGCTAGAACATCCCCAAATTCCTCGCTTTCGGGAACTTTTCCGCAGTAAACTAAATGATAAAGAATATCTGTTTCTCGTGCAAGACTATGTACAAGGAGAAACATACAGTGCTTTGCTGCAAACTAGAAAACAGCAAGGTTTCCTTTTTACAGAAATCGAAGCACGTCAGCTATTGCAGCAAATTCTGCCAGTATTGGAATACATCCACTCTTTAGGAGTTATTCACCGTGATATCTCCCCAGATAACTTAATTCTTCGCAGCACTCCACAAGAACCAATCGGATTGCCAATTTTAATTGATTTTGGTGGTGTTAAACAAGTCGCCGCAGCTGTCGCTTCGCAATATTATCAACCTGGTGTAGGTACGCCTTCTCCACCACCAACCCTTTTGGGTAAAATAGGATACGCTCCACCAGAACAGATGCGGACTGGGTTAGTAGAAGCTCATAGTGATTTGTATGCTTTAGCCGCAACTGTGCTAGTTTTGATGACAGGTAAACAGCCGCAAGAACTTATTGATCCCCATACTCTCTCTTGGCGATGGCGACAGGAAATCAGCTTAAGTTCCAATTTAGCGGCGGTTTTGGATAAAATGTTGTCTCCAGCACCAAGCGATCGCTACAAAAGTGCGTCTCAAGTTCTAGCAGCACTTACCTTGGCTCAGCAACCTCTCCCAAAACCAACCGCTGCGACTGTCGCTGTAGCACCCCCCGTTGCTTCCTCTCCCACCCCTCAACCTCAGCGAAAAGAAGGTGGAGTACCAGTCAAGACTCTTATAGTAGCCCTCGTTTTAACTATGACTGCTGGTTTGGTAGCATGGGGAGTGACGAAGTTCTTCAAATCTCCGTCTGATAGCGATCCTTCCCCAGATACCACACAGGAATCAACACCAACTTCAAGTGCTAAACCCACCCAACAGACAAAAGATCCTTTAGCAAAATTTTCACCAGAAGAAAGACAGCGTAAACAAACATTAAATGATCGCCGCCAAAAGTTAGCGATAGACAATGACTTTTATGTGAAATTAGTTAATCAAGTTTTTCGGGAGAAAAACCGGGGTTTAGGGGAACGTAGTTTAAGTGATGGTTCTGAAGATGAAGGTTTACGAGTACGATGGGATCAAACAGGTAAAGATTTGCTAGATAAGCTAGCGTTATTAAGTTTAAGTGCGCGTCGCCAACTAGGGAGTTATACTGCGGATAAGCGCGATCGCTGGAAAGATCAAGTTAATAAAATTCATGTTGGCAGTCGTTCTTTATATGATTTAGGTGATGCTGCATTCTTTACACAATTTCCTGAACAGCAGGGTAAAAACTTTATCGATCAACCGATTGGACAAGTCTGGTATGGATTTGTTTATGACAAACTCAATGATATTCTCGCAGGCAAAGCTTTCAGAAGAATTGTATTTGATCCCGGTGCTATAGGTAAAACAGTTAGTGGTACATTATATGGCGGAGATGGAAAAGTTTTCATTGCTGGACTTGCGAAAGATCAATTAATGGATTTGAAGTTACAAGCAAGTTCTAAAGTTCTTTTATCAGTTTACTCTCCCTCTGGCAAAATCAGATTTTTAGAAAACTCCACACGACGCAGCTTATCAGTTACTTTACCAGAAGAGGGATTTTATGAGTTCGTTGTTGTCTCCACAACCTCACAACCAGTAGATTATCAACTTAGCTTGCAGGCAGTATATCAGAACGCATCACCAACACCAACTTCTACCACAACGACTACACCTGAACCTAGTGCTAAGCCAACAGTGACGCCTAGTGATGAACCAAAAGAAAATTTATCTCCGTAATAAGCTCTGAAAATACAAGAAATGCCTTATACTAAGATCTTACGTAAGATCACAGCAGGAGGTAAATTATGAAACTTGCAAGTGGCTCGCAAAACAGACATTTAATTGCCAATGATGATGTACTGAATTTGCAAAGTTGATTAAGCCTCATTTCCAGATGACGGAAAAGACGGTTGTTGAGCCTGACTCAGATCCTTCAATGTGCTAGGCACCTGTAGGGCAAGCAGTATCGCTCTTGTTAGTGCCCACACTGACACAGACGACAATAAGATATAGTTATTATGATAATACCATGCAATCAATGCTAGCGGTGCAAATCCAAATATGACTGAGAACAAGGCAGCGTTGCGCAAGATTGACCCTAAGGCTAAACCCGCAAAATATCCATCCAGTATCAGATAAACTGAAGAAAATGCCAGTATAGGTAGTAGCCAAGGAACATCTCTTGTAAGAAGCGATGTTACTTCGCTGTAATTGGTTAAGAGCCCAAAGATCGTTTCTGGGAACAGGATACACACAACAGAGCAAATTATTCCTATCTGTAAACTGGTTCCTACCGTGACTTGTAATAGCGGCAATAACTGCTTTGTTGTTTGTTGTCCTTTGAAGTTTCCGCTCAAAGTCTCGGTTGCAAATCCTATCGCCTCAAAGCAGTAGATGCTAAGCAATGCTACTTGTAAGAGTAAGGCGTTTTCTGCCAAGATGGTTGTGCCCAATGTAGAAGCTAGAATTGTGAAAATAGTTGCAACGAACATAGTGGCAGAAGACCTAATGAAGAGATTTCCGTTAAGGGTAACAACCTTTTTAAATGCGCCTGCATCCCAAAACTTGCTGGCTGCACTTGGAAATTCCTTCCAGTCAATTTTAAGAATTGCCAGAGTTATGCCTATCACCAATACCAGATAGGGGCTAATTGCTTGAGACAGTCCTGCTCCCGTTGCACCCATATTCCAGCGAACAATGAATACGTAGTCGAAAAAAATATTAGCCCCATTACCCACCACCGACATCAGCAACACATAGCTGCTCATCTCTCGTCCGAGAAACCACCCGATTAGAACCAAATTGACAACAACTGCAGGCGCTCCCCAAATTCGAGTGTTGAAATAGTTAATACCTGATGCCTTAACCTCTGGAACTGCACTGATTGCACTAAACCACAAGTGTTGCAGAGGATATTGCAGTACTAAAAGTAGTCCGCCTATAGCTAGTCCAATTAAACTGTTTCGCAGTGCTACCAGCAGCATCTGTTCGCTGTCATTTCGTCCAACTGCTTGCGCCGTCACTCCAGTAGTTCCCATGCGTAAAAAGTTTACAATAAAATACATATAGTTAAACAGGGTTGTAGAAAGAGTTACCCCTGCTAGATGCTCAATTTGAGCCTGATGCCCCAAAAACACTATGCTAATTGTTCCAACCAAAGGCTCCATGATCGTGGAAAGGATATTAATGAAAGCCAGTCTATAGAAGCGAGAAAGGAAATTGTACTCCTTGAATAGAGTTTTGTTTTGCTCACGATTGAGGAATCCCCTTAAACGATCGCCCATATTTTAGTTACCTTGGTAGATTGTTTTTCAGTATTTACCTATCCTTACATAGTTTAGTTTTTTCATAGCGACCAAGGTGTGCAATTAAAAAAAAGTCGTAAAATTTGAGAGGCGCGGAAATTGTCAGCGAGAAAATGGAAATAAAAAAGTTGTAAGGTGTCACGCCAGTAGCATTTGTTTATTGACAAAAAAGAGAAAATGTGTTGATATGAGGGCATGAATGCTTTGCTTGGAGAGCGATCGCACACAGTGCAGTGAGTGCGTGTCTGCAGGCTATATGTCTGTTAGTTGGCAGCAAAGCGATCAGCAAAAGCTGCTGGGCAAGAGCCAATCGCATTGAGGTTAATTTCCCCAATTTTTATCTTGCTGGCTCACCAGTATTTAACCCTAAATTCTATTTTTCTTCAGCCTAAAGTGACACAAGAGGGTTAGGTATAGTTAAATTTCAAAGAAAACGAAACGTTAAATTAATTGTTGTACCCTTTCGGTGAAAAACAGCGAGGCACTGACCAATTTTTCTTCCAAGGTTAATTCACCTTCATGACTGGCATCGAAGTAGTTTTGGGCTGCACTGATTAGTCCCACGCCCACCTGTGCTGCCCAGTGTATTATCTCTTAATCATTCAAGCTAGTTTGCAAATGTACCATCAGCTGCATACCTACTTTGTCGCCGAGAATCTTCCCGCACTGGCCCAAATACATCGATAAGGCTCGAACCAATGTTTGTCGACGTTGGTTGTAGAGTGCGCATCCGCCTAATATGACGTTCCAAATGCCCTTCATTAATAAAATCGGTAAGGACTTGCTGTTCTAGTAGAGGTGATTGACGATCAGCAAGACACTTAGCATTGGCAAATATATTTACCAAATTTTTAGGTAGAACTAAATAACCAATCCGCGAAGCTGGAAAAAGCATCTTTGAAAATGTCCCAATGTATATAACTGTACCACTTTTATCGAGTTCTTGTAGTGCTGGGATCGATTGATTATCGTAGCTATATGCACTGTCATAATCATCTTCAATGATCATTGCTCCAGATCTTTGAGCCCAAGATAGTAGTTCCAGCCTTCTTGACAAGGACATCACTCTACCAGACGAAAATTGGTGAGAAGGTGTAACGTAGACAAAACGAATCTTCGCATTGCTGAAACCTAATAGATGTTCAATCACAATTCCTGATTCATCAACCGGAACAGGTAAAAGTCGAGATCCCTGTGCGAGAAAGGTGTGGTAGGCGCTCAGGCAGCCAGGGTTTTCCATCGCTACCCAATCCCCCCTATCACAGAGAATTCGGGTAACTAGATCGAGAGCTTGCTGTGAACCGTTAACGATTATGACTTGATCAGCTTCGCAGTATATTCCCCTCGACCGAGTTAGATAAAGAGTAATTGCCTTGCGTAACTCTCTGTACCCAAGCAGATCATCGCTATAATCGACTAGATTAGGATCGAATTCACAGCGACGTGCCAATAGCTTCCGCCATTGTTGTAAGGCGAGTTGATCGAATGCAGGTTGCCCATAACGAAAGTTGATTGGCAAGTGTTGCTCTGTGGGCCTAAACGGATTACTATTAGCTATATAGGCACCATATTTTGACAACTTTATCTGCTTGGCTTGCGTTAGCTTATGAGTAGGATATGTAGATTGAATAAATGTTTTGGGAATTTGGTCACTAACAAAAGTCCCAGCTCCATGACTTGACTTAAGATACCCTTCGCTGAGAAGTTCCTCGTAACTAAGATTGACAGTCGCACGTGAAACTTTACATGACTTGGCTAAAGCTCGTGTTGAAGGTATGCGCTCTCCAGGTAACAAGTATCCTGTTAGAATCAACTGTCTTAGCTCCTCACATATTTGGCGGTAAAGAGGGACAGAACTTCTTCTGTTAAGTGTAATGATCAATTCCATAGTAGCTGCGCTGCAAAAACTGGGGCAAGCACCCGTAACAGGTTAAGTCTTTAATACTTTATCTATCTATCTATGGGATTAAAATTAAGTCAAAACCCATGATAGAAGACGCAATAAATCAGGAATCAGAAATCTGAATTTACAAGGGTTTGCTATGAAAGCATTCCTCTTTTCTCGCAATTCTTAAACAATTTGGGCTTCTGTATTTTGACTTTAAAATTCTTACTAAAAAACATTATTTTTGCGTTGCTATGTGAAAGCCGCCGCTATGCGATCGCTAACGTCTTTGTGCTTATCATGCATCTTTCTACAGAAGTTTCGGTAGAAAGCTTATATTCAGTTTTCAAAGATAGTATTATTTATTTCTCCCCCTGTTTCTCTTGTCTTTCTTACAGGTTATTACTACTAAGTACCGCAAGTTGGTATTAGCTTCGTATCTTGACTTTTTCTGGGTTTTCACCATAAATTATCGATAATCTCTTTCTACGTTCAGAACTAAAAATTCCGACATCTCTAAAAGATTTTTAATTAAACTAGTACATTTTAAAAAACCATTTTCATGAAACCAAGACAAAAATGTCTTGATATTTAGACAATCAAGTTTACGATAGCATGAAAAGCATAAAGTTATCAACCCATATTCAGAAAATCTTTTTTGTGGATTGCACTTTGGATAAAAAAGCTATCTCTTAACTTGCGCATTAGAGCTGAATTTCTCAAAGTGCGAGACATCCGGGTAGATAAGGGAATAGAGAACGGGGAACAGAAAAAAGACATCATTGGAAATGAGGTAAGTGGTTACCTCATATCTTGCAGCTAGTTAGGTAAAGAAGAATTTCGGCAAGCAATCTATGATCGTCTAGGTAAAACTCAAGACGCAGTATTTGAGCTGATGGATGCAGTGTTGCCCAGCCTTGGAGATTGCTGAGTCCCGAGGGGACACGTGCGCCAACGCGAACGCTACATTTCCGAAACGCTCGCAATGACCAACCCTTCGGGCAAGGCAAAAGGCAGTCCCAATGAAAAAATTTTCATTGGGACTGCCTTCTCAAATAAATAATTTTGCATAAGCACTTATTTCGGCGAGAGTGGCGGAGTGTTTATGTAGCAGATCGGGTAAACCCGACGCCAAAAAAGGTTGCAACTCACCACGTAAGCATGGTCATAAGTTTACAGCAATTTTCAGGTAATTAGACCACAGTCGTAGGGGCGCTGCGGCCTTGCGCCCTTACAAACGGTGTGGTTAATTTAGGTGAAAACTGCTGTAAGCTGAATGACCCCACAGTAAAGGAAGAGACAAAAAACTTAGTCCCGAAGCAGAAGCTTACTTAATTGCAACGGTGTGTAGTGATCCCTAGCTGGGCGTGAAAGTAGGACAATGCAATTATTAGCTGAGCAACTCGTCAGTCTAGAATTAATAGACAGTATATCCAATGTTTTCTTGTTGACTAGGGACTTCCACAACAGATATCAATAACCCACTTACTGAGATTGACGATTACAAGCGCGTCATGACTAATTCTGAAGCCTGCAGAACTTGCCCAAGCCAGCAAGGGACACCGTTGAATGATTGCAGCAAGCGGAAATTTGAGATAAAGTACATTTTTTTGAGCCGAAATCGCCCAGCATCAGCGTCGAAAAACCAGCGCCACCCCTCGTATTCGTAATTCCTTAACCTTTCCCCAGCAGCAATTAGACTAGTTCTACGATCTAGTTCATCTGGATCATTTAAATCGTAAGCGTTGCCATTGAGAAAATCTTCTGGAGGTTTACCTTGAGTTGCAAGCGCTTTCGGGTTTGCATAGAATTTGCATTGAGTACGGATTGCATTGATATAAGTAGGTAAAGGCGATCTCTCAAGCCAGCCTATTGATAATTCCTCCTCAGGAATGGTTAAGATAGTTTCTGGTTCGACAGTAGTCTCGGGCTCGACACTTGAACCAATTAAATATTCATTGTTTTGTAAGGAATCTCCAATCATGGCTTCGACAGCTAATTCTGCAGGTATGGAATAGCGCTTTGGGTGATTATTTTGGCTTTCGGCGTAGAGATAAGCACATTTATAGCCTCTGCTAGCACAGAATCGAGCAATTTTATCCCAAGCCAAGTCTACTAATCTTTCAGCAAAATCTTGAGACAGGAGTTTGCCATCTCCTCTAAGAACTATAACTGTGTCATTTTCACCACCAAGCCAGTATAGAGACAGTAAAGCCAAATCTAAATTACTAATTATTAGCTTCATTTGCCATTATCTCACTCAACTTAGTAATTGTTTTCTTGAGGGAAGAAGTATCTATATCTAGTGCAGCTGCGAGTTTAATGAGTTCCGGATTACTGGGAATTTTTCCTTGACTAACATCATACCAGCACTTGAGTGCTAGTTTTCCGTCCTTGCTCTCAAACTCTATTTTTCCATCAGCGGCTGGTTTCGATGCTACAAGTGGTTCTGGCTGATTGTGTTTCTCGTTGCCAGCTTTCGAGTTCGGATCAACAGTAATTTCAGCTAATCTAACCCCTGCTGAGATAAGCCTCAACAAATCTCGTAGACTTAAAGAACCCATCCAGACAATGACTTGGTCTACAGTGTCATCTGAGTCTGGCATTTCTAATTCGCCTGTGTTTAGATGTGGTAAGCGTAGGTAATCATCAAGTGAGTATTCTCCATTTATATATTGTTGCAACTTATCAACACTGGTTCCTAGAAAAGTCGCCAACTTTCTAGCATTGTCTATACCCCAGTTTCCAGATTCATTTTCCCAAGCATTCCATGCAGACGAAGAAACGCCGACTCTAGGAGCAAACTTACGTAGAGGGGTTTTCCCGCGACATCGTAAGCATAACTGAGATAACCTTTTTCTGCATTGAGAACTAAGCATCGAGAAATCTCTACAAATTTCTAATTAAACTAACAAATTTGTAAGAATTCAGGATTCAGAAGTCAGAATTTATAAACTTTTTGTCTTATTAGCAGGCTATAAAACTTTTCTGTTTTCTCGCGATTATTGAAGAATTCTGGCTTTTGTACACTGACTGCTGAATTCTTACACAAATTTTTAAAAGCCATTTTTATAATAAACTGGATAAAAACGTCTTTAATACTGGACAAGTTTACTATAGCACAAAAGTTATAAGAATATCAACCCGTATTTTGCGTGATATTTTTGCTCTCGGACACCGTGTAGAAATTCCACGCTACCAAAAGCTGTATCTACAAGAACCATGACCTGGAAATGCTGGGTTAGTTTTTTAGGCAAACATTTGACCAACTTCAATCCTCACTGCCTCTCGCATCATTGGCACAACGCATTGCGTCATGCCAACATTTGATGAAAATTATGTAATATCATTTTTTTTAGTCACACATACAATTTATTTATTTACGCAGATATCACTTTTCATTCTCCGTAATATTTTTAGCACTCTTGATATGGGTTTTCCGCGTTTATATTGATGGTGCAAGATATAAGATACGGAAGTTGTTTCTTGATATAGCAGAACTACTTGTAAAAATGAATTTGAGACAAACGCTCTCAATCAAACGATTTTCATCTAAGGTATATGGGATGTAATATGACACCCACATACCATTGCTGCTATATTGCTTAACTAACCTGAGCTAAACCTAGTTGAGGAGTCGTGACAATATAAAATCCTTCAACAGCAGTTTCTTTCGATAATGAGAATAGACCATTGAAATCACTCACAAACTCATTGCTCTCACGTAACTTTTCTTTTCCTGCCTCATCCAATTCATTCGATAAGTGTTTGTGACGAAGAGCCCAATGTTCTCCTACCCGATCCGACACATCTTGAAAAAGTTGCTCTGACTTTTCCTCAATATCTGACATATCTTCCATTCCTGATATCAGATTCAAGAAAGTTTGATGTAATTTCTCTCTGTCTCCACCCTGAGTGTTTGTAAGCTGCTGAGCTTGCCAAAAATAGGATTCTTTTTTACTAGTTTTGTAAAATGCTGAAACCATAACTAACAGCCGTAAGTAAGCTTGTCTGTAAGTTTTCTCGTAGAAAGACATTACTTGAGCTTCACTGATATGATTCCGTAAAACGCTTGCTACACTTGCAGCAGCTAAAAGTCCGCTAAAAGTTGCAAGGTGTACTCCAGTTGAGAGCAAAGGATCTAAAAAGCAAGCTGCATCTCCAGCAATAAAGTAACCTGTACCGGCAAATTTCTCAGCAGTGTACGAGTAGTCTTGCTCAGATTTAACTTCCGATGCAAGTTCACCAGGTTCCAAAAACTGCTTCAAATCTACACTTTCAGCAATACCCTCTAAATAAATATCTTTCAGACTCTTAGAGCGTTTTTCTTTAAAAGCAGTTTTGTGGGTAACTAAACCCACACTCATTGTGCCATCGTGTAGCGGGATTCCCCATAACCAGCCATCTTTGAGAGATTCGATACAAATAACTCCTTCTCTACCTTTATCGAAGGGTTTCGTATTTTTCCAATACCCCCAAACAGCTACATTCTGAAATACTGTATGATATTCTCGATTTTTTAAATAACGAGTTGACATGAGACCAAAACGACCACTCGCATCAATTAAAAAGTCAAAACATACTTCTTTTGTCTGACTCTTTTCATTAGTTAGAGAGCAAATTGCACTGATTGGTCGCTCACCCTCAAAGGACAAACTAGAAACTTCTACACCTTCAAAAACCTTCACACCCTGACTTTTAGCATGGTCTAAAAGTAACTTATCAAACTCATCACGCCGCACTTGATAGCTATGTGTAAACTTACCAGATAAATCGGAGAAATTCAAATCCCAAGACTCATCTCCCCAATAATAGTGGGCACCCGGCTTATTTTGAAAACCATGGGCATCTATTTTTTCTCTTGCACCAATTAGGTCGAGAACTTTCAACGATGAAGGTAAAAGAGACTCTCCTATATGATATCTTGGGAAAATTTCTTTTTCAAGTAATGTTACATTAAAACCTTCTCGAGCTAATAGAGTAGCCGCAGTAGCTCCAGCGGGACCTCCTCCAATAACCAATACCTGCGTAGATGTTGGTAAATCGAACATTTAGTTTTCCTCTAATTCACTAATGAGCTTTTAGCTTTACAGAACTCTATCTTTTGAAGAAATTGTTGTAACAAGTTCTGAAACTCAATTCTTTTTCAATGATAGCTATATATATTTTTCTTGTACAGATACAAATTTATCGATTTTGTCCTATTTTTTGCCATAACACTTTGAGTACAGAAGGCAACCTTGCTGAGTATGACTATCTGTGTGGCAAATTACAACTCGTCACAAAAATTATGCATGTGAAACCGACTTCTCACGAAATGTGAAAAAAGGAGACAAGGAAGACAACGAAGGATGTATCTGTCTCATCTTCTTTGTCTTCCTTGTGCAGTGATTATGAAGTTTTAACTCAAACAGTTAAAGTCTCAATTTTTTAGGATTTTTTTATATAAACGATTACGATAATTTTTCTAGCAATCATTCGAGCAACACTTTTAATTGTCGTACATCCTCTGAGACACTAAATCTGCCAATGTAATAAGTCCTTGCTCTAAATTAGATGACCAAGGGTTTGCGCAATTTAAACACATGAAGTTGCTGAATTTACCAGTAGGAGAGAAAATAGGACCTGGAGCAATGCTAATGTGTTTAGTTAAAGCTTGACGCAGTAGATCTAAGCTATTCACAGTTTGAGGTAACTCGACCCACAAAACGTATCCGCCTCTGGGTTTATTGACTAGTGTACCTGATGGAAAATAGTTCTTGATGACTTCCATCACGTATTCAATTTGACGTGAGTAAGTTTTGCGAACAAGTCTGAGGTGTTTATCATAATTACCGTTTTGAAGAAATTCAGCAATAGTTGCTTGTACGAGAGTACCAGTAGATACACTAGTGACCGATTTTAAGTGTGTTACTTGTGTTAGATAACGACCTGGAACACACCAACCTACTCGATAACCAGGAACTAAAGTTTTGCTGAAAGAAGAGCATAGTAACACAAAGCCTTCCTTGTCAAAGACCTTTGCAGAACATGGTCGAGTTTTACCAAAATACAAACTACCTAGTACATCATTTTCAATAAGCGGTATCTTATGTCGGCTGAGCATTTCTACTAGATACTTTTTACGTTCATCGGGCATGCAAGTACCCTGAGGATTGTTGAAGTTGAGAATGAATAAACATGCTTTAACTGACTTGTTCTTTAAAGTATCTTCCAGATTTTCTAGACAGACTCCATCCTCCGGATGTGTTGGAATCTCCAGAGCTTTCATTCCTAAGCTTTCAAGCAGCAAGATGATACCGTAATAAGTAGGCGATTCAATAGCGATCGTATCACCTGGTCTAGCAACTGCTCTCAGACATAAGTTAATAGCCTCCATGCAACCTGCTGTTGTAACAATTTCCTCGCTTGAGATACCACTGCTCCACTGAAGAGATCGCTTAGCCAGCTGATAGCGTAGGGCTTCGTTACCACAAAAAGCTTCGTATGTATTAGCTTGCTCACCTATCCGACGGCTCGTGTCTATAAGGAATTGATTGAGCTTGACGGTAGGGAAAAGTTGGACTCCTGGGATATTCGTTCCGAAAGGGATAATTTCAGGGTTTTGGGCAGCTGACTGCAAACAATAAACTATATCACTGATAGTGTTCCAGTGAGTATCTGAAAGTGGGTAAGAAGTCTTGGATTCGAGAAGTGCTTTCTCTGGCTGAACTTTTACGTAGTAACCGGAATTAGGTCTAGCCTCAATGAAACCTTGGTTCTCAAGTAATGAGTAGGCTTGAACAACAGTAGACAAACTTACCCCTAATTGTTTTTGGAGATTACGTATTGAAGGAATGCGCTCTCCCCGTGCAAGAATTCCTTGCTCAATTAAGCGGATGACTTCATTGGCAACCCGTTCGTAGAGCTTAGCTGACTGATGCTTTAACTTTGGCAGTTGTGCTAGGTTCAACTTAGGTAAACCAGAATTGCTAGTAGTACTATCATAAAGATTTTTGTTCACATAAACCTCCCCAGTACAGGTCGGCAATAAGTAGACTATTTCAAATAGCCAAAAAGCTCCGATATAACACAATTCACCCCAGATTCACTCCAGAGTGATGGAAGATCGATAAGTACCTCGACAGAATCAATCACAGAAATTCTCGTCTGCCTTCTGTCTTTTCAATTTTAGGAGATTATATAAGAATACATTAGCCACTTAGTTCCATGTGCGTAATTGTTGTAAAGTTTCTGTGCAACTACATTGTCATCACGAGTTGTCCATCTTACTGTCTTTATCCCACGTGATTTAAGATAAATAAAGCAGTGTTCCAAAAGCTTCTTGCCAAGACCTTTTCCCCGATAGGTGTCCAATACATACAGATCGTTTAAAATAGCAATTTTTTCTGCTATTCTGCTAGAAAAGGAGTAATATATCGTAGAAAAACCCACATAAGTATACTCATCCTGTAAGAGAAATAATTTGCCAAGTTCTTCATTATCCATAATCATTTGCAAGTGTTTACGATTCTTCTCTTTATCAATATTTTGTACTTCGTAAAATTCTTGATATTTTTCAAAAAGTATTAACGCTGCATCGATATTTTGTGAATTTAACTCTTGTAGCATTAGTAAAATAAGGTGTTGAACATTAATTGATGTCAATGATGTCAATAAAGATGTAATGGACAAATAGCCTGCCAGCAAGACTAAAATATGTCCCAATCAAGTTTGCTTAAATCTTTGGGCATAATCCTTTGCAAACTGTTCAAAAAATATAGGCTGCTTTTTCGTGACATCAGCTACCACGTTCGTCATCGTCATGCCCATACCTTTACTGTAGTAATTGTATATTTCATTAATTGCATCTACCAACCATTCTTGTCCCCCTGACTTAAGTATACGTCTTTTGTAGTCCTCTGGGGAGATACTCACATAAGTCACTTTCTTCTCAGTTGCAATGGAAAGTTTGTGCGCAACCTCTGCAAAAGACAGCACTTCAGGTCCCGTAAGAGTATAAACTTTACCTTCATGTCCTTCCTCAGTAAGTACCCTCACAGCCACAGCGGCAATGTCTCTGATATCGACAAAGCTAAACTTTGCATCGCCTACTCGATCATAAAAAGTGTTCTCTGTGGCAATTGTTTGAGCAGCGCGTAATAAGTTTTGCATAAAAACGTTGGGACGTAGGTGAGTAAATGCAATACCAGTCTGCTCAAGTTGCTTTTCGGTTTGTGCATGTGACCTGAGGATTGCGGCAGGAGCGTTAAGATCGGCACCCAAAGCGGAAAATTTAACAACGTGTTTAATCCCATTCTGCTTGGCGGCTTGAATAAAATTACTTTGGAGTTCCACTTGTTGTTGATCTGGTGCTGAGAGCAAGATAGCTTTTTCCACATTCTTTAGGGCAGTGTTGAGTGTCTCAGGATCATTGAAATTCCCTATGACAACTTCAACACCAAGTTGTTCGACCACTGATGCTTTATTGGGATTACGGACAAATGCTCGAACTTTAGCATCAGTGGCAGAAAGTTGCTTTAAGATTTCATAACCATTAGTTCCGGTTGCTCCAGTTACAAGAATCATAAGTGATTTCAATTTGTGAAGAATTTGATAACCATATTGTCTTATTTTTCAAGACAATATTCTTGAACTGGAAACCCAACATGTCGTCCACTGGAAGCAAGATAACCAAGCAATAACTCTCCAGGAGTCAACTCTGTAACATTAAGTACCTTGTTATTAGGTCCAAGAACTCTCACATGCCAATCATCTTGGACAATCAAGTTCACAGTTTCTCCAGTTGTTGATACTGCATTAATACTCAGTAGTGGGCGGATTTCAATCTTAACCCTTCCAATGACAATTTCACGTGATTTGCCTTGACAATCAACAGCCAAAATTTTATGACCAACATTTAGTTCACTTAGATAGTTGGTACGAGTGATATTAGAAACCGCGTAGGAGTGTATGGCACCAGCATTAACGCGGAAAGGACGTGTGGGCATATATGGCAGTGGGTGCGTCTCGCTAGCAACCAAAATCATTCCCTTAGAAAAAGAGCCAATAAGTATTCCTTCATCTTTTTCAAAGTACGAACAAGTGTCTATACAAGCACGCTCTCCCATACCAATATGAGTAATTTTTGTTACTTCTAACTCTTCAAGAGGAATTTGTATCTTTTTGATTTGGTGACAGATAGTTGCAAGTTCGACTGCGTCAGTAAGGCTTCTAGGAGCTAACATAACTCCATGAGAACCTTTTTCTAGAACACCTAAAATAATTTCTGCTTCTTCAATATCTTTTGCAATCGTAATGATTTTACCATTTGCGTTCTCTGCTGCTGCAATGACAATTTCTAAAGGAATTTTAGTTGGGTCTTTAAAGTAGATTACTGTCCAATTTTGGTTTTTCGCAGATTCACAAGCAATTTGCAATGTGGGTTCATCCACAACATCTACGAATACACCAATTTCTATAGGCTGATATTTTTCTTTTAACTCCCGTATTTCATGTGCCCAACAAGCATCAAGAATGACGATATCTACAAGACTAACGAACTGCTCAATATGGTCTTTGTCTTTGACAAAAGCAATGCGTTTTACACTAGAATCAACATTAGGAGGCAAATTTTTGATGGATTCCGGAGAATCTACAACAATTCCGTCTAAGGTACTAATATTGGGCTGTGACAAAATTTTAACTGCGGACTCTTTAGTGTTCTTAATATCTAACCAAGCTAGTTTCATAGGAATGCATCCAATAATTTAAGTATTAATCAATGATTCAAAACCGAAATATATTTTGAAGAAAGATTATGAGAAGTTCAATTTTACTACTTATTTCAAGTAGAAGTTGAGAGATTCTGTTAAGCTTCTTCGCGCAGAGCAATACCACCCATATTTTGTAGCATTGGTGCATTCTCACAAGCAAGATATTTAGCGTGTTTGTCTTGATTTAGATTCACGTGGTGATGCCATGCCCATACTGGAATGTAGACAGCGTCTCCAGCTTCCCATTCTATTCGTAGATCCTCGATTAGACTGTAGCCCTGTCCTTCAATAATGTAAAGAATGGTTTCGTAGGTATGGCGATGACGATTTGAGCAACCACCAGGATTCAATATGCCTATAGTCATACTGATTGCAAAAGAAGGTAGATCTACAAAGAATACTGGGTGCTTACGAACCCCAGAAAAGGAATTATGAATACCATCAGCCTCTAACGATTTGTGAATTAATCGGTCTGGCATATGTAATTCAACAGCAGGGGGTGTTTTGTCAAAATCTCGTGACTGAAAATTAACAGTTTTCATGGTCCTTGTTTCTTTTTTAATGTCTAATGACGTAGATTAATGATTTGTGTTTCTCTCTTGCAAATTCGTCGTATATAAAGCTCCATAAGAATATTTTTTATGAATAAAAATATTCTTATGGAATCATACCCTATCTATTAGTTTGTTGTAAACAGATAGCATACAGATTTTCAAAGAAATCAGATCGCATTGTTAGTGCTTTATCGAGAGCAGAAGCACATCGATCAAACCAGCCAATTTCCTGATTAAAAGAACACATTATTTCTGCCAAAGTAGCTGCGTGTTGATCATCACATTTAACATGTGTGTAAAAGAAATGCAGCCACTCATCAGGAATGCCAGCTTTAAGCATTCCCTGAATAAAAATACTGTACATTTGAGGTACGATCGATTCAGTCCCTAAAGATAGAAAGGCACTTGACCAGAGAGCATCTGAACAACTCGTTTCAACCAGATATTGTCGAACAAATTTGTGAGTGAAATCGGCATATTCAATCTTTAAGGGATTGATACCAAGCTGTTGTAAGAATTTTCGGAAAATTTCACTGTGTCGCTCTTCTGTTTTGCAACCCCCTCCCTCTTCCCAAAGATTTTCGGATAGCAGAGCCCGATGATAATCATTCTCACAAGCCACCATAACGCCCGCTATATAACGGGTAAAATTCTGAGAATAAAGCAAGTATTGACTCCAAATATATCGATAGTTTTCGATAGTCAAATTCCCAGATTGAGCAGCTTGTAAGAGACTATTTTTCCAAAATTGATGATTGTCTTTGAGATGATTCAATTGCTCTAATTGATAGGATGTTGCAAGCATACTTTTGTCTTTGTACTAATTTTTGCAATATGACCTAATTCTCAAAATAAGCTAGGTCCTCATATTTATGGCTTCTTAATTCTGTTTCAGAATCAAGTAGGAAATTTTTATATTCTTCTCTAAGTTTTCTTTTCAAAACTTTCCCTGTAGGACCTACAGGAAATTCTCTTACTATTAATAAAGATGTTAATTTTTCCGCAGTTAAGTCTGATATATCCTTATTAATAGCATCTAATAATATTGATGCTTTAATATTTTTTTCAGATTTCATTTTTACAAGAGCAATTAAACTAGACTTTCCATGTTTGTTAGGAACACCTATGACTGCACAATCAGCAACCTCTGTATTTTGTTTTAAAATTACTTCTTCTACGAGTAGGCTGTATACCATACCACTGCTACATTCAATAGCATCTACAGAACGATCAAGATGGTAAAAATTTCCATTTTTGTCGGTATAGGCTAAGTCGCCACTAGTCCAGTATCCTTGCTTATAGCTTTTTAAAGTTTTATTTGAATCATTCCAATATCCTGGTGTAATAGTTGGAGATTTTATACCAAGTAGACCAACTTCATGTGGCCCTAATATATTCCCTTGCTCATCTAAAACTACGGGTTTTACAAAGCTACGCGGTTTACCCATATATCGACCAAAAAGAGTTGTCTGTCGGCTAGAAACTTTATTAAACAAAGCCATTCCTAGCTCTGATGCACCAAGACCATCAATAAAGACTGACTTAGGATTTCCTGCTGTGACAAGAGCTTTAATATGAGCTTCATGAGCTGCATCTCCAGTATTGAACCACATTTTCACAGAGGAAAATTCTCCCTCTTCTAAAGGCTCTGAAGCTATCTCGGCATAAGTTTGTGGAAATGCTGCTACTAAAGAGGGGTTAAATTTTCGAAGGTAATTAATAGCATTATGACCTGATACATTAGATAGAACCATAGTCGGCAAACCTAGTAATGTTGAAGTCATAAAGTAGCTAATACCAGCAGAATGGGAACTTGGTAAAGCAAACAAAAACTTATCGAATCGACTAGCAGGAAACTTTAATAGACGAATTCGTTTACCAATAAAAAATTGCTTATGTTGAAATATAACTGCTTTTGGGTTTCCGGTAGTACCAGATGAATGGCTGAGCATAATCGGGTGTGAATCTGTAGGAGAATATGGATACCATCGTGGTAGTTTCATATTTCCGTGTTGATTTTGAGCTAGTGAATTTTGTGCATCTGTAGTAATAAACTTTAATAAAATGTTATCTTTGACGTGTTCACTAATATTATTTAAGTGCTTCTCGTCTGTATATAACGCAATAGCACCAACACGACGGATAAAATCGGCAGCGATCTCATACTGCATCAAACCATTTACCAAAACGGGAATGGCACCAATATTATTTAATGCTAAGTAATGGATAAAGTAGCCGATTCCATCTTCTAAATAGATGGCAACAGGATCATTCTCGCAAATACCAGATTCATAGTACCAAGAGGCATACTTATCAACAACATTTTTTAATAAAGATAAACTAAAGCTGTTAATAGTATCTCCTGTGAACGTTTTAAAAGGTTGTTCTAAAAAGAAAATATCATTGTCTCGATAGGGGTTATTTGCGACAGCAAAATTCAGAAAATTTCCACATCCTAATTTCTTATTGAAGAACAATTGAATTCGTTTGTAAAGAGGTAAGATTGTATTTTTAGTAGTCATATTTGTTCGGGTGATTTTTCTTGAGGATAAAATATGCTTAAAAAAGATTTATCAATCTTTAACTCAATTTATCTTTCTGTTAAGCAGTTCGGCGAGTTTAAATCTTGTTTAAAACTCTTAAATAATTTGTATTTCTCCATAATCTGGAATCCAAGCTAGCCATATATTGTCATTATTTCGACACAGCAAAATAGCTTCATTAAAATACAAATATTCAGGTACATTGTATAACTTTAACCAACTGCCAGACTCCCATTCTCCGTCAATCAAGCATGAGAAAGAAACTATTGATTGGTGATTGATTGATATAACTATGTGTTCCTGATCATTATCTTCATCTAATTTCATACAAGTTTTTAATTCCTTAATCAGGTAACGCAAATTCCTAGTACACATCGGCAAAAATAAGTAGACAATAAAATAAAAGCATTTTTCTGGGTATGTCCACTTAAAATATTTGCCTACTGCCTGAATTGTGATTCCTGATTACTGAATTCTTACTTAAAGATTGCTATCCTTCTTTAGGAGATACTATTAAATCTAACGCCTACCAATTATTGATTACAAGTACCACTTCTATAATAAAGAACCAGTCCAGTTAAATCAATCTCGCTGAATCGATACACATTTGAATACGAGTGCTTTGATATACACGGTTCTTTACCACGTTCCCCATTAAAGGAGAACGCGGGGTTTTCGGTGGTAAAGTAAACCTGAATCGAATCTATCGATTGTTTGCCCAATCTTCTGCGACTTTCTTGAGATTAGCGCGGGCATTTACTAAAGACTGCTGACGTAAGTCTTCACCAAGATTTAATTTGTCTGCATGAATAAAAGTGATATCTCTAATACCAACCATCCCAAAAATAGCCTTTAAGTATGGCTCTTGGTAATCGTAATTAGTAATAGATATCTCTGAAGAAAAATTTCCGCCACGAGCTGTAAAAATCAGCATTTTCTTTCCTTCAGGAACTAAACCTTGATATTTACCTGATTCATCAAAGGTAAAGGTGCGGTTAAATCGGACAATTTGATCAATGTAGGCTTTGAAAGTAGACGGAACGTTGAAGTTGTACATCGGAATGCCGAAGACATAACGCTCTGCTGCTAAAAACTCATCCACTAAAATATTAGATAATTGAATAACCTCGCTTAGCTCAGGAGTGAGTTCTTCTGGGGGAGAAAAAGCCGCTGCAATCCACATTTCATTAACATGGGCGACAGGATGATGACCTAAGTCTCGATAAGTGACTGTGTCTTGAGAATTAAGGGTCTTCCAAATGTTGATAAACTCGTTAGATAATTGCCGAGAAATTGAGCGCTCCCCACGAGGACTAGTATCAATATGAAGGATATGAGTCATGGTAAATTCTAGACTTGATATGTACCCGGAACCATTCTTGTAGTTATAACAATACGATTCCAAGCGTTTATTGTAACAATAGTCATCAATATTTTTGCTATTTCAATGGAAGAAAAATAATGACTTACTTCTTCATACAGTTCATCGGGGACATGATTTTCTGAAATAAGAGTAATTGCTTCTGTAAGGTTTAATACAGCACTTTCTTCAGGGGTAAAAAATGGAGTTTCTCTCCAGGCATTGAGTGCATATATACGTTGTTCGGTTTCTCCGTCTTTTCTAGCATGTTTTGTATGCATATCTATACAAAATGCGCAACCGTTAATTTGAGATGCACGAATTTTAATTAAAGAAATAATTTTTTTATCCAAACCACTTTTATTGACATAATTTTCCAATTCAAACATAGCTTTATACGCAGCTGGTTCAATTTTTTTTAGTTCCATTCTTTGCTTCATAAAATCTCCTTGATTTCTTAATTAGCTCAACTATGTGTAACGATGACGGTTTGTTAGGTGGATTCGGGTTCATCCCAACTGTTGCACATAATGACTGCCATTGATGAGTTTCTTAAACTGTATCACATGGTGCGTCTGGATTAACGATGACTTCATCGTCGTTTGGGTCCCGGTTTTATTTCCTTTATTACGATTCACTCATCAACCAATCGGACGTTGGATCTCCCTCAGTACTGATGGAATAAGCAGGGGAGGTAAAATTCTTCCCCTGCTCCATTTCTCCCCCTGCTTATCTGAACTAAGAAATTCTAAAACCTATGCAGTATTGGGATCTCCCGATATATGGTTTTCAGATAACAGGAGCGAAGACTTATGTCAACGGTAGTGGTTCTTCTAATAGGAAACGCTTTAACACATTATTAGTGATCCGTGAGACATTGTTATCATAATTATTGTACGAAAGACTCCCGCTCCAAGCGATCGAGCTGACCGAAAATACAGATCCACCTTTGGGGAGAGTATAGTATACCAGATCAGCACGAACCTTTGGATTTTGAGAACCTCCTAAACCTGGGATATTACAAAACAGTTCTTCAACAACCTCCAAATATGTATCAGTATGACCTTCTGATGAAGCAAGCACAAGAGCGTGAGAAGGTGTACCCAAATCAACATCATAAATGTCAAGTTCAAGTCCCGCTGCACCACCGCCAACTAATCCAAAATTTCCAATTAACTCATCGTCACTAACTCCCTCAAAAATCCATTCTGCTTGTGGCTTAAAACTATCAGGCTTTCGGCGATAGTATGAGGAAAGATCAAAGCCTTGGGCAATAAATCCTGTACCGACAATTTTCTGGGGTGTTCTACCTCGGTTCCGCCATATACCGCCTAGCTCTCCTGTAAAGCTCAAATAATATTCGCCTGGTTGAGCTTTCCAAGCTTGAGTACCGCCCCATTTACGAACCTCTATTACATTTGGATTGTTAGGATGATATGCAGTAACCCAGTAGAACCCATTTCCCCCCATATACATGAGCCGACCCCCATTCTGCTGATAAGCTTCAATTGCATTGAGCATCTGGGCTGAGCAGTATTCGGGATGAGAGCCAGTTAGGACAACCTTATAGGGTTCTATCAGAGATGCGCCTTCTAGATGCAGATCCTCATCAGTAATTATGTCAAACTCATAATCCATTTCAGTTAGCCAGTCGATTAAATACAAATCGGCGTTGAACTGCCATGATGATGATGATATTGATTGTCTGCATTTCGGTCTCATGTTCAGGATCGGTCGCAGCCGTGACGAATAGCAGACACCGCTGCCATCAGAATGAGTATCATAAGTAGATAGACCGTATTCTCTATGTTCAGCAAGATAAAGATCCTGCTTTTGCATAATTGGTGTGCGACCAATCATGGTTTCAAGCATACCTGCGTTAGTTACGGTGTGATCGTTGGCATATGCCATGTAGCTTGCGGTAGGTGCTAAGAAAGCAATCCGTGCAGTTGGGCTCCCCTTTTTTGGTCTAACGTAAAATGGAATGTAGTCCTCATCATCATTTGTCGTCAAACGCGCTGCATAGAGACCACTTCTCATATCATCAGGAATACTCAACTCGAAACTGACTTCCCACCCTGCATCATCTAAGTCATCGTCGTGGAAATAGATAGCACCATACTGCTCAGGTGCATGAGTGAAGTTGTGTTCATCTGATGTCCAATTGTATCCAGTCATTCCTCGAGTTGGTAGATTAATAGCTAGACCATCCAGATGGTTTGGAGATTCGTCAATGATTTTGTTTGCTGAAGTTCCCTGAGTGGTCATATCAACGGCAAAATTCCAAGCAGCAAGCAAATCATTGCTTGAGGTATTCTCTACAAGGAACTTCATTTCGTCACAACTCAAACACCGTTTTGATAGGCGAGGTCTATCTATTTTTCCATTATAGTGTCCACCAACAATCATTCTACCTGATTCAACCTTTTCCAAATAACCGCCTATAATAAAAGGTGCGTTATTGTTAGCTAATGGTCGAATTTTGGTTGAACAGTTAACTGTCGTCGTTGTATTGTCTGCCAGATGTCTAATAGAAACTTGATTGTTAACTGCACTGGTAATTGCTTCCTGATAAATGCAAACTTTACTATTTGCTTCGTCAAATGCTACTCCAACGAAATACCAGCACTTAGCTAGCATAGGTTTGCCAGTGCTGATTTTTTCGATTCGACCCTCATTATCGCCAATCCAAAAGGATAAGCATCCATCTTCATCTATAAACAGACCATAACCTGCATTTATCAAATTAGACCATTTTGTCAGCAAGCCCTGTAATCCTTTGTTTGGGGTAGTTGGATAGACCATAGCTTGTAACGATAGACTTTCAACTTTTTGTAGCGCAGGGCTATCTGGTACAAGCACACAAGATCCTGAATAAATATCTTGTTTTTTACTAGGGTATTCTCCACTTATAGAAGTGCTGATTAACTTTTCTTTAAAGCCTGGTCCTTCGGGACTTATATCGCCATGGAATAAACGAACGATATCTGCTCTGTATTTGCTAGAGCTGTCACAACTGACCATAAACCGGATGGTTTCGTTTGTTGTAACACTAAGTTGGTCACTGTAGCCAAAAATCGCCATCTTTTCTTCCTTATGACTCTGTCTTCAAAATTTTCAAAAGTTTTTTTGACAAAATCTTTCAAGTTTTACTTAAAAAAAATATGTCAACTATTAGACGAAGACTACCCCCAAGCAACCGAAGTCGAATTTGTGACAACCTCAACACTGATATTATAGCGTTGCATTGCTTTACGAATTCCGTAATGCACTATCTTACGCTTGCCACGCGAGTAGGCTGTGTTAGCACAGCGTAACGCATCGTTTCTAAATCTTGATACATTAAGGACTTACAGTAAGCATGCACCCTACAAATACTTAGATTTTTCAAAATTTAAATTAGATTTCTATAGCGTTAATAAAGCTCCTCCGAAAGAGACTGGCGATCGCAAGCCAATGTCCCTCAGCACATCAGTATTTTTATTACATAAATCCTAGTTCTTTAATCCTCTTAATAAAAATGCCGTGTTCAGCTTCTGCTTCTGATCCAAAACATTCTTCTTCATAAATTTGAGGAGGAACTCCTCGAACACCAGACAGTTTACCAATACACCATTTTTTATACGGTTGAACACAAACAATAATATACTTACCTCGGAGTTCAAGCTTATATTTTCTAAGATAAACTAGGATCCGTTTGAGAGCATCGCTATGGTTGCCAATTGGATTACTTGCATGTTCTTCAAGAACGTTTTGATTAACTAAATGCTTGACACTGTCTTTAAAAATATCGTGATTCATCTGTCTATACAAGTTATAGAGAAATTTTTTAGAACAAGAAATACAATAATCGCCTATTTTACTGCCTCAATTAAACTAACATCCGATTGAGTTGGAATAATTTTATTAAGTGTAAAACCTGTAGATTTTAACAAATCTCGATACTCAGCTTCTGTGCGCTCGCTTCCTCCAGGACATACGACTAGCATATGCATATCCCATAATTTAGCGACGCAAGGTTCATTTCCAGAAGAAATTATTTGTTCAATCAGCAATAACTTACTCTGTTTTGTCATAGCCTCATAGCAACGCGTCAAAATTTTGCTTGCCCTCTCCCAATCCCAATTATGAACGATATGTTTGAGTATATACATATCTCCTCCCACTGGGACAGATTCAAAGAAATCTCCTGCTACTAGTTGGCATCGATTGCTCACACCTGCTTGTTCAAGAAAATCCTGAGCTTTGTCAATAACATTTGGCAAATCAAACACGACTCCTGTCATGGTTGGGTTAGCTTGTAAAATCGCAGCAAGTAAGCTACCATTGCTCCCTCCAACATCTACTAATTTGCCAATTGATGAAAAATCATAAGCTGCTAACACAGCAGCAGAAACAGCTGCTGAAAAGTCTGTCATTGCCTGATTAAAAATTTGACCAGCAGTGGGATTTTTCTGATAATATTCAAAAAGATTCATTCCGTAAAAATCCTCAAAGGCATTTTTTCCGGTCTGAATGCTATGCATCAAATTTAGCCAAGCTTGATAAAACTCTTCGCCTAGTAGGAGCGCATAGTTTCTTGTTGAGTTCGGGCAATTGCTTTGGAGAGAAGCTCCTAATGGGGTTAACTGAAAATAATGAGGTTGAGTCTCAGCAAAAATCCCGATACTAGCTAAAGCTCGCAACAGTCGATAAAGTGTATCCTTGTTGGTGCCAGTAATAACAGCTATATCTTCACAGTGCCTTTCACCTTCTTTAAGCAAGTCTGCAATGCCAAGTTTTGCAGCAACATAGATGCACTGGGAAATCCAATAGCTTGATACCATTGTCTTTATGGCTGTTTGGGGGGGCATTTGGCTGTATATAGATTTAAGACTTGATAGACTCATAAAGTAAAATTTTTAAGCTGTCTGCAAAAACAAAATTTTTCCTTATCATCAAAAACTATAGCAGTCCTAAATGATACATGAGAACGAATAAAGGCTGTAATGCTTGCAAAATAAGGCATTGTTGTCTCCTTATTTTCTCACAACTGATACCGGTGATACCGGATTGCTATAACTTCTAAACTGCTATCCATATAACTTGAATATTAACTCGAGTTGATTGTCAACAGTTAGTGGTTAACGATACAAATGAATGTTTATAAAATTTAAACCTGCATCAACTTCAATCATTACCAATTAAAAACATAGTGACTTACTCAGGACGGCACAAGTACCACTTTTTGACTCAAACAGCAGTCCACTTTTTCGACTCGTTCGTAATTAACATTTTTTGACGCATTTGTCAACTCATCTATAGGTATAAAATTAAGTCGAAAACTATGAAAGAAAACGTTATTGTAAGAATAACAGGGACCAGAATTGCTCAAGGATCCGGAGAAAACAGAAAAGTTTTATAGCTTGCTCAGGAGACAAAACTCTGATAAATTCTAATTCGTGAGCCGTTAATTGTTACACATTGTTTTTCGGTTGGCGATGCGGAAGCCACCGCTAAGCGCACGCTGAGGTCTTTGTGTTCATCATTTTTCTGCCAAAGTTTCGCTAGAGCGCCTAGTTTAATTGCCCTTCAACACCTGGGAGTAGCAATTCTCAACCCTTTAATGGGGGAAGGTTGCGCGTTCCCTTGCAAGTTTCATCTCGGACATGCGTGGACCTAGACAGCCTTGTGCGTCGCACCCACTAAGAGCGAAGTCTACATCCCAAACTATAGCAATCCTATTTGAGTTGTAAACTTTTCGTGTAGGGCTGTTAAGTGTTAACGGTTGACAGCCAACAGTCAACACACACAAACATTGGTGTTTACAAATGATTTAGGATTGCTATAGTACAGCTTTGCACAAGTTCGTAGCGCTATCGAGTCTTTACAAAGGCTTCGGAGCAAGTCCGTTAATTGGTTACGGATTTATGAAATCCTGTATAAGTACACAAACAATTGAAAATGATTAGGTAATCCAAATGAAAAGACCCGGATTTATTGAGCGTCATAACCTGTGGACAGAAATCCAAAAAGAAGCATCTCAAAAGATCAAGGCTGTTGTTAAAGAACAAGATTTATTATTGATTCGTACCGCTTGGTCAGACCAGCACGGTATTGTTCATAGTAAGTGGCTTTTACCCCAAGAGTTCTTAAGCACCTTAGAAAATGGGATGCACATCAGTACAGGTACATTCCTGTTTGATACTGGTAGTGCAATGGTATTTAACCCTTTTGTTCCTGGGGGTAGCTTAGATATCCCTCTAATGACAGGTGGGCCAAATATTGTAGCTGTTCCTGACCCTGATACCTTCACAATTCTACCTTGGGCAAAACGCACTGGCTTTATTCTGTGTGACGAGTACTTCCAAAATGGTCAGGCAATGCCCTTTTCCAGTCGCGGCATTTTGCGCCAATCATTGGCAGAGTTAGATCAAAGAGGGTTAGAATACATTATTGGATTAGAAGTTGAGTGGTATCTAGCAAAGTTAGAAGATCCCATGTTAGAGTTCACCCACGTTGGTTCTTATGGAAAGCCCGGTGAACCTGCCCTAATTAGTGCAGTGGAGCATAGCTTCCAATACCTTTCAGAACCCCACAATCCAGAGATTCACGACTTGCTGTTGGTTCTGGCAGAAAACTTAGTTAAGATGGGATTACCCCTAAGGAGTATAGAAAACGAGGGAGGTATCGGTCAATATGAATTTACTTTTGATGCGATGCCAGCATTGCAAGCTGCGGATACAATGATGATATTGCGAATGGCAACCAAGCAAATTTGTCGCCAACAAGGTTACATTGCATCGTTTATGTGTCTTCCTAAATTGCAAGGTTGTTCTTCTAACGGCTGGCACGTGCACCAATCCCTTGTAGACCGAACCACAGGCGAGAACGCCTTTATGAGTGCAGACTCCAAAATTCTAATATCAGATTTAGGTAAGCACTTCATTGGTGGTATTCTCAAACACGCCAATGCTGCTTCTGTGTTCGCAACCCCGACAATTAACGGCTACAAAAGATATAGATCTCATTCCCTAGCACCTGACCGTGTAGGTTGGGGATTGGAAAACCGAGGGGCAATGATTAGATTACTTGGCGGTTTTGACAACCCTAGCACTCACATAGAAAACCGAATTGGAGAATCAGCAGCCAATCCCTATCTCTACATAGCATCGCAATTGATTTCTGGGTTAGATGGTATAGATTATCAACTTGACCCTGGCTCCCCAACAGAAGAACCTTATGCTGCAGAACATCCGATGTTACCTAAAAGTTTGTCAGAGGCGATTTCACACTTAAGCCAAAGTACACTTTTTTCTCAAAAAATGGGGCAGGAGTTTATAAACTTCATCACTAAAATAAAACAGAGTGAAATTAATCGCTTTTTGGAGTCCGTTACTGATCAGTTACCAGAAGAGTATTTAACCCAAGTAACTGACTGGGAGCAAAGAGAATATTTTGAGTTGTTTTGAGTTTTGGACTTTGCAGAAAAAGTATCCTTGACAGGTTAAGGTCATTAGACTGGTCCGGAATATTAACAAGGTGTCAAAAAAATGGTAGTGTGGAACTTCGACCCCTCTACCAAAACAAGTTACTATTGATTAGATTGGACTGGTTCTTTATTACAGAAGTGGTACTTGTCACAAGCAGTTGGAGTAATTATATTTGATAGTATCTTCTAAAACATTAGAGCCGTCCTCAATAACTAGTGAACAAGAAACAGGGTTTTTGGAATGAAGAATATATTCAATCTTCAGGACAAAGTTCATTCTTATTACAAATGTTTTAAAATCTCAATTACTGTATTGAAACGCAGGACTACAGTCTGATTGAGGATTAACGAGTGGAATGGGAAGCTGGAGACGGCGTCTAGATTCTTGTATGGGCATGGTACCATCAGGTGAATTTAAACCAAGAAAAATCTGCCAACTACAGTGTAATAGTGATGGTAATTTTATGATGCTAGGAAAAAAATCACGTCTTAGTAGAATTCTTAAAAAACAAAGTAATTATTTTATTGTGCCAATAGATCATGGACTGACTGTTGGTCCTATTAGCCATCTTGCAGATGTTAAAAGTTTTATTAACTCTTTGCCAGGACAAGTAATTAGCGCAGTAATTGCTCATAAAGGTTTAGCTGACTCGATATCTCCCTTATTAATCTCTAAGAATATATCTTTGATTTTGCATCTATCTGGATCAACAAACCTATCTAGAGATCCATCTAGCAAGCGCTTAGTAAGCAGTATTGAGTATGCTATTAAGTTAAATGCAGATGCAGTGTCAGTCCATATAAATCTTGGTGCAAATGATGAGCCTAAAATGCTACAAGACTTTGGACTCATATCAGAAGAATGTGATAAGTGGGGAATGCCTTTATTAGCAATGATGTATTGTCGTGGGGAAAAAATTCCAAATGAATACGATGTACAAGCAATCTCTCATGCCACTAGAATTGCATGGGAATTAGGCGCAGATATAGTAAAAGTTAACTATACTGGGAGCCTTTATTCATTTAAGGAAGTTGTGCAAGCAGTTGACATTCCTGTAGTGATTGCAGGAGGACCAAAAGCCAGTTCAGATAATGCAGTTTTGTCAATGGTAAAAGAGTCAATAGAAGCTGGTGGTAGAGGAGTCGCCTTTGGAAGAAATATATTTCAGCATAGCGCTCCACATTTTATATCTGGAAAAATAGCAACTATACTCAATCATTCATCATTACTTGAATTACAAGAGTCAGGAGCATAAAATTAGCTTGGTTTAATATTATCTCATAGATGATTGGCGTTAATATAACCTTTTTACTATCCAAGTATTAGCACTGGCTTTAACAGGATCAGTGCGGGGTTATATGGATCTTAACCCTCTTTTTTCAAGAGGGATTGTAAATTTTCCCAAATGGTGATTGTGTTGGGGTGATTTGTTCCTAAACTGTGTTCAGCAATTTCTAAGGCTTGCTGATATAAAGGTTCTGCTTCAGCATACTTTCCTTGGTTTTTGTAAAGTCCTGCTAAGCTGTTAAGACCACTAGCAACCAGAGGGTGTGATTCGCCTACTAAATTTTTATACAGTTCCACAGCTTGCTGATATAAAGGTTCTGCTTCGGCATACCTTCCTTGGTTTTTGTAGAGTCCTGCCAAGTTGTTGAGGCTAGTAGCAACATATGGGTGTGACTCGCCTACCAAGTTTCGATAAGTTATCAGTGCTTGACGATACAATGGTTCTGCTTC
This sequence comes from Aetokthonos hydrillicola CCALA 1050, assembly GCF_017591665.1. Classification (GTDB taxonomy): domain Bacteria; phylum Cyanobacteriota; class Cyanobacteriia; order Cyanobacteriales; family Nostocaceae; genus Aetokthonos; species Aetokthonos hydrillicola. Next base: position 51,348 of record NZ_JAAKGC010000025.1, on the reverse strand, counting down.
GCCATAACGCTCTTGAGCAGAATAGAGATTCCCTAAGTTGTTGAAGCTTGTTGCTACTAAAATGTGAGACTCACCAACTAAGTTTTTATAAATTTTTAGTGCTTCTTGATACAAAAGTTCTGCTTCAGCATACTGCCCTTGATCAGAGTAAAGATTCGCTAAATTGTTTAAGCTGGAAGCAACTGAAGCGTCTTCCTCTCCTAACAAGCGGACTCTTATTCCAAGTGCTTGTTGATACAATGGTTCTGCTTCGTTATACCGCCCTTGGTCAGAGTAGAGATTTGCTAGATGGTTTAAGCTAGTGGCAACATCCAAGTCTTGCTCCCCTAAAAGATGTATTCTGACAGCAAGTGCTTGTTGATACAATGGTTCGGCTTCATCATACCGCGCTTGTTCAACATACAGTAAAGCCAAGCTGGTAAGGCTAGAGGCTACAGACAAATTTTCCTCTCCCAAAAGTTGGACTCTTAGTGTTATTGCTTTTTGATACAAGCGTTCTGCTTCGTCATACCGCATTTGTTTGGTGTAGAGTAGAGCCAGATTGTTAAATGTTGTGGCAACATCTGGGTGTAACTCTCCTACCAAGTTTTGATAAAGTGCCAATGCTTGCTCATATAACGGTTCTGCTTCGGTATACCGCTCTTGATTGAAGTAGAGTGCTGCCAGATTATTAAGGCTAGTCGCAACTTCTGGGTGTGACTCTCCCAACAAGCGGAGTCTTAATATTAGTGTTTTTTGATACAACTTTTCTGCTTCTTCATACCGTCCTTGATTAAAGTACAGTACCGCGAGGTAGTTCAAATTAGTGGCAACATCTGGATGGGACTCTCCCAGCAGATTCATTCTGATTGTCAATGCTTGCTGATACAATGGCTCTGCTTCGACATACCACCCTTGATCAGAGTAGAGATTTGCCAAGTTATTCAGGCTAGCAGCAACATGTGGGTGCGACTCTCCCAGCAAGCTTAGTCTTAATGTCAATGCTTGCTGAAACAATGGTTCTGCTTCAGCATACCGCGCTTGATCAGCGTAAAGATTTGCTAAGTTGTTGAGGCTAGTAGCAACATCTGGGTGTGATTCTCCTAACAGACGTATTCTTAATGTCAATGCTTGCTGATGCAATAGTTCTGCTTCTGCATACCGCCTTTGCTCAGCATAGAGTAAAGCTAAGCAGTTGAAGCTGGTGGCAATATCTGGGTGTGAGTCTCCCAGTAAGCGCTTTCTTAATGTTAGTGCTTTTTGATATAACTCTTCTGCTTCGGTGTAGCGTCCTTGGTCAAAATAAAGATTTGCTAAGCTGTTGAGATTAGTAGCAATATCTGGGTGTGAGTCTCCCAGTAAGCGCTTTCTTAATGTTAGTGCTTCCTGATATAAAAACTCTGCTTCAGCAAAATGCCCTTGGTTATAATAAACATCTGCCAGATTGTTAAGACTAGTAGCAAAATCTGGGTGGGAGTCTCCTAAACGAGATTTTATGACTGAGACACATTGCTCGCACCACGGTTGTGCGATCGCATATAAACCCTGTCCCGAATAAAATCTACCCAAGCCAGTGAAAACCGCAAGTAAATTCTCATCCTTGATTGCATCAGTCAAATTTTCTACTACTTCTATCAAATGTGGGATAGCATCTTTTAAGGAACTAATCAACTCCACAGTTGGGTAAGCAGGTATTTGCTTAGTAATTACTACAAAAGTCTCTGCAAAACGGTGTTTCAACTCTTGTGCTTGTTCTGACGCCGCTAGCTTGACTTTCAAAAACTCCCGAATTAAGGGATGAATGCTATAATGACGATCCTTATTTTCTATTAACTGAATGACATGACGTTCGGAAAGCTCTTCAACAGCAGTCTCAACATCAGTTGCACTCCAATTGAGCAACTTAGCTGTAAACTCCACCCATTCCCAATGAAAAAGCTCCGATCTAAATAAGCTTAACAATTGACCGACACGCCGTGTCATTGGACTAAGCGATTTCCAAGTTAATTCAAATACTCCATAAACTCCTCGTTGTGAAGTACTTAACGTTTGTTGCAAGTCCTTTTCATGACTATTGGGTTGATTTCTCAGTCGCTGATCTAGAAGTCGTTGTAACATGTGAGCTAAGCTCCAATCAGGAGGTTCTTTAACCAAATACCTTCCTGCCAACTCCAAACCCAATGGTAAATGTCCCAACCATTCGCACCATTGTTGCGCTGAAACTAGTTCGTGTTGTACTCGCTTTTCACCTAATATTTTTGTCAAAAGTTGCAAAGACTTCTTTGGTGAAAGTACATCTAACGATATCTTGTGAATATTAGGATCTAGGTTTTGTAATTGTGTTGTTATCAACACACGAAAGCGACTAGCCTTTGGCAGTAATTCTTGAAAACTTTCCAAAGACGTCACATCATCTAAGACAATCAATACCAACCCTTCTAATGGTTGCCAGTTTTGCCAGCACCAAGCTACCTGAGCAGGGAGACTAACAAACTCATCACGCCAGTCCTTTTGAGGTACTTCCAAATTCATGTAAGTCTGGGCATACTGCACAATAGAGGCTGCCAAATTTGATTGACCAGCAGTTAACCAACAAATACCACCAGGATAATCCTTTTGATATTGTTGTGCATATTGTCTTGCTAGCTCTGTTTTTCCTACCCCACTAATTCCAGTAACCGCAGAAATAACAAAATTGTGAGAGCGTTGCAAGTTTTCATGCAGTAAAGTTAGTTCATCCTTTCTTCCTATAAATTTGGTATAACCTTGAAGCAAAAGGTTATTTGGCGGATTGAGCTTTTTAATTCCAGCTTGGTGGTTCTCAACAGTATTTCGATCCTTAATGTCATGACTAGCCCAAAGATTGGCAACAGCTTTTCGTAAAGTTAATTGACTATTATTTAGCTGTTGAATGTTACCATTACCTAGCGTTGTATTTGCTGTTGTCTGCCCAATACTTGGTTTTGGCTGGCTAGAGGATTCCATTGTTAAGACCACATGCAGGTAAACTGATCAGTAGTGCTGGACTTCTGTACCGTTAGTCATATTCTCCTGTGATTTATCTTACCACTTTTGGAGTAGTTATGACTTCTCTGCTGGCTTAAGTTTTAGGGTGTTTTTTTTAGATCTTCTTGGCTTAGATGGCGCACTCCTCTCCTTTATTTATTCATCTAGGCGATATCTGCTAGTACAACGCGGCATAAATAAAACAACCATTTCGAACAGCCAAAAGCCTTGATTTATCAAACTTTTGACTTTTGCGCAGCGGTGCTAGTGATTCAGTGGTAGGTTAAGTTGTTGACAGATTCCCCAAGAAAATACTCAAGAGGGTTCTTTCCGTCAGAGTGAAACTCTGGCTTTAATTGACAAGCATTGTTTAAGAAAGTCTGCATAGCAGGCTGAAGGTGAAGGCTACTTGGATACCTAGGATTTCTCCAAAGCAGATACCGCACACATTCAGATTATTGAAGCATTATCTCCTACTCCTGTCGCGGATACTTTAATTTGAATTCCGGTGATCTTGTTGAAAGCACCACCAACAACACGTTCAATTTGAGAATCCTCTAGGTCATTAAATAACATTGCTATTTCACCTTTTCGTTTCATCTTTTTTGAGTAATTTTCGCAGAATTCCTCTTCTCAATAGCAGGTAAAGAATAACATTGCTGGTAAATAATAACACACTTAGTTTAACGCAAGATCTTTAATACCTGCATGGATTTGCGAAATAGAAATGCCCCTGAATCTTCACTAAGACCATCATCTCATAGTATCACTCCTAAATCACTCTGATAATAGAAAAATAAATATTTGATCTGAAATTCGAGATGAAATTCTACTCAAGGGAAGAGCATTGGTATTTAAAATAAATTATACCTATGATTGGGCTCATTCCGCTCCGTTTATGTAACTGTCGATTCTCATTGTTAAATTCTAATTTAGATTTCTGATATCCTCCTGGCAATAGGCATTAGGTATGATTATGGGAATTGGAAAAATATTTTTTTTCAGTCTGTAGACAGAAGATTTTATCTTTCCAACACTGATGTAACTATTGTATAGTTTCAATCCAGTCAATGAAACTTTCAACGGTAGAAAATATTGCGCTAGGAGCCATCTGTTCTAAACTTTCAAAGTTTGCTGTTTCAGCCCAAGCCGCTGCCAAGGGAATTACACCGACTTCTTTTGCTGCTTGCATATCATAAGGTGAATCACCAACATAAGCAACATTTTGCGGCGATAAATTCCATTTTGTCAGGACACTTTGAATTGCAAATGGTTTGATTCCACCATTAGGAGAACCAGCCACAATTTGGTCAAAATAATCTTTTATACCAAGATATCGCAGCGAGATAGCAGCACTAAATTCTCCTTTCCCAGTTACGATCGCCAAAGCAATATTCTTTTGCTTGCAAAAATTCAAGGTTGGCTCAATACCTGGAAATGGTTTATCACAAATTACATGTACTTTTTCGTACTCATCGTGATAGGCTTTTACACAAGCTTCCCATTCTAATGGCACAAGTCGCTTAATTATACCTTCTTCTGATGGGCCAAATAACGATGTTATTTCTTCATCGGTATAATGACGGTTTAAAAACACTTGAAAAGCATGGCGAAAGGCACTATAGCAAACAGGTAGTGTGTTTCCTAGGGTTCCATCTAGGTCAAAAATAATGCCTTGTAATTTAGTAGCTGCTCCCATATTTTAAACTAACCCATTTTATCTGTTAGCAAATTATTTGAGGGTTAACAATTTTGCTAACCCTCAAAATTATACCGAATCAGCAATTTGGTACAAATGTACGCTTGTATAGTAAGGTCGTACGCCGTACACCCCTACAGAGCATGGGATTCGGTGGAATTAGTTAAGCATCATTCAAAGCGGCGATACCTGGTAATACCTTGCCTTCCAGTAACTCTAAGCTAGCGCCACCTCCGGTGGAGATGTGGCTCATTTGATCGGCTAAACCAACCTTTTCCACAGCTGCAACAGAGTCACCACCACCAATGATTGTAGTAGCGCCTTGTTTGCTAAGCCCTGCTAAAGTATGAGCGATCGCCACTGTACCGACAGCAAACTTATCAAACTCAAATACACCCATTGGACCATTCCAAATAACTGTTTTACAATCAGCAAGCGCTTCTTGGAAAACTTTAACCGAATCTGGACCAATATCCAAGCCCATCCAACCATCGGGAATACTTTCGATTGAGACGGTTTTTGAATTTGCATCAGCAGCAAAGTTATCTGCCACTATTACATCTGTAGGTAGTAGCAAGTCAACGCCGCGTTCTTTTGCCTTAGCTTCCAAAGACTTAGCCAATTCTAGCTTGTCTTCTTCCACCAGTGATTTACCAACGCTCAAACCACGGGCTTTATAGAAGGTGAAAATCATTCCACCACCTAGCAGTAGCTTGTCGCACTTCTCTAGTAAAGTTTCAATGACCCCAATTTTGCTGGAAACTTTAGAACCACCAATAATTGCTACCAAAGGACGTTGAGGATTTTCAATCGCGCTTTGGAGGTACTGTAATTCTTTTTCAATTAAATAACCAGCGACAGAGGGACTGAGGTAGTGAGTGACTCCTTCTGTAGAAGCATGAGCGCGGTGGGCTGTTCCAAAAGCATCATTTACATAAAAATCGGCATTTGCTGCCAGTTTTTTAGCGAATTCTGGATCGTTTTTTTCTTCTTCCTTATAAAAGCGAACATTTTCTAATAACAGAACTTGTCCATTCTGTAAAGCCGCTACTTTAGCGGCAACTGCATCACCTATAGAGTCATCAGTCTTAACGACTTCTTGCCCTAGTAACTCTGAAAGACGCTTAGCAACTGGAGTTAGGCGCAATTTGTCATCCACACCTTTAGGACGACCAAAATGGCTAACGAGAATTACCTTAGCTCCCTTCTGCCTCAGATCTTGAATTGTTGGTAGAGCAGCACGGATGCGAGTATCATCGGTGATGTTGCCTGCCTCATCCAAAGGAACATTAAAATCAACCCTTACTAAAGCACGTTTCCCAGATACATCTGTTGCAGATAAATTTGCTAAAGTTTTCTTGGGCACAGCACAAGCCTCCTGATTCCCTTTTTGTTATGTTTTTTTAGTAGACCCATCCAGATTTTACCGGAGTCGGGGCTATCCAGGTGAAACCCATGTTCAAGATCGTTTTATTTCCTATTGATTACAGCCGAGAAGCACGAGAAGCAGCTGAAGTGGTTGTGGATATCGTGCAAAAATACGGCAGTCGCTTAGTGCTACTAAGTGTGGTGGAACAACCCACCACCGAAGCACAAAATGAAGATGCTATGTCCTCTCCAGAGACAGTTGCCCAACTTCTAGAAAATGCCAAAGCTCTGTTCTTACAGCACGGAATTTCCGCCGAAGCTATTGAACGAGAAGGCAAAGCAGCTTTCACAATCTGTGATGTTGCAGATGAAATACAGGCAAATTTAATTGTCATGGGTTGTCGCGGGCTAGGCTTAACAGAAGAGGGATCACATGATAGTGTTACGAACCGTGTGATAAACCTTTCTCCTTGCCCAGTACTGATTGTGCCATGATTTGTAGGGTGCGTTACAGTAAGTTAACGCACCCTCTTAAACCTGTGAAATTCATATTCGTGACTTAAATGACAGGGATTTCAATCTGGAATTCTGTGCCGTTGCCAGGTTCGGAAATGCAGTTTATTCTTCCACCGTGGTTTTCCACAACAATTTGATAGCTAATAGCTAATCCCAAGCCTGTGCCCTTACCCACCGGCTTGGTGGTAAAAAATGGATCAAATATTCGCTTTTTTGTAGTTTCGGTCATTCCTGAGCCATTATCAGCAAAGCGAATTAGAATACGAGATTTATCTGGTACAATCTTAGTAGAAATCCAAATTTTGGCAGATGAGACAAAACCTTCTTCGTTTGTTAGGGCGTCAATAGCATTGGTGAGAATATTCATGAATACTTGATTCATCTGCCCAGCAAAGCATTCTATCACGGGCAAGTCACCATAGTCCTTGATCACTTCAATACCAGGAGAGTCTGGTTTCGCGGTTAAACGATGTTGTAACAGTAATAAGGTGTTATCTATGCCTTCGTGCAGATCTACAGGTTTCATTTCAGCTTGATCCAAGCGAGAGAAGCTGCGTAACGACAGCACCAAAGAACGAATGCGATCAGCACCCGCTTGCATCGATGACATGATTTTAGGTAGATCATATGCTAGAAACTCGAAATCAATCTCTTGTGCTTTAGAGTTAATTTCTTGATTAGCATTAGGAAAATGCAATTGGTACAGATGCAAAAGTTCTAGTAATCCCTCGGTGGATTGAATCGCATGAGACACGTTACCTGAGATGAAGTTGATCGGGTTATTGATTTCATGTGCTAGCCCTGCTACTAATTGCCCTAAGCTGGACATTTTTTCGGTTTGGACGAGTTGTGTTTGAGCTTTTTGTAGTTCCAGGAGGGTTTGCTCTAACTGTAGTGCTTTAGCTGTGGCTTGTGCTTCAGCAGTGCGGCTTTGTTCATACAATTGTGCTTGCTGAATTGCGATCGCCGCCTGATCCGCAAGTTGTTGCAGTAATTCAATTTCCGTATCTTGCCATTCTCTTGGTCCTTTACACTCATGGGCAATTAGTAAACCCCATAACTGGGTACCCATGTTTATAGGAACAATCATGTTTGCTTGTACTTGAAGCTCCTGCAAGAAATCTTGATGGCAAGGACTCAAAGAAGCCGCAGAAACATTATTAATGACTCTTATCCTTCCTCGAAAGTAAAGAAGATTATATTCATCAGGAAAGCATTCCGGTGGTGCTTTCATCCCCAAAACTGACGACCAATTGCCTTGGACTTGTTCAACTACAACTTCTCCATCAAAGTTGTTCAAAAGATGGTATAGTAGGACTCGGTCTGTATTTAGCAGTTCCCTGACTTCTCGAACTATTGTTTGCAAAATTGTACTTAAGTCTAACGTGCTGGAAATCTGATTTGTAACATGCCTTACAACATGAGCTAGCTGTAATGATTTTTGCAATTCAACTGTTTGCTGTTTTACTTGGGATTCCAAGCTATGATTTAGCACTTTTAACTGTCTGTACATTTGCTGTTGTTTAATCGCACTTGAGAATTGGTGCGATAAAGCTTGTGCTAGGGTAAAGTCTTCAGGTTCCCACCTAGGTGCTTGTCCTTTTTTTTGCTCTCGCCAAGTTGCAAAGGAAATCTGGGTTACTAGTTGATTCGGATTGCGATCGCGCTGTCCAGCCCATAAAATCTCGGTGTCAATCTCAGTTCTAAAAATAGTTAAAAATCCGATAAAGTCTTGGCGGTAAAGTAGGGGCGTGACTAATATCCCCCGAATTCGAGTAGACTCAAATGCCAAAGACAAAACTCGCCATTCTGGTTCTTTATAGAGGTCATTAATCGCCCAAACGTTGTCATTTTGTCCAGACAATTTCCTCTTTAGTTGCTTATCTACCCAACTTTTCCACACAGGATGTTGTTCTATCAAGCTGTTTTCAAAATTATGGGGTGGGATTGGTTGATCGCCCCAAGTATATAATTCTGATGTTTCCTGAATGTAAAGTCTTCCACCTGCTCCTTTTAGCGCTGCAATCGTTGCTTCTAAAGCTGGTTGTAGTTGTATTGAGGGCAGTGTATGTAACAAGCTAGTGACTTGGTTAATAGTCGCTTCTCGCTCTTTTTCAGCACGCGCGTCGCTAAAGAGTTGACTTTGAGCGATCGCGATCGATACTTGATCTACAACATGCTGTACGATTCTTAATTCCTGCTGCAAAATCGTTCGCGGTTCAGTATGATGCGATACTAATAATCCCCATAGATGGGGTCGTGACAATACCCTAAAGCCCTGCGCGCAGGACTGCTCGTCGCACCTAGCCTCCTGGAGAGAACTAGCGCCATTCCCCTGGCGAGATTCCTGCTTAATATTGTTCTGATCTTGAGATAAAATTGGTACCACTAGCGAAGATTGCACACCCATTGCCTTTAAGTACTCGATATGGCAAGGGTCTACTGCTCGGTAATAGATATCAGTCGTTGGGGATGTGCTAGTTTCTGGGTTTTCGAGCATGGATATTCCAATTTGCCCACTAGTGACATCCACTATTGAACGTTGGCGTGCTTTCAGAAAAATTTCTCTGGCATATGGAGGTATGTCATCTGCTGGGAAATGTAACCCCAATAGAGAAGGTAAACGCTCGTTGTCTATAGATTCAGCAATAACTTGACCACTCTCATCGGCTTCAAACCGATAGACTTTCACCCTGGCTGTACCCAAAAAGGAACGAACTTCAGCAACTGTAGACTCTAATATCTCTTGTAGTTCAAGAGATTGTCTAATACGGTTTGTGATTCGGTGTAGTAAACCTTCTTGAGCAAAAGTTTGCTGCCAACCGCTTGGGTCGTGCGTAAATTTCATTGTTCACATTATACCGGTTTATAAAAATATTCTTAAATTTTAGCTCTTTAAAACTGAATGTCTACCAAAAGGAGGATGTAATTATTGCTATTTTTGTGTGCAATCGACAAATTGTAAAAGATTTTTGTGTTCATCCTTACATTAATAGATTAATCTGAAATAACTGATAAGGACGATAAAGTTCTGATTTCTTGACGAACACTCACCAGAATTTTACCTAAATGGTTTTGACCAGTTTTGTGTTCCCCACAACCCCAAAAATAATCGGTTGGTGAGTCTTCCACAAGGTATTGGTCCCCTGTGCTTAAAAGCAGTTCTCTTATATCAGCGTGAGTTACGAACTTTTTTAGTACAGCTTCTCGCATAACTTGAGTTTTTACGACTTCCCAGTCTGGACGAAGTTGACGGGAGCAATCTCGTCCCAAGGTGGCGGCTATTTCTGGGGTTTTAGCGGCATGTATTTTGGGTATAATGAGTGCATCTTCTGTTCCGATAAACTTTTGTGCTTGATAATAGTGTTCTACTGTTGACCAGTAAACGCTCTCAATCACAATTCCATGAGGAGAAAAATTGGAAAAACAGCCATAGGGATGCCCCACTTTGTAAAAGTAAATGGTCATTGTAAAACTGATGGTTTATATCCTAAACTTCTGTCAAAAAAATGCAGCACCTTGAAAATGCTCAGTAAAACTAGGAGCCGGTAAACCTACGGATGCGTGCTGTGGGATCTACATATAAAATTTGTTTAAATTGCGATCGTCCCACCAAAAGTCCTTATTCTTATAGAAAACCTAATGAAAAGCACTCTTGCAGTTTTGCAATAGATTTTTCACGAATGATTTAGGATCACTATATGGAAGAGCTGCTTACAGGACTCTACAGTGAGTCCTGGGTTTTATGGGCTCTTTACATTAGGTGAGACTTATTTCTTCGCAATCACCCATACTGCATGGACGATACCGAGAATATAAAAACCGAAAATAGTCAAAAGCAGATTGATCCAAAAGTCCTTACCCAAGCCGACTTGCAAAAACACACCGAGGGGAGGTAGAAATATTGCACAGATAATCCTAACCAAATCCATCGCTTTCTCCTTTGAATATTAAATCAACAAGATTTTTTATATCTCAAAGATAGCATTTACGCCTTGGTGTATTGGGCATGGGGCACCCCTGCGGGGAAGTCAAAAGTCAAAAGTCAAAAGTCAAAACTGGGTAAGATTTGTCTTTTTTTCTCCCCTGCTCCCCTGCTCCCCTGCTCCCCCACTCCCTGCTAAGAGTTCCCTGCTTGTCTAACCACCACTAATCTTGGCTTTGTAGCCTAATTTCACCAAAATCTCAAGAATTTTCTGTTTGTGGTCACCTTGAATTTCAATTTCATTGTCTTTAACCGTACCACCCGAGCCACACTGAGTTTTTAATTGCTTGACTAACGCTTGCAAGGTTTCTGGTTTTGATTGAAAACCAGTAATTACTGTGACGGTTTTGCCCTTGCGTCCCGAACGCGTAGCTTGGATTCGTGGGTTTTGTTGCGATGGGGGTAATTCTTGTATTGGTCTTTCTCGTGCAAGAGAGTTTTCGTTACCAAATTCTCGGTAGATGAAGGGGTCTTTAGAGGAGTTTTGCTTTGATGATGACATAGTTATACCACGGCCAAAAAAGAGTTTATCACATAAGTTCCCTCCACTCTGGGAACCAGGTTAAGCGCTAGCCTGACTTAAAGTGATGAGCTATCACCAATATCGAGAAAAGTGAGTATAATTAGGTTTATTCCGTTATTTTAGCTTTTTTGTGACTACCAATCTTCTACTTTTAGGTTATCAGTCAGCTACTAAACTACTAGATGCACACCAACGCTTTATTACTCAACACATCCTAGCCACCGTGATGCTAACTCTTGCTTACCTAGAAACAGCATACCAGATCTATTGTGTTTAAGAAACAAACACCCAAAGTTATACGTCTTCTGCTCACTATATATGTTTAAGTAATTTTCCATGTTTCGACAAACTGCTTTTGGCATGGCTTTAAGTACGCTTGTCCTTGTCAGTGGATTAACAACAAATACTTATGTAAGAGGTAATACAGAGAAGCAGAAACCCGCCCAAAATCCAATTCCTTCGGTACCATCAAATCGAATTGCACTCTCTACCACATTGGAAAAGTCTGTTTTTAACGAGATTAATAGATTTCGGGTTTCTCATGGTCTGCGAAAGCTATCCCTCAACGCAAGCATCTCTCGACAGGCAAGGATTCATAGTCTAAACATGGCTAAAGGTAAAGTACCATTTAGTCATCAGGGTTTTATACGGCGAGTCAATTCTATACCTATTGGCTACTCAGGCGCAGCTGAAAATCTGGCTTTCAATCAAGGGTATAATGATCCCGCAAATGAAGCTATTATCGGCTGGCTCAACAGTCCGGGGCATCGCGAAAATATAGAGGGTAATTATAACCTAACTGGTATTGGTGTTGCTACCAATAGTAAGGGTGAAGTTTTCCTTACACAACTGTTTATGCGTACGAAGTAGGGCATGGGGCATGGGGGACTGGGGACTGGGGACTGGGTACTGGGTACTGGGGATTAGACTACCTGCTTCCCTGCTCACGGCTTCGATCTACCTGCTCCCTACTCTGCCAATCGTACGTTTTCTGTAAACATTGTTTCAATTTCTTTGCCAACACCTGTACATGGGGTTCTGATAGAAAGCTCTGGTGTGCACCAGGAATATGATGGATCTCGATTCCGCCAGAGACTATAGAACCCCAACCAAATTCCAAGTCATATTGATGGCCGACGGCATCAGTTCGACTTTTATCGTCGGTCCGAAAGAGTATAATCTCATTAGAATAGAGCTGGAAAGTATACTTACTTAACGCTTGTACGTTAGCGTCCATAACTTCTAAGTGCTTGTCATCCTCGGGTAAAAGCTCTTTTATTCCCAAGAAACGTATATACTTTCGTCGAATATTGTGCTTACCGTACTCGCCCCAACCAGCAAGCTTGTAGCGAATGTACTTGGGACCTTCTTGTAATAAATTATCCATATGTACGAGAACTCGCCTGCGGAGTGGCAACCGTGTGCCAGAGTTAGGGACACATGTATCAAGCATGGCAAGAAATGCTATTTTTTCACCACGCTTTTGTAGTTGCTGAGCCATCTCAAAAGCGACTATACCCCCAAACGAGTATCCAGCCAGAAAATAAGGACCATGAGGTTGAATAGTCTGAATTTCTTTAATGTAGTGAAAAGCCATATCCTCTACCTCGGTGAGTGGAGGTTCCTTTCCATCCAACCCTCTTGGTTGTAGCCCATAAACCGGTTGCTCGTGCCCCAAATGCTTTGCTAAAGAGTGGTAGCACAAAACTTCTCCACCTAACGGATGTACGCAAAATAAAGGTGGTTTAGAACCTTTGGGCTGAATTTCTACCAACGATGACCAAGTAGATTGTAATTGTTTTTGCTCTCCTTTGACAACCTGATGCTCTTGTTGCCCTTGCCGGAGTAGGTTTGCCAGTGCTTCGACTGTACCTGACGCGAAAAGGGTTGTTATAGGGAGTTTTTTATTAAATCGAGTCTGTATTTGTGCAAACAACTTGATCGCTAGTAGAGAATGCCCGCCTAAGTCAAAGAAGTTCTCTCTGATGCCAATACCTTGGAAACCTAAAACTTGTTCCCAAATTTCCACAAGCTGCTTTTCTAAATGATCCCGAGGGGAGACGAGGGTTTGTTCTGCCTCTTGCCGAACTTGTTCAGGCACCGGTAGTGCTTTTCGGTCTAGTTTACCATTAGGAGTTACGGGTAAAGACTCTAGCATTACAAAAGTTGTAGGAATCATATAGCTAGGTAGCTTTTCCTTTAAGAAGTGCCGGAAATCCTCGCCGATGCTATGTTGTTTTAATTTGGGAACAACGTATGCCACTATTTGCTTGTTACCAGAAGCATCTTGTGGTGCAAGTGCTACAGTTTCTTTTACCATAGGATGTTGACGTAGTACGGCTTCAATTTCTCCCAATTCAATACGGAAGCCACGAATTTTCACTTGGTGATCGATCCGCCCGAGAAACTCTAAATTACCGTTTGGTAGATAAAGCCCCATATCACCAGTTTTGTATAGCTTGTCAAAGGGAATTTCCGTCAATGGGTTGAGTATAAATCGCTGTTGTGTTTCACCAACGTCAATGTAACCGGAAGCTAAATAAGGGGTACGGACATAGATTTCTCCCACTTCTCCAATTCCAGCTAGTTGCAGCTTAGAGTTAAAAACCAAAAGTTGTACGTCTTCAATACCTCGTCCCAAAGGTATCTTTTGTTTCAAACTATTTCCCTCAGTGTACAAGTCATTAGGAATGATAAAATAACCCATAGCCTGGGGCGTTTCGGTAGCTCCATAGTAATTAACACAGGTGCTTAGTGGGGCGAAATGACGAATTCTTGTCACGTCTTGCTGTGTTAACACATCACCAGCAAAAAATATATAACGTAAGTTTGGGGCAATGGTTGTGGTTTTTACGGTTAAAAGTTGTGCCATCGCTGGAGTCAGATGAGCAACACTAATTTCTCTTTGCCGCATCCAACTAGCTAGTTGACCACTTGTTTCTATATCTTTTTGGTCTGGTATATATAAAGTTGCACCTAGTGATAATGGCGTGAATATATCCCGTAACAATGGGTCGTGAGACAAACCCGATAGTAAACTAAATTTATCTGACTGATTTAAGCCAAAGGTCTTTATATGCCATTGTATAAAATGCGATAGGGGGCTATGAGTGCCTTTAACTCCTTTGGGTTTTCCTGTAGAGCCAGAAGTAAAGGCGATATAAGCTAAATGATCTGCCTCAACCCTCACTTTAGTCTCAGTCGTTCTATATTCGTCCAATACATCCGTCATGGAATTAGCGGAAAATTGAAGACGACATCTACAAGATAAATCTATATATTTTTGAATATCTTCTGGTAGTTCTCTATATGTGGTAATTTGTATCCAAGCACGAGGCTTGGCAAGTTTTAGGCAATCAATCAGTCGTGAGGCTGGATAAGCTGGATCAAGGATAACAAAAGCTGCACCTGCCTTCAGCACCCCAAGTATGGATACTACCAGCGCTGAGGTGCGATCGCCATATATAGCTACTATGTCTTGTGAGTGAATCCTATGTGCTAACAGATAATGAGCAAGTTGATTGGTAGCTGTCTCAAGTTCAGCATAAGTCAAACTCACCTGTGTATCTACAACTGCTAATTCTTCAGGTATTCTTTGTGCTTGTTTAGAAAAGAAGGTGTGAACGGCTCCTTGCCATTGCGAACAAAGAAGTTGTTGTGGATTTGGTAAGATTGACTGGGCTTGTGGCGTAACCAGTGAAACATCTGCCAGATTAATATCAGGATTTTCGGCGATTTGGATGAGCAAATGATTAAATTGCTCAAGCATTTCACTCATTCGTTCTGCTGCAAACAAATCGACGTTGTAGACTAATTTGATCTGAATTCCCTGCTTTTGTTCGATGACATACAAGCTCAAGTCGAACATAGAAGCAGGTTCTGGCATAGACATGGGTTCACAAGACAATCCAGGCAATTCCATTTGGATGTCGCCCAAGTTCAGCATATTAAACCAAACTTGAAATATTGGGTTCCGGCTGGTGTCTCGTTCTGGCTGTAGTTCTTCTACCAGTTTCTCAAACGGCATATCCTGATGAGTATATGCTCCTAATACCACTTCACGCACTCGACTTAGTAAGGAACGAAAACTAGGGTAACCAGAAAAGTTCAGCCGCAAAACAACGGTATTTATGAAGAATCCAATAAGCTGCTCAGTTTCAAGGCGATCGCGTCCTGCAAAAGGTGAGCCAATACTCACATCTTCTTGCCCAGTGTACCGGTGTAACAAAGTACCAAATACTGCCAGCAATGTCATGAATAAAGTAGCATTCTCTTGTTGTGATAGTGCTACGATCTGTGCAGTAAGCTTCTGGGGTAGCATCAAAGATTGTGTTGCCCCTCGGTAAGTTTGAACCAGTGGTCGTGTATAATCAGTCGGTAATTCTAATACATGGTTACTACCTGCCAACTGAGTTTTCCAGTACTCTAGCTTGGAGGCGAGGACTTCATCAGATAACCATTTGCGCTGCCAAACCGCAAAATCAGCATACTGGATGGGTAATTTTGGCAAGGGATTTGGTTGATTTTGTAAAAAAGCTTCATATACACTTGCCAATTGTCGCCACAATATCCCCATTGACCAACCATCAGAGGCAATGTGGTGCATCACCAACAAAAGTATATGCTTATGTTGGCTCATTCGTAGCAAGGTAGCTCGCAACATTAAATCGGTTGCTAAGTTAAAGGGGCGTTGCGCCTGTTGCGTTAAAATATGTTGCGCTTGCTCATGTGTCGAGTCAATCACCATCAGATCAAGCGATCGCGCCGAACCTATCACCTGTACGGGAGTGCCATTATCTGATGTAATAAAATTGGTTCGCAGTGCTTCATGGTGGGCAATAATTGCATCTAAAGATTGGTGCAATACCTCCACGTTGAGCTTACCTTGTAACTCCACCGCCTCAACAATATTATATGCAACACTGTCAGGCTCTAACTGTGCAAGAAACCATAATCGTTGCTGGGCAAAAGATAAAGGTGCTGATTGTCTATTGATTTCGTGAGGAATGCTCTGGTGTTCTTTAGTCTTGGTATTCCGGCTCGAGAGATGACTTGCTAAAACACCAATAGTCGGTTTCTCAAACAGTAATTGTAGTGGAACTTCTACACCGAAAGCTTGGCAGCATCGAGAAATAACTTGCATTGCAGAAAGGGAATTTCCTCCCAGATCAAAAAAGTTATCATTAATGCCTATTTTTTCCACACCAAGAACTTGTTTCCAAATAGCAGCTAAAACTGTTTCAGTCGAAGTAGAAGGTGGAACAAAGTTAGAGGATCTATTGAGAGTAGATATATCTGGCGCGGGCAATGCACGGCGATCTAACTTACCGTTAGGATTGAACGGTAAATTATCTAAAAATACGAAAGCTACAGGCACCATATAGTCAGGTAACTGAGCATGTAAAAACAGGCGCAATTCACTCTGGCTAGGAAGAACTTGGTTTGGTTTTGCAACCACGTAAGCTATAAGGCGCTTGTCGTTAAGAACATCCTCTCTAACAATCACCACACTTTGTTCTAAAGCAGGATGTTGATTGAGTACCGCTTCAATTTCTCCCAACTCAATCCGGAAGCCTCGGATCTTAACTTGATCGTCAATACGCCCCAAGAACTCGATATTCCCATCAGGCAAATAACGAGCCAAATCCCCCGTCTTATAAAGACGCTCCGACGAAGCAGAGGAGCAAAGGCTATCAGAAGTCGCCTGTACTACCCTATCCTCCCATGACGCCAGATGCTTTATGCCGGGAGATCCGTCCACCTCACTGGCTCCCCCATGCCCCATGCCCCATGCCCCATGCCCATTATTCCCTCTAAAAGAGATAAACTTCTTTTCAGTCAAATCTGGGCGATTAAGATAACCTCGTGCTAAACCAGCACCGCCGATGTAGAGTTCGCCTGCTTCTCCAACAGGTACAGACTGTAAATCTTCATCTAGTATGTAAATTTGTGCGTTGGCGATCGCCCTTCCTATGGGCGCAGTGACATGATCACTACCGGGTTTGCAAATCCAGAAAGTTGCATCAATACAAGCTTCTGTTGGACCATAACAGTTGACTAGAGCATTTTCTAAGTTCAGTTTACTAAAGAAGCGCTCCACTAGCTCTATGGGTAAAGCTTCTCCGCCACAAGTGATGTGTTTAAGGGATTTACAGTTCTCTATACCCTCCTGTTGCAATAAAACGCGGAGCATAGAAGGTACCAGCGCAATCACACTGATTTGAAGCTCAATAATAGTTTTAATAAGGTAGCCAGCGTCTTTTTGTCCACCAGAACGAGGCATAATTAACTGAGCACCAAATGATAATGGCCAAAATATCTGCCAAACAGAAGGATCAAAGCTAAAAGAAATATTCTGTAAAACTTTGTCACGCTCAGTTAAATTAAAGGTTTTTTGTCTCCACCAGAGAAGATTGTAGACAGCACCATGAGGAATCATCACACCTTTGGGTTGTCCTGTAGAACCAGAGGTGTAAATGACATAAGCTAGGTTATTAGATGTTGCTTCACAGATAAGGTTCTCATGGCTATTTTGAGCAATCAACTTCCAATCAGAGTCTAAACAAACCACCTGGGCTGTATGCTCTGGTAGGTTTTTGAGAAACTTCTGTTGGGTTAGCATCACTGGAGTTTGGGTATCCTCCAAGATGAAGGCTAAACGCTCTAGTGGATACTCAGGATCTAGTGGTACATAAGCTCCTCCAGCTTTGAGTATTCCCAAGGTACCCACTACCATCTCTAGACAACGTTCCATACAAATGCCAACCAATACCTCTGGTTTTACATTAAAGGTACGCAGGTAATGCGCTAGCTGATTTGCCTTCTGATTTAACTGTCGATAAGTAAGTTGTTCATTTCCATATACTACAGCTATGGCATCAGGTGTTAGTTCTACCTGAGCTTCAAATAACTGATGAATACACACATTTTGGAGAGACTGTATTTGGGTATGATTCCACTCAAGTGAAAATTGCTGCTCTTGGGCAGTCTTGTGTGGAAGTAATTCTGGTATGACGTTAATTTCTTGAACTCTCGTTTTATTGTGTGTATCCATTTTTCTTTAATTTCCTACCGCCGCCAAGTGTAGAGCAAGATTACGTTTAAATGAGTTCTGAGTATTAAGAGAGTAATTTTAAATTTTTCTCGGAGAAGCAATAGCAGTTAGGTAGATAATCGCTTATTGATTAAACATCCATCTGGATGCAAACGGGCAAGAAACAACTGAGTGCATTTGTTCGCTCCTATCCGATACTGAGGTAGAACAAGTATTGCCACTTGATGTTAGTAAGGTTTCTTGTTTGAGTTGAGCTTGTGCCAACGCCAATGCCTGACGAGCATTAACTAAATTTATATGCTTTCTTTCACCGTTATCAAAACGCTTTAGAAAAGCTTCAAGATATCTAATGCGTAAACTTATGTCATCTGTATTTTGAAGAAACGGCAAGTCAGATTCAACCATAAATCGGATAGCTAAGAGGGGAATAGGGCTACGTAGAGGACGAAATTCTGGGTTGTGCAAACCTGGCGTTTCAGTACGATTGTGAAATTCTCCTAACATAAGTCCTTGTTCAACAAAAAAAGCCTTAAGTTTTTGTTGAACACCATCAATTAGTCTGGAAGTATCATCTAATTGAATATCAGGAAATATGAGTAATATTGCTTTATTAATAGCACCTTCTTTATCTCGTGGTTCTAGCTCAAGGAAAGTCTCTCGATATCTTAGAACAATCTCTTCAACCTGCTGTGCTTCTAAATTTCGAGCACGAATAACTGCAAGATGAATGCTATTTGAATTGAGCGCATGAGGTATAAAAGGACAAACGGAACCAGAGCGACCTAAATCAGGAGAAGGTTTTGCTAAAAAATTTTTAACCCATTCCTTGATTTCAATTAAAAAGGGAAGATCTTGTTGGATATGATCGATGTCAATCGGTGTATATAACTGCATTAATCTAGCTCTAATATGTCGTGAAAATTCTACATATTTAGATAGATTGCACCAAAAAATGGCTAACCAAAAATATGGCGAGCTATCGTTGATTCTGTGAAATTTAGATGAAACGGATAGATTTATGTTTATCCGCTGACTAGAAAATAGGCTCCATCGAACCTATGATCCAACTTTTTTTGGTAAACTTAAATAGTTCACTTAAATTTTATATATCAGAAATAATAACCTTATTGGTCAATGAATTTAAAAACAAGGAAGTGGATTAATTATTTATCGTCCATATTTTCTCCAATAAAAAATAAAAATTTTTTCTCAAAATTCGTGTTCATAGATGTAATCGTACTATCTTAATCCTAAAGGCTTCATGAAGTTTATCTTGAAATACTTATTTTTTAAGTAAAGTTGCTGCCGAAGCAAAACTTTATTTCAAATTGTCTAAAAATTATCAAAAATATGTTAAAAGTAATACATTATAACGGCAGACAGTATGAAAACAATCGAAAATTTTTGCGCTCATTCTTAGATACCACAATATATATAATTATTTGCAGTATATAAAAAGGAGTCAGGAGCCAGAATTCAGGAGCGGTATTTATCATTCTGACTCCTGGCTCCTGACTTCTGAATTCTTCTTTATCGATTTCGGTGGCTGAAGTCTTCCGGGAGAATGCCAAAATATGAAGTAGTTAGCAGTACCTAATCTAATTCATGGAAGATTTTCAGATTTGCGATCGCGATCTTAACGAGTCTCAGCTTTCGGAGTATTTGCAAGCTGAGGCTATAGCTGTTGATACAGAGACAATGGGCTTATTACCTTCTCGCGATCGCTTATGTCTTGTGCAACTTTGCAACCCTCAAGGTAAAGTAACTGTAATCCGTATTGCCAAAGGGCAAACCGAAGCGTTAAATTTAAAAAAACTTCTAGAGGCAACGAATATTCTCAAAGTGTTTCACTTTGCGCGGTTTGACCTTGCCGCCTTGCGCTACCATTTAGATATTCACGTTCAACCTGTTTTTTGCACCAAAATTGGGAGTAAGCTAGCTCGTACGTACACCCAGCGCCACGGGCTGAAGGATTTAGTGCAAGAGTTGGAAAAAGTAGAGCTTGATAAAAGTTCTCAAAGTTCTGATTGGGGAAATGCCGCTAACTTATCCGAGTCTCAATTAAGTTATGCTGCTAACGATGTGCGTTACTTACTCAGTGCACAGCAAAAACTCGTCAAAATGCTGGAACGAGAAGAACGGCTAGAGCTTGCTAAAGAATGCTTTCAATGTTTACCAACTATTGTTTCCTTGGATCTGTTACAGTTCAAGGATTTGTTTGAACATTAGAAAAGAATTCAGAACAAAAGAATTCAGGAGTCAGGAGCCAGGAGCCAGCATAAAGGCTGCTATTAAACGCTAGGTGCTTTATGCTGGGAAACTAAGCGTCGATCACTGGCTCATCCTGACTTCTGACTCCTGACTCCTGACTCCTTCTTCTTAAACGTCTTTTTTCTGAGTTTCTGCGTGATTTTGTAATCTTGCTACAACGTTATAATCGTCAGCACCAGCGGGAGTTTTGGATTCAGCAATTCCCTCTGTGGGACCACCAACAGCTTTCCATGCTGCTAAACCGCCTTTGAGTTGAGATACGTGTTCAAAGCCAGCGCCTGTGAGTGCTTGCGCAGCATCAGCACTTTGCTGATCATCTGTACCGTAAACATATATATCACGGCTTTTAGCTAAGGATTTTGCTGCCCAGTCTGCCAATTGATCTATTGGTGCTGGCATTGCGCCCATGATATGACCTTCATTGTATGTCTGGCGATCGCGCACATCCAGAATTGTAAAGGCTGGCTCACCCCATTCGAGACGGGATTTAAGCACATGGACATCAGACTGTGGATCTATTGGCGGCTGAGATGGAACGATATTGTCAACCAGTTTGTTAGCCATAAGTCTTCCTCGTTATTAAGAAAAAATGTACCCAACAAAACAACTGAAATTGCTCTTTCTTGAGAATGAAGATTCTCAATTTCTGTCTAATGGTAGACTTGCTATTTTTTAAACGCCTTATTTTAGCACAAAAGGTCTAGCCATTATTCGTAACATTTTTGTTCATCTTTCTTAATGACATTTTACACAATATTCCTTTGTGTAATTAAAAAAATTAAGAATAATTAACGTATTATATGTAATTAGGAAATATCGTCGATAAATCAATCGATAAATCCGGGAAGTTAGGGAGATTTACAACAGTATTAGGGAGAAAAATCTGTTTATTGGCATAGCCAAAGCTGCCTTGTAAATCTTGATACGGTTGAGTGTAAGCTTCTAAACAACCTGCTACAAGATTAAATATCCAATAATTATAAATTTCACACTCAGCGTAGAGTGGTAGCTTTACCTGTTGGTCATATTTGAGTGTAGCATCTGCTATTTCAACTAGTAGCAAAATATCTGTTGGTTGAGGGTGTCCTGTTAAATAATCATCAGGACGATAGCGCGCTATCACTAAATCTGGTTCAGGTTCACTACTTGGAGATAGAATAATAGGCTCCTGTGAGCGGACTATTGCTTGTTTTTGTAGAAGTATAGTTAGTTCCCTAAACAAACGCGTATTGCAAACAGTATGAGGTGTTCCTTTAGCTACCATTTGCATCAGCTCTCCCTTGATTAACTCGACTCGATCTTGTTCAGTAAGGAACCCCAATTCAATTAAGCGGTGATAATCCTCTACAGTAAAACGTTTCGGAGTCACAGCAGCGAAAGTAACCATAGGAAAGATGGGTGAATAGGTTTATCTACAGTTTAGACTTTTGTTGATTTGATCTTTGATTAACCAACTCAACTGCTAACTGGATTGCTGCTTTCATACTTGTAGCATCAGCAATTCCCTTACCTGCAATATCAAATGCTGTTCCGTGATCTGGTGAGGTACGAATAAAAGGAAGACCAATAGAAGTGTTTACTGCTCGGTCAAATGCCATTAATTTAACAGGAATTAAGCCTTGGTCGTGGTAGAGTGCTAGATAAGCATCCGCCGGATTTTCAATTTTGGCATTTCCGTACCATGCTTGACCAGGCTTGACCCACATTGTATCTGGTGGAATAGGACCATGTAATTGTAAGTTGGGGTGGTTTTGGCGCTGTTGCTCAATCCAAGGAATTAACCAATCTTGCTCTTCATGTCCGAGTTGTCCCTGTTCACCGCTATGAGGATTCAACCCAGCGATCGCAATCCTCGCTTTGTTCAAACCAAAATCTTTCTCCAAACACTCCACGAGTAACTCAAGTTTTTCAGTCAATAACTGAGGTGTTAAAACTCTTGGTACTTCACAAAGAGGAATATGTGTAGTTGCTAGCAATGAGCGCAGTGTCCAATCGGTGTGAGGCGATCGCGCCACAAACAACATCCCCACACGTTTCGCACCTGATTTTTCTGCTAAAAGTTCTGTTTGCCCTGGATAATTATATCCTGCTGCCTTCCATGCAGCTTTAGATATTGGTCCTGTCACAATTCCATCGTATTCGCCGGTGAGCGTGCAGGCGATCGCTTTTTCCATATAAGCAAAACTTGCTGCACCACTTGCCTTATTGCCTATTGCTGTGGCAATATTATCCTCAATATTACTCTCAGCCTCCACATCAAGAATCGATAAATCTGCTGGATTGGCTAAAGGTTCTGAATTTTTAGTTAAATTGAGTTTTTGATAAGCTTCAAGCAATAGCTCCCGACTACCTACTACTGTTAGAGAGCAATTTTTACTAACTTCCGGATCTGCCAAAGCCTTTAAAATCACTTCCGAGCCAATTCCAGCCGGATCTCCTAACGTTACTAACAGACGGGGACGATTTATCTTGCCTAGATTTTCCATTTTAAAGAATGTAAGACTCACATAGTAAACATATAACTTTAATTTTAGGGAGCATCCCAATTTTGCAAAAAAAACTGTAGTGGGAGCATCTTGCTCTCTACTTTATTACAGAAGCGGGCAGGATGCCCGCACTACAAAATAACGATATTTGGGATGCTCCCAATGGAAACTCATTGAATTTATCCTCAAGATTTTTATCTGGTGAGTTCTGATATTCCTGGTGGTAAGAAAAATCTTAATTAGCAAAGACACTTGATCGTTAATCGGGGTGCGTTACGTGCTTCGTCAATAGCTAACCCTACTGATAATATTGGAGAGGTTTTTGATTTGTAGCATGACGGGAGAAAAGTTATGAGTGTGACTTGTACGGGGGGTTGTCAATGTGGACAAATCCGTTATGAAATCCATGCTGAACCTTTAACTCTTTATCTATGCCATTGCAAGGAGTGTCAAAAACAATCATCAAGCGCGTTTGGCATGTCCCTTACTGTACCACGAGATGCTGTTGTTATTGTTGAAGGAGAACCCAAAACCTGGATTCGCGGAGCTGATAGTGGACGTAAGGTAACTTGCTCGTTCTGCGATAACTGTGGAACGCGATTGTTTCATTATCGAAGCTACAATCAACAAACTATTAACGTCAAAGCTGGAACTTTAGATGATACCAGTTGGTTGCGTCCTGTAGGTAACCTTTGGACACGCAGCGCTCAACCTTGGGTGACGATTTCTGACTCTATGCTTAATTACGAGGGACAGCCAGATGATATGTGTCGTTTGTGGGAAAAATGGAAACAACAGCGATCGCAAACTACTGAAAATATAGATACAGCAAATAACTTGTAGTAGACTATTTAAACCAATTGCTCCACACGTCCCAACGGTCTTATTTGTAGCAAATCGCTTTCTCACTTCTATAGGATTCCTATTTGATTTTTGAACCGCACGTAGGGTGTGTTAGGACGAAGTCCGTAACGCACCATTCCAAGCTTTCGGTGCCGTACTCTCGGAGCTAACACACCCTACAACACTACAACACTACTGAGATTTTTTCACAAATAAAACCGGATGTCTATATTAACGACAAATTTACAACTGAAAGAATTTTGGATGGGTCTTAAACTTCACGAAGTTTAGATTTAAATGGTAAAAAAAGTATAGATAAATAGCCGATTTTTTTTACTAATTCCCAAATCAATAAAGGAATTGTAGAACCAATAATGAAGGCAAAAAAGTCCGTAAAGTAATTTGAATGATAGTAATTTGCAAAAAACATAGATGCTTTAAGTTGAAAAAAGTAACTGAAGATTAAAATAAATAGACTACCAGAACCGATATACGCAAATATTTGTGTTATTACTTTATATTTAGATATAAAGCTAGAGACAGACAACACAATGTATATTCCACAACAAGCTTCCAAAGTTGAGACTAATAAGTGATCATATCTTCTAAAAAACAAATGTATTGTATAGTTAAATTGATAGTGACAAAAACAAAACAAGAACAAAAATAATACAAAATATTTAGCTTTAAATTGGAAATCAATAACCTCTTTTTTGAACAGAAATCCCAGTAAAAAGAAAAATGTGCTAATAAATAAGATATCAATACTCCAAGGAAGTCCAGGCAATTGAACTGTAAATCCATTAATGTTAATAGTTTTCTGCCAAAAAGTACGAATGCTCAAAACACCTATCGTAAGTAACAGTAACATTAAAATCGATTGAAAAAGTATCTTTCTTTTGTTTATTTTTGTTGCTTTTATAAACACATATGAAAAAATAGAAACAGCCCAAAGATGAGTAAGAAACCACAATGGTTCCCAAGGTATTGGAATTGATAAGCTACTACTATAAATGACTCCCACTAAATAATTCGTGACTGAATAATGCTTAAAAAGACAAAAATTTATCGTCATTATTATGAGAGTAGTAAAATATGGCTTGATAAGTGAGTCAAGCTTATTCAACATTAATTCTTTTAATTTACCATCAGTCTTAAGAAACAAGCCTGATAGAAAAAAGAACAATGGCATATGGAAAGAATATATTATATTCAATAACTCAGTATCGTGATTTTTAGCCATTGCAACAACTGGGTTATGTCCAAATACAACCAGTAATATACCTATTCCTTTTGCTATATCTATATGCTGTACTCTCCACTTCATAATTCTTTCTATCAAATCTAATAATTGTGCTAAAAAATGTTGTATTTCCAAAAGAATAATGACTCCTCTGAATTCTGTTAATTCAAAGGTTAAACCCATGTTTATATTGAGGTATTTGTAAAATAACTGTCTCAAAAAAGGGTTTCAAGCCCTCTTAAATTAGACTTTTCAAGAATATTTTGAACCCTTTTGACATTGTCTAATACTTGTGATGTAAGTTTTTTGAAGCAGTATGATGATTTTTCTGTCTTTACCAAGATTAGCAAGCATAAATATTGATGCAAAGGGCTATCACCGACTCTTCAAAATCGCTTCACAAGAAAATAATGTATGTGCTAACCTGTAGTTTTTGAGCGATATCTGTCCAGCCTCAAAATTCTGGCTCACCAGTACTGTTGGCGAATGATTCACCCACAAAACATATTCTGAATTTCTTTGATAGCTTCTAATATCAGCACTATTTTGTGCCAAATAACCTATCCCCTACATCTCCTAATCCTGGGACAATATAGCCATGTTCATCTAGATGATCATCAATAGCAGCAGCGTAAAGTGGTACATCTGGGTGTGCTGTCGTAAAATGCTCAATACCTTCTGGTGCAGCAAGTAAGCAAACAAATTTAATAGACATCGGATTAGTTGATTTCACCCGCTCAACTGCGGCTACCGCCGTGTTACCAGTTGCCAACATTGGATCAACCACTAGCACATCTCGCTGCTCTACATCATGAGGAACCTTAAAGTAATACTCAATGGGTATCAGAGTTTTTGGATCCCGGTACAATCCAATATGCCCTACCCTTGCAGATGGCATAAGCTCCAGCATCCCATCTAATATACCCTGCCCTGCTCTTTGAATGGAAACAATCACCAGCTTTTTATCTTGGGCGAGTACTGGAGCATTCATTGAGGCTATAGGCGTTTTAATCGATTCATATTTTATAGGTAAATCGCGTGTCACTTCGTACGCTAACAATAAGCTAATTTCTTTAATTAGGGTGCGAAATGCTGCTGTACCAGTTTCAGCTTTGCGCATCAGCGTTAGTTTATGCTGAATCAATGGATGGTCAATTAGTATGACTTGATCTGCCATTTTAATAATAAGTTAAAATACTGTCCCATCACTTTCTATTTGTATTGGGGGAGTACCACCCTCTCTCAATTCATTGGCGATTTTTCGTCCAGATGTCCAGGTTCCACCTTGCAGGATTTTCACCAGTGGTAGTTCCTCTGCACTCATTCCCAACTGTTCGCGCACCACACCAGCGATCTGATCTAACAGAATTATCGTTAAAGCGCGCCATTCAACAATAACTTCAGAGTCAACCTTATGAGGTTTGAGCAAAATATCTGGTGTTTTGACACTGATTAACCCAAGATCGAGACATAATCCTCCATTACGATATTCTGCTAACCCTGTGAGAGTATCTAAGCCAGTGATCTCTATACCTAGTTCCTCTAATGGTTCTAGTAGAGAATAAGTAAGCCATTGCGACAGTTTATGAAATGGTACTAAATGATTGTCGGTAATATCTGGATGATACCAGACATCTCCCAGATTAACTCCAGCAAGTTCTATTCGTCCAGACCAAATCGGCGACAATCCTTCTAAAACAGCACTAAAAACTGCTGAAGCACTGAGCTGATTATTATCAGACTTAGTTAAGAGGTATTTTACCAGATTACCAGGACGAGGATTTTCTTCCCCAAACATATCAGGTGAAGAAAGTAGAACTTGACCTAATTTTTGCAATAATTTTAGCCGCCCAGCAATTCCTACTAAAGGATTTTCTGCATTCGCGGCAAACCCATGTGCTAATTCTTGTTCTGTTAATGCTTGCAATCTTTGTGCATCAACCCGCTCTTTATACTGTGGGTTACTGGAAAAAGCACCTTGGCAAAACATTTGAAAGCTTGCAACTGCTAAGCCTTCAGAACGCTTAAAACTTAGTCCTGTCTCTTGTTCATAATAACACCAAGTATTTCCTGCACCTGCGTCTAGCAAAACACTAATAATTGCCAAATCAAATTTGGCGATCGCTCTCTCTACTGATGTGAGTGTTGCTAACTTTTCATCTAATTTGGAATTCCGTGGTACGCCTCCAGCGTCAAAATGTCGCCAGCGACTGTGAAACGGAATTTGCAGATTTGGATACTCATGCCGCATGACTGAGATCACATAATCTGCTACTTTTCCTAGTTGTGTGAGATCGCAAGTAAAATAACGTGATTTGCCTTCAACTGCCATTGTAAACAGTTGCCCACAGCGTTCTCGGATCGCAGCAGGCGATCGCAAATAACTCACCAAATCCATTCTCGCTTTCTCCTCATTTGATACACCCTCAAATTTTTCTTATGGTGCGTTAGACGGAACATCGTAACGCACCGAAGCGTTATATAGCAGTTCTCATTTGTGTTTAATACACCCCCACTGTAAGGGCGTAGCCTCCGGCTTCTCGCAGAGTACGCCGTTCGCCCCTACAAATGTATTGCACCCAATCGAGAATCGCTATAAATAATGCTATTCCAAAGCCCGTCCCTTCACCTGTGCCAAATCACTTGCCTCCAAAACTTCCCCTGTGGTATAATAACCAGCAGATTTTTTCGCTTCAATTTCTACCCTTGCATCTGGGGGGATTAACTCTTCTGGGATTGGTATACGTTCCACAATCTCAATTCCCGATTGAGTAATAGCGTTGTATTTCATATTACTCATCGACACCATACGGTCAATGCGAGAGATCCCCAGCCAGTGCAATACATCTGGCATCAATTCTTGGAAGCGCATATCCTGGACACCCGCCACACACTCAGTGCGAGAAAAGTACGCATCGGCGCGATCGCCCCCTTCTTGTCGCTTCCGGGCATTGTAAACCAAGAATTTCGTCACTTCACCCAAAGCACGTCCTTCCTTACGGGAATAGACAATTACACCAGCACCACCTTCTTGGGCTGCTTGTACACACACCTCAATTCCATGTACCAGATAAGGGCGACAGGTACAAATATCTGAGCCAAAGACGTCAGAACCGTTACACTCATCGTGTACACGTACAGCTAAAGGTTTATTGGGATCAGCCACATTTTGAACATCTCCGACGATATATACCGTCAAACCTCCAATTGGCGGCAAAAAGACATCCAAATCTGGTCTAGTAACCAACTCTGGGAACATTCCCCCAGTTTGTTCAAATAAAGCGCGGCGTAAATCCCCTTCTGTGATTTTAAATCGCTTAGCAATTCCCGGTAAATACCAAACTGGTTCAATAGCAGCTTTAGTAACAACCAAATCGCCACCAGACTTCATAATCTTACCATCAATCTGCAAACGTCCTTTTGCTATCGACTCTTGCAGTTCTGGCATATTAATGTGAGCTTTAGTGATGGCAATTGTAGGACGGATGTCATATCCCTGTTCATAATACGGCTTAAACACCTCATTAACAATTGCCCCAAATGGGTCGAGGGAAACAATTTTATCGGGATCAGCCCAGCTCTTATGTGGTCCAATATGCTCCACAGGTGCCGTATTGGTGAGATCCGCTTTATGGTCTGATTGAAGCGCACCACTAGCTACTGCTAGTGCCCGATACACAGTATAACTGCCAGAGTGAGTCCCAACAACGTTACGGTGCGCTTGCTTTGTCAAAGTAGCAATCACTGGACCTCGTTGCATAGGATCACCTGCTCCCCAGATAATTGAGATTGGTTTGGGACCAAAACGATTAGGATGGGAAGTCAGAACAATATGCCTAAAATCATTATTTTGCTTTGGCATAGTCGTTTTTTTGTTAATTTTTGTTAATTTTTATGACTAGCAATTTGCGGGCATTGTGCCATACTAGTAGCCAAATCTTCAGGTTCGTCCTTACAGTATGGCTTAATCGTATTGGAGAATACAACAAACAATAGATCAATTGTTTAATTTATAGTTTATGCTTTTTCTGCTTAAAAACCCAAGTGGTATTTTATAAAGAAGAATTCAGGAGTCAGAATTTAGGAGTCAGAATGATTATTAGTTTAAAACCTTGTCCACTAGTAGTTACTGAGACAGGGGTTGATTCAGGAGGGTTAAAACATATCCCTTTATGATCTGTGTATTCTGACTTCTGACTCCTGTCTCCTGACTCCTTTTTTATTAGATCGTTTTTAGATAGACTTTGCTCTAAAGATACAACAAGTAACCACAGATTTATGGATTCTTTATTTATCGATTCTTTACTTGAAGACTTGAAAAACCCTGATGAAACAGTTCGGGAGCAAGCAACTACGAAAATCTGGCGCATCTGGTTTCAGCAAAAAGGAATTTATGGACTAGAAAAAATTGAACACAGTCAAAAGTTGCTGGAAGCAGGAAATATTACTGAGGCTGAAGATATTTTGACAGAACTTGTCAACAGACAGCCCGATTTTGCTGAAGCTTGGAATCGCCGTGGTTTTCTTTATTACAGCATTGGTGAGTATCGAAAATCTTTAGCTGATTGTCAGATGGTTGTTCAGCTTAATCCCGTGCATTTTGGTGCACTTCATGGTATGGGGTTATGTTATGCTGCTATGGGAAATCACGTTGAGGCTATCAAAGCTTTTCACCGCGTTCTACAAATTCAACCCTATTCCCTGATTAATCAACGATTCATTTTAGAATGCACTCTTCAATTAAGTTAAGAGGAAGTTCAACAAGTTTGAAGCCACTTTAATAGTGTGTATTTGCATCTACCGCTTGCTTGAGGTGTAGATAGTACTCGGTATAGCTAACGATAAAGAGGGTGGGCTTCAGTTACTCAACGCTGAGATCCCAACCCCTTCACAAAGAATCTGCTACATTCTCAGCAGCATCCACTTCTTGATGATACTCTTGAATATATTGTTCAACTAGGTCATTCTCATAAAAGCTATACTACAATTAGTTGATGTAGTTAACTTTTTCATGAGCAGTGATACTCACATCACCAAAATCTTATTTCTGGGAGCGAATCCTAAAAATAGGACAAAACTGCTCCTAGATAAAGAGCTTTGTGAAATTGCAGAAAGCTTACGTAGGTCAATAGATACACACTCAAAGATAGATAGTATAATTTTGCTACTCGTCAGTAGAAATTCTACTAATTCAGAACATCTAACTTTTGAGATAAAAGAGGCTTTAGAACGTTATGAAGTTAAAAGATATCGTATAATATTTATCATTATCGATACTGCTAGTTGTAATAACTCAGCGATTAAAAATTTCCAAGCTTTACCTACAGATAACAAATTACTAAGCAGGTGGCGAAAAGGTAAAGAAGAATTTTTGAGTGTTACTCAAGATGTTCGTGAGAAAGTTACAGAATTAACCGCCTCTTACCCTATTCAAAAATCTCTTAACCAAATAAAAACAGGCGTGAAACCTGTTTTAGCGACTGCTATTTTATACTTAAAGCCTTTTGTTACAAAAATATCAAGGAATGAAAGGCTGATTAATGCTGGTTTATTGCTGGTTGCAAAGCCTGTTTTCCTCATAGCTGGCGCTATATTGTTAAGTCCTCTAGTACCTGATATACTGGCATCTTTTTCAGAGAAACCTAATACAATTCTTAATCCAGCACCAAATGTAACCGCTATTGGTTGGATAAGACTAGGTATTGTTAACAATAACGTAACTAGCTTTTCTGTTGTAGAGCAACTGCTTCAATCTTCAGATCCTCACTTAGCCCCTAGTATTGATTCCCCTGTGGTTCCATCAATAGGGGCAGTTGTGAGTGTAAAAAATCCTGTCAATATAAGGAAAAGTATACCAGAAGAATACGACTCTGATTTACCAAGGAAAGTAGGTCTGCTGAAACCTCAACAGAAGCTGGTTATCCTGAGAGTACGTCGTTTAATGAACGTTTCATCTCGTATAGAAGTTTGGGCGCAAGTTGGGAAGTGTCAGAAAAGTTGTGAGAATTAGGAATTCAGGAGTCAGGAGTCAGGAGTCAGGAGTCAGGAGTCAGGAGTCAGGAGTCAGGAGTCAGGAGTCAGAATGAAAACATTAATTCTGTAGTACTGCCGGATGAATAAAAATTTCATTGCTTCTGAATTCTGACTTCTGAATTCTGTATTCTGACTCCTTCACTAAGTGGTGTACTCTGCGTTAATCTTCACGTAGTCGTAACTTAAATCACAACCCCAAGCTTTACCTGAACCATGACCATTGCCAATACTAACAGCTATAATCACTGGGTTGTCTAACCGTTGTGTCTTAACGCTGCTGCGATCAACTAACAGATCATTACTCATATTTGTGGCTGTTATATCTTTTGGCAAATGCTCCTCTGCTGCTTGTCTCAAATATGCACTTGCTGCTGCACGATCAAATGATAGGGGTTGACCATTTTCCATCAGCAAAAAGTTCCCTAACTGGATTTTTAAGCTTTCTTGTTCAAAAGGAACTCCTGCACGTCCAGCCGCAGCAGCTATACGTCCCCAGTTGGGATCACGTCCAAAAATCGCAGACTTTACTAAAGATGAACCTGCAATGGTTTTAGCAATTTGACGAGCTGATTGTTCGTCGGGTGCGCCTGTGACTTGTACTTCTATCAGGCAAGTTGCACCTTCACCATCACGGGCGATCGCTTTCGCTAAATGTTGGCAAACTGCTGTTAACATTGCCTCTAATTTTGTTGCTTCTACCCCCATTTCGGTTATTGCTGGGGTGCGAGATTCTCCGTTTGCAAAGGCTATCAAGCTGTCATTCGTGCTGGTATCTCCATCAACAGTGATAGAGTTGAAGCTCTTATCGGCTGCTCGACTTAACATTTGCTGCCATAGTGCTGGTGATACGGCGGCATCGCAAGTCACAAATGCTAGCATGGTCGCCATATTAGGATGAATCATCCCAGAACCTTTAGCAATCCCACCAATTCGTACTGGGCGATCGCCTATATTTGTTTCTAGTGCTATGGATTTTGTGACTAAGTCTGTGGTGATTATCGCACCGGCTGCTGCATCTGAACCTGATTCTGATAATGCTGCTATTAGTTGTGGAATTCCGGCTTTCAGTTGCTCCATTGGAATTCTTTTGCCAATAACACCCGTAGAAGCCAGCAGGACAGATTCTGACGGTATGTTCAGTGCTTGTCCTAGCATCATGGCACTTTCTAGGGCATCAAACCAGCCTTGAGTGCCTGTTGCGGCATTTGCTTGTCCGGCATTACACAAAATAGCACGAGCGCTTTGCTTCGAGAGTAGGCGTTGGCGACAATAATCTACACAAGCGGCTTTCACCTGGCTTGTGGTGAATACTCCTGCTGCGATCGCGTCTACATCTGATAGTATCAAAGCCAAATCAGGCAATCCTGAAGGCTTTAGTCCGGCTGTAATACCTGCCGCTTTATACCCTCTAGGTGCTGTTACTCCACCTGGAATTGTTTGCCAATCTACCATTGTTTTGTCCCCCCACAACTCCGTCAGGTTGCGTAACAAGAGATTATATCAAGTTTTGCTCAATATGTTGTGATTCTTCCTAACAATCCACAGCCACACAACTATTGAGGCATAAAAAAGAAAAAAGAGAGCCACTTGGGCAGCTCTCCAGATCATCAGGGTGCATCTTCGTATCATAGTATAACACTATCGGGTTGAGGGGTGCGACCCCTTATTTATATTTTTTTTGTAAAATATTATTAAGAAATCTCAGTTGTATTACGTAAGTGAAAATTCTGCTTCTTAATTTTAAAAAATCATCAAAAATGTAATACATTTTACTTCTCTCAAACTACAGTTAATAAAAAAGGGTATGTGAGAAATCCATGACTGTAGAGCTTTTTGTCCTAAAGGATTACTTATTATACTCAGTCGATTTGCTGACGGCATCTTACTACAACAGATTTTGATAGCGAGAGCGTGTTTTTCCTTGTCTGTTGTTAAAAATCAATCGCAGAGAAAAAGAGAGCCACTTGGGTAGCTCTCCAGATCATCAGGGTGCATCTTCAATAGCAGAGTATACCATTTTCGACATGAGGGGTAAGACCCATTTTTATTTGTTTTTTTTGCTAAGCATATTTGAAAAAATATCTAGCACACATCTTGATATTGAGTGACGCTTCAAGATATGCTTATATGTTTAGCTTTTTATCAACTAGCTCGTTGGTCAGCTTAGGATCAGCACGCCCTCCAGTTTGTTTGAGTACTTGTCCAACAAAGAATCCCTTAAGGTTTGTTTTACCGCTTTTATATTTTTCCAGTTCTTTGGGATTTGCAGCTATGACCTGATCAACGATAGGTTCGAGAATGCTGGCATCAGAGATTTTCTCTTCACCCTTAAAAATTTCGTCAGGAGAACCACCATTTAGTAAGTCTGGTAACTTGTCTTTTGCCTGTTTATTACTGATAGTGCCTTTTTCAATCAGATTTATTGTCTTGGCAAGGTTGGTGGGTGTAAGGGCAATTTGTGTGATGCTAAGTTTTTGCTTGTTGAGGTAAGCAGCAATATCCTGAGTAATCCAGTTAGCAGCTTGTTTAGGATTTGCACCAGTTGCTATGGCTGCCTCAAAATATTGAGACACTGCGATTTCTTCTGTCAACACCCGCGCATCGTAAGTTGAAAGCCCTAACTCATTTTCATAGCGATCGCGTTTCTGCGCAGGCAATTCTGGCAATTCGCTACGCCAAGTTGCTAGTTGTTCCTCACTAACTTCAATGGGACCTAAATCTGGTTCAGGGAAGTAGCGGTAATCGCTGGAACCTTCTTTACTACGCATACTAATCGTGCGCTGTGTGCTTTCTTCCCACAGACGAGTTTCTTGCACAATACGCTCTCCAGCTTCTACTGCTGCAATTTGGCGCTCTATTTCGTATTCAATCGCCCGTTGAATGGCGTTGAATGAGTTCATGTTTTTGATTTCTACTTTTGTGCCAAACTTTTCTTGTCCAACAGGACGTATAGAAATATTGACATCGCAGCGTAGAGAACCTTCTTGCATGTTGCCATCACTCACACCAAGATACCGCAAAATGCGGCGTAATTCTTGAGCGTATTCAGCAGCTTCTTGTCCAGAGCGCAAATCAGGTTCTGAGACAATTTCTACCAATGGCACACCGGCTCTGTTGTAGTCTACTAGAGAGTAGGTCGAACCTGAAAGGCGATCGCTACCAGCGTGGACTAACTTTCCAGCGTCTTCCTCCATGTGTAAGCGAGTAATGCCAATTTTTTTCCGCCTTGGATTACCGTCAGCATCGACTAACTCGATTTCTAACCAACCATGTTCAGCAATAGGTAAATCATATTGAGAAATTTGGTAGTTTTTTGGTAAGTCTGGGTAAAAGTACTGCTTGCGATCAAATTTACTATATTTGGCAATTTGACAATTCAATGCTAGACCAGCTTTGACGGCGTATTCTAAAACCTTTTCATTTAGAACAGGTAATACTCCAGGTAGACCCATGCAAACTGGATCGATGTTAGTGTTGGGTTCAGCACCAAAGGCCGTAGAGCTATTCGAGAAAATCTTTGTGTTGGTACTGAGTTGACAATGGGTTTCTAGCCCGATAATTGCCTCATACTCGGTTTTGACTAAAGCTGAAGAAGTCATAAAATCAAAAATTCTGGCTAATCTTGATTCAGGGTACTATTGTAGACTGCGTTGGACTAACTCTGTGAGAGGGATCTCTGAGCAGGGGGAGCAAAAGGGGAAAATTTAAGGATTGATTTTATAAAGTTTCTAAATAACTTAATAAATCGGCCATTTCTTGAACTTTTGGCTTGAATTTAGGCATTGGTGGTGTATCTCCACTAATAACCTGATGAATTAGGCCATATGGAGATTTTCGCTTAGAGACGGCTTGTAAACTAGGCCCAACTGAACCAAAAGCTTCCAATCCATGACAACCAGCACAGTTAATTTGAAAAATAGCGTGTCCTTGAGTTGGGTCGCCCTTGAGTAATAGAACGCTTCTAACGTAGGGATCAGAGGTTCTATATATGTTAACAGCAAAAATGCCCAAAACGACTGCTAGCACAATTGCCAGCGCCAGTATAGCGATATGCTGAATCAGAATTTTGGGTTTGCTAATCTGGTTATCCAAAAGGTTTGCTGTTTAAGACAAAGTGTACAGAAAGTTTTCTTTTCATACACATAGCTTAAAAGTTCTTGATTGTGTCTGCAAGCACAAATTGGGGTTTTGAGACCCCTTCTTAGCCGAAAAACATTTCCAGATGCGGGATTCACGCCACATTTGGTAAAATCAAGGGTGAGAAGTAAATTATCGAAATAATTGTACCAAGGAGATTTAACGTGGTAGAACCCTTACTTGATGGTATTGTTCTAGGTCTCATATTTGTTACTCTTGCTGGATTGTTTTACAAAGCTTATGAGCAATATAAGCGTGGCAATCAGCTAGGTCTTTGATACTCCCTCTGAATTAGCTTCCGCCAGAGCAGGTAAGATTGGAGGGTCGCTCCTCCAATCTTACCTGCTCGATTTCCGCTTCATATATAGAGTGTACTTGTGCTCATTAGTCAAGCTATTTTTAATACAGCAAGTATGGTGTTGAAGAGACGGAGCTTTCAGTCTCCCGTACTATCTTGGTAATTAAAACTTTCTTCCGCTAGCGGTATGAATTAAAGGTGAGCGTAATGTTAGATAGCTAGGGAGTTATGAAAAATTGAAATAATAAAAAAATTATGGAGCTTACAGATAAGGTAGCCCTCGTAACAGGAGCAGGTTCTGGAATTGCTAAAGCAACAGCGAAGTTGTTTGCACAAAAAGGCGCAAAAGTCGCTGCCCTAGGACGGACAAAGGATGAGCTAGAAGAAACTGTTTCTGAAATTCAAAGCAAAAATGGTGAAGCAATACCGTTAATTGCTGATGTTTCTCAACCAGAGCAAATGGAGCAAGCAACCCAAGAAATTATAGATAAGTGGGGACGCTTAGATATAGTGTTTGCTAACGCTGGTATTAACGGTGTATGGGCACCTATAGATGAATTAGCACCCGAAGAGTGGAATAAAACAATCAACATTAACTTGACAGGAACTTTCTTAACTGTTAAGTATGCTGTGCCTTACCTGAAAAGGCAGGGTGGTGCTATAGTTATCACTTCTTCTGTGAATGGCACACGTATGTTCAGTAACAGCGGTGCAACTGCTTATTCTTGCACCAAAGCAGCACAAGTTGCCTTTACCAAAATGGTAGCGTTGGAACTTGCTAAAGACGGTATTCGCGTCAACGTCATTTGTCCAGGTGCTATTGAAACAAATATTGACGATAGTACGCAAAAACGAGATCTAGAACACGTTCATGATCCTGTTGAGTTTCCTGAAGGGAAGATTCCGTTAACACATGGTAAACCAGGAACATCAGAACAGGTTGCACAGTTAGTGTTCTTTTTGGTATCAGATGCTTCCAGGCACATCACTGGTACAGAAGTTTGGATTGATGGTGCAGAGTCTTTACTTAAAGCTTGACATCGTGAACCGCAAGATAAAACAAAATAACAAATACAGTTTCTTGGGCGTACGGCGTACGCCTTTTTGATAGGTAGCAAAATTTAGGTGATAGGTATAGATTTTTAGTCTCACCTTAACAAAAATGCCATTTTTCTTTAGTTTTTCCTTAAAAGAGTCTTAATAAAGATGCCTTAGAGTACAAAATCAAAGCGCACTGATGCAAGTTTGTTACAACTCTATTGCTGTGGATTAACCATTGAAATCTGGGCTTACGTCTAAAAAAGCGCCCTATTAGTAACCCCTGGGTTGGTTTCGTGAAACTCCATAGAGCATTTTAAACTACATTTTTTGATTTTATGAACTCTAAATCTCCCATAAACCTTAGCCGTCGGAAGTTTTTAATAAGCGCAGCCCTCACAAGTGGAGGAATTATTGGCACCAATCTTGTATCAAAATCTTTAGCTCAAGCACCTGCCATTATCACATCTGATAAAGTACGTCCCTCCATACCCTATGGGGTAGCTAGCGGGGATATTAATGGGAGGAATGCTGTTATTTGGAGTCGCAGCAATCAACCATCTAAAATGATCGTAGAATACGCGACAGATGAATCTTTCCGTGGTGCGCGGCGTGTTTTTGGACCAAATGCGCTAGAAAATAGTGACTTTACAGCACGGGTTTATCTTAAAGATTTGCCACTAAATGAGCAGATTTATTATCGAGTGCTTTTTCAAGATTTAGATAATACAACAGTTTACAGCGAACCGGTTACAGGTACTTTCCGAACTCCTCGTGCAGGTCGTCGAGATGTATTTTTTGCTTGGTCTGGTGATACGGCTGGTCAAGGATGGGGTATTAATCCCGATTTTGGAGGCATGAAAATTTATGAGTCCATGCGTAAACTTGATCCAGACTTTTTTATCCATTCTGGCGACAACATTTATGCTGATGGCCCTATCCTATCCCAAGTAACGCTGGACGACGGTAGCATCTGGAAAAATATCACCACACCAGAAAAATCAAAAGTAGCGGAAAGTTTAGCAGAGTTTCGTGGTAATTACAAGTACAACTTGTTAGATGACAATATCCGTCGCTTTAATGCCCAAGTTCCTTTACTACTACAATGGGACGACCATGAAACCCGCAACAACTGGTACCCAGGACAAATCATTATGGATGATAACCGGTATACAGTTAAGGATGTTTCCTTGTTAGCAACACGCGCAAGGCAAGCCTTTTTGGAGTACGCTCCTATTCGCTTGAATAAAGAAGAGCCTTCAAGAATTTACCGCTCATTTAAGTATAATGAATTACTAGATGTTTTCATGCTTGATGAGCGCAGCTACCGAGGACCAAATTCACCAAATCGACAAACACAAGCAAGTGCAGAAACAGCATTTATTGGCGAGACACAAGTAGAGTGGTTGAAAAAACAGTTAAAGAAATCAACAGCTACATGGAAAGTCATCGCTAGTGATATGCCTATTGGACTGATAGTTGCAGATGGTCCAGTTAACTTCGAAAGCTTTGCTAATGGAGATGGTCCAGCTTTGGGACGAGAATTAGAGCTTGCTGATCTGCTACGGTTTATTAACCGCGAAAATATTAAGAATGTTGTTTGGTTAACAGCGGATGTACATTACGCAGCCGCTCACTATTACGACCCTAACAAAGCTCAGTTTACCGACTTCAAACCTTTCTGGGAGTTTGTTGGAGGTCCCCTCAACGCTGGTACTTTTGGTCCTAACCAACTCGATAATACCTTTGGTCCACAAGTCAAGTTCAACAGTATACCCTCTGATTTGAAAGCAAATCGACCCCCAAGTGATGGTTTGCAATTCTTTGGTAGCGTCAAAATCAACAGTGATACAGAGGTAATGACGGTATCGTTACACAATATAGACGGTAAAGTTGTCTATACTGTAGATCTGCAACCGGAATAATAGTTATTAAGAATTCAGGAGACAGAATACAGAATACAGAATGTATCATCGTATAAAGTAGAATGTGTTTTTAACATGGAGAATAAGAAAAATTTTTCTTATTCTGACTTCCGACTCCTGAATTCTGACTCCTTTTCATTGCATTCTATCTATCGTACGGTACTGAATGGCTTCAGCAACGTACTGGGGTTTTAAGTCATCATCCGCGGCTAAATCGGCAATGGTACGTGCTACTTTGAGAATACGATCGCTCGCCCTTGCCGATAAGCCTAATTTCCTAATCGCGCTTTCTAATAAGTTCTGGCTACTATCATCCAATACACACCATTTTTGAAGGTGGCTACTCTGCATATGTGCATTGCAGCGTAAATTTGATTCAGTTTTAAACCTATGTACGGCGCGATCGCGTGCTGCTTGTACCCGTTCTCGAACTTGTGCAGATGATTCTCCTGTGGGCTGTTGAATAATCTCCTCTGGTTTGAGACGATTAACTGCAACTTGCAAATCAATTCTATCCATTAAAGGGCCAGAAAGCTTTGCCCAATATTGCTCCCGTTGCCGAGGAGAACAAGTACAATTTTGGATAGTATCGCCGTAGTAACCACAAGGGCAAGGATTTGTACTAGCAACCAATGTAAATCTAGCTGGAAACACTACAGATTGCCTAGTCCTGGAAACTGTTACAGAGCCATCTTCTAAAGGCTGACGTAGGAATTCTAAAACATCACGTTTAAACTCGGTGAGTTCATCCATAAAAAGTACACCTTGATGAGCTAAAGAGATTTCTCCAGGACGGGGAACACTACCACCACCAACTAGAGAAGGACCAGAAGCCGAGTGGTGTGGACTACGGAAAGGGCGATCGCGTACCAAAGACCCCCTGTTTTTTAATAAACCAGCCACCGAATGAATCCGAGTCACTTCTAAAGCTTCAGGAAAAGATAATGGTGGTAAAATACCAGGTAACCGCCGCGCTAACATCGTCTTACCACTACCCGGTGGTCCCACAAATACCAAATTGTGTCCACCTGCCGCTGCAATTTCCAAAGCACGACGAGCATGGATCTGCCCTTTTACATCCTTCAGATCTGCTTGTAAAGATCTTGTATGTAATTCTTTGAGCGTATCATCAAGCTGCACAGGTTTGTAGCGCCCTGGATTATTTACAAAATCAGTGACCTCTGATAGCTTGTTAAAAGCGTAGACTGCTAGTCCTTCGACGACTGCCGCTTCTTGTGCATTGTCATAAGGAACAACCAAACCAGTAATTCCCATCTTTTGCGCACTAGCAGCAATAGGCAAAATACCCGCAACAGGAAGTAATGTACCATCAAGAGAAACTTCCCCTAAAAACAGAAAATCTCCCAACAACTCGGCACTGAGTTGCTCAGAAGCTGTCAAAATTCCTATACTAATAGGCAAATCAAAATAGGGACCTTCTTTGCGTAAATCTGCTGGTGTCAGATTAATGACAATCTTTTTCATAGGGAAAGCAAAGCCAGCATTTTTCAGAGTTGCTTTCACCCTTTCACGTGACTCCTGAATAGCTGAATCTGGAAGTCCTAAAACGATAATTCCTGGTAATCCCCCCGAGACATCGACCTCGACACCTACTTTTACAGCGTCGATACCTACAATTGATGCGCTCCAGACTCTAGCTAACATAGAGGAATCTTTGATTTAGTGATGATTTTAATAGAAAGAATTCAGGAGTCAGGAGTCAGGAGTCAGAATCTCATTTATTCTGGCTCCTGTATTCTGAATTCTGACTCCTTGTTTAATATTCCCAAATTCCAGCAAATATCACTGCGTATAAACACTTACAGTTTTTCAAATTTTTCGGGGTTAAATAACAAGCACAAGCCTGATAAAGTGGTTGAGGGCGTTTATTTATTTTGGTAAATTGATGAGTAATACGAAAGAGACAATTTTTAGTAAAATTATTCGGCGGGAAATTCCAGCCAATATTGTTTACGAAGATGACTTAGCGCTTGCCTTTAAAGATATTAACCCCCAAGCACCCGTTCACATTCTCGTCATTCCGAAAAAACCTATTGTTAACATAGCTGAAGCTGAGCCTGACGACTGTAACCTTTTGGGACATCTATTGTTAGTAGCTAAGCAGGTTGCTGAAGAAGCAGGACTACAAACAGACGGTTATCGCATAGTTATCAATAATGGTTCTGATGGCGGTCAAACTGTTTTTCACCTGCATTTGCATATTTTAGGTGGACGGCAAATGGCATGGCCGCCAGGTTAATATTAGGAACAGCTTAATTTAGATATCTCAATGAGATAGGGGTGAGCAGCTGTCCACCCCTAAAAGTCTATTGCTTTTAGGTCAGAGGATTACCTACCATCGTAGCTAAGAAGTTAATTGCATATTGGCCACCCTTGTGAATTTTGCTTAATTCACATCTATTAGACATAATAATTTCTATAGCTTCATGTCCTGCTTTTTGATGCTCTTTCTCCACAGCATCATGTATGATAAAATACTCTGACTCTACTACAGCTTTTTCTGGTATGTTGACAGCCATACAAGATTTCTTGAGCATATTTAGAATATCATAGGCAGGAGCTTCTAAGCCAACGATGAATCCAATAGCTTCATCCTGGCTCATCCGGCATAAATTGCTTACTGTTGCTTCAAAAAATTGGTTTAAGAGGATATCCACATTTTGAGTAATTAGTTTTGCATAAGGAGACTGGTTAATTAACTCATGCAGTAATTTACTATGAATTTTATTTCTATTGCCAGAGCCACACTCACCATATGCTATTTCTGCTAACAAATATTGGATGTCTGGGCTATTTACTCTGGCTAATGCTGCTCCGTGTAATCGAGCAACTTGACTAGAGAGGTATAACCATTGCCGCAAAAATTTTACTGCATCTTTAATTCCTACTGCAATAACCTGCTTGCGAAATTCTGAGCGAAGAAGATCTTCAATATTTTCTATTGAAATTAACATGGAGTACTCCAAACGTATTATTTTCGAGTATATTCAAGATATTGTGATATTAATCAAACCATATGAAATGTACGATTTTCAATCGTGTTAGTACTTATAAAATATGATTGTCTGATAAAGAATTTCTTGTTTGTATTCCACAAAATTGAAGCAACTATAAACTATTTTTGCATATTTAAATAGACTATATCTCATCTTTGCACTAGTTAAAGGTAAATTTGCTGGAATCTCTCTGTCGTGTGCTGTCTATTATCTATTCATAACGTATACGCAGAGAGTTTGTAAAAATTTCTATGTTTTCTTAAGCAGAATTTCATCCATTACTTTATTTGAACTTTAAAATCTCATGATATTTTTACGAAAAACAAGGGCAATATAGAAACATGTATAATTATATCTATAATCTATAGAATCAATATCGAAAATAGCTAGTCTATACCTAATTTTCAGAAATTTCAATTTATAAATAATCAACACAAAATTTACAACATCCTTATATTTTTTGGTAAATATGGAACTATAAAGAAAAGAGTTCACTAACGATGATTTCTTAGTCTTTAATTAAGTTGGTAATTTCAAAACACAAAGCAGGTGAATAATATTATTAAAAAATAATCATGACTAAACTTAGAAAATTATTGGACCAAAGTACAGAAACCATATTTCGCAGACTCCGACTAAGAACAATTTTGATTGTTCCCTTTGTGATACAAATTTGCATCACTGTTGTGTTAGTCGGATATTTCTCCTTCAAGAATGGCCAGAAAACAGTTAACGATTTAGTTATCGAGTTGCAAAGTGAAGTTAATTCTAAGGTTTTTCTCCATTTAGACTCCTACTTAAAGCTTCCAGTTTATATCAATAAAATTAATAATGATTTAATAAATTTAGGCATCTTAGATTATCACAATTCGGATGTTTTAGAAAAATATTTTTATACGCAAATCAAAAACTCTAATATTAGTTATATTAACTTTGGTCATGTGAATGGAAAATTTACAGGCATACTGAAAGATAAAAAAGATGGAGAACGAGTTAATTTTAATCTTGAGGTTTTAGACAGTTCAGGTGATAGAAAAATGTCTGTCTATAACATGAATTCTGACGGTACGAGAGGTAAGCTATTAAAGACTTGTAATACAGACCCGTTATTAGACCCTTGGTATACTGATGCAGTTAAGGCAGGTAAGCCGATTTGGAGTAAAATTTACCAATGGCAAAACTTAGACGCTATTTCCATTTCTTACAGTTATCCAGTATATAATCCCCAAAACCGTTTAATCGGTGTTTTAGGAACAGATTTAAAGCTTTCACTGATTAGCCGTTTTTTACGAGATATCAGGATTAGCCCAAATGGTAGAGTGTTTATTTTAGAACGCAACGGACTTCTAGTTGCTAACTCTAATGCTCAGCCTCCATTTAAACATAAGAATGGCAAAATTCTACGTATAAAAGCAGAAGAAAGTGATGATCCTCTAATCAAGACTACAGCCCAGCATTTAAAAGCATTATTTGATTTTAACAAAGTTCAGAGTGATCAACATATACAATTTCAAGCAAAAGGACAAAACATTTTTGTCAAGGTTGCGCCTTGGACAGATGAGTTTGGGTTAAATTGGTTAGTGATTGAGGCAGTTCCAGAAGCTGACTTTATGGGACAGATTCATCAAAATACCCGTAATACTATTATCTTATCGCTATTAGCCCTACTAATATCTCTAGTGGTTGGTATTATTACAGCTCGATGGATTACTCAACCAATTATTAGGCTAAAAGATGCTGCAAC
This sequence comes from Aetokthonos hydrillicola CCALA 1050, assembly GCF_017591665.1. GTDB lineage: Bacteria > Cyanobacteriota > Cyanobacteriia > Cyanobacteriales > Nostocaceae > Aetokthonos > Aetokthonos hydrillicola. Next base: position 8,183 of record NZ_JAAKGC010000025.1, on the reverse strand, counting down.
AGCTTTTGCTAACGGAAACTTTGAGCAAACGGTGCCCACAAACCGACAGGATGAACTTGGTGTGTTAACCATAGCTTTTAATAGTATGGCTTCACAACTGCAAAACGCCTTTATCACTTTACAAAAAACTAATCAAGAATTAGAACAAACTAATCTGTTGTTGGAACACAGAGTTGAAGAACGAACTGCTGAACTCAAAGATGCAAAAGAATTTGCAGATGCGGCTAATGCGGCTAAAAGCGAATTTCTTGCTAATATGAGTCACGAGTTAAGAACTCCTCTCAATGGGATTTTGGGTTATGCCCAAATTCTGATGCGTGAAAAACAATCTACACCAAAACAACAAGATGCTTTCAATATTATTTACCAATGTGGTTCTCACCTGCTGACATTAATCAATGATATTTTAGACCTTTCTAAAATAGAAGCGCGTAAGTTAGAACTAGTTACTGAAGATTTTCCATTTATCGGCTTCCTCAACAGCATTGTAGAAATTTGCCGCGTTCGTGCTGAACAAAAAGGGATCCAGTTTAGATACGAAGCATTAAACAAATTGCCTCAGTACATCCATACTGATGAAAAACGTTTACGACAAGTATTAATTAATTTATTGAGTAATGCCATCAAGTTCACTGATAAAGGTGGTGTGTTTTTTAGAGTTGGTGTTGTAGATGAATCCATTGAAGGTAGGTATTGTATACGCTTTGAAGTGAGAGATACGGGAGTGGGGATGACAGCAGAGCAATTAAAAAAGATTTTTATGCCTTTTGAGCAAGTTGGCGATCGCCACCGCATGACTGAGGGCACAGGGTTAGGGCTGGCAATTAGTCATCAAATTGCTCAAATGATGGGTAGCCAGATCCATGTAACAAGCACCTTGGGAGAGGGTAGTACTTTTTGGTTTGATGTGAATGTCATCGCTGCTTCACAGTCGCTAGAAATTGATACTCACAAGACTACCCAAAATATTGTCGCTTATGAAGGTAAACGTCGGCAGATTTTGATAGTTGATGATCGTTGGGAAAATCGTTCTGTGATTCACAACCTATTAGAACCACTAGACTTTAAGTTAATTGAAGCCAGTAATGGTGAGGAAGGTTTAGAGCAAGCACTCATCCATCAACCCGATTGTATTATCACCGATTTGTCTATGCCAGTGATGGATGGACTAGAGATGGTGGAAAAATTGCGATCGCTTCCTCAATTTCAGCACACTGTTATCATTGCCTCTTCTTCCAGCGTGTTTGATTTTAACCGTCAACAGAGCCAAGCCACAGGTTGCAATGGTTTTCTACCCAAACCGATTCAATCTGATGAATTGCTAGAACAGTTGGGTTTTCACTTGGGTTTAACTTGGATTCAGGAATCAGAAACTCTTTCTTGCGCCGTTCATCCTCAGAATCCTATTGTCTTTGTATTTCCTTGTGTTCAAGAGTTAAAAATCTTGCAACAAGCGGCTCGCATGGGTGATATTGACACCCTAGAACAAGAAGTGCAACGTATTCTACTGTTAGATAAATCCTACAAGCCATTTGCTGACCAATTATTACAACTGCTTCAGGAAATGAATGAAGTAGCAATTCTCAAATTTATTCAGCAGGCAATAGCAGAGGTAAAATAATGTCTACAACTCAACCTAACCAGATTTTAATCGTAGATGATAACCCCACTAATATTAAAGTTTTATTCGATTGTTTAAAATCACAAGGGCACCGAGTATTTATTGCTCAGAGCGGCGAGAGTGCATTGGAAAAACTAGAAGTAGTGACCCCAGATTTAATTTTATTAGATGTGATGATGCCTGGGATCGACGGCTTTGAAACCTGCCGTCGTCTTAAAAGTACTCAAAGCACTCAAAATATACCTGTAATTTTTATGACTGCCTTGAGTGAAACAGAACATAAAGTTAAAGGGTTTTCTTTGGGGGCAGTTGATTATATTACCAAACCTTTTCAACAAGAAGAAGTTTTAGCAAGAGTCAATGTGCATTTACAACTATGTAACCTCAATCAAGAACTACGAACAGTTAATGAACAACTAGAAAACCGGGTAGCAGAACGAACAGCGAGGCTCATGTATACCCTAGAGCAAATGCAAAACATGCAAATCCAACTTATACAAAGTGAAAAAATGTCTGCATTGGGTAATCTAGTTGCTGGAGTGGCACACGAAATCAATAACCCTATCAGCTTTGTCACTGGTAATATTTCTCCAGCTAAACAATACTTACACGATTTATTGAAACTTATTGCTTTGTATCAAGCAGAATATCCCGAGCCTAGTGCAGTCATTCAAAAAACAATTAAATCTATTGATTTAGAATATATAAAACAAGACTTCCCTGAACTGTTGAATTCAATGGAAATAGGGGTTGAACGTATTTTTGATATTAGTCATAGTTTGCGAAGTTTCTCCCGCACAGATACACTACAAAAACACGCATTCGATATTCATGAAGGACTTGATAGTACTCTTTTAATTCTAAAACATCGCTTAAAAGCTAATGAACATCGTCCCGATATTAAAGTGATCAAAAATTATGGTGACTTACCGCCAATTGAGTGCTTACAAAGTCATCTTAATCAAGTATTTATGAACATTTTAGCCAATGCAATTGATGCTTTGGAAGAATCGAATATAGGACGTACTTTCGACGAAATTAACTCAAGTCCTAATACCATTACCGTGACAACAAATATTAGCCAAGATGAACAATATGCAGTGATTGCTATTAAAGATAATGGCACAGGTATACCACAACACGTTAAAGCACAAATGTTCGACTATCTTTACACTACCAAGGTCTCTGGTAAAGGAACAGGATTAGGTTTAGCAATCTGCCATAAAATTGTTGTTGAAGAACATCATGGAAAAATTGATGTGAATTCTCAACCTGGTGAGTGGTCAGAGTTTGTAATTACTATTCCGATTCAGGCAAACATAAAGAATAGAGAATACCTAGCACCTGATAGGGAGTGCTGTTTGGTTGGTGCTAGCTATCTCAGCCATAAGTAAAGCATAGGTGCAATAATTAAGCTTGGTAGTAAAGAAGCTACTCTAATTTGCGCTATTGCCAATAAGTTTAATCCCAATCCTAAAATTGTTAAACCACCTACACCTGTGATTAGCAACAAGCAGGGATGATTGGTTGGGTTCGGTAAGACTTGGAGTAACAATCCAGCTATGAGGGAGACACTACCTTGGTACAAAAGCACTACTACAGATGAAAACCCTACTCCGATACCAAAGCTGCTACTAAGAGCGATCGCGCTAATTCCGTCCATCGTCGCCTTAAGCATGAGTAGTGTGTTATTCCCCGTTAAACCGTTGTTAAGACTGCCGATTAAAGCCATAGGTCCAACACAAAATAGTAAACTACTAGCTACAAAGCCATCTGTAAAGTGTCCGTGACCTTGAAAGCGTGCTTTGAGTACCTCACCAATAGAATACAGCCTTTCTTCTAGTCGCCACCACTCACCCAAAACACCTCCCAATGTGATCGCGATTAGTCCCAATACTACACCATCAACCCGGCTATTCTTCACTTGAGTCAAGCTGCTAGCCATTTGAAATCCAATGAATAGGGTGATCAACCCCACTCCTTGTGTGATGATCTTCTGCATCTGCGAGGGGAGATGCTTCTTTAAGAGTAAACCAGTGGTTGTACCTACAATAACGCTGACGGCATTGATCCAAGTGCCGTTGGTTCTCGCCCAAAAATCTAGTGTCAATTCTCGTCACCCTAAACGCTCTACTTAATTTAATAGCGCGATCGCTCTTTTGTAACCCCCATTTCTCACGTCTAGAACTCCTTCCGGATTGCTATATTGGTATAGTCAAATATTTTGGAGACAAGACAACGGTTTACGCACGCCCTTTAGCACGATTAATTGAGCAACTGCAACGCTTACCAGGAGTAGGACCAAAAACTGCTCAACGCCTAGCCTTGCATATTTTAAAGCGACCAGAAACAGAAGTACAAGCTTTGGCCCAAGCCTTAATCGATGCAAAAAAGCAGGTTGGTTTGTGTTCTGTCTGCTTTCACCTATCAGCTGAGCCAGTTTGTGAAATCTGTCGCAACCCTAACCGTGATAACAGTACTATTTGCGTCGTAGCAGATTCTCGTGATGTAATCGCCTTAGAAAAAACTCGTGAGTACAAAGGCAAGTATCATGTTTTAGGTGGAGTAATTTCCCCAATAGATGGTATTGGTCCAGAACAGTTAACTGTACAAGCTTTGGTAAGGCGAGTCAGTCAACAAAATCCATCAGAGGTGATTTTGGCGATTAGTCCGAGTGTTGAGGGTGAGACAACAACGTTATATGTTGGTCAATTACTCAAGCCATTTACCAAGGTGACGCGGATTGCTTTTGGTTTACCAGTAGGCGGAGATTTGGAGTACGCTGATGAAGTCACTCTTGCACGAGCTTTGGAAGGACGGAGAGAGTTAGATTAACCTTTGATTCCAATACTTTGCCTGTATAGTTAACAATCAGTAGATCACAAAGTTTTTTAGAACCCCTGCCGCATCCGCATTTCACCAAAATACCCAGATGCTGTTTTTTGTCACGGATTGTACAATCCGTGACAAAAAACAACCTTATATAAACTTTTTATAAAATTGATAGTTGATGGTTGTGTTGTTGTGTTGCATCATTGTATTATGATGGTGCAAAAAAAATCACAAGTCAACCTGCATCCACCAAAATCAATTAGTCGCAGGTTCAAAACTAGCGCTGATTGAGGATCATTAAATCTTTGATTTAGTCGAAGTATTCAAAGTCTTTATTCATCCGCGATCTCAGCAGCGAGCGTTTGTCCGCTCTCTCTTATTGATCTGGAGTTTGGTAAAAATTTCATAGTTCCATGGGGTTATTGAGCCACGAAAGCCATCTCCTCAATAACAAGAACAAATCTGCTTTGCTATGTTCTAGTAGCTTTTTATAACAATTTGATATTTTTAGCGTCACGTCTAATAATGCCCTTGATTAATCATATTTTTCAGATCATCCTATTTTCAGTCATCTTTTTTGGTCCTGCTGGTCTATCCCTAGCTTTTACAGTGGCAGGGCACAATAGTGACCTTCATAAACTGTCAGCGTATCATCTCCTTAGCTTCTTGACAATTTGGAGTGGAATTCAGGTATGTATTGCTCTATTGCTGGGATTGATGGGTCAGTTCAACATTTGGACAGTATTGTGGATGGAATCGATGATGCTGGTGGCTGGACTTGGATTATTAATATGTTCTAGGCGTTCTTTCTTGAGAATTTCGGTAATTAGGCCATTGAGTCAGCAATTAACAGCAACTCCTGAGCTAACCCTAATATTTTACATTACTAGCTTGGGTATTATTTTGTTTTTGTACTCAGCGGTTCAGCCTATTATTGACTCCGATTCACTGTGGTACCATCTCCCATCAATGGCACGTTGGTATCAAGATTTTTCATTTACAAAGCTTCCTGAATTTGCTAGATTCACTGCTGCCACATCCATGGTGGAACAAATTGGTTACTATCCCTATACTTGGGAAGCATTCTGTACTCTTTTTATTCTTCCCTTCAAAGAGGATTTTCTAGTAACCTTACCTAACTTAATTGCATGGGTGATGTTAGGTTTATCAATAGGAGTTATAACTTACGGAATTCGTGAACAACGAGGGTTTGAACGCGCTAGTATCTATGGCGATACCTACAAATATGTGTCAGAGAAATTGAAGCCGGGCGAAAAAATTGGTTACATTTTTAGTGTGCGCAGTTACTTACTGTATGGAAAAAACCTTGACAAGAAAGTGGTTTATCTGAGTTCTTGCTCCTTAAATGATTTGCATAGGCTGGATATATCATTCATTGCCTTAGGTCCCTTCACAGATGGAAATTTTTCTTCTACTGAAGAGGCCGATTGCATACTTAACAATCCTAACTTGTTCACTCCGTTATTACACGTCAACCCAAACTTTTCTCAAGCGTTGTATAAAATTTCGGTCAACCCGTAACCCAAAAGATAAGTAGGGAAAGGAAGAAATTTTTGATATGAGACAGCTATTTGCTATCAAATAGCTGTTTAAAAATTAAATTCCACACTAAAAAAACTTAACAAAATAAAAATTATATGAGAATATAGTAAAGATTTTGTAGACATAATAGCCATTTAAACTTTTTATTAAGCCTTTTTAGGATAATAAATCCTGAAGATCAAAAACATTCGTTAACCGAGCAATGCACTTTTTATCCATCTGACTATCAAGAATTCAGTATCAATTGTTTGCAAGTGGGTAGCAAATTAATCTTGCTATTTCTCTGTAACTTCTCTGGAGAAAAAATTCTTCATAGCTGAATACCTCAGATGAATCTGAGTTCAGGATGCTGTATTTAGTGTGTCATTATCTGCTGACAGAGTTCGCTCGTCAGCTAAATCTAATTTCTGTCAATTCTAACTTGCCAAGCTTGTAAGAAATCCAAGCTCAGCGCTCATATGGATTGACTCACCATGCTATTTTTAAGGTATCTACTACTATGGCGAATGCGATTGTTATAGAAAATCAAAAACCTGGTACAACCAACTGGAAGATCACTAATCAAGCTTCAAATGAGATTGCTGGCTATGCCTCAGCCACAAGTGTAAATAAAGGCAGCTCTATAGCTTTCAAAGTTTCCCTAGCAAGGCGTGGAAGATTCACAATTGATGTGTATCGCTTAGGTTACTACGGAGGTAATGGTGGTAGGTTGATAACCAGCAGTGGTTCACTCAATGGAAGCGCTCAACCAGCTTGTACACTTAACTCTACTACCAGACTCGTGGAGTGTAATTGGTCAACTTCTTATACGCTTTTTGTTGGTCTTGATTGGACTAGCGGTCTGTATATTGCCAAGCTAACTGATTCTAGTACTGGTAAGCAATCTCAGATATGGTTTGTCGTTCGTGACGACAGTAGAACCTCTGATATTTTGTTCCAGAGCAGCTTCAATACTTTTCTGGCTTACAGCAACACTGGTGGTTATAGCTTGTACGGATTCAATAGTATCAATGGTCAAGCGGCGGTGAAGGTTTCTTATGATAGACCATTCTCAGAAACGACCACTTTAACTGGTGAGTTCAACAACTTGCTGCGTTGGGAGTACAATATGGCCCGGTGGTTAGAGTCTCAAGGTTATGATGTAACTTATGTGACTAATGTAGATGTTCACTCAAACTCCCAGTTATTGAGGACTCATAAGGTATTTCTCTCAGTTGGGCATGATGAATATTGGTCGCTACAGCAGCGCAATAATGTTCAGAACTCTCGCGATGCAGGAATAAATTTAGGGTTTTTCAGTGCGAATAGCGCGTACTGGCGAGTAAGGTTTGAGAACTCGAGAACTGGGGTAGCTAATCGGGTGATGGTTTGTTATAAGGCTGCAGCAACAACTTCTGAGCCAACTACAAAGTTCCGCGATCCAATTAACAATCTCCCCGAAAGCGCCTTAATAGGAGTGATGTACATCGGTGATATCGATGATGTTTATGCTGGGTTCGATTTTGTGATTCAAAATAGTACAGACTCCTATTACGCCAATACTGGTTTGAAAGACGGTGATAAGCTCACTGGGTTAGTGGGTTTTGAATGGGATGCAGTGAATGGAAACGCATCGCCAAGCGGATTGATTACTTTATCTAACTCGCAAACATTGAACACCCTATCATCCAGCGACACTCAAGGTTTTCCTCCTGGAGCAAATCCTCAAGTATCAAATGCAGTTCGTTACACTGCGCCTAGTGGAGCCAAAGTGTTTTCAACAGGCTCGATTCAATGGGTATGGGGGTTAGATAGTGATGGTGTGACTAATCCTCGTGAAGATAATCGTGCAAAGCAAATAGCAGTCAATGTGCTGGCAAGTATGGCAGTTAAACCCACCACTCCAAGCTCATTCATTGTTGTGCCTGCATAGTTGAAATCATCCCATTATTCAGTATTAGGAATTTGATTTATGAATTTAAGAATCCCACGTAGACGATTTGGTCAGTTGGCGATCGCCAGTGCCGCAACAGCTGCAATTGCAAACTTGGCGGGTAAGGTTGTTGCACAGTCAGCGCCAGGAACCCTTTATAGTGCAAAAGTTTCTAACAGCAACTCCACATCTCCTTCTGATGCCAACAGTACCCCCCAAATTACTATCAGAGCTTCCAACCCCACGACTGGTCAA
>NZ_JAAKGC010000152.1 GCF_017591665.1 Aetokthonos hydrillicola CCALA 1050 | reverse complement strand
TGCTGCTTAGTTTCGGCTAATTTCCTGATGATTCAGCTTGACTCAGTTTCAAACTTGAAGTTGAGTCCCTCTGTCGCGCCCCTGCTTGTTAATTGCTGGTCGACACTAGATTAGTCCAAACGCCAGTTGATACCTAGCAGGCTCGATATATGCTTGGGCTTGCACATTTTGATTGTAGATAGCATTCCGATACATCTGAAAATTAGTTGCAGCCTCAGCTTCGTCAGGATTAGTAGAGAGTACTGAACCAGGTTGACGAGCAACAACCTTACCCATTTCATTTACCATGACTGCTGGAAAGAGATCGGAAAATACAAACTCAGAAGCTTGCGTTTGTACTTGTTTCCTTAATTCACTAACATTAGTCGGAGCGCCTAGCAGAGTTAATGCGAAAAGGGCATTCTGAAAGTTTTTGCCCCGAACATGATTTCTTGCTTGCTCTACTAACTCACTAACATCAATTTCGTGCGAGCTAACAATCATCTCGTTAAGAGTTTGTTCTTGATATTGAAGAAGGAGCTTATGAACCTCCTCCGCTCTTGCTCTGGCATTTACAGTTTGTTCTTTAGTGCCGCTAATGCTTCTAAAAGCTTCAACAGCCTGTTGCATAAACCTTGATGCGGCTAGGTAACTCGGTGGATTCTCTTTAAGAAAAGATTCGGCTTCCTTGACGTAAGTCTCAGCAGCTAGCATCGAAGCAACACGTTCTTTTTCGTAGTCTTTCTCAAGGCGATGCCATACCGCCTTAATTTCCCAAAGTGTTCTTGCCTTACGCCAATCATTCGCCGATTCTGCAAAGGATGCAGCTTTTTCGGCAACATTTGCATGTTTAATAGGGTCTCCAAGTCGGTATTTTTGCAATAGCCCCAATAACTTGGAAGTTAGCCACTTAGGGTCTTCGCCATTATAACGATCAAGAACAGCCTCTATATGTAAAACTACCTCATCTTTCTTATGATTAATTTTTTGTGCTAAATGGAATGCTCGTTCGATTCTATCAAAACAGTAAATCCAATCATGCGGATTTTCTAATGTTGTTGCAGATTGTAGATAAGTCGAAACTGCTAACTGCGCCATCTTATAGTTACGTTGTTTAACCCAAAGAATATCTGCTAGTCGTGCCTGAAGTTCAGAATCAGAGATTTCAACAACAATTTCAGCAAGAAAGTTTAGTTGTTCATCTGTAAGATTCTTGAAAACGTCAGCAAAAAATTCTTCTGTTGACTCAGGTTTGATCGCTGGACTGGTTACACTTGCTAAAATAGCATAAACGGATTGTTCTCTAACATTTCCTACTTCTTCTGCCTCTCGAGCTTTTTTCCAGAAAGCCTGGAAATAAGTACGACAATCTTTTCTTTCGCTGTTATTTATTAGATCCTTCCAGCAAGAGTTAATGAAATCATCTTTTGTAAGAGGTTTATCCTGTGGTGACATGGCATAGCTTCATTTTAGGGCATTTTCTACTATGCCAAATTGGTGTATATACAATTAACAGTAATTACACGGAGATACTGCTTGACAAGAGAGAAATAGGGTTTAACGGAGACAATAGAGAAGTGGGATGTACACTGTACTTATTTTTTCCACAAATGATTTAGGACTGCTACATACAGAGTTACTTAGGGCAATTAAACGGAACGCCCTTAAAAATATTTTTTAAGTAAGTACCAATAAACAACTGAAAGCTGGTAACGTGAGAAAAATCTAGCCAGACTGGCAGTAACACTATCCTCTGTCGACCAGGCTTCAGAAAAATTAACCGTAGGCGTAAGGCGATCGCCAGATCCCACCTCACTAAGTAGAATACGATCGCCTGATAAACTTCCGCAGCAGGAAAATCAGACTACACGATCGCCAACTACTAAAGGTTTTTTAATCGGCCCCCCTGAACCATTTGCGCTATTTTTACGCCAAATCAACTTTATGTGAATTTTCAATTTCACTGATAAAAGGTGAGTTACCAGAGGCACTGCGCGCTAGAAAATCTTCTGGGCGAGTCAAAGCAACATAAATTAACTTCCGTTCGGACTCTTCTAGATTATCCCCAAACTGCCTTGGTAAATGGTCAGCTCACATAAATATAACAGCACGGTACTGCAATCCTTTGGCAGAGTGAATAGTTTGGATCTTGATCCCAGGTTCGGTGATTCTGGTTCTGCTTGCGCGATCTCTGTTTCCCTATAACTTGATCCAGTTCCTGAGCGATCACCTATCGCTCTTCAAAGAAAACTTTATTTGATTGTGCTCAGTTGCACTAGGACTGCGATCGCTTCGAGAACTAGGCGTATAGCGTGTAGATGGAAGTATCGTCCATTCAAGAAAAAAGATTTCGACGTAGTACACTCGCTGCACCCTCACTTATAGGTAGCCCTTAAATCATTCGCTAAATCGGGCAGAATCACCAGGCGCTTTCCATATAGAAAAATGTCACAAAACTCTAAAAAAAGCCCTAGTGACTTGCAGGCTAGTTTTTTTAAGAGCTGCTGATGTTTTAATGTAAAAAAAGATTTTACCACTAGTCACAGGTGTAATTAATTTGTGCAAGTGCCGAATCTTCTAAGCTAGTGAACACTGAACATTTTATTACTGCTAAGTACCTAAGGAAGCATTTCTTAACCTTGTGTTCGGTAGAGCATTACTAATGTATAGTAAAGTTTATTTTTTAGAAAAATAATGTTGATAGAGCATAGGAATTTATTTGTATAGCTATAAGTTTTATTATCTCCTGAGGTGAAAAATGACAGTAATTCAAATTGGAATTGAGGGCGAAGGCGCAGATGAAGCGGCTGAGGCTTTACTGCAAATTCCTGGAATATCTGGAAATTCCGAGGCTCCCGAACAAAAAGAGGGTACGATAGCTGTTATTGCTACCATTGTCGGCATTACCGGTGGAACCGTAGCTTTAGCCGAGCAGATACGTAAATGGTATCAGGAATGGAAAAAATCTCATTCTGGCAAGCAATTTGATGTCGTTATTTTAAGCGAGAATGGCAGAATTGTCCTGGAAAAAGCAACAATAGAGGAGATTTGTCAAGTCCTGAAAGCTTTAGAAAAATGATATGCAAACCCTCCACATTCAGCTAAAAGCGGTTGAACACAATTGGGTAGAGCTACGTTACTTTTGTAAGCAACCGCACCGATATGAAATGCAAGAGCTAAATTTAGCAACAATCCAAGATCTACTACTATTAGGGGAGCAAAATTATTATAAACCCTTGCCTGACCTAGAAGGAATGGGGCAGCGGTTATTTTTCTGGTTGGATGGAGATGGGCGCTGGTTGAGCCGAGCTATTGAAAGCTGTCCCAGGGATGGATTAGCTTTAGCAATTGATACAGGAGAAAAACTTGCTCACTTGCCTTGGGAAGTGTTACATGACGGCAAAGATTTTTTAGTCAAGCGGGTCAATCCTGTAGTGCTACCAGTACGTTGGCTAGACAAAGCTACCGAAAAGAAAGCCGTAGAAGCAAGACCATTGCGGGTATTGTTTATGGCTACTGACCCGGAAGGTGTAGAACCTAAGCTGGACTTTGAGCAGGAAGAAGCCAAAATTTTAGAGGATACAAAAGATTTTCCCCTAATTTTGCGGGTAGAAGAAAGTGGTTGTATTACTGAGCTAAGTAAGCTTTGGAGTAGATACACTGATGTTTTTGATGTTTTCCACATAACCGGACATGCTTCGATTCGCCAGGGAAAAGAAGGTTCTCCAAGTTGCCCATATTTTATTACCGAAACACAAACCGGAGAACGCTACAATGCTACTGCTGAAGAAATTTGGGAAGTATTTCGCTTTCGTCCACCACAGTTAGTATTTTTGTCCGGATGCCGGACAGCACAAGCTGCTGATATTGGGGTAGTACCTTCCTTAGCAGAGGAATTGATTCATCAAGGTGCTACAGCCGTTTTAGGCTGGGGTCGCCCTGTGTACGACCGTACTGCTACTACTGCTGCGGCTTACCTGTATGGAAAGTTAGCAGCAGGATATCGCCTCACACAAGCCCTTGCAAGTACTTACCAGCAGTTGCTAAAAGCTGAAGTGACAGATTGGCACTTACTCCGGCTGTATGTGCGGGGAGAATGTCCAGATGCATTAGTAGAATCGCTAGGCGATGAAATCTGGTTCCCACCAGAACCTGCATACAAACAGTTTTTAGATCCTACTACTCAAACGGTGAGGGTAGCCACACCCCAGGAATTTGTTGGACGGAGGCGGACGTTGCAACGCTGTCTTCAGGCAATTCGTATGCCTAGTAAATTAGGGGTGTTGATTCACGGAATGGGAGGTGTAGGCAAAAGTACAGTAACTGCAAGACTGCTAGAAAGAATGACTGGCTATGACAGGATATTTGTCTATCGCGGTTTGGATGAGGCCAAACTACTAAGATTGCTGGCGGAACAGTGTACCTCAGAAGTTGGATTAGATCTGTTACATGGCACGTTACCGCGAATGCAGCGTCTGTTGAAGTTTTTGCAGCAAGGACTAAATCAACCGCAACAGCGATTTGTCTTTGTCTTAGATGACTTTGAAGCCAATTTAACACTCCGTGCTGACGGAATTTATGTTTTGCAATCGTCAGTAGTGGATGTGTTGTTGGCTTTACTAAAAGCTATTGTTAATTCCCGCCTTCCGCACCGAGTTGTTATCACCTCTCGCTACGACTTTCTACTACCAGAAACGAATTTGAGTCAGCGTTTGTACCGAGAAGTTTTAGCACCTTTGAGTGGAGCAGATTTACGTAAAAAATACAACCGTCTTGCATCATTCAATTCCACCTCAGAAGTCACACAAAACCTACAGGAACGTGCTAAGAGGATCGCAGATGGCAATCCACGCTTGTTGGAGTGGTTGGATAAGATTTTACAAGCCGAAAACCTGAACCAAGGGGCGATGTTAGCGGAAATGGAACAGGCACAAAGCAAATTCCGCGAAGACATCCTAGCAGAAGAATTGCTTAAACAGCAACCAAATGACTTACGAAAAATGCTAAGTTTAGCGCTGGTGTATGAGTTACCTGTTCCTCAATCTGCTATTGCAGGCATTTGTGGGAATATCCCTAATTTAGAAAACTATATCTACCGAGCTATTACCTTAGGTTTACTAGAACTTACCCAAGTTTCTCCTTCTCCAATTGGAAAGGGGAAGGGTGATCTGTACCGTGTTTCTCGGATTCTTGCTCCTGTTTTAGAGTTTCCTGATCAAGCAGAACCTCTCTATGCTAGTGCTGCACAGGTACTATATGGGCTTTGGTATCAAGGGGCTGAAACTTCTGTGGAGGCGCAATTAGTAGAAATTCATCGTTTGGCCTTGCAGGGGAAAGAAGGAGTAATTGCCGCACAAGTTGCTAGTGCCCTCTCAGATAAATGGTACAACCAGCGTCGAATTCGTGAGGTAATTGGAATCTGCCAAGCTACAGCGAACATCGTTTCAGATTTTCGTATTTTTCACAACCTTGCTCGGTCTGAAAGAAAGCTTGGTGATAATAAAAAAGCTTTAGAACACTATCAACAAGCCTTAGATTTATGCCCTTTAGAAGAGGAAGACATCAAAACAATTATTATGGCAGGAATAGAAGCTTGCCAAGGTGATATAGAAAAAGCCTTACAGATTTACCGAAAATCTTCTGTTTTCAACGATTTAGGAGTTAGTACTTGGAAGCAGGCTGCACATGCTGTACAGGCTACAACAAATATCGGGTTCTATGTTTTAGGCGATATTCTATTACCACTACACCTGAAAAATCTAGAATTTTTTGAACGCATTAATGATCCTATATCAGAAGCTGCAACATTGCATGAAATAGCATCTATTGAAGTAAAAAGGGGATATATAGAAGAGGCTATTACTCTATATCAATATTCTCTAGAAATTGATGGAGATACTGGTAATATACAAGGAAAGGCTGCAACATTTGCAATGCTGGGACAATTATTAGCTGATGAAGAACGGGATATTACAAGAGCTTTAAGATACTTGAAGGATTCATTAGCTATTTATCAGCAACTTCAGTTCCAAAAAGAGATACAGACACTTAGGGAAATTATTCTAAATATAGAGAAACAGCAAGCGAAGCCAACAATAATTAACTTCAAACAGACAAATCGTCACCAGCAACAGCTCGTAGCAGAACAGCAACCAAAAAAATGGATTGTTTGTTCAATTTTTAGGAAAATTTGGAATAAATTTTTAACGCGAACAAGAAATAATATCGAAAAAATATGGAGGAGTGAGAGGAAATGAAAAACTTACCATTGCTACTTTCGACAAAATCTAAAAACAGTATACTCATTGAGCCGATGCTCAATTGGGAGAGATGACTTTGTGGTGCGATCGCCTTTTTTACAATCGTTATCGAAGTGATCAGCCTTCAAAGAGATCGCACCAGTTGCAGGAATGCGGCGATCACTTGGTCATACCCAGTCCTTTCTGCTGCTCCTCACCCGGAAGGGAAGTTCTTTGATTACAGCAGTTGCGGTAAGGTTGCAGCCACCAAATTTTCTGAAACTGCGTTGCCAACAGTGAGAAAGCAACGCTTCTAACGCCATTATGTAGCAGGCTTGTCCCGACTGCGGAAAGAACCATGACCCCCGCTGTGCGACACGTTGATGTCAGAAGGAATAATCTAAATTACTGCTTTTGCAATACAAGCTCTCCATCGTCGCTGTGATTTCAACCATTGCGTGACCAAAATTTTCAACCATAGCTTGACCAAGCAAAGGTAATATCAGGGGTTGCAGCCAAACAAAACATGACATTTTATGTCAAATCGTGACCGGATGTCGAAATTCTCAACCATATTACGTCCATAAGTTGTTGAATACAAACCAAGAAAATGGAGTGCGTCAAAACTAGATTTGTGGTCGACTTTAGGACATGCGGATGCTTTAAAGTGACATGCAGATGGTTGAAAAAAGAGCCTACTTAGCCCTTGGAAACAACCGTAGGTTTTAAACTCAACTCAGATTGGACTCAGATTCAAAGGCACTCAAGAGTCAAAGAGCGATGAACTCATTGAAATTTGAGTATCGGTACAAACAACGGCATTGATTTCAACGATATTTTAACTACAAGGCATACAATATGGTTGAAAATAACTTAGGACAAGATATGATTTATAATCTGAATAATGAGTTTTTAAATAAGAAAAATTATCAATAAAAGACCAACTTTTGGAAAGCAAACTAACAACAAGAGTTTGAAGCTTTGAAGCAGGGGAAGGAGCGGTAACAGAGCATTCAGGTTGTGGCAGCTTCATTGGGGTCACAGAAGCATCCAGGTGGAGCACGGGCGAGGGGGGAGGCACGCTTCGCTTTCAGCCGTCGGACAGCTTTTCCCTGGAGTGATACTTGCTGGGTAAGCGCAGCAGCTCATCGCCAGGGAAAAGCAGCCGCGTCTAAATCCTCCCCCCTCTTGGCTTGGGATACTGACGACCCACTTGTTGGAGTCGATGGGAGCTATGATGCGGGAGCACCTGTGCGTTCAATCTGGACATACCAATGAACGCTGCATCCAGCTTTCGATGTTCTTATATTTGTTGGGTCAAAAACTTAACTACTGGTACTTTTTCCAACAGTATCTCGTTTAGGTTTGCGTTGTCCAACGCGAGTACCCGACTTTTTTTTGTTATTAGGTGTTGCTTGCTCAAGCATGTTCTCGTCTTGAGTTCCAAGCTCTGGCGATGCCCCGATTGTAATTGCTGGGGCGTCTGGAGTCTCAATCGGGTTGGGGCTGTTTTGTGCAAGTGCCTGTTGGTCAATTTCATTAGAAGTAGTAGATGCAGCTTTCTTGCGAGTCTGTTTTTTCTTTGGGGGTGATTCTATAGGTATCTCAATTTGTGTTGCATCAGTGCTAGTGGTAGGAGTGGGCGTATTTGATTTTTTGCGAGTGCGCTTTGTTGCGGGTGGTGGCGACGACGGAGGTTGGTTTGGGGGGCTACTAGTGGGCAAGGTTTCCAATGGATCTGCACTAGCCGGTATATCCGGGGAATCCATGCCGATTTGTAGCAAATGCCATAAATGTTCCCGTCGGCTCTCCATGTAGCTAAGTTTTTGCTCGCCTTCAGTAGCATCTAGAGCCATGCGTTCACATTGGGGTAAAGTTAAACTGTGTTCCTGTAATTGCTTGAACGAAAGCGAATCGTTTCCATCATCTAAAGCTGCTGCTACGGCTCGGATAAGCCAATCTTTAAGCACTCCAACACAACCAATAGAATGCTCGTAGAAGTAAAGCCATCGTTGCATTAATTCAGGAATATCAGTATTAAGTGGTACTTGTTTGAGGAGTGCTAATAATGCAGCTTGAAAATCCAGACGGTCTTTTTCGTTTTGGTATAAGTAGCGCGGAAAGTGGATATCTAAACCACGCCGCGAAGCCTGACCACTTAAATTCCGGAAATTTAAAATTTCGTAAGTACCAATCAGAATATGGAGTACCCCTGTAACATTCGTCATGGATTTAATCCAATCCAACTGGTCTAAAAGCTTGCCAGCGCTGCTTCCAGTACCAAGCTTCATTAAATGTTGCGCTTCATCCAAGACAACTGCTCGGACGTTACGTTTAACCATTGCTTCTTCTAATGCATGGCGTAGCTCTGGGGACTCATTAAATTGGGAAGTTCTACTGCTACGTCCGCGCCCTTTTTTCTCCCATGTCTCAGTCGCTTCAATGTCTACGAGCATTCGACGCTCATAAAACGGCTCGTCTAACAGCTTAAGTGCAGTACGGTAATAGTCAGTGCGATTAAATACTTGAGCATCTGGTGGTCGTGTTTCTATAACTAATAGAGGCAATTGAGGTATATGACGGTTGATACCCAAACCGTTAGATGGTGTGTAACCAATATCATTTTCATTTAACCGTTTGGCAACTTGTCGTATCATGGTCGTCTTTCCAACACCTGAAGGCCCATAGACCAGTACGTGAGCAAATCCTGCTGGTTCTCGAATTGCACGCAACAGATGTGCATCGACCCTTGCCAACTGCGGATGTAAGACAGCATACTCCTTGAATTGTGCCAGCAACTTTTGCTTATCCATTTCGGACATTAGTGGTATTCCTCTAATATTGGTATTTGTGTTACATCCAACACTTGTGTATTTACAAAAGACTTAGAAGCAGATGTTACCTCTTCAAAATTCGGCTGTGACAATTCTGTGCGCTTGTCTTGTTTGGATTGTTGTACAGTTGTAGTTGATTGAAGATTTTCAACTATAGCTTTGCTTTCCAAATCACGTAATCTTTGCACAAGTAAGCTGCTGCGCAGCTTGATTGTATAATGTGGGATTAAGTAAACAAGCGATCACTACTCGACATATGCCAGCAAAAAACCATCTCTCTCAAGAGCAGAAGGAGAGGCTATTAAAAACGTTAAAAG
>NZ_JAAKGC010000151.1 GCF_017591665.1 Aetokthonos hydrillicola CCALA 1050 | reverse complement strand
TATTTAAGAGCGCTGCGCGTCTCGAAATACATCTTTATTTGCAAGTGGGCTTTAAACCCACAAAGTCACGTTTTTTTTCTTTCCCTGTTCCCTGTTAAGAGTTCCCCGTTCCCTTTTTTTTGTAAAACAGTGAACAGTAAACAGTTATCAGTAATCAAGGGGTGTTTGATCAAGGATAAACACATTATTCTTAACTGATAACTGATAACTGATAACTGATAACTGTTAAATACCGCGCCGCACATTTAAACAGCACCATTCCTTTCGTCGCCAGAGGGTAGCAACTACCCAGCCGTTTTTCTCTAAGGCTTCGGCAACGGATTTGGATTGTTCAATTAAAATGCCACTGAAGATTGCCCATGTATTGGGTTTGGCGATCGCGCTCATCTGTGGAACTAAGCTAATAATTACATCAGCCAAAATATTACAAACAATTCCATCCACTCCTTTGACAAGTTCCGTCAAAACCTCTACACTTCCTTCCCTTGTCACCAAGCGTTCGGGTTCAATCCCATTAAGCTCACTATTTTCTATGGTTGATTTCACTGCCAAAGGATCTGTATCTACTGCATAAACTTGCTTAGCTCCTAGTAACAGTGCCCCTATAGAAAGGATACCTGATCCACAACCAATGTCGGCAATGATTTCAGATTCAGTTTGTTCACTAGCAAATGGCATTGTTGTACTTAGACGCATTTCTAAAGACTCCAAGCACAACTGAGTTGTTGCATGATTACCTGTCCCGAACGCTACCCCTGGATCAAGACGAAGAATCAAGCGGTTATTATTTTCTGGAACCGGTAACCAGGCAGGATTGATCAAGAAGCGATCGCCAATTTCTTGGGGTTGCCAATGTTGCTTCCAACTACTTGCCCAATCTTGCTCATTGATCAATTCCCAACGTGTTACAGGTGTAGAAAGTCCTAAACAAAGGGCGTCTTGACGTAACCACAGCGAAAGCGCCGCTAAATCTAATAAGTGAGCTTGGAATTGAGGTAAGTAACTCTTGACTAAAAAAGAACTTCCTTTTTTTTCACTGGCTATCCCACGACAACCAAAATTATCCAGTCTCCAAAAGATCGATTCTTCCAGAGATGGCTCACATAAAATTTGTATTTCCCACCAAGTGTTTGTCATAGTCTAGTAGTCAGGAGTCAGGAGTCAGGAGTCAGGAGAGAGAAATTCAGTAGTTGGAGAAAATTAAATTCTTGTTTGAGTGAATCAGTTATCAGTTATCACGCCCACTATACGCCTTGATCACTGATAACTATTAAACAGGTAATGGGCGACGGAACTTCAGTGTATGTAATTAATTCTGTCCAAGCACTCCTGAACGCCAGGTGCAACAAGAGCGGTTCGCCGCAAGGGCGCACTGGCTCCTTCTGATTTCTGGCTCCTGACTCCTTATAGTGTTACCGTGTACGCATCGCGAATTCCGGGGACTTTTGTAATTTCAGACAAAATCCCATCTGGTAACGGATCGTCTAAGCTAAGAGCCATAACTGCATCACCACGGACTATTTTACGTCCTACCTGCATACTAGCAATATTGACGTTAAAACTGCCAAGTATGGAACCGAGTTTGCCGATGATTCCAGGCATATCACGGTGTAAAGTGAACAGCATATGCTTATTAGGGGGAACGTTAATTGGGAACCCGTCAATATCAGTCAGATGAATTTCCTTTTCACCTAACAAAGCACCTGTAACAGAGTGAGTACCCAAAGTACCTGTTGCTTCCAAATGCAGTGAGCCAGCATAATCTCTAACTGAAGCATCTCGGGTTTCAATCACGCGAATTCCCCGCTCTTTTGCTTCTATGTTGGCATTTACATAATTTACCCGTTCCCGTAGAGCTTGATAAAGTAACCCTTTCAAAGCTGCGATCACTAAAGGCTGGCTTTTATTTGTCGCAAGTTCGCCTTGTAGTCGAACATTAAACAACTCTACTCGACCACCAGCCAATTGTCCTACCAGATTGCCTAAAGTTTCTGCTAGTTGCATGTAGGGTTTAAGTTCTTGCAACACGTCGGGACTTAATCCAGGAATGTTAACGGCTGAACGTGCTGGTAGCCCTAAGAGTACATCACGAATTTGCTCAGCAACGTCGATTGCCACATTCACTTGGGCTTCTGTAGTGGATGCTCCTAAGTGGGGAGTGAGGATGATTTCTTTTCCTAGTGATTTTAAGGGAGAATCTTTTAGTGGTTCTGACTCGTATACATCTAACGCAGCACCTGCGATTTGACCTTGTTGGATCGCTACAGCTAAAGCTTGTTCATCTATAATACCGCCACGAGCACAGTTAATAATTCGGGTGGTGGGTTTCATCTTTGCCAACATCTCGGCATTGATTAAGTGGGTTGTTTCTGGGGTTTTGGGTATGTGTAGGGTAATATAGTCTGATTGCTGCACCAACAAGTCTAAATCTACCAATTGACAGCCTAGCTGTTCTGCCCTTTCCCTGGAAATGAAGGGATCAAAAGCTAGCAGTTTCATACCCATTGCTTTAGCAACGTTGGCGACATGAGAACCAATTTTCCCTAAGCCAACAACACCCAAGGTTTTTTTGTAAACTTCTGCACCAACAAAAGTTTTGCGATCCCACTCTCCGCGTTTGACTGATGCGTTGGCGTCAGGTATGTGGCGTGACATAGAGAGCATCATGGCGATCGCATGTTCTGCAGCGGCGATCGTGTTTCCTTCTGGGGAATTTACAACCACAATTCCTTTACGCGTAGCAGCTGGAACATCTACATTATCGACACCTACACCAGCACGACCGATAATTTTTAGTTGTGTACCAGCTTCAATGATTTCTTGGGTGACGCGAGTACCAGAACGAATCATTAGCGCGTCGTATTCACCAATAATTTCTATGAGTTCTTCTGGTTTAAGGGTTGTTTTGACGTCAACAGCAGCGACTTGGGAGAGAATGTCAATCCCAGCTTGGTCAATTGGATCGGAAACAAGAATTTTAGACATGATTGCTAATTTTACAGCTAGAGGTATTCTTTAAATTCGGCTCTCAGGTTTAATATACACTGACCTTCCCCCCAGCTTAAAAGCAGGAGGATTTTAAGATGTTACTTCAAGGCAGTTGCGCATCCGTGCCTCTTTAGTTTTCTGCTCTATAGTATTTCACACAATCTGGGTTGGGACGGTCAAAACCCCTGGATAAACCTTGAATCTTACATCCTCCAAGTATGCTAATAATATGAGTATACATATATATACAATATCACCCAATGACATTCCGGAAAAATCATAAACTCGGTTTTACCACTAATCGAGAAAAACCTTTAACAAGCAGCCCTGTATGTATCCGGCTAGATGAAGAATTAGCTGAAAAATTAAAAGCTGTTCCCGACTGGCAAGACAAGCTTAGAACGGTGTTACCTGAATTAATCGAAAGCTGGACGGAGGGGGTTAACAGTATTTCATCGCCTCGTTAAAATCGACGCTTGACACCGACTTTCTGCAGGGTGTGGTCAGAATGTAGTTGGCTAGCAACAGTTTGTAACTACACCCGTTTTTGCACTTTCATAACAGTGAGGACAACTACGAGTAATCTTTATGCTTCAAGTGACAATTAGAGAAGCTCCCCCTCAAATCCCGCTATTTGTAGATCAATCTTCCTTCGATCTGGCTGTTAAGATTTTGATGATAACCGAAGTATTCTTCAAGAACATCGTGGCAGGATTTAGAAATCACCTTGGGGTTGCCTAATTCTTCATGGGTTATCCCTAATTTGACCAGAGAATTTTCATAGCGATAGCCATCAATACAGATAGTGTATTCACGAGCCTCGTCTACGGGTTGTCCATGAATAATTAAAGATTCAAGCTTCTGGTCTACATGATTGTAAACAGCTTGAATACCTTTACTTACCTGGAAATACTCACCTTCACCTGCCATTTTGTTTTCAGGGTTCATAATATATGTAAATATCTTGGGGAGATGGACACCACTAACTCTAAACTTATAAAGAGTATCGTCATAAGGGAAAACTGTTCTTAGATCGCTCAATGTAACTAGAGGACCTAATTCTGAGCCGCGTATTGCACCACTCGCAACCAGAACAATCTCCAAAGCATCACACTGAGCAAAAATATCAGCGATTAAGTTACCCAACTCAGTTTCTTCTTCGCGCCTAGGATGGGTTAGTTGACGCGCTAATCTTCCCAGCAACCGATTATACTTGCGATCAACGTCTTGTTTGAATGTAGCAATCAAAGTTTCAATATTGGGATCTGGTTGTGCCAAATTGCTATCTACAGGTAGAAGTTGCCATTTCCATTCCACAATGCTATTGGTATCGTCGTCTACGACAATATCGAAGCGTCCAATCTGGTCTGTACCAACTCCAGCCTGTGTAATCAGGATATTATTAACTTCATCTGGTTGTTCTAAAAAGGTATGGGAATGTCCCCCAATGATTAGATCCACCCCCCATTCTGGGTCTAGCATTGCTGCTAATTGTTGATCATTTTCAAAACCGATGTGCGTCAGAAGAACTGTTAAATCAATGTCCTCATTTTTGTAGGCATTACAAATTTTACCAATTTCTGTGGCAGCGTCCTCAAGGCTGACGAAGGTGCCAATACTGCGATCGCGTTTTAAGGTTCTGAGAGCTTCTTCTGTGACAATCCCAATGAACATGATATCGAATCCATCTACATTCAGGATTACATAGGGATTCATCAATCGTTTGTTATATTTTTTAATATATAAATTGGCATTCACTATCGGAAAATTTGCCATCTTTTCCAAGAAAAGTAAATGAGGCAAACCATAATCTAATTCATGGTTCCCCAAAGTTACTACATCTGGAGCTAGGTAATTCATCACCTCTATAGTAGAAAGACCTTTGTACTCTGTGTCAATCATTGAACCCTGGAGCATATCCCCTGAAATGACAAAGAGTACATTTTTCTCTTCTTGGCGAACTTTATTGATATATCCAGAAAGTAGAGACATTCCTCCAATAACATGACCTTCTGCTATGCCCGATGCTTCTGCCAAAAAGTCTCCATGCATATCGTTTGAATGTAAGATGGTAAACTTTTTAAATCGCTCAGTATTCATAACATTTTTCCTCTCAATATCTGTAGTCGCTTAGTTTTTTATATAAAAAGCATATCAGGGCTGCGCTCAATAGCGATCGCTGTGTTTGATGAGACAACGACAGATAAAATAGAAATATATGCGATAAAGACTGCTTCTCCTTCGTTGTGGGGAGTCACACCAATTAAACGAGAGTCAAGGGCTTTGGCTTCTTGGGCGTTAGAAATTACTTTTTCGTAGACACCACCAGGTGTTGCCATCAGGACACACTAGTACACTTCCGCAGAAATAAATAGACCATTTCAAACAGCCAGAAGCCTTGATTTATAACACTTTTGACTTCCGCGTAAAGCCCTACGGGCATAGCTACGCCCAAGGCGCGAAGCGTCTCCGCTACTGAGAAGCGCTACTAGTTCTCAATACTACTGCTGTAGGATCAGAAAAATCCAAAAAAGCAGGAAAAGCGTCAAAGAGGGTTCATAATTTTTTACCTCAATTAATCTATTGGGGTTGACACGCATCTATCTCACGGGGTATCGTTAGCTTCATTGATCAAAATTGATAATTAATAGTTGTTAACAGGGTAAAAACCATACTCAAACCAACAATTATCTTTATAAAGAAGGAGCCAGAATTCATGCTGAATTCTGTGCGACTGGCAGATCAATATTGGTTTAAAACCTCGTCTATAAGTGCACGAGATAGGGGTTGAAAATGAGCGTTAAAACACCATCCCTTTATGGGTGGTGTATTCTGACTACTGTATTCTGACTCCTGACTCCTTTTTATGAAGAAGAATTCAAGAGTCAGGAGCCAGAATTCATGCTGAATTCTGTGCGAGTGGCAGATCAATATTGGTTTAAACCCTCGTCTATAAGTGCACAAGATAGGGGTTGAAAATGAGGTTAAAACACCATCCCTTTATGGGTGGTGTATTCTGACTACTGTATTCTGACTCCTGACTGCTTTTTATCAGTCTAATACCAATTTTGGGTGAAGCTGCACATTATTTTTACACCTCCTAACCTCCCCTTGGCAAGGGGAGGGAAAAAAAGGGGTGGGGTTCTTTCTATGCGTATTTAAATTTCAAGTAGGATTGCTATATTGTGACTACTCTCCTCGTTCCCATTCACCTCGATGCACTGTACCTCCCTGCCAATACATCGGTAATGGAGGAAATGACTGACTACAGGAATCTTCCCTATGTCGATAAAAACAATAACGTAAAAAATTCTGGCAAAGCATATATCAGTAGCAGCGTATTATCTCCGCCCTTTGAAAATCTCAACTTGACTCTGAAAGCTGGTATCCACCTCCACTGGGCAATGCCAGATGCCCTGATTAAGGGGATTGCAAAAGCCGATGGCATCACATTTCCCCTCGTTCCCAACCGCTGGTTGATTATGCGGCGTGGAGGCAACAAAAACGACAAACAATGGGTCATTGAAAGCGATTACCTCTACCCGGATGGCGTAGATAGGTTAACAGAACCTATTAACATTCTTCATCACCCTGACAGTGCTAGGAACGAGCGCCAACCTTTTCGTTTTCTAGGACGCAAATGGGAGTTAACACAATGGCTTTCTGAGCCTGCAAATGCCCAATATGTTGAGGCATTAACAGTAATTGGCCCCTTTGCCAAAGTCGATAATTTAGATAACGAAAAAGCCGCTTTTGCTGGTTTTTATCCTAACTGCCGCAGCGTCTTCGGATTCCACGATGACGAGTTTAAGGATGCAGCAACCCCACCAACGGGTTTGAAATACGATGTTTTTGGCTGGTACAGCAACAGGGAAAAAGATTGCCTGGCAAAATTTGTGACAGAGTATTCTGGCAACGCTCAAACCCTGTTGGAAACCTTGCAAGAAAAATTGGGTTGGACGGTAACGATCAATAACCTAAGCTTCCCTGATCGCATTCTCTGTTACTCTCAATTGACGTTTGCGCCAGGTAATTCTCTTACAGATCCAGCCGCAACTCTTCCCAATCCCAAGATCGCAGTTGGCAACACGCAAGAAGAAGCAATCGCAGCTTACTTAGCGAGTCAGCTTGACAGTAACATAGAGAATCGCAAAATTATTGAAGAACAGTTACAAGCCCTGCAACTGAGCGATCGCCTAGAACAGCAAAAACTGGATTTTGGGCCGAAGTTTAGAGAAGTGGTACACGAAAGCGGCTTTATAGCCGTAGCTACAGAGAATCTCTGGCGCGTAGTACCAGAAGGTAATGAATCTGGGGCTGCCAGTGCGGCACAAGGAGAAGCTCAGATGCAAGTGACACTACCCACTAGCATCGGAGATGGACTGAATACTACCAACAATTTGCAGCATGAATACGACCGAAAGTTAGCAACGATTGGTTCGATTCGAGAACAAATTTATGCTGACTGGTACAAGTACATGGTGGCTTTATACTTGACAAAAGGTAATTTGCCTGATGGTGAAACAATCCGAGCATTCATCCAAACGGATAGAGACGAAACACAAAAAGGACTGAATGAATGCGGTTTACCCGCTTTGCAGGAGGAGATGACGGATACAGGGACTTTGCGTTTTACCAAAGATGGTAAAGACGAAATTGCTACCGCCTCAGCGCCCAATTCAGAACCCAACTCCATCTCTGCCCGACTTGCCCAATCAATTAATAACCTAATCGCTGATATTGATCGGTTTAATAAAGAATCGCGCTTGCTAGTTGATCCTCCTAACAGTAGCCTGATCGCTATCGAAGGGAGTTGTGCGCTGGTTGAAGAGCCTGTTGCGGGTAAATGTTTGCGGTTTGATGGGAATCAAAATTATTTCAAAGTGTCTGGATTGAACAATGTCCAGGCAGTCTCAATGTGGGTTAAAATCCCGAACGTGGCGAGGGGATGGCGTTATCTTTTGGATGCTAGAAATCACCTAGCAGACAGTTGGTTTACTGCTAATTCCAGTGGTGGGATTGGTGGCAATTGGGAAAAAATGTACGTCGATGGAAAAGAACAGTCGCTGGATTGGGCGGGAATTCCTAAGGATCGGTGGATTTTCCTTTATTTGCAGGCTAAGAGTTCCTTCAGTGGGTCGATCTACCTGATGTGTAACCATAACTGCGCTGACAATTTACCAGGCGATATCGCCAGCGTTTGCTTCCACCAGCAGCCATTATCGCCTGAAGAAATTCAGCGCAGTAAAGCCGAAAAAACCGGTTTGCTGAGACCATCTTATATCCTAAAAGTGGTTCCTGGTCCGCGCTATTGGCAGCCCAGCGATCCAGTAATTTTAATGACGGGGGATGCGGTGACGCCCAGCCATCGCCATGGTGAAGACGGTAGCTTGGGCGAAGATAGTTTGTTGGAATGTCAGTTGCTCACCGATACGATTGACTTGCAGAAACTCCAAAACAACACGTTGGAAGTTCTGAAAAATACAGTGGACGCGATCGCTCGTGCACCTGGAGAAAAAATTGGCTTCCACAAATGGACAAATCAGCCTTGGAATCCCTTCCTACTAGAGTGGTCAGTGCAATTTTTCCCGCTAAAGCGCAGCAACCAAAACAACAACCGTAACTACGATGCTAATACCCTTAAAGAAAACTACCAACTGCGAGTCAATGCAGTGGATCTCTCACCTGAAAACACAAATTATTTTGGCGGCATAGCTAATCTTTACAGCGGTGCCAGCTTCCTCACTCCCTCTGCCAGTACGCTGCTGAAAGAAAATCTCATTGCTTACTTGAAAAAACATCTGCTACCGGACTATTACAAAGCCCAGGGAACGGCTCAAGAACATCAAACAGAAGACTTTATCAGCTTGAATTTTAACGCAGTAAAAAGCTGGTACGAACGGCAAAACCCGCCAGCCAATGCCCCCACTTACACGGCGCTGAAAGCTTACGAACAACTTCAATCCCTCAAATGCCTCGCTCAAAGCATCGGCGGCTTTAACGATGCTCTGCTGACTTACCAGCGCACTATGCAGTTGGAGATTAAAGATACCCGGCTGAGGGCTACATCTCATGGTAAGACATTTTTGCAACAGGTGAGCGAAAATGTTAATAACAGTAAGGTGCCGGGTAGCCTGCTGCGATCGCCCTATTTGCTCAACGACTTCAATCCTATCCGCGCTGGGGCGCTGAAGATTAGCGGGTTGCGGATTGTCGATACCTTTGGGCGCGTCAAAGTTGTGGTTGATATTAAAAATCCTGGAAACACCCAAGTTGTCACCAGCCAACCCGTGACGCCACCGTTGAATTGTCCGCATCCGATTTACCTCTGGAGTTTGGACTAAAAGCTCAGACAGAAGCAAAGCACGGATAGAAGAAAAGATAAAAAATAGACATTAGTACTGAGGCGCGGATTGATTGTTAGAGAGGAAAGCAGTCAGAAGTTACACTGACT